>NZ_JBEZFW010000066.1:0-1097 GCF_040649695.1 Nonomuraea sp. NPDC048901 | reverse complement strand
CCGTGATAGCGGACATCCACTCTGCTCAGCTGCGGCCAGTTCTCCTTGGCATGCAGCCACAGCCGCTGCGCCAGGGACGTCTTGGTGGAGGCGGGGATCGTCGGCACGAGGGCTATCCTGCCCGCTCGGCGTGTCAGATCATCTTGACCGCCACCGAACGGCGGCGGCTCAAGCAGTTCGCCCACTCCCATTCGGCCCCGTATCAGCTGGTGATCCGCGTCAGGATCGTGCTGGATGCCGCCCACGGCCACTCCAACAACGCCATCGCGCGCCGGCACGGGGTGAGCGTGGACACGGTCCGCCTGTGGCGGGGCCGCTACGTCGCGGTGGAGCAGTAGCGAACTGGCCCGCGAAGCCGTCGCCCGCGGCCTGACAGCGACGATCTCGGCCTCCACGGTGCGCCGGATCCTGGCCGAGGACACACTCAAGCCCTGGCAACACCGGTCGTGGATCTTCATCCGTGACCCGGCCTTCGCCGTCAAGGCCGCCCGCGTGCTGGAGTTGTACGCCCGCACCTGGGACGGCGTCCCGCTCGGCGACGACGAGTATGTCATCAGCGCCGATGAGAAGACCTCCATCCAGGCCCGCTGCCGCTGCCACCCCACGCTGCCGCCCGGCAGATCGCGGATGACGCGCCTCAACCACGACTACGACCGCGGCGGCGCGCTGGCCTACCTGGCCGCCTACGACGCCCACCGCGCCCACGTCTTCGGCCGCTGCTCGCCCAAGACCGGCATCGTCTCGTTCATGGACCTGGTCGAACAGGTCATGACCCAGCAGCCCTACGCCTCGGCCAAACGGGTGTCCTGGATCGTCGACAACGGCTCCTCCCATCGCGGCAAGGCCGCCGCCGACCGGCTCACCGCGCGGTTTCCTCACGCGGTGATGGTGCACACTCCCGTGCACGCGTCCTGGCTGAATCAAGTGGAGATCTTTTTCTCGTCACACCCCATGACTTCACCAGCCTTGACCAGGTCGAAGACCGGCTGATCGCCTTCGAGCGTCGTTACAACGAGACCGCCCGGCCCTTCAGATGGAAGTTCACCCCGGCCGATCTCGAGGACCTGCTGGCCCGGATCGAGCGACACGAACAGAAA
>NZ_JBEZFW010000065.1:0-1366 GCF_040649695.1 Nonomuraea sp. NPDC048901 | reverse complement strand
TGTCAATCCCCCGAAAACGTGGAGACGGTTCTATGCCACAGCGGTCCTCAGCAGGACGGATGAGGCTTGCCGCTTGTCGATCATGTGATGTTCGAATGTGATGGGCGGCAGGCCGTCGTTGGCGCTGTGCCGCCGGCTGGCGTTGTAGAAGTCAGCGATCCAGGTGGCGATCTTCAGGCGCGCTTCGGCCCGGGTGCGGAACCGGTGGCGGTGCACGTACTCGACCTTGAGGGTGCTGTTGAACGCCTCGGCCGCTGCGTTGTCGAGCGCGCAGCCCACGCGGCCCATGGACTGGACCACGCCCAGGCGCCGGCATAGCTCCTGGTAACGGGCCGCAGTGTATTCCGAGCCGCGATCCGAGTGGAAGATCACGCCGTCGATGTCGCCGCCGCGGGTGGCCACCGCCATCTGCAGCGACGCGCTGGTCAGCGCGGCGTCGTGGTGCTCGGACATGGCGTAGCCGAGTAGCCGCCGGGAGAACAGGTCCTCGACCGTGGCCAGGTAGAGCTTGCCCTCGTCGGTGTCGATCTGCGTCACATCGCCGCACCACAGCACGTCCGGCGCGACCGCGGCGAACCTCCGGCGGACCAGGTCCGGGGCGGCCGCCCGCTTGCCTTGACGGGTCAGCGAGCGCGGCTTGCGGCGCACGCGAGCGACCAAGCCGAGCTCGGCCATCCGCCCCGCGACCGTGTTCTCCGACACCCGCCAGCCCGCCTCGTGCAGGTCACGGGTGATCCGCGGAGAGCCGTAGGTGCCGCCGGACGCCTCGAACGAGCGGGTGATCTCCACATCCAAATCGGCCCGCCGACGCTGGCGGGTAGTCAGCTTGTCCTGGTCGATGCGGTTCTTCCACTTGTAGTACCAAGACTGCGACACGCCTAATGCCCGGCAGGAGGTGACGTGGTCGATGCCGTGCTCGGTCTTCTGGGAGCTGATGAAGGCCGCCACGCTTATCGGCCCATCGCCTCTTTGACCCACAAGACCACCGAGCGCTTGAGCACGTCACGCTCGTCTTCCAGCTCGGCACGTTCCTTCTCCCACGCCGCCTTCTCACGGGCGTGCTGCTTGGCCAGCTCGGCCTTCTCCCGCCGCAGCCGGGCCAGCTCTTCCTGCTCGGACTCCTCCAGCGTTCCGCTCCCATCGCCGTCGCCGTTGTAGTGCTCGGCGAGCCGATCCATCTGCACCCAATTGTGCAGCGTGTACGGACTGATCCCCAGATCCCGCGCCACTTGCGCGACGGGTTTGCCGGTCTCCTTCACGATACGCACCGCGCCCGCCCGGAACTCCGGATCAAAGCGCCGCCGCGTGACTGCTGCCACGACCAAACCTCTCCCGGTTCGGTCTCCACGCTATGAGGGGAAGGCCA
>NZ_JBEZFW010000064.1:0-1620 GCF_040649695.1 Nonomuraea sp. NPDC048901 | reverse complement strand
GGCCCTGTCTCACATTCGGTGGTGACCGAGCGTGCAGCTATCCGAGAAGGATGCGATGGCGAAGGAGGGTGAATCCTGCGCGTCCATGCATCTGGCGGGCGATCCGCTTGGTCTTGGTGTTGACGCCCTCGGTGGGGCCGTTGCTGTAGGGCAGTGTGAGCGCGGCGATGACGGCGGCGCGATCTCGGTCCAGGCCCCGGGTAAAGGCGTGCAGATGAGGCAGTCCGGTTGCGCGGACCTGGACGATCCAGGTCGAGAGCCTGTCGGCATTGCCTTCGCGAGGTGTTAGGAGCTTGGCGAAGTCCCTGACGTTGACGGCCAGTTCAGTCATCTCGGGGCAGGCGGCGGTGAGCCGGGCCAGGAGGTCGTGATGTTCGGTCTTGAGGTTGTCGGGCCTGGTGAGGATCATTCGGGCGAGCCTGCGCGGGGAGATGTGAGGGCGGTCGGCGTCCGCGCGGCCTTGGTTGATGTACTTGTGTAGGAGATTGAGGCAGCCGGTGAAGCCGAGGGTCTTGATCTCTTCGAAGAGGTGCTTGACGGGGACGGCGGGGTTCTCGGCTCGGCGCTTGCGCAGGTGTTCGCGGTAGGGGTCGACGAGGCTAGCGCGGTATTTGGGCACGCGGAGCATCCGCTCGGGCCGGTCGGCGCGGGCGTAGCGTTTGACGGTATTCAGGGCCAGTTGGAGGCGGCGGGCGCATTCGAGCAGGCCTACGCCCTGCTCGAGGAGGCCGTGGACCTGGTGCCAACGCTCCAGGGTGGTCTGTGCGCGCGGCCCGTCGTAGATGGGTGCATCCAGGACGCTGGCCCAGCAGCTGCTGTGCGCCTTGACCTCGCTGAGGGCGGCTTCGCACAGGTTGTGCCACAGGTGCCATCGGTCGGCGACCTGCACGGCGTCGGGAAGAGCGCGGTGGATGGCCTCGGCGTAGGTCGCGGAGCCGTCGCGGCACACGATCTGGATGCCGGGATGATCACGCAGCCATGCTTGCAGGGTGTCGGCGGTCCGGTCGGGTAGCACGTCGATCCGCTCGTGGGTCTCGGCGTCGATCACCACGGTGGCATAGCGATGGCGCCGACGCAGGGCGAAATCGTCGACGCCGATCACTCGGGGTGTCCGCACGGCGGGTAACGGGATACGCAGGAGCGTGCGCAGGGCCGTGTGACGCGACAGGCTCACCGCGAGTAGCGCCAGCAAACGCGATCCCGCCCGGCCCGCTAACTCGTGGACCACGGCCTGGACCTGCCTGGTCAGGCGAGCGGTGCGGCGCTGATAGCGCTCCAGCACCCCGGGCACCTGCTCGCGGAAGGTGTGGCGGCAACCTCGCGTCGGGCACATCAGACGCCGTACCCGCACTCGGACCACCACCCGCCGCCCGTCGACCGGCACGTCTGTCACCGTCCGCAGCTGATAGCCGTGCACCCGCCTTGACGACCCCCCGCACGCCGGACAGAGCGCGTCCTCCTGCGGAGTCCTCGCCTGCACCACGACCTGCTCGCTCTCGGCGGCCACATCCTCGATGACCAGCGGGGACAGACCCGAGAACACTATCTGCGCAAGCTCGTTGACATCCTTCACAGGAAGATCAACGATCTTCGCGACTTTCCGTCACCACCGAATGTGAG
>NZ_JBEZFW010000063.1:0-1638 GCF_040649695.1 Nonomuraea sp. NPDC048901 | reverse complement strand
CATCTACCAGGGGTTTCTTGCGTCGTCAGGCGAACGCCTAGTTCGCGATCATGCCGTGACCAGCGGACCGCTGCTTCGGGGATGAAAATGCCTCAGTGGCAACTCTACTACTTAGGGGATTGACCCTCGGTGGAGAGTCCGGGTGATCTGTCGGGTGTGCTTGTCCGCGTCGGCGTGTCGAACGCTCTCGTCATGCCGACTCGGACGGGACCGTGAGTCGAGTGCACCGATATTCGAAACCTGCCAATCCGTTCGACATGTCGAATCAGACCACTGGTTGACACGGAGGTGCGGAGTTGGACAGCGAAACGCGGATCCGACAGGTGAAGAAGGAACGCTGCGCCAAGACCATCGTCACCGCCCTTATCTTGGGTTGTTGGCCTCTTCCTCCAGGAAGGTAAGCGGCAGATCATGCCGCTATGTCGCGTCCCGAGTCCCGCCCGTAGGGCCACCCGTGTTGCCACGTTCGGATGGCTTCCCGTCTTCAAGTAGCTGAGCAAGGACCCATTGCCTAAAGGTCTCGACTACTAGGAAGGAACTTGATGTTACAGCGGTCAATACCCGCCTGGAGAAATAGAGGAGGTAGATCGCCAGTGATACCCGAGCCCAAAACATCAGATTTACATCGTCACCCCATAGGGAGCCGACAGCGGAAGGCGCGAGGGCCGCTGGCACCACTGTAACGAACGCTAGCGTCAGATTCTGTGCCCGGGTTGGCGGTGCCAAGTCACGAGCGTATCGCGCAAGCCACGTACTACAGTACTCATAGGTGCTCCAGACCTCGTCGTTGATGCTTACCTTCAAGCAGTGCTTTTCGAGCACTACGCGGATTCGTTCTTCAGAATAGGTGGTAAGCAGCATCATCCAAACGGATTCGCTCGTGACGCGAGGGCCAAGCACCAATTGGGCCAGAAATGACGAAATATCCGAGCGTCCGCGACGCTTCTGCTCAGCCACCAAAGAACGGCGTCTGCTGCGTTCACGCAAATACCAGCGCCCCTTAAGCCATTGGACAAGATTGCGAACAGCGCCTGAGTCTTTAAGGTGAAATTTCCCTATACTGCAAAGGCTCGACAGCACATTGAATGCCATAGAAACCGTTCGCCGCAAGACTATCCCCATCGAGTAGGAAGCAACAATAACGAGTGCGGCGATTACTGCAATTTGCAGTGCACACAGGCTTGCGACGGATGCTTTTTCGACAATTTGAACGATATGAGCCCGACGCGCTTGGGGTGGACCTTGCAGAAAAAATGCAAACATTTCAAACAAAAAGAATGCTCCGCTAACTACGGTCATCACATAGACTGAACGAAGATAGCGATCCAGGCGGTTTAGGATTGGCTCCCAAGGCACCACTACCCCCTCAAGGCGGCCATGGATAGCAGTATGGTGAAATTTTCCCGGCTTAGTTATCTGCTTTTTGTCGCAGAATAAATTCAGCCAATCACACCAAGGTAGCCTATAGAGAGACAGTCGAGATCCAGAGCCAGCTATAACTAGAGTATTTTTTCGCATTCCTTGGCCTGAAAAAGAAGTGCTTCAGTGAACCTTTTTCATCCCCAGGCGGCAGGGGTGCTGGTCACAGCATGATCGCGAGCTTGGTGTTCGCCTGACGACGTAAGAAACCCCTGGTAG
>NZ_JBEZFW010000062.1:0-1858 GCF_040649695.1 Nonomuraea sp. NPDC048901 | reverse complement strand
TCGTCCACGGTCACGTCCAGGATTTTGCGGGCGTGGATCCGGCCGACTTGGATCTTCTGGCCGACGATCTGGAAGTGGCCGCGGCTGCAGACCACCCGCTGGACGGTGACGGGCTCGGTCGAAGCGCCGGGTGGTGGTCCGGCGGGGCGGGCGTTGCGCAGGGTGAGGCATTCGGCGAGCGGGAGCGGGCAGGGCACGGCACGTAGCAGCAGGCGCTGCTCGTCCATGACACGGGCGGTGATGCCGTCCAGGCGCACGATGACGCGGCGGCCGGCCAGGTGGGCGCCGATGCACAGGGCCCGGCCGGCCAGGCTGATGGTGCCGATCGAGCTGACCTGCCGATCCACCTCGACGGCGCTCGCCGCGATCGCGGGCTCGCCGACGGGTGCGTCCGGTGCCGGGCGGGCCTGTCCCGAGGCGACCAGTGCGGCCAGGTCCTTGACGGTCAGCCGGGAGGCCACGCTCTTGAGCCGGCCACCGCCGATGGTGAACACATGCAGCCGTTGAGTGCTGATCCACAAGGTGATCGGCATGCCCGCCCGATCGGGGCCGAGCCAGACCTGCTGGCCACCGATCGACAGGTTGCCCGACGCAGGAACGATCCGATCGACCTCGATCGCCTGGCGCGAGAGCGGATCGACCGTGCTCGTCTGGATCGGCTCGGGCCGTTCGAGATGATCAAGGTGATGGACGGCCTCGACCGGGAGATCCGGCAGCGCGGCAGCGGGAGGGGCCTCAGGAGCAACGCCAGCAGCGGGAGCGGGCACCGTGGTCAGGCCGGCGGGCAGGCGCAGTGGCAGTTCCCGCTCGGCCCCGAGCTGGCCGGGGCTGCGCTCGGCGAAGAACCGGTCGGCGGGAAAGGCCATGTCCAGCGCCTGATGCGGGCGGGCGGTGTTGTAGTGCTCGGCGAACGCGTCCATCTCGGCCTGGGCGGCCTCCAGCGAGGCGAACGGCAGCGCCTCGGCCAGCAGTTCCCGGCGCACGCTCTGATGGAAGCGTTCGATCTTCCCGGTGGTGGTCGGAGTGCGCGGCGGGGTGTGACGCAGCTTGATGCCGTTCTCCCGGCAGACCCGCTCGAACAGCACCTCACCCGCCTTCGGTCCGCCGAAGCGGCCGGTGAACTGCTTGCCGTTGTCGGTCAGCACCTCCAGCGGCACCCCATAGGCGCGCATCGCCCCGGCGAAGGCGGCGCACACCATCCGCCCGGTCGATCGGGCCACCACCGAGGCGATCACGCAGAACCGGGAGTGATCGTCCACGCCGGTGATCAGCTTGGCTTCGCTGCCGTCGGCCAGCAGTAGCCCGCCCATGATGTCCATCTGCCACAGCTGCATCGGCTCGGGCCGCTCCCAGCGCCGGTAATCCTCGCGCCTGCGCCGCCGCGCCACCGCCTCGATCAGGCCGTTGCGCACCAGCACCCGGTAGATGCTCGCCCGCGACGGCAACGGCTCCACCTCACGCCGGCCCAGCTCCCACAACAGGGTGCGCGGTCCCCACCGCGGATGAGCGCGCCGCAGCTCACAGATCAACGCCTCGACAGCGGCCGGGGTCCGCATCGGATGCGCCTTCGGCCGATGCGACCGGTCAGCCAGCGCGGCCAAGCCGCCGTCCTGATACCGGCGCACCCAGGCATGCACCGACTGCCGCGAGATCCCATACCGGCCGGCCACATCGGTGACCTTCGCCCCCGACAACACCTCGATCACCGCGTGATAGCGCTGCTCCACGACTCTCAACTCCACCAATGCCACCTGAGCCTCCCCGAAGCGTCGATACCGCCACGAGCAGGCACAGAAGACGATCAAGGTGTCAAGCATCAAGCGAGGCCAGAGTGTCAACCATCAAGCGAGACAGGACA
>NZ_JBEZFW010000061.1:0-2204 GCF_040649695.1 Nonomuraea sp. NPDC048901 | reverse complement strand
AAGCCCCGATCGCATCCCCACCCGAGACGACCAGCTCCCACAAATCCTCCGGCGAGGCCACACCCCCCGGCAGCCGGCAAGCCATCCCCACGATCGCGATCGGTTCGTGAAGGGCGGACTCCAGTTCACGTACCCGCTGCTGGGCACGTCGGGTGTCGGCCAGAGCGCGCCTGAGGTAGGCGCGCAGTTCGTCTTCAGAGGCCATCGTTCCTCGTTCCGTCGACCATCGCGAACAACTCCTCGTCGGTGGCCGCGTCGAGATCGGCCGTCTCCCCGGTGAGGTCGCGGAGCCGCGCCATGACCTCGGCGCGCTCGGCCGCGTCCGGAGGCAGCGCGGTCAGGGCCTCCTCCAGCAACCGCAGGGCGTGGACCGCGGGCGGGTCAGCCTCGGGCGTCAGCCGCGACTGGAGGAAGGCGGCCACCGCGAGCGGGGTCGGCTGGTCGAACAGCAGCGTCGCGGGCAGAGTCAGACCGAGTGCGGCGCCCAGCCGGTTGCGTAGATCGACCGCGGTCAGCGACTCGAAGCCCAGGTCCTGAAATACGGCGGCGGGGTCGAGTTCCTCCGGATCGGGGAAGCCGAGGACGGCGGCGGCCTGCATCCGGACGAGGTCGATCAGCGCGTCGGTGCGTTCCGGCTCGGTGAGCATGGCCAGCCGCGCGGCCAGCGGCTCGTCGGCCGGCTCCGGATCCTGGTCGGGGGTCGGGGCGGCACCGGCAGCCGCCGTCGCGGCCTCTCCGCCCTCCAGCCAGTAGCGCCGGCGCTGGAAGGCGTAGACCGGCAGCTCGACGCCGGGCGCCCGGCCACCGGCGAACAGCGGCGACCAATCCACCTGTACACCGTGCACATGCACGGCGGCGACGGATTTCAGCAGCCGTTCGTATCCGCCCTCGTCGCGGCGCAACGTCTCGGTGACGGCCACGTCCGCCGCGACCGTACGCGCCAGGGCGCCGACGCTCTCCAGCATGCCTCCGGTGAGCACCGGATGCGGGCTCACCTCGACGAACACGGTGTGGCCCTGCTCGGCCAGCGCGCGAACGGCCGGGTCGAGCCGAACCGTCTCGCGCAGGTTGCGGTACCAGTAGGCGGCGTCCAGTTTGTCGGTGTCGATCCAGTCGGCGGTGACGGTGGACATCAGCGGCACCTCGCCAGGGCGTGGCCGTACCTCGCTCAAGCCGTCGAGGAACTCGGCCCGAATGTCGTCGATGATCGGTGAGTGCCCGGCGAGGGTGGCCGCCCGGATGCGGCGCACACGCACGTCCTCCGCCTCAAGGGTGACCTGGAACGCGCCGAGCGCGTCGCTGTCCCCAGCGATCACTACCGCCGACGGGCCGTTCACGGTGGCCACCGACAACCGGCCCGCCCAGGCGGCGATGCGGGTCTCAGCCTCGGCGGCGGGCAGGGCGACCGACAGCATGCTGCCGCGTCCGACCAGCCGCCCGAGCAGCTTGCCGCGGAGTGCGACGATGCGCGCGGCCTCCGCCGTCGGGATCGCGCCCGCCACGCAGGCCGCGGCCAGCTCACCCTGGCTGTGCCCGACGACCGCGTCAGGATGGACGCCGAACGACCGCCACACCTCGGCCAGCGAGACCAGCACCGCCCACAGCGCGGGCTGCGCCACATCGACGCGTTCGAGCGGTGGCGCGGACGGCGCGCCGGTCAGCACGTCGAGCAGCGACCAGTCCAGGTGCGGGGCGAGGGCACGCGCGCATTCGTCGATCTTCGCGGCGAACGCCGGTGAGGTCTCCAGCAGACCGGCGGCCATACCGTCCCACTGCGAGCCGTGGCCGGGGAAGACGAAGACGGTCTTGTTGGATTTGCGGGCCATGCCCCGGACGAGCTGGGCGGCCGGTTCGCCGCGGGACAGCGCCGCCAGCCCGTCCAGCAACGTCTGGGTGTCCTGGCCGACCACGACGGCGCGGTGCTCGAACATGCTGCGCGTGGTCAGCAGCGCTTGGGCGATGCCGGTGGGGTCGGCGTCGGCCGCCACCGGCATCAGCCGGGCGGCCTGGGCGCGCAGGGCCCGCGGGCTCCTGCCCGAGATCGGCCATACGAGCGCGGGCGGGGCCGTCGACGGGGTCTCCTCCGGCTCGGCAGGTGGCTGTTCGAGGATGAGGTGGGCGTTGGTGCCGCTGACGCCGAAGGAGGACACCCCGGCCCGGCGTGGCCGACCGGTCTCCGGCCATGGCAGGGCTTCGGTCAACAG
>NZ_JBEZFW010000060.1:0-2596 GCF_040649695.1 Nonomuraea sp. NPDC048901 | reverse complement strand
ACGCTGCTGCTCTTCTCGGTGCAGCGCCGCAGCTTGCCGTAGCCGTTCATCCACGAGTGGCACCGCTCAACCACCCACCGTTTGCCGGCCTGGATCGGTGCGGGCACGCCCTTGCGGGCTATCTCGCCGGTGAAGCCGAACTCGTCGAGCAAGGCACGGGTCCTGGCGCTGTCGTAGCCCCGGTCGAGATTGACGTTCACTTGCTCGGGGAGTGCTCCTACCTGGGCTTTCGTTGCTTCGAGGGTGGGGTCGAGCAGTGGTGAGTCGTGCCGGTTGGCGCCTGCGGAGACAATTCCCAAAGGGACCCCGGCCGCGTCGGAGGCTAACGATCGCTTCAGTCCCTGTTTGCCTCGGTCGACCGGGGAGCGTCCAGCTTTCTCGCCGCCCGATGGAGCTTTCGTGATGCATCCGTCCACGGAGATCTCAGCCAGTTGGAGGCCGATCATGCGATCGTACGCTTGCAGCGCCAGGGCGTGGATCTGCTCTGATATGCCCATCTGCGACCAGAGCTTGACGCGGCGTCGAATGGTTCGGTCCGAGCAGCCCGGACTGGCGATCCGCTCGTATCCAGTGCCGTGGACCAGGGCCTGCACGATGTGCTCGAAGACGATTCGGTCCGGGACCCGGCGACGGTGGCAGCCCAGCGGGTGGGTCGGCGCATAGTCATCGCGCGCGGGTAGCAGGGCGGCGAACTGGTCCCACAGGGGGGTGAGCAGGCAAGATGGCACAGCAGGCACGGGCCCTCCAGTGATCACTGAGCGTAGAGAACTCCATGATCATTAAAGCCCGTGCCTGTCTCGTACCCGGCACCACCATTCGCCCGTCGGTCGCAGCCCCGTCTTTGACCTCCATCAGCGTCGTACGGCACGGAGGAAGGTTGTGACGGCGTCGCGCCAGCCGGTTAATTGAGATCGAGGACGGCTTTGCCGTGGAGGCGACGGTCGAGCAGAACCTTGACTGCCTCGGAGTGGCGAGTCCAGGGGCCGCGCCAGCTGATGCCCGGATCGAGGCTGCCTGCGGCGATCTCTCCAGCCAGCCAGGTCAGATCTGCAGAGAAGTCGGTGGTGGGGTCGCCGAAGAGGAAGAAGGTGCGGATCGACCGGCCGTGCCGTCCTCCGTCGCCCAGCAGGGCATCCGGTGACAGCACCGCATCGGCCTCGGAGGATCGGCCTACGCTGATGAGGCTGCCGCCGGCCGACAGGGAGGCGAAGGCGTCGACGAGGTACTGTCCGCCGACGTTGTCAAGAACGGCCGAGACGGGCTGCTGCACGGCGGCCGGCTCGGGGTGGACCTCGTGGGCGCCCAGGGCTCGCAGCCCGTCCGCCTGAGCGGTGCTCCGGCTGATGGCAACGACGTGCGCGCCGGCGCGGGCGGCCAACTGGACGGCGTAGCGGCCGACGCCGCCTGAAGCACCGGTGACCATCACGCGGCGACCGAGCAGCGATCCCATCTGACGTAGCACGTGCAGGGCGCTCAGCCCGGCCACGGGGACGGTGCTCAACGCGCCGGGATCGGCGTCCTTTGGCGCGGTGCCGAGCAGGGCGGCGGGTACGGCGCGCAACTCGGCCCAGCCGGCCTCCCCTCCAAGGGTGACAACCCTCTCTCCCTCGGCCGGGCCCGAACCGTCGGCGGCCGCCTGAACGACCACGCCGGCCGCGTCCCATCCGAGCACGGTGCCGTCCGGCATCTCCGGACGGGTGGCCACATGGACCTCACCGAAGTTCAGCGAGACCGCCTCGACCCGCACGAGCACCTCGTGGGCGGCGGGTCGCGGGGCAGGGACGTCCGTCAGTGACAAGTGTCCAGGTGAGGTGTGATCCACGACGAGTGCACGCACAGGAAGGTTCCCTTTCATAAAGTGCCATAGTGTGGCGTTTGCTCTAGTAGAGCATATGCGTGATCTCGGCGTACTTGGTACAGTGATTGTGATGACGACCGTTAAACAACCCGCCAGCCTGCGCGAACGCAAAAAGCTGCATACTCGCCAGGCACTGATCGACACCGCCATCACGCTCTTCAGCGAACGCGGATTCGACAACGCTCCGCTGGACGCGCTGCTGGAGCAGGTGGAGGTGTCCCGGCGGACCTTCTTCCGCAACTTCCGCTCCAAGGAGGACGTTGCACTCACCGCCGTCAAGCAGCTCTGGGACACCTACCTGGAAGTCCTGGACGGCATCCAGAAGTCCGGGCCTCTGGCCGATGTCTTCCTCGCCGCCATGCTGACCACTCTGGAGCGCATGGACGAGGACTGGTACCGGCGCTTCCCGCTCACGCTCCGGCTCATCGCCGACTCACCCGCACTCGACGGGTACACGCTGCGGCACTGCGCCGAAGTCCAAGCCGAGATCGCGTGCCGACTTGACGAACAAAACCGTCTCGAACTGCGGCTCCTCATCGAGTTCTTCGTGGCCACCTGGCGCTGCGCTCTGGACGAATGGCTGCCCGACTGCACACCGGGCGAACTGCCCGCGCTCTTGCGCCGGGCCTGCTCAACCATGAACTCCGCCCTCAGCCTGGAGGCATGAGCTCGTTCTGTGCCACCCGGCCTCGAACAGGGCCCGGACGTGCTCACCCATAGGGAGAAGCGCAGCAGCGC
>NZ_JBEZFW010000059.1:0-2880 GCF_040649695.1 Nonomuraea sp. NPDC048901 | reverse complement strand
CCCACACGCGCCACGCCGGCCAGGACGACGAACAAGGCCATTGGCTGAGCCTGATCAACCAGTTCGCCTGCTGCTGGGGCACCACACCTACCCCTGCCGGCAAGGCCGTCTGGTTCGAGCTGTCAGAGCCCTGACATGCCCACCTCAAGCCGGCAGGCCCGGGGACAATGAAGCGCTCCGGGAGTGTCAACTTAACGGCTGATCTTGGTTGTTGAAGTGTTCAGAGGTTGGCGGGGGTGAGGCGGCCTTCGAAGGCGATCTGGAAGGCGTTCAAGGGTGCCTTCCAGCGCATGGTCCATCGCTTGCGGCCCTTGCCCGTGGGATCCAGGCTCATCAGCGCCATGAATACACACTTCAGGGCCGCGTTCTCGTTCGGGAAGTGGCCCCGGGCACGCACCGCCTTACGGATGCGGGCGTTGACGCTCTCGATGGCGTTGGTGGAGCAGATGACCTTGCGGATCTCGATGTCGAAGGCCAGGAAGGGTACGAACTCTGCCCAACTGGTCTCCCACAGGCGCACGATGGCCGGGTATTTCTGCCCCCAGAGCTCGGAGAACTCGTAGAACCGCTCCAGCGCCGCCTCCTCGGTCGGGGCGGTGTAGACGGGCTTGAGCGCACGTGCGATCTTGTCCCAGTCCTGGCGGGCGGCGTACCGGAACGAGTTGCGCAGCAGGTGAAGCCGTAAAGAATCAACACGGCGGTTCGGTCGGTGTTGTGGGCTCGCTGCCTGATTCGACGGAGGCGATCATGTCGATGGCGGTCCGGAATCGGGTACTTGCGGGTTCGATGGTGATGTCGGCTTCCTTGAGAAGCGGCACGACTTCTGCGATGGCGTTGCTGATGGTGCCGCGGCTGAGGTCGAATGCCTCGGCGAGGACTTCGCGGGTGCAGAGTGTGCGCAGGTAGAGCACGGTGGCCAGGATGCGCTCGGGATCGGTGAGCTTCTGCTTGAACACTCCTCGACGAGTTCCCGGGGTGCGGTCACCGCCGCGCTGGCGGTGGCGGCGACGCTCGACCGCGGCTGCGTGTGGCAGCGCCAGACGCTCGGTGAGCTGGTGGAGCTGCTGGCGGCTCATCCCGGTGAGCTTCGGATCGGACAATGCCTCGGGCAGCGGCGACCTGCCGACGGTGATCCCGTGCTCGAGATAGTTGTGCAGGTCGGTGGCGGTGGCGAAGGCCAGGCTGGTGGTGGCGAGCACGATGTGCTTCTGGTCCAGGAGTTTCCGGGTCTCCCTCACGGCCTGGCCGATGGTGACGGGGTTAGTCGCCAGGAGCTCGCAGAGCGTTTTCTGGGAGCAGACCTGCCGCAGATAGACCACGGTGATCAGGACTCTGTCGGCGTCGCTGAACAGCCGGCGCCCGTGGTCACCTTGTGCTTTGCGGCGCCGTCCGCCGCGCTGCTGGTAGAGGCGTTCTTCGGTCCGGGCGGCTTGAGCGGAGGCGAGTCGGGCGGCGAGTGCGTCGAGTTCAGTGCGGCTCATCCCGGTCAGTCTCGGATCGGCCAGCAGCGCCAGCGCATCAGCCCGGGCCTGTGTCCCGGCCTTGCCCACCAGAGGGATGCCGGGCTCACCGGTCGTCGCTCGGATAGTGTAGTTCCACTCGCCGTGGTGGGCGTGTCGCTCGATCGGCAGCGCCTCGACCTGCGCTTTGGTGACCGCCACGCCGGTCGGGTAGCTGCCGGTGTCCAGCTCCGCCTGGACCGTCAGCCCGGTCCGGGTGCGAGTCGCGGCGATCGTGTTCACGACGACCTCGTGGCTGGTCAGCGGCCGACCGCGCCAGTTCATCGTGATGTGGGAGAACAGCCGGTGCTCGATCTTGTTCCATTTGGAAGTGCCCGGCGGGAAATGGCAGACGGTGACGTCCAGGGCGGCCTCGGCGGCGAACGCGGCCATCTCCGTCTTCCAAGCACGGTACCGGTAGCCGTTGGAACCACCCGCGTCCGCGGTGATCAGCAGCCGGGTTGCGTCCGGGTAGTCGCTGCAGCCGCGGGCCTGCCACCAGCGGCGGATCGACGCGGCGGCGAACGCCGAAGTGTCGTGGTCGACACCGACATTCACCCAGCCGGTGTCTGCGGCCAGGTCGTAGATCCCGTACGGAATCGCATGTTGAATGTCCGGGCCAGTGAAAAAGAAACTGTGGTCCTCCACCTCGACGGGCTCGCCCTTGGGCCGCCACTGCGTCCCCGCCATCGGCAGCCGGCCGAGATACTCCTTCTTCTTGGTATCCACACTGACCACCGGTTCCCCGGCCGCCAGGTGCTCTTTGACCTGCTCGTTGATATAGCGGAACTGGGCATCCCGGTCCGGATGCTGCTTGCCCTCCAATGTCTTGGCATTCCCCTGGAGACTGAACCCACTGGCCCGCAGCAGCCTGCCGACCGTCGGCGCCGAGACCTGATGCCCCTGCCGAGTCAGCTCCTCGGCCAGGTTCCGCAGTGACTTGGTGGTCCACCGCAGCGGCGACATCGGATCACCCCGCTCATCAGGCTCCACCAACGCCAATAACGCGCTCACCAGCTCGGGGTCCAGCTGACCAGCCTGTTTACGACCGCCTCCCGGCCGCCGCACCCGCCCATCGGGGAACGGGTCCTCACCGCCTTCCAGCTCGAACACGCCCTTGCGGACCGTGGACTCGCTGACCCCAGCGATCTCGGCGACAGCCCGCACCCCGCCATGGCCCAGCAGCCGCGCCTCGGCAGCCAGCAGCAACCGCCGCTGACGCTCGTTCAAATGAGGCAGCAACACCTCGAACCTCAAGCCCACCTGCTCGCGGACCTCGCTCGGAATGAGCTTCCCCCTGTTCTCCGGACACTTGGCCTGAGGTCACTCTTGATCATCAGGAAGGATGTCCTCCATGCCCGCACCACATCCGCCAGAGTTC
>NZ_JBEZFW010000058.1:0-2892 GCF_040649695.1 Nonomuraea sp. NPDC048901 | reverse complement strand
GATGCTCGCTCGACTGAAATTGTTTACGTCAAATGGAAGCCGGGTAATTTGGAAATTCCGAGTTATTGCTCAGCGAGATGGTCGTGAAGGTCGGCGTGACGGAACTGGTAAACTGGGCCTACGGTCCTCAGCAGCCCCACTCGATAGGCGTCTTCAAGAAATTCCATGACGCGCCACGGCAGGTTTCCTGTGATCGCAAGCGTGCTAACTGAGATGCTGCAAGCAAGCCATGCGTGATGTTTTCCATTTTCAATAGATGTTGTGGCCTTGGTTCCTAGTCCGCCTATTGTTCCACCCAGAAGGCCGCTAGCGAGCCCGCATCCAAGGCCTCCAAGCATACTGCTCAGTAGGTCTCCAGTGAGTCCGAATCTTAGAGCGGCTCCAAGCCCGCTCGCAAGACCAATGACGAGTCCACTGACAAGCCCGATAGTAATTCTTAAAACAGTAAGCGCTCGATCTGACCTCCATCCCGACATTGGTGTGCTTACTATCATGATAGTAGGCTGTTCGGCCCAGTTGATGAATCCGATAGAGAAAGTGCCCATGATTAGGACGATAAATCCAAGCAGGACGCCGGTTATCAAGCCGCCCGCTATAGAGCCTCCGAGGCCGAAGACTAAGCCACCTATCAGTCCGTAGCTAAAGTAGTTTTTTATCATGCGAAAAAGCAGAGTTGTGCGTCCGCGTAAGCGAAAGCGGGCATAGCCGGGGACTTCGCTATGCCACAATCCGGAGCGCAGACCTCCCAAGAGCCCAAACGTGAACCCGGCCATCAGGGAAACTATGAGTCCAATCTTGGGGCCGAATACAAGCCCGAATGTCAGACCGGTTGAAAGGCCGGCAACCGAGCCTGCCACAAGCCCTGCTACCAAGCCGGACGCAAGTCTCGTAATAGGGAGAAGGCGGGAAGGAGTTGTGCGCGCGATATGCCACCAGGGGATGTCTCGGCCATTTTTAGGATGGAACTGGTGAGCTAGATAGATCAAGTACCGACGCACGAGCTGGGGGTTAAGTTGGCGACGAGGTCGGAAGTGGTCGGCTGGATCGCGGCTAGGCGGGCGCGAGGCAATCAAAGCAGGAATGAGGTGATCTAGAAGATGCGTGCGCAGTGTAGACGCATCACTACCTAGTGGGCCTGCCAGCGATGCGGGATTGCTGCCTGGGGTGAGGTATACGGTACGAATCAGCCACAAGCCTAACGGCGTGGAGGCAAGCTCGTTTAGCCCAGGATTGGCGCGAGCGCGAAGTGCTGCCAAAACTTCTTCCCACGCCTGCGAAAGGCTTTGGGGTAAGCAAGACCTAAGATAGGAAGCAGCAGCCTCGGGAGGAAGTGGTTGGGCAGTTATAACGGCGGCGGCGTTTAGTGGCCGCCCAGCCTGAGTGACGGCTGAAGTAAATTCATCGACCCGGCTGGTGAGAATAAGCTGGTCGGCGGCGGCTAGAGATTTGTTCAGAGCTTCGATAGCCCGAACGCGGGCCTCGGCGGGGAGCTCATCCAAGCCGTCTAAAATCGGCAGAATATAGCCGGCCGATACCAACCTAGATGCGAGATCTAATTTGGATCCTGAAGAGGCGAGTGCGGGGTAATCCTCCCGTAGGCGCATTACGAGCCAGTCATGCAGCTGCGAATGATGACGAGTGTCCCATCCACTGATTGGAAATAATACTGGAATGGGCGCTATCTTTTGCTCACCAACATTCGCCTGATAGAAGTCGCATGAATCGATCAGCTCTAGTAGCAACTGCACGGCTAGGGTAGTCTTCCCCGTGCCTGGCGCACCTGTTATCACCAGACGTCGCCGCTCTAACGCACGAAATCTGCTTGCCAAAGCGGCGATGTCGTCACTACGTCCGGTAAGAGTACGCTTTCTTCCAGTAATTAGGCGAAGGTCGCCCATAAGGATCGGATTGGTGCTCAACTGCCAGGCGACCGGTATTGGCTGGGGATCGTCTAGCGCTCGATGACGCGCTTCTGACGTCCACTGTTGTTTCAATAGCTTGGCCAATGATTGTCCGGCGGCGTGTAAATCGTCTGGATCCACGATTGGCGGAGACATTGAATTGATTCGGGGACTTCTAAGCCATGCGACTATGGCCGCCGCTGTCATGCTAGCCGCTATGGCGACGGCTGCCAAATCGGCGATATTAACCTCAGCGTCAATATCAAGTGCTCGAGCGACTATGAGCACAAAGATGACCAAGGATGCAATCGCTATCGTGGCACAGATTGTCCGCCGCCAGGATCGGGCTCCATTCACGCCAATATACTGACGCACTGGACGCCGCACGACAGCGGGTATATATAATCGTGACTTTGCTGCCTTGACAGGCGATTACACGGGCTGAATTCGTAGAGTGATCTTTTTCCATCGTGACGGCACTGGTCAGGATGGGTTGGCGGAGAGCGGTGGCGGATGAGGGGAGGCTCCCGATAAGACAGCAGTCGACCAAGATCCGATGCCCCGACCAGGAGTTTCGTTGCTGTCTTACCGTGCCTCGATTCCACTGTCCAACCACATCCTGATCCGCCTGGCCGAGCTCGTCCGCATCCGGCGTGCCGAACGCCGTTCCCGATGGCGGAAGTTAGACCCGGCCCGGCAAGCCCTGCTGGTCCTGGCCCACCTGCGCAATGGCGATACCTATGCCCGCCTGGCCGGCGGCTTTGCCATCGGCACCACCACGGCCTGGCGCTCCATCCGCGAAGCCGTCGATCTCCTGGCCGCGCTGGCCAACGACGTGCACGCCGCCGTCGAGCGAGCATCCCGGCTGGCCTACGCCATCTTGGACGGCACCCTCCTCCTCATCGACCGCCTCGTCGACGAGCGGCCGTACTACAAGCGGCAAACACAAGCAGCACGGAATGAACGTGCAACTACTGGCCGACCCCGCGGG
>NZ_JBEZFW010000057.1:1494-2748 GCF_040649695.1 Nonomuraea sp. NPDC048901 | reverse complement strand
TCTTGAGGGGATCCCAAGTAGCACGGGGCCCGAGAAATCCTGTGTGAATCTGCCAGGACCACCTGGTAAGCCTAAATACTCCCTGGTGACCGATAGTGCACGAGTACCGTGAGGGAAAGGTGAAAAGTGCCCCGGTGAGGGGTCGTGAAATAGTACCTGAAACCGTGTGCCTACAAGCCGTAGGAGCTTAGCCGTTCTTCGGAACGGTTGTGATGTGACTGCGTGCCTTTTGAAGAATGAGCCTGCGAGTTATGGTGTGTGGCGAGGTTAACCCGTGTGGGGGAGCCGTAGCGAAAGCGAGTCTGAAGAGGGCGTTTGAGTCGCATGCTGTAGACCCGAAGCGGAGTGATCTACGCATGGGCAGGTTGAAGCTCAGGTAAGACTGGGTGGAGGACCGAACCCACCAGGGTTGAAAACCTGGGGGATGATCTGTGTGTAGGGGTGAAAGGCCAATCAAACTCCGTGATAGCTGGTTCTCCCCGAAATGCATTTAGGTGCAGCGTCGCGTGTTTCTTGCCGGAGGTAGAGCACTGGATGGCTGATGGGCCCGACAAGGTTACTGACGTCAGCCAAACTCCGAATGCCGGTAAGTGAGAGCGTGGCAGTGAGACTGCGGGCGATAAGGTTCGTAGTCGAGAGGGAAACAGCCCAGATCACCGACTAAGGCCCCTAAGCGTGTGCTAAGTGGGAAAGGATGTGGAGTCGCAGAGACAACCAGGAGGTTGGCTTAGAAGCAGCCACCCTTGAAAGAGTGCGTAATAGCTCACTGGTCAAGTGATTCCGCGCCGACAATGTAGCGGGGCTCAAGTACACCGCCGAAGTCGTGGCATTGATGCAGATTCGTCTGTGTTGATGGGTAGGGGAGCGTCGTGTATGCGGTGAAGCGGCAGAGTGATCTAGCCGTGGAGCGTACACGAGTGAGAATGCAGGCATGAGTAGCGAATCGAGGGTGAGAAACCCTCGCGCCGGATGACCAAGGGTTCCTGGGGCAGGCTAATCCGCCCAGGGTAAGTCGGGACCTAAGGCGAGGCCGACAGGCGTAGTCGATGGACAACGGGTTGATATTCCCGTACCCGCTTCAATGCGCCCATATCGAACCTCGTGATGCTAAGAGTCCTTAAGTCCTCTGATGTCCTTCGGGACTAGGGGTGAGGCTGAACGCTCGATCCGATCGGGTAGTAGGTAAGCGATGGGGTGACGCAGGAAGGTAGTCCAGCCCAGGCGATGGTTGTCCTGGGGTAAGCATGTAGGGAG
>NZ_JBEZFW010000057.1:0-1398 GCF_040649695.1 Nonomuraea sp. NPDC048901 | reverse complement strand
ATCCTGAGATGTGATGCCGAGCCGATTGTGGTGAAGTGGATGATCCTATGCTGCCGAGAAAAGCCTCTAGTGAGTGTTGTGGCGGCCCGTACCCTAAACCGACTCAGGTGGTCAGGTAGAGAATACTAAGGCGATCGGGTGAACTGCGGTTAAGGAACTCGGCAAATTGCCCCCGTAACTTCGGGAGAAGGGGGACCTCTGCTGGTGATCAGGCTAGCTCTGTGAGCTGGTGGGGGTCGCAGTGGCCAGGGGGAAGCGACTGTTTACTAAAAACACAGGTCCGTGCGAAGTCGTAAGACGATGTATACGGACTGACGCCTGCCCGGTGCCGGAACGTTAAGGGGACTGCTTAGCCGATCTTCGGGTTGGCGAAGGTGAGAACTTAAGCGCCGGTAAACGGCGGTGGTAACTATAACCATCCTAAGGTAGCGAAATTCCTTGTCGGGTAAGTTCCGACCTGCACGAATGGCGTAACGACTTCCCCGCTGTCTCAACCGCAGACCCGGCGAAATTGCACTACGAGTAAAGATGCTCGTTACGCGCAGCAGGACGGAAAGACCCCGGGACCTTCACTACAGCTTGACATTGGCGTTTGGAGCGTCTTGTGTAGGATAGGTGGGAGACTGGGAAGCTCGGACGCTAGTTCGGGTGGAGTCATTGGTGAAATACCACTCTGGTCGTTTTGAACGTCTAACTCTGGTCCGTGATCCGGATCGGGGACAGTGTCTGGTGGGTAGTTTAACTGGGGCGGTTGCCTCCTAAAGGGTAACGGAGGCGCCCAAAGGTTCCCTCAGCCTGGTTGGCAATCAGGTGTTGAGTGTAAGTGCACAAGGGAGCTTGACTGTGAGACTGACGGGTCGAGCAGGAGCGAAAGCTGGGACTAGTGATCCGGCATCGGCGTGTGGAAGCGGTGTCGCTCAACGGCTAAAAGGTACCCCGGGGATAACAGGCTGATCTTCCCCAAGAGTCCATATCGACGGGATGGTTTGGCACCTCGATGTCGGCTCGTCGCATCCTGGGGCTGGAGTAGGTCCCAAGGGTTGGGCTGTTCGCCCATTAAAGCGGTACGCGAGCTGGGTTTAGAACGTCGCGAGACAGTTCGGTCCCTATCCGCTGCGCGCGCAGGAGACTTGAAAGGGGCTGTCCCTAGTACGAGAGGACCGGGACGGACGAACCTCTGGTGTGCCAGTTGTACCGCCAGGTGCACGGCTGGTTGGCTACGTTCGGAAGGGATAACCGCTGAAAGCATCTAAGCGGGAAGCTCGCCTTGAGATGAGGTCTCCCACCATGAGAGTGGGTAAGGCTCCCGGTAGACGACCGGGTTGATAGGCCGGAGGTGGAAGCACGGTAACGTGTGGAGCTGACCGGTACTAATAGGCCGAGGACTTGACCACAAAG
>NZ_JBEZFW010000056.1:0-4804 GCF_040649695.1 Nonomuraea sp. NPDC048901 | reverse complement strand
GAGTCGAACTCCCAGCAGCCCGCCGGCTGCGACCATCAGCCTGCCGTACTCGACGCAGCCGCGTAACCCCCGAGAGATTTACCCAGATGACCACTTAGCCCCGGGCGGCGTGCTGGTCAGCTACGCCTCCATGGGCCGGCCAGGACACGTGCTGGCCGACACTGTCCGCGGCGCGCTGCGCAACAGAATGCCGAACCTGCTGCCTGGCAAGCGCACGGCCCTCTGCACGCTGCCCCGGGAGATCTCCGCGGACCGTTCTGACCCCGGTTGCCATAGCGATGAACATATGTTTACTATAGTAAACGTGTGTTCATCACCTTCGGCGGATCTGACCGCCCAGGCCAAGATCCGTAACGCCGCCATCGCGCACTTCGCCCGCGACGGCTTCCAGAAGACGAACCTGCGCGCCATCGCGGCCACCGCAGGGGTGAGCGCCGCCCTGGTCATCCGGCACTTCGGCAGCAAGGACAACCTGCGGAGCGTCTGCGACGAGCACGTCCTGCAGATCCTGGTGAGGAGGGCCCGGACTGCGGCTGACCTGGTCGGCGTGCGGGATCTGTCCCAGGAATACCTGTCGGGCTCGGAGGAGTACCGCCTCCATGTGCAGTACATGGTGCGCGCGATCGAGGAGGACTCCTCCGCGGCCACCACGTTCGTCAACACGCTGGTGGAGGAGACCGAGCAGCTCTTCCGGGACGGGATCGCCGGCGGCTCGATGCGCCAGTCCTCCGACGTGCGGGCGCTGGCCGTGCTCACCGTGCTGGTGAGCCTGGCCACGCTGACCATGGCGCCGCCCCTGACCCGCGCGCTCGGCTTCGAGCGGATGGGCCCCGACGTGCTGCGGCGCATCGGGCTGCCCATGCTCGAGATCTACACCCACGGCTTGTACGCCGAGGACACCATGCTCAAAGCCGCCCAGACCGCCTGGGAGGCCCATCAGGGAGACGATCTCTAGCCCTCCCCCCATCACCACACAAGGACATCCATGATGACTGAGACTGATGCCATTTCCATGGCCGGATTGGTCAAGTCGTTCGGCCCGGCACGGGCACTGAACGGCCTCGACCTCGTCGTACGGACCGGCGAGGTGCACGGCTTCCTCGGGCCCAACGGCGCGGGCAAGAGCACCACGATCCGGATCCTGCTGGGCCTGATGCGCCCCGACGCGGGCGCCGCCCGGCTGCTCGGCGGCGACCCCTGGACACAGACCGCTGAGCTGCACCGCCGCCTGGCCTACGTGCCCGGCGACGTCACCCTGTGGCCCGGCCTGTCCGGCGGTGAGGCCATCGACCTGCTCGGCCGGCTGCGCGGCGGGCTTGACCGGCGGCGCCGGGACGAGCTGATCGAGCGCTTCGACCTCGACCCGCGTAAGAAGGGCCGCACCTACTCCAAGGGCAACCGCCAGAAGGTGGCCCTGGTCGCGGCTCTGGCCTCCGACGCCGAGCTGCTCATCCTCGACGAGCCCACCTCCGGCCTGGACCCGCTGATGGAGGAGGTCTTCCGGCAAACGGTCCAGGAAGTGCGGCGCGCGGGTGACCGTACGGTGCTGCTGTCCAGCCACATCCTCTCCGAGGTCGAGGCGCTGTGCGACCGCGTCACGATCATCCGCGACGGCCGTACCGTCGAAACCGGCACCATGGCCGAGCTGCGGCACCTCACCCGCACCTCCATCGACGCCGAACTGGCCGCCCCACCGGACGGGCTGGCCGGCCTGCCGGGTGTGCACGGCCTGCGCGCCGACGGCGGCCGGGTACGCTTCAGCGTCGACGCCGCCGCGCTGGACCTCGCACTTCGCCACCTCACCCAGGCCGGCGTGCGCAGCCTGGTCAGCCAGCCTCCGACGCTGGAGGAGCTGTTCCTGCGGCACTACGACCGCGCGACCGCGAACGTCAAGGGCCGGCACGCGGAGGCAGGACGATGAACGCGTTCGCCGGCACGGGAAAGCTCATCCGCGTGGTGCTGCGGCGCGATCGTGTGCTGCTGCCGCTGTGGGTGGCCTTCATCTGCATGATCCCGGTGGTGTTCGTCGGCGCGTTCACCGGCGCGTACCCCACGGCCGAGGCCCGTCAGCACTACTACGAGACCAGCGTCCACACCAGGGCCTTCACCATCGCCTACGGCGTGCTGAACGGCTCCAGCCTCGGCGAGCTCGTCGCCTGGCGGTCGGGGTTCGTGACGTTCATGGTCGCGCTGTTCGCGCTGCTCACGGTCATCCGGCACACGCGTACGGAAGAAGAGGCCGGACGGCGCGAACTGGTCGGGGCGACCGCGGTGGCGCGGCACGCGAACCTGGCCGCCACTCTGATCGTCACCTGCGGGGCCGCCCTGGTCCTGGGCGTGGCCTCGGCGCTGGCGCTGATCGGCCAGGGCCTGCCCGCCGCCGGCTCCCTGGCGCTCGGACTCGGGTTCACGGTGGCCGCCTGCGCGTTCGCCTCGATCGGCGCGGTGACGGCGCAGCTCACGACTGGCGCGGGCGGCGCGCGCGTCATCGGGATCAGCACGCTCGGCGCCGCGATCCTGCTGCGCGGCGTCGGCGACGTCGCCGCGCAGTCCGGTGACGGGCCTGCCTGGGTGTCCTGGATGACGCCGCTCGGCTGGGCGGAGGCGCTGCGGCCCTACAGCGGCGAACGCTGGTGGGTGCTCGCGCTCGCGGCCGGCGCCGTGCTGGCGCTGATCGTGCTGGCCGTGGCGCTGTCGGAGCGGCGCGACCTCGGCGCCGGCATGTTCCAGGCCCGCCTGGGCCCGGCCGCCGCCGGACCCCGCCTGCGCAGCCCGCTGGCGCTGGCCTGGCGGCTGCACCGCGGGCCGCTGATCAGCAGGCTCGCCGGACTCGCCGTGGTCGGGCTCGTGGTCGGCGCGATGTCGGCGAGCCTTGGGACGCTGATGGACAACGGCGGCGCCGCGGCCCGAGAGGCGCTGGCCCGGCTCGGCGGTCCCGGCACGCTCGTCGACCAGTTCCTCGCCCCCATGATGACCATGCTCGGCCTGGTCAGCGCCTGCTTCGCCATCCAGGCCGCGCTGCTGCTCAGGAACGAAGAGCGCGACGGGCGGGCCGAGCCCCTGCTGGCCACCCCGGTGCGCCGGCTGCGCTGGGCGGGCAGCCACTTCGCGTTCATACTGCTCGGCCCGGCGCTCGGGTTGATCGCCTTCGGGACGGCCGCCGGTCTGGCGCACGGACTCAACACCGGCGACGTCGCCCGTGAGCTGTCCCGCCTCCTAGCCGCCGCTCTCGTGCAACTCCCTGTGGTGTGGGTGTTCACCGGGGTCGCGTTCGCGCTGTTCGGGCTGCTGCCTCGGCTGGTCGCCGGCACGTTCGCGGTGGCCATGGTGAGCATGTTGTTCGGCTGGGTCGGCCTGGAGTTGCAGCTCGACCAGTGGGTCATCGACCTGTCGGTCTTCGAGCACGTACCGAAACTTCCCGGCGGGGTCATGACGGCCACCCCACTGATCGTCATGACCGCCGTCGCGGCGGCCCTCGTCGCGGCCGGCCTGGCCGGATTCACCCGACGCGACATGCCCACCATCTGAGCCTGGAGGACATCATGGGAGTGACCCTTCCTACACTGACCCCGCTGCAGGAAACCCTGTGGGTGACGCTGTGCGGCCGGGCGCTCGACAGCCGCCTGCCAAGCCCCATACTCGGCGACCGCATGGCCTACGAGATCATCCACAAGACCGGCTACGACCACCGCAAACTCCGCTGGAGCGCGGCCTCGGCCATCGACGTCGCCCAGCGCGCCAAGAAACTGGACGAGATCGCGCAGCGGTTCATCGCCCGCCACCCCGACGCGATCGGCATCGACCTGGGAGCCGGCCTCGACACCCGAGCCCTCCGCATCGACCCTCCATCGACAGCGGACTGGTACGACGTCGACTTTCCCGAGGTCGTGGACGCCCGGCACCGGATCATCCAGGAGCGGCCGCACACGCACACCATCGGCGCGGACCTGACCGAGCCCGGCTGGCTGGAGGCGCTGCCCGCCGACCGTCCCGCCGTGATCGTCGCCGACGGCGTGCTGCCCTTCCTCTCCCAGGAAGAGATGATCACGCTGCTGGACCGTCTCACCAGCCATTTTCCCAGTGGGGAGATCGCGTTCAACGTCTACACCCGATTCACCGTCTGGACCGCGAGACACTACTCCGGCAGCCGGTTCCTGGTCCCCCTCTTCAAGTCCCCCGGCTTCGACCGCCTCGACCCCGTACGGTGGAACCCGCGACTGACCCTGATCCGGCACATCCTGCTCACCCGGGAGCCCGAGGTCGACCAGTTCCCGACGGCCCTGCGCCTGTGGACCCGCCTGTCGGCGCTCAGCGCGGCCTTCTCCAGGCTGGGCACCACGGTCGCGCACTACCGTTTCTGACGATTCCGGCCGGCGACTCACGCCGGGGTCGGGCATCCCGTCTTCTAGTTGTTCGCATAGCGTGTACAGCAACACCGCGTGAGGAACATGCGAGTTCCTGCCGTGCAAGGATCTGAACGCCTGGCAACTATTCGTGGAGACGGCCGGCCCATGCAGCGCTTGCAGCCGCCAGCCCGCACGGATTCAGCCGAAGCGACGACAGTTCAAGGCACCCGTTGGAGCCGTGTCGAATGCCTCCGCCATCACCTTCCGAGACCACCGGCAGGGGAAGGTGGATGGTGCCGGGCTTGTATCGGTTTGCTGGAGTCCACACACCCAGCCGTCGAGGCAGCGCGTTCGACGTGGCTAAGTGGTCATCTGGGTAAATCTCTCGGGGGTTACGCGGCTGCGTTGAGTACGGCAGGCTGATGGTCGCAGCCGGCGGGCTGCTGGGAGTTCGACTT
>NZ_JBEZFW010000055.1:0-5392 GCF_040649695.1 Nonomuraea sp. NPDC048901 | reverse complement strand
ACCTCGCGGGGTGGGGGAGCGTGCGTCGTGTCCATCTCAAGGGGTCCGTTCGTTCAGCGGGTGATGTAGGGCGGCTCGGTGAGGGCGCCGTCCTTGTCGGTGGTGATCTCGTAGTCGCCGTTGATGCAGACCAGCAGGGCGCCGGTGGAGTCCTCCCGGACTTCCATCTCCTCGCCGCAGTGGTGGGGCGGCTCGTCAAGGTCGATGCGGTCGCCGGTCGTGAGGTCGCCGTAGTAGTCGAAGTGAGGGGTCTCGAACATGTGGGCCTCCTCGCTGGTGCCGGTGCTCATGGGTTCTCTTTCGGGGGTGAAGGCTGGTGATTCGTGAACCGCCCGGCCGGAGGGAAGCGGGTCGGGAGGCTCACGGAACATCAGCTCCAGTTCGTGGCGCCTTTGCTGTCGGTGATGACGATGGGTGCTCCGCTGTTGCGGGCCTTTTCCAGCAGGTCGGTGAGTAGGCCGGGGTTCTTGCCGTGGCCGGTCATGCCGCCGAAGATGGCGGCTGCCTCGTCCACGACGATCACGACAGGGGCGGGCGGAGTCGTGGTGCGGGGCCAGTCCGTGACGACGCCGTCCTCGTCGGTAGTGAACACGTACTCGCAGGAGGTGCACTCGATCGTGTGGTCGCCGTCGGTGCCCTGAGCGACCTTGAGGGTGGCGCCGCAGGTGCAACGGTCCTCTTCCAGGTCCCACCAGTCGCCGGCCGAGATATGGCGGGCGGCCATCTCGTTGTCTCCCTCGTACAAGGGGCGGGTGTCGGACATGTCGATCTCCTTCAGTAGGGGGTGGGTTGGGATGCCCGGCCACCGCAGGAGGTGTGGGGGCGCGGTGGCCGGGCTGGTTCATCGGGCTTCCTCGCGGTTCTGCCGTGCTTCCGCCACCGCGCGGGTGACGGAGTGGTTCACGAGGACCTGAGCGGCGTCCAGCTCTTCGTTGACGAGGGCCAGCACGCCCATCGCGGCGGCGAACCGTGCGTGCGCGTCGGCCGGGTTGAGCCCCAGCCAGCGGGAGGCGAGGATGCGGTGCCGTTCGTAGTGGGACAGCGCCTGCCAGCGGTCGAGGTCGGTGATGTCGGGGTTGAAGGTCAGGGTGGCGGTCATCGTCATCGCGTGCTCACATTCAGGTCGCCGGCCTGTCCAGCGAGCAGCTCGTCGTAGGCGTCGCGCGGTCTCTGGTCTTCAAGGCCAGGGCCCCACACTCCTGGGTGGCCCTTTTCCTCGTAGTCGAACTGGGCGGGGATCTTCATCGGTGCGCCCCGATCTGCTGCTGGAGGCTGGTAGGGGTGAGCCAGAACGTGTGGTCGGGGTCGTCGCGCCAGCGGATCGCCACCATGCCCATCGACGGGCTGTGGCCGACCACCTTGTAGGGGCGGACCTGGCGGTAGGCCGTGACGCCCACCACGATCAGGAGCGTCAGCATGAGCGGTAGGCCCAGCAGGGACAGGGCCGTGTCCAGGGTGACGTCCATCACGACACCAGCGGGCGGAGTGCAGGCGCCTGCCGGGGGATCGACAGGGTGACGAGGCTGGGCGGCTCCGGAGGGAGTGGAAGCCCCGCCGCCGTCCGGGTGGCCGCGACGGTGCCGAGGATGGCCAGAGCCTCCCGATACATGTGATCGGTCAGCCTGTCGATCTCCTGCCGCTCCTGTTCCGACGCGGGAGTGGCGAGCGGGTATGCCATGATGGGCGTGTTCCTTCCGTTATCGGCGGTGTAGAGGACATGCGGGCGGCCTGAGACTTGGCGGTAGCGGGTCGCCCTCTGTATGTCCTGGTGGTGGATGGATAGGTAGTTCACGCGTCGCTCCCCAACAGCGAGTCCTGTACGGGGGCCATCTGCATCGCGTACTTCTCGGCGTACCAGCGCTCCCAGACCTCTTCGAAGATCGGGAGGTCGCGCTGCGTCCACGCGAGCGTGTTGCGGACGCTGCCGTTCGGGGTGTCAGCGGCGCGCTTGCCGGGCTTCTCTCCGTGCTCAGCCTCATACAGGGCGGCGGCGCGCTTGCCGAACCACGACTGCTCAGACTCGATCTGCTTCTTCTTCAGCCCCATGGACTTCAAGAAGTCGGGGACGTACAGGGGGATGTCGAGCGGGTCGATTTCGGGTTCCTCGCCGAACATTCGGGCCAGCGCGACCTTGGTCTTGGCGGCTAGCCATGTCCGGTCGAGTAGTCCGTCAGCAGCCTTAAGCGCCAGGACCTGGATCCGGGTGAGAGCGGCGAGTTCGATCGCTGCCGTGCGGATCTCGGGCGGCGCTATCTCCTCGACGTCGAGGAGATAGGTGCGGATCTGACGTGCGACCGGTGACTCGGTGAGCATCTGGCCGACGTTCAGGATCGCGCGACGGGCGAACAGGGTGATGGAGCGGGCGTTCGGATTCGCGTCCGTCAGGTTGACGGACGCGAAGTCTCGGTACGCCTGCCCCTTGAGTACCTGGAAGCCGTTTGACTCCAACTCGGAGCGGTTGCGGCGGACGACACTCTCGATCGCATCCTCGGCCACCTCGTAGTAGCGGGCGACCATCGGCAGATCGGCGTGAACGTCATCAGAGAGCAGACTCAGCGCCTTGACCTTGTCGAGGACATCGACGCGGTCGGCGTACTGAGCGCGGAGGGACGGGGACTCCGTCAGGGCCAGTTCGTTCACGATGCGCCTCGCGCGATGGAGGCGATCGGCACACTCGGCTCACCGAAGGGTCGCTGTTCAGGGCAGCCACCCTCGATGAAATGATGATCGAGCATCAGGCGGACACCTTTCGCGAGGAAGCCTGATGGGCGGCCCCCGACGTTGCAGCGTCGGGGGCCCGTCTTCTTTTGTGCTCACAGACCGAGGCGTTGCAGCGCGTTGGCCTGCTTCTTGCTGATCCCTATGGGACTTCGTGCTTCTATGAAGATAGTCTTGGGACAATGTAGCATCTTGTCAATTGTCCCAAGACTATTTCTTGGAGACTCATGCGAAGGGGTTGGTGCGGGGTGGTGGTGCACTCGCGGTATCTAGACATCGCTGCTGCGATCCGCGAACGGATCGAGGCCGGCGAGTGGGAGCCGGGGGCTCTACTTCCGCGGCTGAACGACCTCGCCAAGCAATACAACGCCAACCGAGACACGATCGGGCGAGCGGTCAGCGTGCTGGAATCGGAAGGCTACGTGTGGGCTGTGCAGGGGCGCGGCATCGTCGTGCGGCATGGCCTTATGCGCCTCCGCAGACCGCGCGGCGACCTGGTCAAGCGCAATAAGGCCACTCCCAACGCCGGCTACTCCTTCCCAGCGGCGTCCGGCCAGGAGAAGTGGAAGCATCACATCACGCCGCTTGCTGGCTACGAACCGCTGATCAACCCAAGGGTCGCTCGGCTGTTGGGCGTCGAGCCGGGGAGCTCGGTGATGCGCCGATTTCGGGTCACTGGCCCGGAGTCTGAGCCGCCTTTTCAGATCAACATCTCGTGGATACACCCGCGAGGAGTGGCTGACGCTCCCGAGGTGGCCTCCGAGGACCCCGGCCCAGGCCACTGGCTCTACTTGCTAGAGCGGGCCGGCCACTGGCCGATCAGTTGGACCGAATTCCACCGGGCGCGGATGCCCACCCAGGAAGAGGCCAAGCTGCTGGAGATCGCCATCAGCCTGCCCGTGCTGGAGATCGTGCGAGTTGGTACCTCGGGGGGCGATGGCCAACCAATCGAGGTCACCGAGTACGTGGCGGCTAGCGACCGGGTAGAAACTGTGCACGTACTGCGACGCGACGAGTCCGCTCAACCCCCTTGGCCCGACATCGACGGGCCGCCCGACGAGATCGAGAGCGACAGGTGAACGCCCGTGAGCAGCCTCACCGTTGACGCCGTAACCCGCACGCACGTCGGGCTAGTGCGTCGACGCAATGAAGACGCCGCCTATGCCGGAAGGTATTTGTTCGCGGTTGCTGATGGCCTTGGCGGACACACAGCCGGCGACATCGCCAGTAATACCGTGATCGACGTCCTGTCCGCCTATGACCGTCTCGCTGACTCCGCAGACCTCACTGACGCCCTCGGGCAAGCTATCCACCACGCGAACCAGACGTTGCGCGCCAGGGTCGAGCGCGAGCCTGAGTTGGCAGGCATGGGCACCACACTGGTAGCAATGCTCTGGTCTGGGGCGACTGTCGTGGTGGCGAACATGGGCGACTCGCGCGCCTACCTACTGCGCGAAGGGGAGCTGACCCAGCTGACCGAAGATCACACCTACGGCAACCTCGTGGCTGGCGCCGCCGATGTACCTAATCTGTCAGAGAAGATCGCACGGTTCCTTGACGGTCGTACTGACGGACGGTCTCCTGATCTCACGCCGCGCGGCTTGCATCCTGGGGATCGATTCCTGCTGTGCTCCGACGGCCTGAGCGGTGTTGTGCCTGTTGGAGTTCTGCAGGACGTATTGGAGTCCCATCAGGATCCGGGAGACGTGGCCGAGCGCCTGGTCTCACTGGCGCTGGAGGATGGCGGGCCGGACAATATCACCGTGATCGTCGTAGACGTGCGGGAGCGCTGCTCCGCCTGAACCCCCGGGGAGTGAACAGTAACCGCCATTCCGATTGCGCGGTCGTGATCCCATGGCTACCGTCTGCGACGATGACCTGTCGAGGCGAGGAGACTGCCGTGGAACCGCGCGACCACTTCGCTGACATCACCACCCCACGAGGAAGCCATGTCTTCCTCCAGGGTCTCACCGAGGCTCAAGCCGCCGCCGTCACCGCCCAGTTCGCACAACCGGACGCCCCCGAGGACGCCACCGTGAACGAGTGGGCGGACAAGAAGCAGTGCGACCGATGTCAAGGGGCCGGTGGCTGGCACGAGACCGTCGAAACGCCTACCGCAGGCGGCGGCACTGTCGTGACGAAGAAGTGGGTCAACTGCCGCCCCTGCAAAGGGTCCGGAGAGGTTGAGGACAAATAGCCTCGGCACCAGGAATGATCGAAATGCCTTCGGTCGCGGCTGCCGTCATCAACGAGGAGCCCTAATGGAGCTGACCAAGCACGACGTTCGCGAAGTCCTCGACGTTTACGTCCGTGCGTGGGTCGGGCAAGACCCAGACCTGATCGTGACGATCTTCACGGAGGACGCTACTTACCACGAGCGCGTCCTTCAGGCTCCGATCCCGAACCGGGAGGCGATCCGGCGCTACTGGGAGACGAAAGTCGTCGAGTCCCAGGCCAACATCAAGTGCGAGGTGCTCAACGTCTACCTCGACGGGGACACCGCGATTGTCGAGTGGGAAGCGGAGTTCGATGATCTGGTCCAGCGGGTTCGTAAGCGCATGCGCGAGATAGCCGTCCTGACCATCGAGGACCGGAAGATCACCAGTCTCAGAGAGTACTGGTCATCGGAAACTGTTGGTGAGCTCGTTGACTGACAGACCATGCAGAGCCCCCA
>NZ_JBEZFW010000054.1:0-5854 GCF_040649695.1 Nonomuraea sp. NPDC048901 | reverse complement strand
TCGAACATCACATGATCGACAAGCGGCAAGCCTCATCCGTCCTGCTGAGGACCGCTGTGGCATAGAACCGTCTCCACGTTTTCGGGGGATTGACACAGGAGTCCTGGAGCCGGAGATCGGCTACGAGATCAAGCACCCCGACCGTGGAAGCGGATTCGCGCTTGAAGCGGCTCAGGCCGTTGTGTCCGAGCTACAGGCAACCACGACCGTGAAGCGTCTGTGGGCGACGGTTCGGCCTTGCAACGCTGCCTCGCTCAGGATCTGCAAACGGCTGGGCCTGGTGCCGGACCGCGTCGAAACCGACAAGCGTGGTGAGCTGCTTTATCTGGTGCGCGATCTCGCATAGGCGCGGCCCGAGTGGCGGGTGCGTGCGAGAACGGCCCAGGCCGCAGGTCGGGGCATGTCGAGCGCCCGTGAGCCGCCATGAGTGACCGCGGTTCCCCGCCTGTTCTGGCACGGATCTGGCATGTGATCAAGACTGTGGCGTAGGCAGCGAGGAAGCGCGGCAACGGTACGGGCCTCATTGGAGGTGGTCGCTTGCGCCAGTCAGGGCGTCCTTGGCGAATTGTCTGGGCGAGAAACGCACACCGGTGGCGCGGGAGGCGAAGGCGAGAGCCTTGGTGACGGAGTTCTCGGTGAGGTCATCACGGTCGAGACCCAGTTCCTGAAGGTGGGGAAGGAGGTGCTCCGGGACTTCTCCGTGGCGATAGGAGTAGCCATACAGGCCGAACTTGGCGATCAATTCCCCGTCGATGAGGAGGCTGAAGTCGTCGCTCTTGATATTGGCAAACACCGTCGCCATGGTCGTGCCCGACGACAGGAGCCCTGGTGCTGCGTCCACTGACGTGCCCCATCCGTAGTCGATCAGGACTGTTCCGCCATCGGCCGCATAAGCTTCGACTCCGAATTCACCGACGGTCCCTGGGATGACGTCGATCCGACGCAGAACCTCGCGGGGAAGTAAGCCTCGCACGAAGCTGATGCAGAGCCATGTATCGCCGGCATCGTCAGTGAACTCCTGGTAGAGCCATTCGCAATCTCCTGCCGTCGCGTCGCTCATCTACTCGCCTTTCCTGAAGGATCAAACACGGGCCGATCTTCGCAGGAAGGGCTGACAACTTTCCGATCTGGGCTTGGCCGTTCGCACGCTGCCAGGCTTGGGGATTGCAGGAATTTCGGCCCGTAGAGGCGTTGACCGGCGGCTGAGGCCGGTCGTGCGTGACCGTGGTTGACCCCTCGTTACCCCACCTAATGGTCCGACCCCAGCCTTCGACCTGGCATGATTTGAGCACCGAGGTCTAGCGTATGCGCCGTGAGAGTCGAACACAGCGCAACGCTTCGGATCATGAGCGATGTGCACAGTCCCGCCGAAATCTCTGAAGCATTAGGGGTGCGGCCTTCGAGCACAACCCATACTGGCGATTGGCAAATGGAAGCATCTGCTCACGGCAACGAGGCTTCGCTGGAGGAGCTCATCAGGGCAGTAACTGGTTCCCTCCTCGGGGTTGTGGACAAGCTCGCCTTGCTGGCCAGCCAGGGGGGCTACGGTCGAGCTGCACCTTACGCGGGACCTGCTCGGACCAGGTGTTGGGGCTCTGTGCTTCATGTTGGATGCCCCCGTCATCAAGCTTCTGGGGGAGGTCGGCGCCGAAGTGTGGATCGACGAATACGACGAGGTCGACTGGGAGCGCAGGCGCCGTCCGCCTGACGCTCCTACGTCAAGTGCGATCAACATATAGATCGTTAAGGTCGTCGTGTGCGCGTCCGTCAGTACGTCTACTTCGACATGAGAAGCGACATCCTCTCAGCTGTGGAGATGTCGGCGCGACATGGCCCAAGGGAGCAGGAGCATGCACGCTCCTTCCGGCCGTGCATGCCTGGAAGATTGCGTGCCGTGATCCGGGCTGACCGTTGATGAAATGATCTCTCGTGTGGTCGACCGGTGGAGCCGTTCAGTGTGGCCATCGGCGGCCTTGCGGAGGAGTTGGACCCCGGCCACAGCGGTTCATGTGCCGTTTTGCAGTCATTCGCTACTTCGACGACGAGAAGGGCGAGGCGGAGGGCCTGCGTTCGCCGGACCCGGCCTTTGAGGAAATACCGGGACAGCATCAACTGATGGGCTGGCACGTGGTCAAGCACCTTGCCTGCCTCGATCGCTATCCAAGCCGACGTCAGGTACTCCCGTCGCCCGTCTGCCCATGTCCCAGGGATCTTTCTCGGACACGCGCCGGTTCCTTGACCGCGATGTCGTGGGCCTGCGCCCATCGGCGTGCCACTTGCTCATCCGATAGGGCAGGTCTTGGCTGGTGCTCGTTGCGGACGGTTTGGTGAGCATCCATTCCACCCATTCGCGCACCACACGACGAGTGACCCTGTCCAGCGGCAGATGGCCGATGTCGAGCCCCAGGCGCCAGGTCGGCGCTGCCGTGAGAGGGGGCGGGGTTCGGTCTGACCGAACCCCGCCGGTGGCGCAAAACCGCTCAGCTAGCGAAAACCGCGCTGTGAATGTCCACTGGGTTGGCGGCGTCGCCGGTGGCCACGCCATACACGGCCGTGAAGGCACTGCCAACCGAGACCAGGCCGGTGTAGTCCCCGACCAGGCGTCCGACGCTTGTCGCCGGAACCTTCCGCGCGTCGAACGGCCCTTCGATGTGCTGCTCGCGCCACGCCCCGGGCTGCGTGCAGTCGTTGGCGCAGGTGACGGCCCACACGTCGGTTGGCAGGGTGGCAGGGTCGGGCGTGTTGTTGCGGAAGTCGTAGTAGGTGACCGCAACAGTGCCCGTACGGGATGCGGCGATGACCGGTACGGCGGCGGAACCGGTGGGCGTCTTGTCCACGCGGACCGGGCTGGACCAAGTCTTTCCGCCGTCCGTCGACCGCGAGTAGGCCACGTGGAAGGTGCCGTCGGAGTCCTGGCTCTGCCAGACGGCGTTGACCACCTGGGTGCCCGGCTGGGCGGCCAGCAGCGGCAGGGAGGCGTTGCGTACCGGGTCACCCGAGTTGTCTGGGTCCGGGATGCGGGGGCCCACTGCGAGCGGAGCCGGAACGTTCAACGTCGGCGCCGACCAGGTCTGGCCGCCGTCGGTCGAGCGGATGACCTGGGTGGCACCATCGGTGTCCGTCTCGTGGTGCATGCCGATCAGCAGCGTCCCATCGGCGAGCGGCACCAGTTGTGTGCCGATGACGCCACTGTTGGCGGGTACGTCGTACACCTTCTTCGTGGTCCAGGTGCGCCCGTCGTCGGTCGACTTCGCCAGATAGATCGGCTGTACCCAGCTCGTGTCCGTACTGTCGATGCGGTCCCAGACCGCGTAGACCACGCCCGGATGGTACGGGTCCGCGGTCACCGACGGGCGATCGTTGAAGTAGCGCGGGTTGTCGTCCCGTTGCAGGGTTACCGGGGCGTCCCAGTGCCGGCCGCCGTCAGCGGACCGGGACACCAGGATGGCGGTCACATCGCCGGTGCGCGAAAGCGAGAACGACGCGGCCACCGCCGCACCCGATGGTGTGACCGTGACCCAGTTGTCGGTTGTGACGTCGTAGTCTCCGCCGTTGGCGGTCGTACCGCCGTTACACCGAGAGAAAGCAGGCAGGTTCTCGGACCGCTGCCAGGTCTTGCCGTAGTCGTCCGATACGGCGGTAACCGCGCCGTTGCTGCCGTACCGGTTCCAGCGGTCCTGCTGGAACACCGTGACGAGGTGCCACGGCCGGTTCGGGTCCCGCGCCAGCATGGGCAGGACTTCGGTGTTCGGGTTCAGCGTGTAGCCGTCGGCCGGGGGAAGTCCGCAGCCTGCGGGCAGGGGGCTGCTGCCCGAGACCGGCCGCACGATGGCAGGTCCGGCGGATGCGGCACCTTGCGCGGAAGCGGGCTGCGCAACAGCGCAGGCGATCAGGATGGCCGCTGCGGGTAATAAAACCCTGGAGCGTCGAATCACGAGCCTTCCTCATCTTCGTCGATGGGGCGTCTGCAGGGGACGTCGACCGCCTCGCCGGGGGGTGGCCCCCAGGAGTCGGCAAACGATGCGAGGGCAGAGTACTGTCTCAAGATCAGTTTTGTCTGCCCGTTGGCCGTACGCATAGTCAAGGGAAGTGTCCGAACCGAACCCTCGCCTCCGGGCCTTGTAGCACCTACAAGACTCTGTCGACCGTCGCCGAACGCCAGGACGGGCAGGCCTCCTACTGCCCGGTCGAGCCCGCGTCGACGGCAGGCCCCGGATCGTCCCCCAGCAGCATCCGGCCCCAACCGAGAACTTCCTCCCCAACGACCCAGTTGACCGAGAGTCCGGACGACGCTAGGCCGCTGGGTCTGGACCGGCACGCTAATGGCACGACTATCAGCCCGCGACCTGGCGTTTCCCGCGCAGCGCTCGCACGCTGACCGACGACAGCCTGCCGAGTCGATGGTGGGCGAGATGATCAAGATTGCGCCTCAGCCATCTACTGCCTAGCGCGCGGTACGTAGTTCAGAGCCGCTCGCCGCCCTGGTCACCAGACCTCCGCCTATCCAGGCCCGTCCACTTCAGCTCATGATCGTCCGCCTGGCCGGCTCCCAAGCCTGGTGCATTACCTGAGGTACGAGACGCACAAGGCGAAGGCGTCCGAACTATGATCCCTGATCGGCCAGTGCCGTATGAAGCGTGGCCTCGTCTAATGACCGTCGGCAGGTCTGGACAGACGGCGTCTCTCGCGCCGAGGAACGCCGGGCACGGTGGAACGCGAGGAGTACATGAGCCAGTATTTCCAGGTTGGCGATCAAGTCCTCTGGAACCCCTCGAACGGAGTCGCTGGCCTATTCATGCGATTAGCAGAGGCATTTGCCCTCGAGACGGGCTTGCCGACGGGACTCGGCCCCATGGAGAGCGACGAATGTGAGGTCGACCTGGCTGCCTTCGCGGCCTTCGTGAGTGCTCTCATCGAGCGCTACGAGCGTTCGAGTCATGCAATCCTGCATTCAATCATGGAGGGCTTCATAGCGACGGCCCTCGTGCTCGTCGAGCGTGGCGGAGCAATACTTCCCCTGCATGATGCCAGCGATGGCGGCTGGAGAGATGTGCAGGTAGGCGAGCATTCCGCATGTCCGCAAGGCGATCACATACGTGATGTTGAGCGATGGGCGGCACTTTCCGCGCAGCACGCTCGGGCAATGCCGCGCTGAGGCTCCGGGGACTGCCCGACCTACTCGCTCCTGTCAGGTAATCACCAATGCATCACACGTGCTCCTCGGCGAGGCGTGCGATCTGGTCGACGGTTTCGAGCGGCACCGTGACCGCGATGTCCCATGTCTCGTCGTCCTGGCCGATGAGGATCGTCGCTTGTTCCTCGTTTGCCGCCCAGAACACGTGCGCGTCAGCACAGGTCCCGACTGAAAATGAGCGGCGTGCATCCCAATCTGCCTCCTTGATCCCGCGGAGGCGCATCAAATCCGCCAGAGGCGCCCGGATGTTAAGCTCCCAGGCTTCGGTCTGGAGCTTCACCACAGCCCCGGAATCACCGGGCTCATCCAAGGTCACATCAACCACGCGGCCATAATCGCACTCATAGGACGCTTAATGGCACGGGGAGATCAACAACCCACTGCATGGTCAAGCCCAGGTACCGAATCCGCCGGCCTACCGGGGCTTTCACGGATGAGAGCGGGTGACGGGAATCGAACCCGCGCTGTCAGCTTGGGAACTGCATCGATCAGGGCCCACAGGAGCGCTGAGCTGGGCAGAAAGTCGGTCATGAGTGACCGTGATTGCCCCCTCGTCACCCCTCTTAGCTTTGTTTTTAACCTCTGGCCTGGAGGTTCTTCTCAAGCGGCGGATGCTGGTTGATCTTGTTTGCGGGGGACGGGGTGGTGTGGGGCTGGGCC
>NZ_JBEZFW010000053.1:0-5913 GCF_040649695.1 Nonomuraea sp. NPDC048901 | reverse complement strand
GAAGCGTCGATACCGCCACGAGCAGGCACAGAAGACGATCAAGGTGTCAAGCATCAAGCGAGGCCAGAGTGTCAACCATCAAGCGAGACAGGACATCAGCCACACCGCTCACACTGCCGAATTGTTCTCATAGGTATCAAGGCGACGGCGCTCCGCGCCGCCGCACGGCCCGCCGCCCGCCGTACGCAGCACCCGCCGTACCAAGCCGCACCCGCCGACCAGGGACGCGCCGCCGCCCCTTGCCTCGTGGCTGATCAATGGGCGAGCCATAACACCGATACAGGTCGACGATCGCGCTGTGGCCGATCACCGTACGGATCAAGGGCGATCGACGGGCCGGGACTTCGTTCCTCAGCCCCGACCCACCGCACACGCCTACCTCCCAGCGCACAACAAACCGAACACCGCCACCCAGCCAGCCCCACAAACCGCACCCAGCTAGCACCCCCGCGACAACGAGACTTGCAGCGAACCTCGTACGGGGACAAGATCCGGTGCATCTCGACCACGCGTTACCGGGCCCAGACGGACCGCCCGCGTGGCTCGGCGTCACTGAGCTGAATCGCCATCGGGCCGCCCGGAGCGATACCCGTCCCTACCCTTCAGAGAGGTCCGGAATTCCATGACCCGCCCCTACGACCAGCAGCACTTAGAGGCGCTCGGCGCCCAACTGCACCTGCCCCTGACCGAACGAACCTGCCCGATCTGCGGCCACATGACCATGCGCGCTTATCACCACACGAAATACGGCCGGACCACACCCGCGTGGATCAACTACGTGTGGTGCGGCAACTGTCACGCCTACTCGTCGTCCTTCACGGGCGCCGGCCGCAAGATGGTCGAGAGCGACCCACTCCTTGAGCAATACGGCGACCGGATCGCCGAGGTCTTCCGCGACCCCGAGCGCCTGCTCAAGATCCTCGACGGCTACTGGAAGGCGGGAAAACTCCCCCAGGTGATCTCCCGCCGCCCCCGTGGACGCTGAGGCCGATGGCGGTTCAGGGCCTCTCTGCAAGATCTGGTATGTGCGTGGAAGGCAATTTCGCCGTAGTACGCTCGCCGGGCCTTCCGCGAGCCCCGTCAGGGCACGGCGATCAAGCCGACAGGGCAGAGGGCGATCCCTGGTTGCCGTGCCCGCTGCGTGCCCGATGGGGCGGTGATCAAGGGGGAATGACGGGGAGTCGCGGGGAATCCCGGCCGATAGCGCAGGTCAGTCATAGCCCAGGTGGGGAGCGGTGATCGGGAGAGACTTCCCAAGCTGAAAGCGCGGGTTCGATTCCCGACGCACCGGTCGCTGTGCTCCCAGACGGGCCCGTCTTGCCTCCCCAGCATCAACCGTCCGCCGCTCAATGGCTCCCCGGAGACAGCTGAGGCCAAAGATCAGGCAGCTTCGGGCCGACCACGCTTGCTGCCAATTCAGTGCGGTCTCAGCGTAGTTGACGCTGCAGATCCTGTGCGGATGCCAGCAACTCGTCCGGAGCACGACAACCGTTCTCGTACGCCATCAAGACATCGGTCAGTTGGCGACTTGCCGCTGCAGAGTCGCCGAGGAGCAGATACGCGTAGGCCAAGTTCAGCCGAGCGCTCAGGGTGTCCTCGTTGTCGCTGCCGAGGTGCGAGGCCAGTGGGTCGACTAGGGCAGCCAGTTCGCGGGTGCCGCGGTTGACCTCGCCCTGACGAAGAGCGACCGCCGCCGCCTGACTGAGGGTTCTCAAGGTGTCAGGGTGCCCCGTGCCCAGAACGTCGCTCTGCGCCTCAGCTAAAAGCCGCAGCTGATGCTCGGCGGCGGTGTCCTGCTCTTGCTCGAAGTACACGTCCGCCAGGTGCCGGCGCACCGAGAGCAGACTGGGATGGCCGGTGCCGTGAGAGGCGAGGACAGAGGTCAACAGGGCCTGCAGCATGGCCTGCGCCTCGGCATGTCTGTCGAGCAGACGAAGCGTGTCGGCGTGGCCCAGGCGGGCGACGACTGTCTCAGGGTGAGTGGGACCAAGCGCCGCTGCCAATGCCTTGGCCGCAGCACGGAAATGTCCCTCGGCCTCGGCGGGCCTCCCCGTCGCGGAGAGCAACCCCGCGAGAGTGCCCTGGGCTCGATGGGAGGACGTGTGCCCTTGGGGGGCGATACGGGCCCACGTCGCATGAATGGCGCGCAGCTCTGTTTCAGCCTCGTCGAACCGACCGAGCTGTAGAAACGCGTTGCAGACGTTGTGTCGGGTGACCAGCGTGCTCGGATGGTCGTGGCCCAGCGTCCGTCTTTCCAGGCAGAGAGTCGCCTCGAACTCGTCGAGGGCCTGCTCGACTTCACCGAGTTCGAGCAGTAGGTCCGCCAGTTCGTGGCGGGAGGTTAGCGTTTTGGGAGAAGCGTCGCCCAGCGCGTTCGCCATGTCGGGAAGCAGTTGCTTGAACGAGTTGCGGGCCTCGGCGAGGTTTCCTCGGCCACGCAGCGCTCTGGCGAGTTCGTGGCGCGCCGCGAGGGTGGTCGAATGCTCGGGGCCTAGGACGGCGATCAGATGCGGGACGAGTCTTGAGAACTCCGTGTGCGCGCCCTCGACATCTCCCCGGTCGAGGCGGAACCGGGCCAATTCGTGGCGAGCGGTCAACGTATTCGCGTGATCCGGACCGAGCACCCGCGTCGCTGTGCGCAGAATGTCACCGAAGTCTGCCTCCGCTTCATCGAGACGATCCTGATCGCGTTTCAGCAGGGCGAAGTTGTGCCGTGTCGTCAGCACAGTCCTGGGGCCGTCATCGGGAGCGGTGTGGGCGTATGCAGTCAGGGCATGGCCAAACTGCTTCTCCGCCACTGACCACTGGCCTGACTGCTGCGCGTACACCGCCGCCCGATCTGCGAGGTCGCCTCGCATCTGGTGCTCCAGCGTGGCAGCGTGCGTCGTGTCTGCCGCGACGTGGACACAGTGCGGCAGCAGTAGCCGCCACAGAGGCCAGTTCGCCGGGACGACCGGGTCGAGCCCTTTCGCCACCATTGCAAGCAGGGCGGTCGACAGAGTCGCGTACACCGGTGCTGCCTCGATGGCGGCTGGCTGAGTACGGGTGATTTCCCTGACAAGCGGGTGGACGATCAGTGTCTCGGCCGTCGAACCGAGCCCCTCAAAGCGCCGACGGTGCAGCAGTCCGCACCCAAGCAGACCGCGTACCGCAGCTTCGAGCCCAGACGAGGACAAATTCTTGAAGTCGTTTGCGGCAGCGAGCACACTCCTGCGAAGCAGGGCGACCGGCAGTGGCTCAGGTGCGAAGAACGAAATCAGCCGGAACAGCGGCCGCGCGGCCACTGTGCCCCGCATCTCCAGCAGATCCAGCGACATCTCCCATGTACGGGCCAGCGGGCCGTGGGGATCGTGCGGCAGCGCTGTGACCGCCTCGGCGAACTCCGTGTCCAGCGACTCCCGATACGCAGCGAATGTCCGAGGTACCTCCGACTCGGGGAGCACCAGGTCACCGCTCGTCATCGCCAGATACTTGCCCACGAGCAGCAGAGCGAGAGGAAGGCCGCCCAATTGCCGCGCCAGGTGCACTGCATCGCCCTCGGAGCCGGCGTCGGGCGCCAGTTCACGGAGCATCTCGGCGCCTTCGGCCTGGGAGATCGGGGCAACGGCATGGATTGCCGCCGACGTCCACCAAGAGTCGGAGCGCTGGTCACGGCTCGTCACTACCACCGTGTTCCCCGTGACCGGCTGCCTGATCCAGTTCCGCACCACCGCCGGGTCGTCGGCGTTGTCGACGACCAGCAGCCATGGCGCAGTGGTCGACCTGTTTAGAGCGTCCCACAGCACATCTCGGGCTGCCTCGTGGTTGCGCCACACCTCACGCGCCTCGGCACGCTCCACCCCTGCTTGTACGGCGACCTCTCGCAACGCCGCCACGAAGGCGGCCGGGGTCGCGGCATCGACCCACCACACTGTCCGCCGTACGGCGACTCGTCGGGCGAGCGCCAGCGCGACCGTGCTTTTGCCGGTGCCGCCCATCCCGCACAGGACCAACCGCCCGCCGGCGTTCGCCACCCGCTCCTCCAACGCGGTCAGCAGCGCCTCCCGTCCGCGGATTCGGTGCTCGGCCAAGTCCTCGGGCACTGCCACCGACAGGTCGCCGATGGACGCGTCGCTGATACCCGGCAGCGGCGGAAGACTCAGATATCGCTCGGCCAGGAAGTAGAGTTCGGGCCTGGTCAGGAGATCTGTCAGAGCAACCGCATCGAAGATGTCCAGCTTGACCTGGTGGATATCCCGCGCCTCATCCTCCAGCGTGTGTCGTGTACTTACCGGCACCGGGGCCACTGTGAAGTACAGCACGTGTTGTACGGGACTGCCTTGGCCGCAGATCGAGGCCAAATCCCTTCTGATCTTGGCGGGGACGCGGTCCTTCTGGATCGTGCAGGCCAAGACGACCTTTTCCGTCGAAGCTAGGCGCGCAAAAGCCGAGACCGGCGACGGAGCCGCGGCAAGGCTCGTCCAGAAACTCTCGGCGTCCCGACCCTGATCGCCCCCGCTGCTTACGGGGCCGGTCGCCGGCACCAAATTGCTCACGAGCACCAGACGGGCCACGTCCAGACAGAGCTGTTCGAACTCGTGGTGCGCATTGCGCTCCCCAAGAGTGTCCAGGGCGAACCGGATCAACAGACTGGACTGCCTGGGAGTGTTCACCAGTCGGCTCCTCACCTCGGCTCCCACAGGAATCACCGACAGTGTGCCGCACCCCGCTGACATTGGTGCTGATCGGCCGAGGTGCAAACCTGATCATCCCGTCACCATCGATCCGAAACAAGCTTCCCCTCGGGCTGATCAGGCGGCTGAGGCATGCGCGCCGCGCGAAAAATACCAGGTCACGGGCTGATCGCTGGGACATTAGTGGGCCATTAAGAGGGGTAGTGAGAGGGCAATCACGGTCACTCAGGACCGAGCCCTCGCCCAGCTCAGCGCGTCAGTAGGCCGTGATTAATGCAGTTCCCAAGCTGGCAGCGCGGGTTCGATTCCCGTCACCCGCTCCACGCTTCAAGACCCAGGTGAAGGATGAATCCCCGATCCGGACCTTGATTTTCAATGGTCGTATAAGCTGTGGACCCATTACGCGCCCCGGCCTACCGCCGCGCTCCCGCCGGAATCGGCTAACGCTCGGACCTGCTAGGCCGCTACAAGGCTGATCGATAGATCTCGACAAAACCGTCCGATGGCTGCAGCGCCGAGAGGTCAGGAACGTCGCATCCGGAACGGGCCGCGACAGCAGGTACGGCCTGCTGAAATCCCTCGATCATCTCGACGATGTCCAGGTACTCCCCCGACACGTGACCGACATCCATCCCCACGACTCGCTGCTCATCAGGCGGAAGCAGGGATGCATACACAGATACGCTCATTATTTCCGACCAGGGGAATCCGGTGGTGCCATTGGGATGTACCTCCCAGATCCCGACGTCGTCTACAAATACTCGTATGGCCATGGAACGCACCGTAGCCGACGTGGCAGGTCACCACCACGTCAGCGTTTTACTGATCGTCGTGCCAGATGCGTGCCAGAACAGGCGGGGAACCGCGGTCACTCGACCCGCTCTGACCCGCACCCCTGTTTTCCCAGTTCAGGGCAGCAAGGTCGGTAGATGATTCCCAAGCTGACAGCGCGGGTTCGATTCCCGTCACCCGCTCCAAGCGCGAAAAGCGCTGTCCAGCATGCCGGTCGCCTACTCCTCGAACCAGGCCACCAAGCGGACAGCATCCTCCCCACGAATGTGTGCGAGCGTACGCATGACTGTCCATACCCCGTGCCAGAGGCTGTCAGGCGGTACGGCATCGCGGCGCGTGGCACGTTCAACACGGACCCTTTTTCATCCTCAGACGGCCTGTGTGACGCGGTGGTTCTGAAGGACGGCGATGGCCTTGCAGAGGTGGCCGGCCTTGGATGGGCTGCAGC
>NZ_JBEZFW010000052.1:0-6659 GCF_040649695.1 Nonomuraea sp. NPDC048901 | reverse complement strand
ACCATCGAGGACCGGAAGATCACCAGTCTCAGAGAGTACTGGTCATCGGAAACTGTTGGTGAGCTCGTTGACTGACAGACCATGCAGAGCCCCCAGCGTGATCGCTGGGGGCTCTGCCTATGCGCCGTCTGCTCCTTGCTGGAGCTGGTACCGCTCAAGTAGGTCGTCGCGCCAGTCAATGTCGACGCGTGTCTTCCAGACCCCGGTGGGGCGGATCAGGTCGAAGCGGTTGATGCAGTGATCCACGACAGTCCAGTAAAGGATCAGTTTGTTGAGATCCGGTCTGCGCCGGAACTGGGTGAGGACGTCGTGAACGCCATGGGCGTCGCGGATGTCGAGGAGGCTCTGCTGCAGGCAAGGCGGCTGTCTCGTGAACGCACGGCGCGTCGGACTCGTAGGTGCATGGACGTCGACGGTGGAGATATGCCACATCCTGACGACGTCTTCTTCGAGAGACAGAATGAGCCCGCTCATCGACAGGCTCTCCTCGTCTCTCTCGGGTTCAGGCGCGAGTTCCAGCTTGAGGGACTTGATGATCGGCACGGCGGTACGGCGGATCATGTGCTTGTAAAGGTGCGTGTCGTCGCGGTAGTCCCAGCCCACGTGGTCGTGCAGGTCGTTGGCGGTGCGGATGCCGTCTTTGAGCGCCAGGTAGATGGGGCGCCAGATACCGTCGGTGCGACGCAAGACAGCCTCTTTTGAGTCGTCTCTGCCCATGGCCTGTCTCCCTCGCCGTCGTCAAGCCATGTCTCGGCGACCTCCACGCTGAACGATCGGCTCCTTCTCGTAAAGATCAGCAAAGGATGATGTAAGGGCCACGCAGGTATGGCTAGCGTGTGCGCCTCCGAAGTGATCTCTGGCCAGAGTGGCTGAAGTGACCGCCTCTCGGCTGTCGTGCGGATCGTCGACATTGTGTGGGCGGGCTGACGGCCGGTTTCGCCAGCGTCTTGTGGAGGGTTGGAGGCCCGGCCCTCGCTCGTCCCTCCAGGCGGCGAAGGCCGGGCTGTCTATGGGGCTGGCTCTCGGCGCAGATCCGACACGTGCACGACGAGAGCCCTGGCGAGCGTGTATTCCAGCGTGACCAGATCAGCCATCGGGACGTCCTGGCGGGTCGAGCCGCCAGAGGAGACGACGAGTCCCTTCACGCCCCATAGTTCGTAGTCGGGCGAGGTGTAGACGTGGGCCTCCTGCTGGAGATGCGGGCACGCGGCCCGAGCCTCAGGGATACACCGCCAGCACGTCGGCGGTTTGCTCAGGCGGCCGGCCGCGGCGTGCACCTCCTTGTGGAAAACCCACGCGAGAAGCCCGGTGTCGGGGTCCAGCGCGGGCCCCGCACACACCTGACAGAGCCGGTGCAGCATGCACTCCCGCTGCCGCAGCGTGTGCAGCTCGTCGTACTGGGGCTTCCCCTGGCGGTGCGTCTTCTGTCGAGCCCACAGCACACCCAGGTCCCAGTCGCTCGCCACCGGGTCGGTGTAGGACAGCCGGCGCCCGCTCACCGCCCACACGTCGTGGATGACGGCGAGGTCGAGGGAGACGGTCTCGCCAACGTAGGCGGCGACGTACGGCACCGGCAACACTGGGGCCGCTGTCACGTCGGATCGCCCGTCCGGAGCGGCAACCCCTTGGGCCGCGTGATCCAAGGGAGGGGGACCCTCTTCAGCTTCATGGCCGATCCGAAGCCTCGGCTGCCAGCTGCCCGGTCACCCATGTGGTGATGTGCTGCCGGTTGCGGACGGCCGCGTGTGTCAGCCCGTCGACGGTGGCGGCCTCAACCCGTGCGAGGCAGCCCGCCTCCAGTGCCTCGTCGGGCAGATCCAGCTCATACTCGGCGACATAGCAGCCCTCGCCGGCGTCGTACCAAGTCCGGTAGCGGAGCAGCTTGGGCGCGGGGGCGTGGGACATGGTCGACTGCGGCTCGGTGGGCCTCGTAGGCTTACACATAAATCGGACCTCCACCGTCCGATCAAGGGCCCGTCCCGGCGTTCGAGCGCCTGGCGGGCCCGCTGTATCTAAGGCTGCAGAAGAGTCTGCCACGTCAAGGTGTCTTAAACCATCCCTAGGCGTAGTACAGAGCGTCAGGGTGTACCTATGTTTGCCCAGGTACGGCACGCAATCTTGATCGCATGCACCCGAGCCGATCAAAGTGGCGGCAGGCGTACGCCGCCATCGTCGAGCAGATCCGCGCGGGCGAGCTGGCGGTCGGCGACCGGGTGCCGACCGTGCACGAACTCATGCAGCAGTGGTCGATGTCCAACACCGTCGCCCAGAAAGTCCACAGGGCTTTGCGCGAGGCGGGGCTGGTGGAGACAGAGCCAGGCACGGGCAGTTACGTGCTTGAGGGTGCGGCCGAGAAGCTCAGGACCGCACCAGGCGAAGACGGTGACCAGTAGAGGCGGCAGCAGGGCCAGTCGACGAAAAGGCAGAGGTGCTGCGAGGGGCTGGCGTGTGGTGGCAAGGTTGCCTGAGCACATCTCCCGCAACGAATCGAACACAGATTCTAATTGGCTCTTCCGTTGTGATTCGTCCACGTCCACACTGATATGGGAATCGGCATGCAATCCCGAGCGCTGAACAGGGTAAGAGATACGGTGAGCTCGTGAGGGGAGTCGGCATGGCGCACGTCCAAGACGTAGCCGCGTACATCCTCGACAAGCTCGGCTCGATGACGGCCATGAAGCTTCAGAAGCTCTGCTACTACGCCTACGGCTACCACCTGGCGTGGGAGGAGCGGCGTCTCTTCCCCGAGCGTTTCGAGGCCTGGGCAAACGGGCCCGTCTCCAAGGAGCTGTACGTCAAGCACCGCGGCCGATTCCAACTCAACCCCGGCGACATCAAGGGCGATCCAGGAGCTCTAGACGAGGGCGAGCGCGAGTCGATTGATCTCGTCCTGTCGTCGTATGGTTCTTTCGGCGCCAACCAGCTGTCCCAGATGACGCATCAGGAAAAGCCGTGGGTATGCGCTCGAGTGCGCGCCGGCGTAGCCCCGATGCAGCGTAGCGACGAGCCGTTGCTCGACGCGGAGATCTTCGAGTTCTTCGATGCCATGCTCGCGGCCCGCGCCGATGGCGAAGAGGGATAAGCAGAAACCTGTCCCGGCATCCGCCTACGAATCCAAGGGTGTACCTGTCGTCCTTGGAGCCGTTGCGCCGGGAACAGGCAAGAGCATCCCCAAGCGCCTGCTCGGCGTCGCCGCCACAGGCCTCGACGATGACCTCCAGCATCCACTGTGGCGGCTCTCCCTGCTCGACCAGGAATACGACGGCGCATGGGCATGGAAGGGCATCGGCAGAGACACGCTGATTCGGATCATCGACTTCCTGTCACAGATGGAGCGGCTGAGCTGGAAGGAGATCCGAGGCCAGTTAACCGGCGGCCACCGGCGCCGCGGCTCCAAGCACAAGTTCATCCCCGTGGAGCACCTGGCAACCGCAGCTCAGGATCGCTTACGCCACCTGGAACTGGACGAGTTCGACCAGGTGTTTCGTTTCCGGTTGAGTGGACCTGAACGACTGTGGGGCGTCATCTCGGACGAGAGCCCGCGGGTGTTCTACCCGATCTGGTGGGACCCCGCCCACAGGATTTGCCCCGGCAAGGATAAGGACTGACCACGGTCCCGCTCCCTCCTCTGGGGGGCGGGGCCGCTGTCGTTTCAGTCGGCCCTCGCTACCTACAGCCCGATGCCCCGAAGCGGGTTATCCGTCCATCGGTCGATGATCTGCATGTAGCCGAGCATCTCCCGGCTGTGCGGCTTCCACCCGCCCTGCGGCGCGATCGTGATCGCGTCGTGGCCGGCCCGGCGCGCCTCGGTGGCCATTCCCGACCGCAATCCATGGGCGGTCCGCTTGCCGAGCCCGGCGCGTGCCGCAGCTCGGGAGACGATGTCGCCAATCCCTGGAGGCGACAGGGCCCCACGGAGGTTTCCGTGCCGGTCCACCTGGCGCAGCGCTGGCCCATCCTCGAGGTCTGAAGCCTGGAGCCAGCCGCGCCAGGCGCGAACTGGGCACGTGGCGAGATGCTGTCCGTAGGGGATGGCGACCTCTCTGCGGCCGGTCTTGCCGAATCGGACGGTGGCGAGCAGCCCTTCGGGGACGTCGACCAAGTCGGGAACGTTCAGGTGGGCGATCTCGGAGCGGCGCCCGCCGATAGCGAACCCGATCAGGATGAGCGCCCGGTCTCGAGCGCCGGCCAGTGACTCGGGGCACGCCTCGGACATCGCGCGTAGCTCGGGCACGGTGAACGCGGGCGCTTTGCCGCGGCCTCGAGTCTCGCCGGCCTCCGCGAGGGCACGCTCCTCGCGGCGGAGTGCCTCGAGGGCCATCTCGATGACGGAGGTATGTATGGGCGTTCCCGCGTTCTTCATGGCGACTCGTACGCCGATGAGTCGCCGTCGTATGGTTGCTGGTGCTTTGCCTTCTCTGATCATCCAGGCGACGAACGTTCCGAACGTTCCTTCTGTTACTGCGGTGTCAGGGATTCCTGATAGGGCGCAGAAGCGCTCCCATGTCTTCTTGTCGCTGTCGTAGGCACGTTTGGTGTTCTTCGGCTTGCCTTCGGCCACGTAGGGGCCGATTGTCCGATCCAGCAGGTCGACGCGTTCGGCGGGGGTCATCAAGTCATGGGATAACCCGACTAGCTCGCTCTGGGGGGTCATAACCAGAGATTATCGTGGGTCAGGCGTCATGGCCACGTACCCATGATGGGTACGTAGCCATGATCCTCCTACGCTCGCTTTCATGATCGATCCGGACTCAGGTGTGCCCGTCTACCGCCAACTGGTAGACCTGATCCGGAAGCAGATCGAACGCGGTGAGCTCCGGCCCGGACAGCGGCTGCGCACTGAGCCGGAGTACATAGACGAGTTCGGCGTCGGCCGCGACTCTGTACGCCAGGCGATGGCCACGCTGCGGGCTGAGGGGCTGATCATCACGACGAAGCAGGGGTCGAAGGTGCGTCCGGTATTGGACATGGCGGAGGTGGCCATCTCCAAGGACACTCAGGTCAGCACGCGCATGCCGACGCTGAGGGAACGTCGCCTTCTGGGGCTGCCTGAGGGGGTGCCTGTCTTCGTGTTGGTGCGGCCGGGTGGCGAGCCTGAAGTGCTGGCGGGCGACCGGACGAAGTTGATCGTTGGGTGATTGAACCGCGCGTGAGCTTGATCCGAATAAGGGGGTAGGGGCATCTGCTCCGCAGGGACAGGGGACCTCGGCAGTTTGGGTGTCGAGGTCCCCGCCCCCTTGCGGGGCCGCACCGGCTCGATTGCAGAGCCTCGGGAGGGAACTGCCGGGCCGGTGCGGCGACCGTGTCCCCACGCTTCCCTCGCTCTGGAGCGTCGATCTCGGATCGTAGCTAACGGATAGCTTGCTGTCACTGGCCTAGCCGAAAATAGTTTCGCGGTTTCGGTATTACCGAAACCTAGCGCCAGGCTGAACGGCACGGAGATCCGCAATCACGCATCGTGCAGCCTAGATGCGGTCAGACGGCGAGACCCGAGCGTGCGCTTCCCGCGCCCGCTCGTCGCCGAGTTCCTCGGTATAGTGCCGCAGCATCGCTTCGGACCGCCAGCCGAGCACCCGTCGCACATCATCGGAATTCGCACCGACGGCCAGCTGCTGGTGCGCCGAGGTGCTCCGGAAGCGGTGCGGGTGTACGTTCTTCACGTCCGCCTGCTTGCCGCGCCGCTTCAACATGCCTTGCACCCCGCCCTTTAACAGCCGCGGCTCCTGGATGCTCTTGATGCCGAGCCACAGCCACTCCGAGTCCGCACGGGCGTGCCGGGCCCGCACTCGCAGATATCGGTCGATGGCGGTGGCGGTCTTGTCGCCGATCGGCGCCCAATGCTCGTCACCTCCTTTGAGAACGATCTTGAGGCGTCGTCCGCGCAGATCCACATCTTCAAGGCGCAGACCGCACAGACCGCCGACACGCATCCCGTTGTCGATGAAAACGCGGATGATCGCCGTGTCCCGCCTCGACGCGAAGTCGCTGCCCTTGCACACGTCCAGGAGGGCGCTGATCTCCTCCATGGTGAGATAGTCGTGCGCCTTGGTCTTCAGCTGCGGCTTGTCGGCCTTGAGCACGGGGGAGAAGCTGGTGCGCTCTCCTTCGGAGATGATCCAGTTCCACCAGACGCCGAGATAGGCGTGTGCTGCCACCGCGGTTGGGAGCCCTCTGCCGGTCCGCTCATGGATGAGGAACATGCGCACCTGCTCGGCCTGCACGCCCTCGGCGTCGTCCGGCTGCCCCTCCTCCTGGAGGTAGGTGACAAACCTGCGGGCAGTCCGCAGGTACACCTCGAGCGTGGCCGGCGCTTTGCCTGCTGCTTCGAGGGCGAGCTCCCACGAGTCGATGAGGCCGGCCAGGGGAGTGCCTGTTGGGACAGCGCGCTTGCGCTGGCGGGCGTTGGCGGTTCTGCGGCCGATGCCTGCGGTGATGGGGACGACGTTGTTTTCGGACACGGCTTCGCCTCCTCGGGTGAGGGATGGAGCGCATATCGCTTACGCTGCGGAGAACCGATTATGTGCTTCATCACCTGTGTGCAAGTCGCCCAGTAGATTTTCTGAGCAGATTCCACCCGGGTAGTTGGCCCCCGACCAGGGGTGATAAAGCTGCCGTCAACCCTCTCATACAGTTCTGATCACCGGCTTAACCTGCACTTA
>NZ_JBEZFW010000051.1:0-8008 GCF_040649695.1 Nonomuraea sp. NPDC048901 | reverse complement strand
GATCGGCCCTGGTGGGCGGCTGACGGATGGTCGGCGGCGGGACCCGTCTGAAGTCTTCCGCAGATAACGCTCTATTATCTGCGGCATCGCTGATCACGACCTGCGGCGACGTTCTCGGGGCTGTGTACGAAGCGGCCCCGTTATCTGTGGCAAGGGGGGAAGCGGTGCCCGCCGTCGTACGACTGCCCGTCGGAAAGGCGTTGACCGTCCGCGCGGCGGCCGACGTGTTCCTCGACTCGCTCGACAACGCGAACACGCTCCGGTCGTACGGAATTGGCGTCGGCAAGACCGCCGAGCACCTCGGTGATGCCCGCCCGCTCGCCACCGTCGCGGACGACGAGATCGGCGGCGCCCTCGAACAACTGTGGGGCGAGGCCGCGGTCAACACGTGGAACGCCCGGCGGGCGGCGGTGCTGTCGTGGCTAGGCTGGTGTGTCGAGCGCGGATACGACGGCCCGGCTGTCCCGGCCTGGGTGAAGCGGATGCCCCCGCCGGACTCGGAGACCCCGGCCCGCTCGAAGATGGCCGTGGACCGGCTGATCGCCCGGCGCGAGGTCCACCTGCGGGAGAAGACGCTGTGGCGGATGCTGTACGAGACCGTCGCGCGGGCGGAGGAGATCCTCGGCGTCAACATCGAGGAGCTGGACCTTGCCGCCCGCAGGGCCCCGGTGAAGGCCAAGGGCTCGAAGCCGCGTACCCGCCGCCGCGGTGCCCCGCGCGAGGACTACGTCATGGAGCCCGTGTACTGGGACGCCGGCACCGCCCGCCTGCTGCCCCGGCTGATCAAGGGCCGCACACGCGGGCCGGTGTTCGTCACCCACCGCAAGCCGGGTCCCAGCAAGGTCATCGCGCCGCGTGACGTGTGCCCGGACACCGGGCTGGTCCGGCTGTCGTACGGCCAGGCCCGCGCCCTGCTCGACGCCCACACCGCAGTCGGCGGGGTGCCGGGCACAGGCTGGGACCTGCACGAATACCGCCATTCTGGTCTCACCCACCTCGGCGAGGCCGGGGCCAGCCTGCCCATGCTGATGGCGAAGTCCCGGCACAAGAAGCCGGAGAACGTACGGCGCTACTTCCACCCCTCGGCGGAGGCGATCGCCGAGGTCACCAGCCTGCTCGCGCCCGGAGACAGCAGACGCTGAGGTCTTAGCCAAGGCTGAAGCGTACGACCGAAACTCGTCGACTTCACCTATGCGGCGGGGTTCGTGGGCAGGAGCCGGGCGAGCCAGTCGGTGCGGGTTCGGCGGGCTGTGGCCGAGATGTGTGCCTGAGGGGACAGGGCGTCGAATCCGTGGAAGCCGCCTGCCCAGACGTGGAGTTCGGCCTGGCCGCCGGCAGCCCAGATGCGGGTGGCGTAGTCGGTGGCCTCGTCGCGGAAGACTTCGGCGGAGCCGGCGTCGATGTAGGTGGTCGGCAGGCCCGCGAGGTCGTCGGCCAAGGCGGGTGAGACGTATGCGGGTACCTCGTCGTCGGTGAGGTCGCCGAGGAGGCAGCGCCATCCGAATCCGTTCATCTCCCGGGTCCAGACGCCGGGCCCGTTCGAGTACTGGAGGCTGGAGGTGGTGGTGTTGCGGTGGTCGAGCATGGGGCCGATCAGGACTTGGGCGGCGATCGTCGGGGTGTCGCGGTCGCGGGCCAGCAGGGTGACGCCAGCGGCGAGGCCGCCGCCCGCGCTGGCGCCTGCGACGATGATCCGGTCGAGGTCGATGCCCAGTTCTTCGGCGTGGTCGGCGATCCAGAGCAGTCCCTGGTAGCAGTCGTCGACCGGGATGATGCCGGTGGCCTCGGGCGCGAGCCGGTAGCCGACGGAGACCACGACGGCGCCGAACTCGTCGAGCCACTCCAGCGGGATGTCGATCTGTGAGAAGCGGTCGCCCATGACCATCCCGCCGCCGTGCATCCAGTAGACGCAGGGTGCGGCGGTGGTGCGATGGGTGTTCGCGGGACTGAAGACGGACAAGGGGATCGTGGTGCCGTCCGGACTCGCAGCGGTGACCTCGCGCCGGTCGATCGCGCGACCTTCGAGGAGCGGATCGACGGGCAGCGAGGAGAAGGGGCGCACCTGCGCCAGCACTTCCGGGCTGAGCTGGGACATCAGCGGCATGTCGGCCAAGAGTTCATGCAGTTCGGGGTCGAGGGCGGGTCGTGCCGTAGTCATGGTCGTTGCCTTTCGTGGGTGGTGGCGGGACGGTCGGGCGAGGAGGGGGGCGCCTCAGCGGGCACCGCGGCGGCACGGGCTGGGGTGTGGTGTGTTCGGCGGGTCAGAAGGCGGCCTTGCCGCGGACCGGCACGTAGTCGGTGTACTCGGACTCCTTGGCCAGCAGTCCGCCGATCTGCGCCACGATGGCCTGGGCGGCCTCGCCGGCGAAGATCCGGTGGTGGTCCTCCTCGCTGGTCCAGCCCTCGGTGACGTGGACGACGTCGGGGGCGGACGCGGAACGGGAGACGAGGTAGACGACGCAGTACTCGCTCGCGCCGGGGCTGCCCTCGTGCAGGCCGGTCAGCAGCAGGTCGACGAGCCGGTCGCCCATTCCGGGCCTGGCGGTCAGGGTGGCGTTGAAGCCGTACGTGGCAATCATGGAGGCCTTCTTCTACGTTGATGGAGTGAGGTGATTCCATTCAATCGCCGTGACCTGCGAAAACGTTAGAACGATGCTCGCTGGTACTTGCACGATCCTCGCGAGCACGGGAATTGCAGCACAGACAGTGCTGCAATGGACGCATGCACCTCGAAGAGCTCCGCACCCTGCTGGCCCGGCATGCCCGGCCCGACTGGACCACCGCCATCGACGGCGTCCTCATCTCCAAGGTCGACCGGCCGGATCCGCCGGCGCCCTCGATGTCCGGCACGGTGCTCGCAGTCATCGCCCAGGGCGCCAAACGCCTCGCGCTGGGCGACCGGGTCTACGCGTACGGCGCCGGGCAGTACCTGGTCGCATCCGTCGACCTGCCCGTCACCGGACAGTTCACCCAGGCCGCCCCCGAGCAGCCGGCCCTCGGCTTCGGCCTCACGCTGGAACCGTCCGCCGTCGCCGAACTGCTGCTGCAAGCCGGTCCCGGCGACACCCCCCGCCCCGCTGGAGGCACTCCGTCGGGGATCGCCGTCAGCGACGCCCCGCCCGCGCTGCTCGACGCGGTGGTCCGGCTGCTGCGCCTGCTCGACGAGCCCAGCGACCGCGCCGTACTGGCCCCGCTGGTCAAACGCGAGATCCTGTGGCGCCTGATCACCGGCGAGCAGGGCGCGACGGTGCGCCAGCTCGGCCTCGCCGACAGCGGCCTCAGCCATGTCGCCCGGGCCGTGCGCTGGATCCGCGAGCACTACGCCGAGCCCTTCCGGGTCGAGGACGTGGCACGGCTGTCCGGGATGAGCGTCTCCGCGTTCTACCGCAACTTCCAGGCGGTGACCGCGATGAGCCCCATCCAGTTCCAGAAACAGATCCGGCTCCAGGAGGCCCGGCTGCTACTCGCCACCCACCCGGGCGACGTCACCGGAGTCGGCCACCGCGTCGGCTACGACAACCCGTCGCAGTTCAGCCGCGAGTACCGCCGCCAGTTCGGCGCACCCCCGAGCCGGGACGCGGCCCGCCTGCGAAGCACCGCAGGCGTCCTTCCTTGAGCGGCCGGATTATGAGGGAGGATTGTGCAAGACGAAGCGACGATAGTTCTACTATTCCAGCAGGTCAGAGCGATTCAATGGGATCACCAGTTCTTCCGCGGGGCAGGAAAATGCCTGTCTATTCGCGGGTCCCACTACATCGCAAGGATCACCGCATGAAGACAGTTCTGATCACTGGTGCCTCATCCGGATACGGACGGGAGACCGCCCTGTACTTCCACTCGCAGGGGTGGAACGTCATCGCCACGATGCGCACTACGCGTGCGGGCGTCCTGCCCGAGTCGGACCGGCTGCGCGTCGTCGAGCTCGACGTGACCAAGCCCCAGACCATCACCGCCGCGTTCGAGGCGGCCGGGCCCATCGACGTCCTGGTCAACAACGCGGGCGTCCCGTCGATCAGCGTGTTCGAGGGCACCCCCATGGCCCGAGTGCGGGAAGTCTTCGAAACCAACACGTTCGGCGTGATGGCGACGACGCAGGCGGTGCTGCCCCAGTTCCGCGAGCGCGGCTCCGGCGTGGTGGTCAACGTGACCTCCAGCGTGGTGCTGGGCCACATGCCGCTCTCGGCCGTCTACAAGGCAAGCAAGATGGCCATCGAGGGATTCACCGCATCCCTCGCGCTCGAGCTCGCGCCCTTCGGTGTGCAGGCCAAGACGGTCGAGCCGGGCGCCTGCCTGACGACGAACTTCGCGGCCAACGCGACGAAGGGCGCCTCGCTGGACGAGCTGGTCCCGGCGCCCTACGCACCATGGGCGAAGAAGGCCATGGGCGACTTCACAGGCCAGGACCTGTTCACCAAGGAGAGCGACGTCGCCGAGACAGTGTGGCGAGCCGTGCACGACACGACCGGCCAGCTGCGATTCCCCGCCGGCCCCGACGCGGTCTCGCTCTCCCAGGCGAAGTGATCAGCCAGCAGGCAAGGTCACGCCGTACTGATACCAGGAGCCAGCCCCGCGCCCACGCACCGGGTCGGCTCGCCGTCGGGCGCTCACCCCGATGAACGGGAACCTGACCAACGACGAGAAGCCGGACCGGTTCGCCCTGGACCACGGTCACCGCCGGGACGCCGTCTACGACCGGCCCGCCTGCCGACAGAAGGCGTACCGGGCCCGCCGGGCCGCCGAGCGGATCCGCGAAGCCGTAACAGCTCCGGCCGGTGTGTCGGCTCCCGTACCCCTCTCCGGGGCCTGGGCAGCGCAGACGCCTCGGTCAAGATGGAGGAGACCACGACGAGCCATCGTGCGACGTCACTCGTCGTCGGTGGCGTCCTTGTCACGCAGCGGGCGCATCCCGCCGGGCAGCACGAGCAGCTCGAACGAGTACCGGCCGAGCATGTTGATGTGCTGCCGCACGAACGGGGAAAGGCGGGCGACGTCCTCGTCGCGCACGTCGAACCCGTCCGTGCGCAGTTGGTTCACAGCGGCGTCCATGTACCGGGTGTTGAAGAGGACGACGGCGTTCAGGACCAGGCCCAGCGCGCCGATCTGGTCCTCCATGCCGTCCTGGTAGCGCTGGTAGAGCTGCCCGGAACGGCCGTGGAAGATCGTCCGGGCGAGGGAGTGGCGGCCCTCCTGGAGGTTGGCCTGCGCCTTGATCTGGCGGCGATAGCCGGGCTCCCGGCCAGGCGCAGGATGTGCAGGCTCTTGGCGATCCGCCCATAGTGCGCGATCGCGTCTCCCAGCGGGGTCGGCCGCCCGTCCCGCGACAGCATCCGGATCACGTCGTACGCGCGCACGGCGCCGGTGTGGATGGAGCCGATGATGCGCAGGATGTCCTGCCACTGGCGTTCGATCCGAGTGAGGTCGACCCGGCCGCGGGCCGCTTCCTGGAAGGCGCCGTAGTCGGCGGTGCGGTCGATGCGCCACATCTTCTGGTCCGGCAGGTCCGCGAGCTGCGGCGCGTACGCGAACCCGGCCAGGGTGAGGAGTCCGAAGACGATGTCGGAGTACGAGGCGGTGTCCGTGACGATCGTCTCCGGGCGCTTGCCGCCGTCCCGGTCGTAGAGGACATCGAGCACGTACAGGGAGTCGCGCGGGGTGCCAGCCACCACCTTCCCGCCGAGCCCCGCCGCCTGGTCATTGATCATGTTCAGCCACGTCGCGCCGCCCCGGCGCCCGAAGTACTTCGGGTTCGGCCGGGCGTAGACGGAGGGGGCGGGGACGACGAACCGCATGCCGTCGACCGAGGCGACCAGCCCGCCGCCCCACACCTGCGCGAGGCCGATGGACGCCTGGTGCTCGATGAGGGTGGCGTTCGCGGCCCGGTAGGTGGCCAGTCGCAGATACGTCTGGTCAACGTGGGACAACCTGCCGTACTTCAGCTCGTCGATCCCGCCGATGACTGGCGTGTAGCCGACGTTGCAGCCGTGCGCGACCAGCAGCGCGGCGACCGTCACGTGCAGGTCCTTCAGCCTGGCCTCGCCGCCGGTGATCGAGGTGAACGCCTGGTCGGCGCCAGTCCACGAGAACACCTCCAGCAGGACCTCCGGCAGGTCGACGCGGGGCATCATCGCCTCCACCGCCTTCCGCAGGTCGATCAGGGAGGCGGGTTCGGGCTCCGGCTCCAGGGCGGCGAAATGGAGGCGGCCGTCGTCGCCGAACACGATCTGGGAGGTCGCCGGCACCCGCCCGGCGACCTCCCGGTACGTGCCGTCCAGCAGCGCGGCCCGCGCCGCCAGGTGCTCACCCGCCTCGCCGGGCAGGTTCAAAGAGGCCAGCACGGTCGGGCGGACCTGCTCCCACGCCTCGCCGTCCAGCAGCTTCGCCCGCGGGTCGCCCCACTTCGAGGAGTTCTTGGCGAACACCTCCCGCCGGCGCAGCAGCCGGTGGAAGGATTCCAGCACGCAGAACACGTACGCCTTCCAGTCCACAGTGCCCGCCTCCAGGTGCGGCGCCGCCAGCACGAGGCGCCGCCACGAGCCGACCAGCAGCGACGTGTCGATCTCGTCGGGTCCGACCTTCTTGCGCCCCATCAGGTCGGGCAGGGACTTCAATGCCTTTAGGACCGGCAGGCCCTCCGGGGTCGCGCCGAAGTCGACGACCTGGACCAGGAGCGCCAGGAACGGCCGTACGGTGGGGAACCGGGTGACCAGCATGGTGCGCCAGGCCTCGTCCGCGTCCGAGTCGATCGGCGGCGCCAGCTCGAACAGCGCGGCGATCGCGGCGGCCAGCTCCTCGCGCGGCACCACCTCCTCGATCCGCTCCCACATCGCCGTCAGCGTCGCCACCTCCGGCGGACTAATCTCCCCGGACTCGGTGTCGACCTGCTCGCTCGTGGTGTCGAACACGACCCGGAACGCGGTCGCCAGCCTGATCCCGGCCCGCTCCATCCTCGGCAGCGTCTTCAGCTTCTGCTTTGCCGTCTCCCGCTCCGCCCGCGCGAGCCGCTTCGTCGCGATCAGCACCTCCAGCAGATCCAGCGCGTCGTCGACCGCCCTGCTCGTCAGGTAGACCGCGGTGGCCAGCAGCGTGGCCAGGCGCCGCGAGTCGCCGTGACGTCGCAGCAAGGACGCCTTGCCGTCCACGCCGTACCGCGACAGCTCCGCCAGCCGCCGCGGCGGTATCCCGGACACGTCCAGCTCACCCATCCCGAACGCGTCGATCTCCGCCGCCCGCTCAAGCGCCCACTTCATCTGGGGCCCGGAGATCCGCACCGGGCCGCGCCGCAGCCGGTCCAGCTCCGACACCCGCGCACCGGGCGGCACGGTCAGCAGGGAGTCGAGCACCGCCCGCTGACCGGCGCTCAGCAGCCCGCAGAGGCTGTCCCACAGCCGCTGGTTCGCCGCCTCCCGCACCGAAGCAACCAGCCGGGCGAGCGTCGTCACACCGGGCAGCAGCACCCGCCGCTCACGCAGCCACCCCACCGCCGCGTCGAACAACGCCTTCGGGCCCTCCCCGGTTGTCCACGCCCGCGCGTCCACCCACACCCGCAACTCGGCTTCCGCCTCGGCGAACTCCGTGTACTCCAGGAGCTTCCGCAGCTCACGGACGTGGGCCAGCCGGGTGTTCTCCCGTTCCCCGTACGCCTTCAGTGCCGACGCGTCCGCGATGCCGAGCTGCTCGGCAAGGTAGTCGACAACTTCGGCCGGCATTTCGGTCGGGTCGTCCAGGAACACCCCGAGGTAACGCGCGGTCGTGAGCTGGGCCGCGAAGCCCAGCCGGTTGTGGGACCGCCGCTTGCCCTCGATCAGCTCCCGGTCCGCGTCGTCCAGGAAGAAGAACCGCTCCAACTCCGTACGGGACGGCGTCCCGTCATACGCCGCGTACGCGGCGGCTTGTGCATCCGTCAGAAACTCGACCGGCACCCCGGACCTCCACACAGTCAATGATCAGCACGACTGCTGAAGGCTCCGCCCTCGAAGAAGTCCAGGTCAAAGCGCTCTCAGGTGCACGG
>NZ_JBEZFW010000050.1:0-8767 GCF_040649695.1 Nonomuraea sp. NPDC048901 | reverse complement strand
GCTGCAGCCCATCCAAGGCCGGCCACCTCTGCAAGGCCATCGCCGTCCTTCAGAACCACCGCGTCACACAGGCCGTCTGAGGATGAAAAAGGGTCAGTGTTGTAAGAACGATGAAGTGCGTCCGTGATTCGGTGGCACGTGCTGTGCTCGCAGCGGTGAGCACGGAGCCGGCCGATCGTTCCCCGCGCGGTGTGCCGCCCAGGGCGCCATCGAGCAGATCACCGCGCAGATCGGCGGCACGAGTCTAGATGTCCTCGCGCGGTGTATCGAGGGCCTGCTGCAACTGCTCACGCGTCAGCACCGTTCCGGTCGGCCAGGGCCGCGCGGTCAACGCAAGAAGGCCGGAGGGTGCTCCAGCGGGGGGCTGCGGCACTGTGGTGATGTCGTGGAGGAGCTGATGGATCAGCAGGGCCAGGGCAGTCGCACCGCGGCCTATGTTGCCCCAACCGATGCCGAAGCCGGGATGTCGCGGTGCCGGGAAGATGACGCCGTCGGAGGTGCGAACCCAGATCGGCTCCTCCAAAATGATCTCCGCCAGTGGAGCCGAGGTGGTGAGACGGTGCGGAATGGCAGCGTGGATTCTTTCGCCAACACGGGCGGCCGGCGCATCCGTCAGGGGATCCAGCAGCGTGGCCGCGGCTTCTTGCTCCGGATCCACCATCTCGAACATCGCAGTGCGCCGGCACGGGACCAGGCGGGCGGTCCATTCACGTGCCGCAGGCGCCTCCGGGTCGACCCTGAGCACTTCAGGTGCAGGCAGATCCTTGCCACCGTCCCATCGTCGGGCCAGGCGCACGCACTGACCCGTCAGCGTGTCGGATCTGCTGAGCAGTTCCAGCCAGGTCGCTCGCCGCTGGCTTTCCGGAATGTCGTCGCGATCGGCGCTCAGGGTGGCCATGGGCTCGGCAGCGATGATGTACGTGCGAGGCTCGGCCCGCTGCTGAAACATCTCAAGGTCGAGGAGAGCGGCGTCGGTCGCCTGCTGCTGGATGATCTGGACCATGTTGATCAAGGTGTCTCGGATGAACCCCGGCTCGACGGCGACAGCCAACCGCAGTGCTGGAACCACGTCGACGGCAGGGCAGGCGGGCACCACCAGAGGCGCCGCCTCGGGCCGCCAACGCGTGATCAGATCCGCAGTGCGTACTCCGGCGGGCCAGAAGGGGATCCGCCCGCCCAATACCTGAGACAGCTGAGTCCAGGAGGGCCAGTAGACGCGCTGTGGCGCGGCGGGGCAGATGGCGCTGAGCGATGGCCCGTCGTGGGAGTAGTCCGGATCCACTTTGACGATGGCGGCGGCCTGGCCAGCCAGTCGGTGCTGGGCCAGTTCGAGCGTGCCGTGTTCCCACTCTTGATGGTGGAAGAACAGGTACACCACTCCCTGTGGGGTGCGCCAGCGCAGACCTACACCGACCTGGTGGACCGTTTCGGCTCCGAGGTACGGGGCGGGTTGCGGCGCTGGCGGCCAGTATTCGATGGGGACGCGTTCTCCGCCGGCCGGGTCCCCGCGGACAAGCCAGCGCAGGACGCGCCGCTCGGACCAAAACGGCTGGCCGGCCGCCATGCCATTTGGCTCGGCAAACTCCTTTCGCCGGATCCAGTCGCGCACCTCGCCTGTGGAAACGTGCAGCAGGTGAGCGCACCCTTCCACATCCAATCGCACTGGATCTTGCTCCATCGACGTTGTCTCCCGGACGCTGGCTGATGCCGCTGCTGGTTGAGTGGCACCTGGGACAGTAGGCGTTCAGAGTCATCAGGCCCATCCCTCAGGCATGACAGCTGTGGCACCCCGTACGGGCGCTGCTTGTCGCACGTATGTCACTGTCCGTCGCCAAAATCGGTCGTGGCGGGCTTGCGCCGATACAGCCGCTGCGGTCCTGGTCCTCCGCTGGGCTCGGATACCCCGAGCCAGCTGGTTGGCGCGCTCGAAGGGGTCCGCGTTGAGGCATTCGGGCCAGCGCAGCGGCGCGGCTGCGCTGACCTGGTCAGACGCCATCTCGGGACTCGGACAGAATTGCAGCTCTGTCCTGTGTGCCCACCGCCGTTGCCCCTTTCCGGCTTACTTGGTCTGCCACACAGAGGGCCTATCAAGGACGTCAGCGTCCAGTGGGTTCGGGAGGGTAGTTCAGCCGACGGAGCCGCTAAGGCTACTGGTGCCGCCGCCGTTTGATCCTGAGCCTGCGGTCTGAGTGATGAACTGGCCGTCAACGTAGGCAACGGCACTCACCGAGCCGGCGCCCAGGTGCCGTATGGAAAGGCTCCAGGTGTCCTCACCCTGTCCGGCGAGGGTGATGTCCTTCTTCCAGGGAGGCCTCACCTGGGGCTCGGTCGTGGAGCGGCCGTTAATGACGTACGTGATGGCGAAACTTCCTTCGCCCGTGACATCGAAGGTGAGCGTGTGCGGATCGTCAGAGGAGCAGGCGGCGGCGATCAGCACAGTGGCGGTGAGCGGCGCCAGCGAGCGTGTCCATCTGCCTGATGCGGTCATCCGATAACTAAACCACAGCAGAACACATGATCTGGGGCGGTCACGTCCCCCTCTGGGGCCGTGCTTGGCGGGCTCGTGTGCTGCGCGGCGGCGGGGCCTGCGGCCAGGAGCAGTGCGGCAGCGGTGAGGGGTCAGGTGGCGGATTATGACCGGCGAATCGGGCAACGCCGTGACCTGTCGGCCGGCTACGACGCCGGCGTGTTCGGGGCTCGACGCCCTGCCGGTGACCTGGTTATTCCGCGAGCACATCCCCGCGAATGCGACAGACGCAGCTCGGTCGGTCGGCCGAGCGTCGGCCACGGCCGGCAGCGACTCAGTTCGTGCTGACCAAGGGCCGCAGCGGGATAGTCGGCCGGGACGATCTCCGCCGACGTGGTACCTCTGGAGCAAGTGCGGACCTGGTTCGGCCGGCCGTTGTGGGCGTTGAAACCGGGCGCGCTGCTTGCGACCACCGAGATCCCCCGGAACTGATCGAGGCGAAGGCATGGACCAAGCTGCTACACCGTGCCGTGGCGCATTCACTGAAGGCGGCAGGGCAGGCTGCGTCTGTGGGCCAGCGCGCCGCGGTGCTCGCCCCGACACTAGGAATTCGTCGCGGCCTACACCGGAGCCCGGAACGCTCTGGCAGGACCCCCCGACAACGCCAGCAGCCGAGCGCTCCCGCCCATCGTCGGGGTGCGTGGTAGCTGGTTCGGTAGTCGATCACAGCAAGAGACCTGCCGCAGTGCAGGGCGAAGTGAGGATCTCGACTGTGGCCGCCGACATCTGCTCGCCATACAACACCACCGCGCCGGCGGCCCACAGGGCGTCGGCCAGCAGCGGATCAGTGGGTCGCTGCCAGGCGGCGAGTTCGGCGACGGTCACGGCGTCCCAGAAAAGAAAGTGCGCGGCGTATACCTGGTCGTGGGGGCCGGCGACCGCGTCGACCGCTTCGCGGCGAGCGGATCTCCAGCGCTGGTCGTCAATGCTGATGCGCCTGGTGAGCAAAGAGTCCAGACGGGCGCGAGGCAGCCGTGCCGCGGTGGTCAACAGGTGTCGTGCGGCGGGAGTGCGTGGTCCGTACACGGTGTCCACGGTGACCAGTGTGGGGAGCAAGACCTGTTCCCCACGGCCCGGTCAGCAGCACCAGGTCGGCGGCCTCCTGCTCGTTCTGCTCCTTGGCGCTGGTGTGCAGGGCATCGGAGCGGTGTTCGGGCCGATGGTCTGGCATAGCGAAACCGGGTGCGGCGGCCAGGCCGAGGACGGCGTCGAACAGCGCGAGCACGCCGGTGACGCGATCATCAGCGGTCGCCGAGCCGACGAACGGCGCGGCGAGCCTGTGCTCCAAACCGATCATGGAGTGTGCCGGTGCGGGGACCGCGAACACATCGCACCAACGTTCCCAGCGGTTGGCCACCCAGTCCGCGGCCCGGGAGGTTCCCAGGCGGGCGATAACGCGGGCGCGTGCTTCGGCGCGGGCCTCGGCATTGGTACGCGCCGCGATTGCCAGTTGGTGCTGCTGGGTCAGGGTGAGAGTGACGGCGGTGAGGTCGAGCCGACGAAACTGCTGGTCGTGGGTGAAGCTGACCGGCAGCATGATTTCCCCCTCCGCGGGCAGGCACGGGCGTACCCGCACCGGCAGGGAGAGCGGATCGCGGGCTTCGGCGGCCGTTGCCACCTTCGGGTCCGCGTCGGACAAGAGCCGGCGTTGTAGCTCCGCGGGTGCCCAGCGGGAATGGGCGACCGCCGCGCGCACGGCCGGGTCGGGGTCCTCGGCCAGGCCAGCCCACACGAAGGAGGGCGTGAAGTATCCGCGTGTGGCGGCGGCTTTGCGGACCTGCGGGCTTGGGTCAGCCAGGACACGCGCCCAGCGGGCGCCGTCCTGCTCAGGGATGCCGCCGGTGATCGCGGTCACGCGCACGCTGGGCACCGGATCATCCAGCGGGTCGGCCAGCTCCACCCCGGACGCCGCAGGGTCGGCGGGGACGGGCCGACCGTCGGCTGCCGAGAGCGCGGCAAAGATGTGGCTGTCGAGCACGTGGATGCCCGCGCGACGGGCCGTGGCGCGCACCCGCGGCGCGGAGTGACCCAGGAGCGCACGGCGCACAGCCAAGCCGTCCTGCGACTCCGGCAAGACGCGCACGTGGTGGTTGCGAGCCAACGCGACCAGCACCGCCACCTCCGGATCAGCGATCAGCTTGGTCGCCGACACCTCGCCCTTGGTGTAGCGGTGACGCGGCCCCACAATCAGTGGGAACGCCTCAGCGGCAAGAGCCCGGCACCGGATGTCCGACGAAGTGGTGAACGCACGCACCATCTTGGCCAACATGGCCTGTGCTGCGCCGGGGTCCCGCCGGTACTCCCATCCGTACCGTAGCCCGTCCACAACCTTTCCCAGTTCGGCGGCGGTGATCGCCGGAGCCGCCGCGATCAACCTCGGCACGTCGGCTCCGGCCCGCAACGCGTGACGGGAGATCGCGGCACGGGACCGCCCCCTGGCCCGTGCCGCCAGCATGGCCAGCACGCTCATCGGTAGCGCCGGGTTGCGCAATACGGCCGAGAGGCTGCCCCGCCAGGCTCCGTCGCCGAGCAGGAACTCCACCACCCCCGCCGGGGGGTCACGCAGCACTGAAGCCGGCGCCGAGGGGTCGGTCCACACCTCGGCCGCCACAGCCGGGTCAAGGTCTGCGGCGCGCGACTTCCAGTTCGCCAGGTCCGTCACGACGTCCATCATCTAACGAGGAGCACTGGCGACGCTGGACTTCCCGCCGCATGGCCTGGACGCTGACCCCAACGCAGTCGGACACATGGTCCTGCGCCCCTGGAACGGTGACGGCCCGTTCACCGTCCTCGCCGCCGAGATCATCCGCCAGCACGTCGGCTAGGTGATCACCCTGAACCCACGCCCCCCACACCCTCCAGCGCCTACTCGAAGGGCTTAACAAGCTCGGGCTCCCAACCCCCGTAGCCGCCGGGTTGGCCAGTGCACAGGCGCCATGATCGCCTACGGCGCGACGCACGCCGGGCGTTCCTACAAAGCGCGGCTGCCCTCTGAGTGCAGATCCCCCGGCGAGGCCGCTTGCCGGCCAGGCCGCCGGCCACGCGTACGGCGTGTGCCCTGCGGAGTGCGCCAATCAAGATCATCCCATCGGGGGTATTGGTCGCATGTAGGGGAACCCTAAGGGGAAGCCGATCACGCCACATCCCGGGCGTAGAAGTTACCGGCGCGTAGAGATGCTGACCGTAGCTAGATTACGCGGCCCCCGGACATGACACGAATCCCGGACTGATCAAGGTGACACCGAACGCGGACTCGGAAGAACGGCCAGCTCGCAGCGCCGACGTGTGACAGCAGAACGCGGATGCTACACGATCGTTATCTGTCCAACTACGCCCTGACCGCCCAGCACCATCTCGGCCTGTCCCCCGCCGCGGCCATCTCCTGGGTGATCGACCGCATCGCCGCCCACACCACCGACCTTCTCCGAGCCGCCCGCGCGCTACCCACCGCCTACCGCCGCCTCGGCCCGTCTCACGGCAGCGCCCGGGCGGCCAGCAAGGTCGCCTGCGCCTACCTCGCGCTTCCCCACGCCACTCTGGAGTGGACCTGCGAAGCAGCCCGATACCGGCCGTTGTCCAGCAGTACGTCATAGGCCGGGGCATGGTCGGCTCGCGAGTGAACAAGCGTGCCCGCAGCGCCAGTCCCCGACGATGGTCGTCGACGACGGTATGGCCCGCGAGGAACGGCGCAACGAAAACGTACGACTAAGAAACGATCTTGATTGCTGGCAAGGTGTCGGGCAGCCTGCCGCGCCGATGCTGTCGCGGTGCGCTTGGCGTACGTTCTTGTTCTGATGCGCGTTCCGGCCGTCTTACACGCTCGATCGTGCTCTCCCCGCGACCCATTCTCGATCACTCACCGGATTCCCGCTTCCAGCCTGACGGCCGATAGCGGACCTCGGCCGCCGAGCAACACGGCGCCAACCTCCCCCAGACCCGGCTGGACTCTGATGGCTCTCAGTGAGGGTGGTCGGTGGGATTCCAGAGGGCAGGCGGACCGCCAGGGATGGTCGTGACGTCTTCCAGTCGAAGGGTGGGGTGGTAGCCGGCAGCGCTGAGGGCGTCGATGACCTTTTGCGCCGCGTCGGCGAGCTGGTCTTGTTGCGCATCGGCCATTTCGTATTCCACCCGCGCCTCAATGACCACGTGCTCCGGCGGGATGGCCAGATACGCGGTGTCCAGTTCGCTCACCGAAAGCCCTGCCTCGTGTGCGCTGTGGGCTGCTACAAGGACGTCCACCTGCGCCCTCAGGTACTCAGAGGCCGCCTCCTTGAGGCTTTCGTGAGCGTCGAAGGCGTTCCCGTGAGCCTGGCGCAGTTGAACCGCGAGCCGGGTCTCCTCGGGAGTTCTGGTGAACTCCAGTGGGCGCCGATCCAGTGCATCGGCTAGCGCGAGCAGTTCGCTGACCCGGACAGGACGCTTGTTGCGTTCGATCTTCCAGATGGTGGCTTGGCTGAACCCGAAGCCGCGCTCGCTCATTCGCTGCGCCAGCTCCTCCTGGCTGAAGCCTGCCGCCTCGCGGAAAATGATCAGATTCGCTGCGAGATTCCGGTCGACCTCGTTGTAGCGGTGTGCTGACTCTTCCATCGCTCACTCCAAAACGGATTTGCGCTCTAATCGCATCTGGAGTCTACTCTTGGAAGGAGTTAAGCGCGACACCAGATTGGAGTTAGGCATGCCGCAACAGATCAACGCTCAGGCTTTCGAAGGACCGCATCCGACCTGTCGTGACTTCGTCGACCGGCTCCGCGCCTGGGGCTTTGCCCCGCGTAAGGACGAGGGCGTCCACACGATCTACCGAGGTCCCCACGGCGGAACGCTGCGCGTACCGCGCTCGCAGATGGGGCGCGCCGACCTGGACCAGGCCGCGAAAGCCGCCCGGCTGGTCGGCGTGACGTCCGAACAGTTCTGGGTCGGACCGAAATCCGCTGTCCGAGAAACCGCCGCCCAACCCGCCACCCAGGAGCCGGCTACGCCCATGACCGCCTCTGGTCGCGTCGAGATAGACCAAGGCGTCGAAGACCCGGTGGTCGAGCTGTTCGGACGACTTTTCCCCAGTGGCGTACAGATGACCGCAGATCTTCTGCGCGACCTCCAGAACTGGACGCACCTGACCAACAAGCTCACCCGCCACGCCGAGTCCGCCGCCCGGCTCTCGTGAAGGCGGGAAGCCCGGTACAGGTCCTCGCCAGCCGCTCGACGCCCGATCGCCGGACGTGCTGTGGCGGGCCGCCGCAGACGCCCAGAACGCCCCGCCGGTCCTGCTGGACGCGTGGAACGCCACCTCGCCTGCAGGTCTCCCGGCCGCCCGCGTGTACGGAGAGATGGGCGCGGCGGCCAGACAAGCCGTACCGGCGCTGCGGGCGGAGCAGGCGCGCACCCGTCGCCACCACGACCCCGGACAGGCACGCAGGACCGGTACGATCGCCACCGGGGACGTGAAGCCTGTCTCGATGGGGTGGCGATCGGCGGTCCGGCGGGGTTGGCCGGCAAGGATCTGGCGGCGGCTCTGGACGCGATCCGGGGCCGGGTGCTGGCTGCGAGGGACGTGCCCGAAGCGGGCCCGACGTGCCCCAGAGTGGGCGATTGCTCGCGCACCAGCGGGATAAGCCGCCGGCGGACGCTCTACTTTGAGGCTTGTCGCACGGACCCGAGCGGGGAGCCAAGATCGTGGCTCGCGAGCCCGGGTGAGGGCCACGCACGGCGAGGGTGCCCACCTACTCGGCTGATTTGGAACGATAAGTGCGAGCGCCCCGCATCTGCGCCTCGTCCAGCAATCGCAGGTGCTCCATCGTCAACGGCACCTCGTCCCCGCGGCGGCCACCAGCGTGCTGGCGATGCGCCTGCGCGGAGCGCTCCAGGTCCCTCGCGAGCGCCTGCATGTGCGCTGCTGTTAGTGGGAGATTGAATACCTCGCCGGCTTACACGGTGGTGACCGCTATCTCGCCGCAGGCTTCAGAATCCTGCTGGGGCACCGCATGCAGCCACTCGCTGAAGGCATGTGCGAGGTGTCCGCTGAGTTCCCTGGGATCGAACGTCGGGGGAGTGGTCATAGGACCAGTGTGATCCCCAGGGGAGTTTCTGTCTCGGCCGGACCTCGCGGCAAACGAGATCTTTCGCTCGCATGCCGTCAGCTTTGTTTTTAACCTCTGGCCTGGAGGTTCTTCTCAAGCGGCGGATGCTGGTTGATCTTGTTTGCGGGGGACGGGGTGGTGTGGGGCTGGGCCGGAGCGTGATCCT
>NZ_JBEZFW010000049.1:0-11811 GCF_040649695.1 Nonomuraea sp. NPDC048901 | reverse complement strand
CTGGCAACCCGTCGACACCACACTGGTGGCAGACAACGGCACCATCAAGCCGCGCGCCACCACGAACGGCACCTCGTCGGCCCACCCCGGCGGTGGGCGGGGAAGCCGCGGGTCAGGGGGTTGGGAGAGTTATGGGGGGTGATGTGCCGTACATCTGGGCTTGCAGGTGGTACAGGTCGGCGTAGCGGCCACCTGTGACCAGTAGTTGCTCGTGGGTGCCCTGTTCAGCGATCCGGCCCTCGTGCAGCAGATAGATGCGGTCGGCGTTGCGGACGCTGGAGAGTCTGTGGGTGATCAGGACGACCGTGCGGCCCGCGGCGACGCGGCGCAGTGTCTCGTAGACGGCGTATTCGGCCTTGGCGTCGAGCGGGGCGGTCGGCTCGTCCCAGATCAGCAGGTGACCGTCGCGGAACAGTCCGCGGGCGACGGCCAGCCGCTGCCATTGGCCGCCTGACAGGTCCTGGCCGCCGCGGAACTTCTTCGACATCAGGGTGTCCCAGCCGCGCGGGAGCCCGTCGATGACCTCGGTGGCGGAGGCGAGGTCGGCAGCGGTGCGCAACGCGACGTCGCCGGGGTCGTCCTTGTCGTGGCGTCCGACCCGGACGTTGACCCTGGCGTCGTGTGGCCATCGGACCGGATGCTGCAGGACCATGACGACATGCGAGACCACCTCGGCGGCGTCCATTTCGGCGAGGTCGAGGCCGTCCCAGGTGACGGTGCCGCGCGTGGGGCGGTAGAGCCCGGCGATGAGTTTGGCGAGCGTGGTCTTGCCCGAGCCGTTCTCTCCGACGAGCGCGATGGTCTGGCCCGCGTCGATGGTCAGGTCGATGTCGCTCAGCGCGAGCCGGCCGTCACCCGCTCCCGCGTAGGAGAAGGCGACGCCACGCAGACCGATCCGTCGGGGTGCGGCCGGGACGGGCAGGCCCCCCACGGCGGGGCGGCGGGTGCGTGAGTCCTCCAGGAAGGTCTCGTAGTCGCTCACGTAAAGCGCCTGCTCGAACAGCTGGTTGGCGGCCAGGACGAGACGGTTCAGCGCCGCGGTGGCGGTCCGGATCGCGATGACGGCGGTGCCGGCGACGGCGAGCGGGATCCAGCCGATGTGGAGCAGCACCCCGAGCAGCACGAGAGTGGCCCCGGTGGCCACGCCCGCGAGCACGCGGCCCGCCGTGCGGGTGCGCGCCTGGGCCAGGGCGACACGCACCTCCTCGTCGCGCAGGACGTCCCCCACCCGCCGGTACTCCTCCAGCAGGAACGGCTGCGCCTGGCAGGCGCGGATCTCCGCCGCGGGCTCCCGCTCGGTGGCGAGGTCGGCCAGCATCAGGATCCGCCGGTTGAGCGTGACCATGCGCGCGGTCGCCTCGTAGCCCTGCTGGGCCGCGTGCAGCACGGCCCAGCCTTCGGGCAGCACGCTGAGGACGAGCACGGCGAGCAGCAGTGGGTGGAGCACGCCGATGCCGATGGCGGTCGCGGCGACAGCGAAGGCGGCGCCGATCAGCTCGACGACGTTGCCGGTGGCCCGTTCGAGGTAGTACAGCCCCCGGTCGCGGGCACGGTGCATCCGGTCGTAGAAGCCGTCGTCGTCGAACGCGGTCAGCTCGACCGCGAGGCTCGCGGAGAACAGTCCATCTTCGGCCGCTCTGCGCACCGCTGGGTCGAGGCGCGCCCGGGCCAGCGTGACGGCCGCCTCCACGCCGCCGCGCAGCGCGTACACGCCGACCAGCAGCGCCAGGCCAGGGAGCGCCGCCATGACCCGGTCCGGGGTCGGCCCTCCGGAGAGGAGTTCTTCCAGCACGGCGGTGGTGGCCAGCAGCCCGGACGCCGTCGCCACGCCCGACACCGTGAGCAGCAGGAGGATGGCGAGGGCGGGCCGCCGTCCGGCCCGCCAGACGATGTCGAACACCGGGCGGACGGTGCGCGGCAGCCGCCGCAGGTTCCGCCAGGGCCCGCCGTCGCGGTCGGGGTCCGCCAGGTGCCAGTACGGCGAGTTCAGCTCGTCGTCGGTGCTCAGAGCAGCTCACCCCTCTGGGTCGGCCAGCACCACGGACAGTCGACTCTCAGCGCAGCTCACCCCTCCGGGTCGGGTAGCAGGACGGACGGGAGCGGGCTGTCCGGATGCATCCGGAGCAGCTGGTAGACCATGCCGCCGACGCCCGGCATCAGCCCCGGGGTGAAGGCGTCGCGGGCGAGGCCACTGACCGGCCCATGCTCGTCGATGCCGCCGATCATCCGCGCGGTGAGGGCCTCACGGGTCAACCGTTCGGGCCCGACACCCGCCTCAATCGCGCGGTAAAGGATCTCCCAGTTGCCGAAGTCTCCGTGGCAGAGCGTGTGACTCCAGCCGAGACCTATCGACCAGGACGACGCGGCGGCGCGGCGGAGTACGTCCCGCCAGCGCGGGTCGCCCTCGCGGGCCAGCCGGTCGGCCGCGACGAGGCCGATGCCGCCGCCTCCGTGGCACCACGCGCTGGAGGTGACACGGGGATCGTCCACTTCGCGCAGGTCCCGCCATCCGTTACCCTCCGGGTCGTACAGCGACTCCTCGAAGATGAACGCCTTGCCCGCCAGGGTGCCGAACTCGGCGCCGCCGGACGTGGCGGCGTCGGAGAGCCGGGCCAGCGCCCAGCCGATCCCGGTGGCGCCGTGCGAGACCCCGCCTATCCCCTGGGGGAACGCGGCGCTGGGCCAGGACGCTCCACGGTCCTCGACGCGGGCCAGTGAGACCAGGCGCTCCCCGATGCGACGGGCCTCGGTGAACCACCGCTGGTCGCCGGTGCGTTCGGACAGGCGGAGCAACGGCACGATGGCGCCGGCCATGCCGGTGAGCAGGTCGTAGCCTTCGTCGGCGGCCACCGCCTCGGGCAGTTCCTCCGCCAGGGCACAGGCCCGGGCGACCGCTTCGGCGGAACCGACGGCGCCGAGCCCGCTCAGCAGCAGCCAGCTCCAGATCTGCGAGCCGATGCCGACGTAGCCGCCCGGCGGGTCGGGGCGACGCCGCGGCCCGGTGTGCCGTTCTTCGGCGTCCCGGTCCTCGGCCATCGTGATCGTGCGGAGCAGACCGGCCAGCAGCTTGTCCAGGCCGGGCACCTTGTCGGCCCTTCCCTGCTCGGTCTCGCTCGCGTAGGCGGCCAGCAGGACGGCGACCCCGTACGCGCCGCCGTACACGTCAGGGCTCAGCGACTGCACGAACCAGCCGGTGGAGGTGAGCACCGGCGCGATCCAGGTGACCGTGCCGTCGTCGCCGTGAACCGCCGCGTCCAGCACGCTGCGGGCGATGGCGGCGGCCACCCGGCGCCGGCGCACGTCGAGGTCCTGGTGCCGGATGACGGGCGCGGCCATCGGCTTGTTGCCGGGCATCCACCCCTCGTTGAGGTAAGCGCTGACCAGGGCCGCCCGGATCACCTCGCGATCGAGGGCGGCGTCGCGATCGCGCCAGCGCCGCAGCGCGTCCGCGATGAGGTCCTGCTCGTCTCCATACGAGGTTCCGCCGGGGCCGTCCAGACGACCACGGGCGGGCGATGTGGCGAAGAAGGGGATGTCGCCGGTCAGCAGCTCGACCACCTCGGCGTCGATCACCTCGGGGTCCGACGGTGCTCCGGGCAGGTTCTCGGCGTGCTGCGCCAGCAGCCGCGCGGCCTTGCCGACCGCAGTGGCCTCGTCGTGCAGTGATACCGGGTGCCACAGCATGCGGGCCAGCTCGGCGTAGGCCTCGGTGGCGCGGAGCACGACCCGGATGGGACGGTCGGCGAAGTCCTCGAGCAGCCCGGCCAGCTCGCCCGCCCGGTCCAGCGCGTCGAGCCGCTCGGTCAGCTCGACGAATCCCAACAGGACCCGGTCCCAGTAGCGGGCGAGGACCGGGTCAGGGCTGGGGTGGTTGGCCACCGCTCCCATCTCGGCCCGCGCCATGCCCACTCTGGCCATGTCCGTGCCCGCGTCGACGACGACGGGCACCTCGGTGTACGGCTGCTGACCGGGCAGCGCGCCGGCGGCCGACATGTCGACGCCGCGCCAGCCGAGCGAGACGCCCCGTCCGGGGAGAAGACCGGTGCGCAGCACCGACCCGCCGAGCAGGTCGGTCGCCAGGTCCACGGCCTCGCCGTACCCCGAGGGCTTGGCGGGGGCGTGCGGGGTGAACAGCGTCTCGCAGTCGATGACGACGGGGGCCGGCCCGGCCGCGATGAGGTTCTCCGCGTGCAGGTCGCTGCCGCCGATCAGGCGCATCAGCGCCAGCCAGTGCCCGATGCCGCGGTAGAAGGACCGCAGCTCCGCGTCGTCCGCGCAGTAGCGGTGCCCGATGTGCTCCGCCCACCCGTACCCCTCACGGACCAGCACGTCAGGTACGCGGATGTCGGTCCCGGCGGGCAACTCGGCGGCCAGGCGGGCGATCAGCCGGGCCAGTGCCTCATCCACGGCGAGGGAGCGGGGCTTGTAGACGACCTGCCCCTGCGCACCGTGCAGGACGGCGACGGTGCGCCCGCCGCGATGGCTGTCTCCCGCCCCGAAATCGACCCGGACCAGGTCACCTCGGAGGCCACCCGGCAGCGCGGCGAGCGCCGCCCGGTCGGCGGCGAACCGGCGGGCCAGTTCCTCGGCCGCGGCACACCGGTTGCTGATGATCGTGGCAAGCCTGGACGGCATCGGGGGGTAGTGCTGCCCCATGGATCGCCAGAACTCGGGCGTCGCGGCCGTCGCCTTCCATTCCTGCCACCGCAGCTGTGGAGTCTGCGCGGTCAGCCTTCCACTGATCCTGGCCGCGTTGAGTTCCAGCAGCAGTACACGGTTGACCTTGAGACGGACGGTCTCCTCCAATGTTTCGGCGGCCGCGTGGTGGATCACCTGGGCCTCCGCCGGCGTGAGGCCGGGGATCGATCCCAGCGTGGGCGACAGCCCGGCCAGCGCCGGTGCGGTCAAATACTCCAGCGACGGGTCGAATTCCCCGGCCATACGTCCAACCTTCCTTGATCAGCAGCAGAGGCCGGTGCGACCCGCGGTGCAGGCGCTGGCCCTCTTGGTGGTGTCCATGAGGGCCATCGTGATCTCCGACTCGGCGTACTCACCTGTGAGCAGCGGGCCGGCCGGGTTGTCCTCAATGGTCGCCGTTCCGCTGCGCCAAGCAGCGACGATCTCCTCGGAGCGTCCCAGCGTGACGGGCATGCTTACTCCTTTCGTGGCAGGTGTGCTGTCCTGCGTTGACCGGGGGGTTCGAGGTCAGCAGCAGGGGATGGTGCGGTTGCCGGTGCACGAGCTCGGCCGCCGGGTGTCGTCGCGAACCATCGTGATCTCCGACTCGGCGTACTCGCTCATGAACAGCGGGCCGGCCGGGTTGTCCTCGATGGTCGCCGTTCCGCCGCGCCAAGCAGCGACGATCTCCTCGGAGCGTCCCAGGGTGACAGGCATGCTTACTCCCTTCATGACCGGACGTCTCGACCCACGCTAATCAGCCGCTCCAGAAAATCAACACATATCGGGCGTAATGTGCACTTGGCTATATTCCGGAGAAATGTCGAAAATTGCCATTGACTGCGGCCAATCTTGCACCGACGTCCAGCAGGGCCACGCGGCACGCCGTTCACGTCACCTGTGCGGCCAGGACGCGACGACGGTCCCGCACGTCAGAGACTCGACCGGTGATGGCCGTAATCCTCGCTCCGGCGACGGCGATCATTTGCGCGGGCGGACTGCTCGGGGATCGCTCTTCCACGCAGGAAGGGAAGCCGGGAATGATTTCGCCAGATCGGAGGTGCCGATAACAGGTGACGAATAACCCCGGAGGCGTGACCGTCTCACGACATTCCCAGCCGGTATACAGTTTGCCTGCCATTGCGGACGACAGTTATTTCGATTTGTGAATGCGACCCCAGGGAAAGGCCGGCCGCGAGGGGGAGCCTGCTTCGGGACGAAGAAGGCCGTGGGTATCGACGCGGACCCACCTGCGGGCCGGGCCGGACGACGCAGTATTGAAGGAGCGCGCGGTGCGGTGCCGGGTGCGGGCCGCGGGCATGCGGTCGCGAACACCGCAGGGGTCTGCTCGGGGGCGAGCGGGGCGGCGTCGCTGAGGGCCTGGGGTCCTGTACTGGTGAGCTCGCTATTCATCTGTCGCGAGTTGTCGTTCCCATGGGGCCTGATGGTGACGTTCCGTGTTCCCCGGCGGCGTAGCGGTTCCAGCCTCCGCCACCTTCCCGAAGGAGGCGGGCGGTGGTCTTGTCGTGGTATCCGACGCCCTCCGCTACCACGACAAGACCACCGCTTGACTCCTCAACGAGGGCGGTGGCGCCTGGAACCGGTACGCCGCTGGAGAGCACGGACAGTCATGGTGAGGCTCGTCTTCACCGAGAACTCGCAACAGTTCAATAGACCAGTTGACCAGTAAACCAGTCAGTACCGGAGGCCCATGGGAGTTAAGCGGCGCCGTGATCAGACTCAGGGCCGCTTACCGCCTTCAGCTGCTCGAGTAAAACACCGAGGCTCTTCCCGGGCTGAGGCTCTTGTGACGGTGGCAGGTCGGCGATCGCGCCCACCAGGAGTGGTCCGTCCAGCAGGTCGGCGGTGAACGTCACGCCGGTGAGGCGGGCCGCCATCGCGAACATCCGCGCGAGGCCGTGCCGGGACAGGTCGTCGTAGCGCTGGTCCCAGTCCTCGTCCGAGCCCTCCTCCAAAGGCAGGCCGAACTCGCGCATGAGGCCGGCGAGCCGGTCGGTGTCGGCACCGGAGCGATGCTCGGGAGAGGTCGGGTCGAAAGCGGTGATCATGATGCCGTCAGCGGCGTAGTGGAAGTAGTCGCAGGCGTAGTCATGTCGTAAGACGGACACCACGTCGGTGCCGGCCGACAGCCGCGCCAGCATCGGGCTGTCCGTCCCCGACCAGCCGCACGGCTCCACCGCCGCGCACCCGTCGCCGGTGGCGACCACTCCGACATAGCCACCGCCGTCGGTCGCCACCGTGAAGTCGGAGACCGCCAGCCCCAGCTCGGCGAAGCTCATCTCCGTGCTCGTGCGGGCGCCGAACCGGCGCAGCACCTCGGCCGGGTCGAGCCCGTGCAGCAAGGTCACGCAGTAGATCTCGCCGAGTCGGTTGCCCCGATCGCCGTACGGCGGTTGCAGCCAGCGGAACGGCGTCAGCGCCTCGATTGTCATGTCGCGATCTTGGCAGGCTCTACCGACATAGTCAGGCCCACTTCACCCTTCCGCGCGCACCTGCTGTCCGAGAGCCCGGCTTGTTGCCGCCGACATCACGGAAAGTCACTACCACGGCCCTCGGCATCGAGAACTCGCGATAGTCGAATAGGCGACTCCACCAGTACAAGACTCCGACTGGCTTCAACGGTCGGCGTTGGTCGCATAAAGATCGCAGACGAAGTCGAGGGATTCTTCCGGGTGGCATCGAGGACCTGCTGGCCCGGATCGAGCGACACGAACAGAGAAGCTGCGCCATCTTGAAGTAGCTGATCAGGATGGTGGCGTGAGGGTCGTTCGGGGTGCTCGTGCTGGTGGTGGGCGGCAGTCTGAGGTGTAGATCGTCTGGCAGGGTTGGTTTTGCGGGTTCCGAAGCTCGATCGCCGGTTACCGTAAAGTCATATTCAGCGCGGTACGGCTCCGTCCTGCCAGCGGTAGAGGTCGCGCAGCAGGGAAATCTCGGCGCCGTGATGGATCAGCTCCCTGTTGACGTGCAGGACGATGCCCTCCATGGGAAACTGCTCGGGACCCACCGCGGGCGGATTCTCCAGGTCGGCGTCTGAGAGCTCGCGGACCCCCGCGTTCCATCTCCCATACATCTCATCGAGCTGCTTTAGCGCCTCGTCAGCGGTCCCCGCGTAGGCGAATGTCTGGGAGTCGACGTCCTGGCCGCCGAAGTGCCATCCGACCCGATAGCCGAGGCAGGAGACGATGATGTGCGCAAGCCGCCAGGCAATCGTGGTCACCGGAGCCGGCACCGGGGCAGGGGACGCGGAGTCCATCATCCATTCCCCTGAACCTGCCGACATCGGTGTGGCCGACGTGTCACGTGGGCGGATGCTCCAGCAGCCGCGCACCGGCTCCCAGAAGTACTCCTCATCGGCAAGACCGTCCAGCCGCGGCCGCAGATTCTTGTGCCAGTGCCGGTCCAGCTGGTCCGCGAGTCGCTCGCTTCTTGTCATTTCGGCACAGTACAGACAACGGAGACCTGGCTGCGACCCTCGCGGACGCCGTCGCCGGCCGTGGACCGCGAGAGCGTACCGCACCGGGGATGACGCTGGGGGCCCAGAAGAAGCCGAACCTCCAGCAGCCCGCTGGCTGCGACCACCAGCCTGCCGTACCGAACCCCGCCGCATAACCCCCAAAGGATTGACGAAGTCGATCACTTTAGGGGAGTCGGTGCCCTGCTCGTACAGCGCCCGCGCCAGGCGGGCCATCGAGGCGTAGTCGTCCCGTGACGCCTCCACGCGCAGCCGTTGGAGCGCATCCTCCGTCACTCTGACTCCCTTGGTCAGGGCCGGATCGTACATGATCGAGATCGTTCACACCTCTCACGAGCACCCACCGGTCACTGTCAGGTGACATCCAATCTGGCCATTGATCACGGCGTGACCTCGTGCTGGTCAGTTCATCTGTCACGGACGGCGAGGTGGCTGTGTCATTTGAAGTGGCCATTTTCCGGCAGTGGTAGCGGTTGCCATGTGTGACGCTGTTCGGCCAGGTGGCGTCGTCGGCGGATGCGGTGCTTGCGTCGCAGTTGCTCGACCCACCGGGTGAGCCCGTCTTGTTGTCCCCAGAGAGAGGGCGGGGCGGGCCCCTTACTCGCTGAAGCGAGCTCGTTCATCTGCTGAGCGACGCGCTCATAGAAGCTGCGAAGCGCTCGCTCGTCCACCATGGCGACGTGGCGGCGCCAGCCCAGGTCGGTGAGGAGTTCGGTGAGCGCGACGGCTTCGGGTGTCAACGATCGAGCGCTACCAGGTGGTCACGTTCGACCCACGACTCGAACCCCACCCGGCGCTCCATCGTGGCCGACCAGTACCAGCCGGGATAGTTCCGCTGCCCGGTGATAGGACGGGAACGAACGGACGGGCAGCGCCTCCTCCAGCGCCACGCTCGCCAGCCGCTCCAACCCCACGAGCTGCTCCACGCCATCGGCAACGACGTAGGCGACCCTGAACTCGCTGATCATATTCCGTGACGTAGCGCTCACAAATCACATCATGGCCACTTCGGTGCTCAGTGAGCGAAGGCCATCTGTTCAGTCGAGGATCGCGGTGGCTTCGATCTCGACCAGGTGGTCGGGGACGTCCAGTGCCGCAACGCCTATCAGCGTGGTCGGCGGGGCCGGGGTGACCCCCAGCTTCGCGGCTGCCCGGGAGATGCCTTCCAGGAGCGGGGGCATCTTGTCGGGGGTCCAGTCGACGACGTAGAAGGTCAGTTTCGCCACGTCGTCGAAGGAGCCGCCGACCTCGGCCAGGGCCTTGCCGATGTTGAGGTAACTCTGCTCGACCTGTGCGGCGAGATCGCCTTCGCCGACCGTGACACCCTCGGCGTCCCAGGCGACCTGTCCGGCGATGAAGATCAGCTTTGACCCGGATGCGATCGACACCTGCCGGTAGACATCGATCTTGGGCAATCCGCTGGGGTTGACAAAGGTGATGGCCATGGTGCCTGTCTCCTCGTTCTGAGCGCCTGTGGGCTCGCGTCCGCGCCGACCACGACACTCTTGCTCTCTTGTGGTTACTCAAGAACTATAAGAGACTGGCTGCTGACGTGGAAGAACGCACTTTTCCGTGACTGGAGAACCTTATGGTGACCAAGCAGTTCACAGGCTCGCCCGAGGACGCAGACCTGGCGCGTGCGGGCTCCTTGGCGCGGGAGATCTTCTCGGACGTGGCCAACAAGTGGGCGTTCCTGATCGTCGAGGGCCTCGGTGATCGCACCCTGCGCTTCAGTGAGCTGCGGAGCGAGGTCGAGGGCATCAGCCACAAGATGCTCACCCAGAACCTGCGCATGCTGGAGCGCAACGGCCTGGTCGAGCGCACCGTGTACCCCACCGTCCCGCCGCGGGTCGAATATACCCTCACTGAGCCGGGCCAGGCTCTGCGAGCGACGGTCGATGGAATGTGCGGCTGGACCCACCGGTACTTCGGTCACATAGAGGCCGCACGCCGTCGCTTCGACGCCTGACTTCTGCGGCCAACTGGGATGCCGAGAGTGGCCAGCTAGCGTGCTCAGTCACATTTGGCCACTTCACCTGACGCTGGCCAACTATCTGGCCACTTTGGCTGGCACGCGGCCAGATGGCGTGTCACCTGACAGTTACCATCATGCAGTAGTCGGCAGGACCCCCCGGAGCCGCACTCCGCCGGCCGCGGCCGCCCGAGCCGGTTCGCCTCAGATCGGACGGTATCCCCGCGACCTGGTCACGGCAGGTGAGTCAGGTGTCCACCCGCGGCATCATTACCTCCAGCGAACCCGATCTCATCTGATCATCTTGGCCACATCTCGGGGGTCAGGGTGTGGCGGAACGGAAACGTACGCTAAGCCCATTCCCGCAGCCACCCTGCATCGGGCACACGCGAGGGATCACAGGCCTGACGGCCTACTGGATGCTCCAGGAGTGCGGATGTGAGGGAACAGGGCAGGCGAAGACGTTCAGCTGACCCCAGCGCCCCACGGTGACCTCGGTCGGCGTGGCGAACCGGTGCGCGGGCAGATCCTGTTCCTCGATCGGCTTCCAGCTGCCGCTGCCGCCGTCCCACTCGCTGCTGTCGATAGTCAACAGTAGGTCCATCGGTGCCGTGCAGGCCCGGCAGTGCATGGGAGACGGGGTCGGTCAGGTGCCACGACGCGAACCCTCCGACGCGCCAGCCGGGCGGAATGGACAGCTCCTGCTGGTAGGTGGGCGCCTCGGGTGCGTCGTCGTCCCCTGTCTCTTCGGCCTCCTCCTCGAGGGCTTCCTCCCAGGCGTCAATCCGGGCGTGCAGGTCCTTGGGCAGCAGACCGGCGAACGGGTAGGTGGCCACTTGTTCCGGGTGCAGCACGCAGGGCTCCGGAACATATCCGTCAAATCCCACGACCGCTGGTCGGGGCGGCGCGGCCAGGACCTCGGCCACCTCGGAGGATCGGCGCCAACGGAGGTCCAGCGACATGACGCAGCCGGTCGGTCCGTGCCCGTCGAACGGGCACCAGAACACCTGGAGCAGGTCGCACCCGTCCGGTCCCGTCAGCAGGTCGGTAACGTCCCGCCGGTACAGCTGGGCGATACCGATCATCGGCAGCGGATCGGTATCGGCCACCCCCTCGACGCGATGCTTCCGCGCCAACTCCTCCAGGAGTGCCCGTTCCTCCGTCGTGGGACCCGCATCCGGGTCGCGGGCCCAGGCAGCCGCGAGGACTTGTCGCTCCCGATGGATGTCCGCGGGGCGCCGCCCGGTCCCGCGCTTGTGTGGCTTCGTACACACCGGCCATGGCTCGTCCGCCGGCCAAAGAAGGGGGCCGCCCACGGAACTGGACGACACGTCCGGGCTGCCCGGACGAGGGTGCAGCCGGGTAGTCGTACCGCGGTAAGCGGCCAGTTCCGGGAACAACACCTCAACATCGAGCGGGCGCCCGGCGTGGTCCTCGTCATGGACGCGATCTTAGACAACACCTCAGCTACCGGGAGCCCGCTCCCATTCTCAGGTCAACGGCCCGAACATGACCAAACCCGACCGTCTCCTGGCTCGAGCCCCGGCACCAAATTCCTTTGTCAGCAGGCTCTTAGCTTTGTTTTTAACCTCTGAAACGGGCGTTCGGCCTGCTTAAGGTCGTGACAGGCCGTCTGATGGACGTCACAGGCATCTACGGCGCGTCTTGG
>NZ_JBEZFW010000048.1:0-13748 GCF_040649695.1 Nonomuraea sp. NPDC048901 | reverse complement strand
AAGCCCCGATCGCATCCCCACCCGAGACGACCAGCTCCCACAAATCCTCCGGCGAGGCCACACCCCCCGGCAGCCGGCAAGCCATCCCCACGATCACAATGGGGTCGTCGTCGGCGGCGGCCCGCACGGCGACGGCTGCCGGGCCGCTCGCCTCGCCGAGGAGTTCGGCGCCAAGCCGATGCGCCAGCGCGGCGGGTGTCGGGTAGTCGAACACCAGGGTGACAGGAAGCCGGAGCCCGGTGGCGGCGGCGAGCCGGTTGCGCAGGTCCACGGCAGTGAGAGAGTCGAAGCCGAGCTCGCGGAACGTACGGTCGCCGTCGGTGAGGCCGTCGCGGCCGAGCACCGCGGCGGCGAGCTCGCCCACCAGCGTCAGCAGAGCCTGGTCACGCTGCCCGTCGGGCAGGTCCCGCAGCCGCTGGGCGAACGAGCCTGACGCGGCGCGCGCCGTCGGGCGGCGGGCCTGGAACAGTCCGCGCAGCAGCGGCGGCACCGGGTCGGGAGCCGTCAGCCGTACGGGCACGAGCAGCGGGTCGCTCGCCTGGCCCGCCGCCTCGAACAGCGCGAGCCCCTGCTCGACGGTCAACGGCCGGATGCCCTGGCGGGCGAGCCTGCTCTGGTCGGACGCCTCAAGGTGCCCGGTCATCGCGCTGGCCTCGGCCCACAAGCCCCAGGCGAGGCTCACGGCGGGCAGCCCCGCAGCGTGGCGGTGGGCGGCGAGTGCGTCCAGATAGGCGTTCGCCGCCGCGTAATTGCCCTGGCCAGGGGTGCCGAGCACGCCGGCGGCCGAAGAGAACAGGATGAACGCGCTCAGCTCTATGTCCTTGGTGAGCACATGAAGGTTCCAGGCCGCCTCCGCCTTGGCACGCATCACCGCGTCGAGCCGTTCTCCCGTCAGGGAAGTGATCACCCCGTCGTCGAGCAGCCCGGCCGCGTGCACCACCGCGGTGAGCGGGTGGTCGGCGGGGATGTCGGCGATGACCTGGGCCAGCGCGTCCCGGTCTGCCGCGTCGCAGGAGGCGACGCGCGCTTGCGCGCCCAGTCCCGTCAGCTCGGCCACCAGGTCGGCGGCGCCTGGGGTGGTGGCGCCGCGGCGGCCGAGCAGCACGAGCCTGTGGACGCCGTGACGGGTCACCAGGTGGCGGGCGATGAGACCGCCGAGCAGCCCGAGCCCGCCGGTGATGAGGACGGTGCCGTGCGGGGCGAACGACCATACGCGCTCGGCGGTGGCCGACGCCCTGGCGAGCCTGGGTGCCAGGGCGGCTCCGCCGCGTAGCGCCAGCTGGGGCTCGCCTGCCGCGATGGCGGTGGGAAGCGCCGAGGCCGACTCGGCGTCCACGTCAATGATCAGGAAACGGCCGGGGTGTTCGGTCTGGGCGGCCCGCAGCAGTCCCCAGACGGGCGCGGTCTCCACATCCGGCGACTCGCCGCCGATGGCGGCCACCGCGCGGTGGGTCACCACCGCCAGGCGTTCGCCTTCCGGTGCGGCCAGCGCCGAGCGCAGTTCGCCGAGCACTCGCGCCGTGGCGTTCTCCCCTGTCGGCACGTCGATGATCCGGACCGGTGAGGGCGCGGCCTCCGGCTGGAGGTCCAGGGGCGTCCAGTCAAGGCGGTAGAGATCGTGATGGCCGACCGGAGCGAGCCGCCCCTCCTGGATGGGCCGGGCTACCAAGGAGTCGACGGTGATGACGGGCGCGCCGGTCGGGTCGGTGGCGTGCAGGGACAGCGAACCGTCGACTCCGGTGGACAGCCGCACCCGCAGTTCCGTGGCGCCGGAGGCGTGCAGCCGTACGCCACTCCAGGCGAAGGGCAACCGGCCGGGGAGCCGGGCAGCGTGGAAGGCGGCGTCCAGCAGTGCGGGATGGAGTCCGAAGGGCTCCTCGCCGAGTTCGTCCGGGAGCGTCACCTCGGCGTACGCCTCGCCGCCCTGCCGCCGGACGGCCCGCAGCCCTTGGAAGGCCGGTCCGTAGCCGATCCCGCTCTCGGCCAGCTCCGCGTAGAGATCGTCGATCGGCTCGGCGATGCCCCCCGGCGTCCACGGCGAGGATGCGGGGACGGCGGAGCCGGAGGTGAGCAGGCCGTGCGCATGCCGGGTCCAGGGACCGCTCTCGACGGCCCGCGCGTGAACGGCGAAGGGGCGGCGGCCGGCCTCATCCGGCGCGTCCACCCTCACCTGTAGCTGGACCTCGCCCTCGGCAGGCAGGGCCAGCGGTGTCTCGATGACCAGTTCGTCGAGGGTGGGCAGGCCCACCTCGTCGCCGGCGCGAATCGCCAGGTCCACGAACATGGTGCCGGGCACCACCAAACGGTTCCGGACGCGGTGGTCGGCCAGCCAGGAGCAGATGCGCGCCGGGATCCTCCCGGTGAGCAACACCACGTCCTCGTTCGCCGGATGCACCACCGTCTCCAGCAGCGGATGCCCCATCGAACCTCGGCTCACCGGGGCGGCGCCCAGCCAGAAGCGGCGTCGTTGGAAGGCGTAGGTGGGCAGCTCAGCCGGCGGGGCGGGCCACGCGCCGAAGGCCGGCGTCCAATCCACGGTCACGCCCTTGACGTGGGCTTCGGCCAGCGAGGCCAGGAACCGTTCTGGGCCGCCCTCGTCCCGGCGCAGGGTGGCGAGCACAACGGCCCCGTCGTCGGCGATCTCCTGGAGCGCCGAGGTCAGCACCGGGTGCGGGCTGACCTCGACGAGCACGTCGTGTCCTGAGCCCAGCAGCTCACGTACGGCAGGCTCGAACCGCACCGTGTGCCGCAGGTTGGCGTACCAGTAGCCCGCGTCCATGGTGGCGGTGTCGAGCCAGTCCCCGGTGACCGTGGACAGCAGCGGGATGTCAGACGCGCGCGGGCGGATTCCCTGTAGCGCGTCCTTGATCTCCTGCTCGACCGTCTCCACGTGCGCGGAGTGCGAGGCGTAGTCCACCGGAACGCGGCGGGCCCATATCCCCTCGGCCTCGCACTCCTCGACCAGCGCCGCGACCGCCTCTGACGCTCCCGCGACCACCACCGTGGACGGGCCGTTGACGGCCGCCACCGATACGTCTCCCGGGCAGCGGGCGATCCGCTCCTCCACCGCCGCCAGGGGCAGGGAGATCGACGCCATCGTGCCGCGCCCCGAAAGTGCGACGATCGCCCGGCTGCGCAGCGCCACCACCGCGGCCGCGTCCTCGAGGGACAGCGCGCCTGCCACACAGGCCGCCGCGATCTCCCCCTGGCTGTGGCCGATCACCGCATCCGGGTACACGCCGTACGAACGCCACAGTTCGGCGAGCGAGACCATGACCGCCCACAGGGCGGGCTGCACCACGTCCACCCGCGTAAGTTCGCCGCCGCGCAGCACGTCGGTGAGCGACCAGTCCACGTGCGGCGCCAGCGCCGCCGCACACGCTTCGATCGAGCGGGAGAAAGAGGGCGAGGAGTCGAGCAGTTCGCGGGCCATGCCCGCCCACTGGGAGCCCTGTCCGGGGAAGACGAAGACGATGCGGCGCTCGTCCACCGCCCTACCGCGGATCACCACCGGCTCGGCGCTCTCGCCCCGGGTGAGCGTGTCCAGCCCGGCCAGTAGGCCGTCCCGGTCAGCGGCGACGATGACGGCGCGCTCCTCCAGCCCGGCCCGGGTCGTGGCGAGGGCGTGAGCGACGGCGGCGACGCCTGTCCCGCCTTCGCGGACGAACGCCGCAAGCCGGGCGGCCTGCGCGGCCAGTGCCTCCGGTGTGCGCGCGGACACCGGGAACGGCAGCGCCTCGGAGATCTCAGGGGCTTCGGGTCCGGGCTCCGAGTGCGCCTGTTCCAGCACGATGTGACTGTTGGTTCCGCTCACCCCGAAGGCGGACACGCCGGCTCGGCGCGGCCCTTCCGTCTGTGGCCAGGGCTGTGCGTCGGCGAGCAGACGTACCGTGCCCGGCGACCAGTCCACGTGCGGTGAGGGGGCGTCGACGTGCAGCGTCTTCGGCAGCAGGCCATGACGCAGGGCCAGCACGGTCTTGATGATCCCGGCGGCGCCCGCGGCGGCTTGGGTGTGCCCGAGGTTGGACTTGACCGAGCCCAGCCACAACGGCCGGTCGGCGGAGCGGCTCGCGCCGTAGGTGGCCAGCAGCGCCTGCGCCTCGATCGGGTCGCCGAGCCTGGTGCCGGTGCCGTGCGCCTCCACGAGGTCCACCTGAGCGGCAGGCACCCCAGCGTCGGCCAAAGCCGCGCGGATCACCTGCTGCTGCGCTGGGCCGCTCGGCGCGGTCAGCCCATTGGAGGCGCCGTCCTGGTTGACCGCGCTGCCACGGACCACCGCGAGCACCTGATGCCCGCGCCGCCGCGCCTCTGACAGCCGTTCCACCAGCAGCAGCGCGACGCCCTCCGACCAGCCGGTGCCGTCGGCGGCGGCGGCGAAGGGCTTGCACCGCCCGTCGGGCGCCAGGCCGCGCTGGCGGGAGAACTCCACGAACACCGACGCCGTGGTCATCACGGTCACGCCCCCGGCCAGGGCCAGGTCGCACTCGCCGGAGCGCAGCGACCGCACGGCCAGGTGCAACGCCACCGAAGAGGAGGAACAGGCCGTGTCGATGCTGATCGCGGGACCTTCGAAACCAAAGGTGTAGGAGATCCGGCCGGAGGCGACGCTGGCCGCGTTGCCGACCGCCAGATAGCCTTCCACCTCGCCGGGCGCGACCGTCCCCGGGCTCGCGTAGTCGTTGCCGTTGGTGCCGACGAACACGCCGGTACGGCTGCCGCGCAGGGTGTGCGGGTCGATGCCGGCCCGTTCGAAGGTCTCCCAGGCGGTCTCCAGGAGCAGCCGGTGCTGGGGATCGGTGGCCAGAGCCTCGCGTGGTGAGACTCCGAAGAAGTCGGCGTCGAAGTCGGCGGGGTGGGCAAGGAAGCCGCCGTGACGGGTGTAGGTGGTGCCTTCCCTTTCGGGGTCGGGATCGTAGAGCCCGGCCACGTCCCAGCCGCGGTCGTCCGGAAACTCAGTGATCGCGTCACGGCCTTCCGCCACCAGCCGCCACAGGTCCTCAGGCGTGTCCACACCGCCGGGGAAGTGGCAGGCCATCGCGACGATCGCGATCGGCTCCGCGGCCTGACCCTGTGACTCGCGGAGACGTTCACGGGTTTCGTGTAGTTCGGCGGTGACCCGCTTGAGCAGGTGCCGGATCCGGTCGTCGGTCATGAGATCCCCAGCTCCTTGCCGATGAAGTCGATGAGTTCGTCGTCGGTGGCGTGCGACAGCCGGTCGTCCAGCTCGGGTCCGGGCTCGTCCACCCACCGGCGCACCAGCGTGCGCAGGCGGCGCCCGGCCTCGGCGCGGTGCGGGTCGTCCGGTGGGACGGCGGCCAGCAGCGTCTCCAGCCGTTCGATCTCGGCCAACGCGTCCTGGCCGCTGGGGGCCCGCGGGGTCAGCTCCGCGTACAGGAACTCGGCCAGCGCGCGTGGCGTGGGGTGGTCGAAGACCACTGTGGCCGGGAGGGCCAGCCCGGTTTCAGTGATCAGGCGGTTGCGCAGCCGGACCGCGGTGAGGGAGTCGAACCCTTGGTCGCGGAAGCTGCGGGCAAGGTCCACCTCGTCCTGCGACGGCCGCCCCTGTACGGCGGCGACCAGGGATCGGACCAGTTCGAGCAGGATGCCCCGGCGCCGCTGCCCGTTCGCCGCGCCGAGCCGGGCGAGCAGTGCCGGGGCGGTCGTCGGTTCCGGTTCCCGCGTGCCGCCGGCGAGGTCGGCGAGCAGCGGTGCGGCCCGGCCCTCCGCCGCTCGCGCCCAGTCCGCGTCGCAGACGATCACATGGGTCTCGTCGGGCACGTCGGCCAGAGCGGTGACCGCGAGTTCGGGATCCATGGGGCGGAATCCGTGCTGGGCCACGCGCCGTTCGCCCTCTCCGCCCGCGATGCCGTCTCCTGCCCAGTGCCCCCATCCGATCGAGGTGGCGGGCAGGCCCGCGGCGCGGCGGCGTGCGGCCAGCGCGTCCAGGAACGCGTTGCCCGGTGCGTAGTTGCCCTGCCCAGGAATGCCGCAGACCCCCGCGACGGAGGAGAAGAGCACGAAGGCGTCCAGATCGAGCTCGCGGGTGAGCTGATCGAGGTTCCGCGCTCCTACGGCCTTGACCCGGTGGACCCGCTGCAGTTGCTCAGGAGACAGCGCGCCCAGCACGGCGTCATCGAGGACGGCGGCGGCGTGCACGACCGCAGTGACCGGATGCTCGGCCAGCAGCTCCGCCAGCCGGTCCCGATCGGTCACGTCGGCGGCCACGAAGACGGGCTCGGCACCGAGCGCGGTCAACTCGGCGGCCAGCTCGGCCGCGCCGCGGGCCTGCGCTCCGCGTCTGCTCGCCAGAAGGAGGCGGGTGACGCCCGCGCGGGCGAGCCAGCGGGCGCTGTGCCGGGCGAGCGCCCCGGTGCCACCGGTGATCAGTACGGTGCCTCGCGGCTGCCAGGAGCCGCTGCCCGGGGCCGCGCGGACCAGGCGGCGGGTGAGCACCGCCGCGGATCGCACGGCCAGTTCCGTCTCGCGGTGCGCTCCGAGCAGGGCCCGCACCGCCAGGACGGCATCGTCGTGCCGGGCGTTCTCCGGCAGGTCGATCAGCCCGCCGACCAGCCTTGGGATCTCTATGGCGAGCACGCTGCCCAGCCCCCAGACCAGTGCGCCCGCCGGATCGTCGGCCGGATCGCCGGGGACCGCGGCGACCGCCCCCCGCGTCAGGGACCAGAGCGGCGCACCGAGGTTCGCGGCGTCCATGGCCTGGATGAGGGCGGTGCTCGCGGCGAGGCCCCAGGGAAGGTCCGGGTGCCCGGGGGTGGGGCCTGTGTCCATCGGGAGCAGCGAGAGCACCCCGGCGACGGGCTGGTCGAGTGCCTTCGCCAGGTGGTCGCGGTGGGCGTCCCCGGGTCCGACGACGATCCGCGACACCTCGGCTCCGGCGTCGGTCAGCGCCTGGGTCAGCGCCGCAGCCCAGCCGTCAGCGGTCCCTCGTGCGGGCACCAGCATGGCCCAGCGGCCGGAGGCCGGCCTGGCGTCCTCCAGGGCGGGCAGCCGATGCCAGGCGATCCGGTGGCGCAGGCCGTCCGCTGCCCGGGAGGCCGTGGCGGGTGCTTGCGCCCAGTAACGGTGGCGCTGGAAGGCGTAGGTCGGCAGCTCGGCCTGTCCGGGCCCGCCCAGCAGGGCGGCCCAGTCCACCGCGACGCCCGATACATAGGCGTGGGCAACGGCGGTGAGCAGCGTCCGAGGCTCGGGCTGGGATCGGCGCAGCACCGGCGTGGCCACCGCGCCGGGCGGCAGCGTCTCCTCGACCATGGCGCTGAGCACACCGTCAGGGCCCAGCTCGAGGCAGGTGCCGGCGTCGAGCCTTCGGGCCACGTCCAGAAAACGGACGGTGTCGCGGGCATGCCTGGCCCAGTACGCGGCCGTCACCTCGGTCAGCGGCTCGCCGGTCAGGGTGGACATCACCGGGATGGCGGGAGGCCGCTGGTCGAGTCCGGCTGCGATGCGTTCGAACTCCGCGAGCATGCCGTCCATCCGGTGGGAGTGGAAGGCGTGGCTGGTGCGCAGCCGCTTGGTCTTGCGGTCCTCGAACGCGGCGGCCACCGCCAGCGCAGCGTCATCCTCGCCGGAGATGACGGTCGCGGCGCTCCCGTTCACCGCGGCGATCGACACGCCGTCCCTGAGCCTGGCGCGCACCTCCGGCTCACCGGCCTGGAGGGCGACCATGGCGCCGCCCGGTGGCAGCGCCTGCATCAGCCGGGCGCGGGCCGCGACGAGCCTGGCGGCGTCGGGCAGGGTGAGGATTCCGGCCACGTGGGCGGCGGACAGCTCGCCGATGGAGTGCCCGGCGAGCCGGTCGGGCCGTACCCCCCACGACTCCAAGAGCCGGAACAGGGCCACTTCCAGCGCGAACAGGCCGGTCTGGGTGTAGAGGGTCTTGTCCAGGTCGGTGCCGTCGCCGGTGTCGAAGACGACGTCTCGGACGCGGCGCCGGGCGTGGCCGGCCAGTTCGGCGTCGAGCGCATCGGCGACCGCATCGAAGTGCTGGGCAAAGACGGGGTAGGCGGCATACAGTTCACGGCCCATCCCGGCGCGCTGGCTGCCCTGACCGGTGAACAGGAACGCCAGGCCGGCACCGGTGGCGCATCCTTGAACCACGTCCGGTGGCGCTTGGCCGCGGGCCAGCGCGTCGAGCCTGTCCAGGTAGCCGGAAGGGTCGTCGGCGACGATCACGGCGCGGTGGGGGAAGGCCGTACGGGTGGTCGCCAGGGAGCGGGCCACCTCCACCGGGTCAAGGGCATCGCGGGCACGGACGAATGCGGCCAAGCGGGCCGCCTGCGCGCGGAGCGCCTCGGGCGTGCGTGCGGACAGCACCCACGGCGCAGGCCCGGACGGGGTCTCGCGTCGCTCCTGTTCCAGGTCGGGCGGCGGCTGTTCGAGGATGACGTGGGCGTTGGTGCCGCTGATGCCGAAGGAGGAGACTCCGGCCCGCCGCGGGCGCCCGGTCTCCGGCCATGGCCGGGCTTCGGTCAGCAGCCGTACGCCCGACCATTCCACGTGGGACGACGGCTGGTCCACGTGCAGAGTTCTGGGCAGCACGCCGTGCCGTATCGCCTCGACCATCTTGATGATTCCCGCGACGCCCGCAGCCGCCTGGGTGTGGCTGATGTTCGACTTGACCGATCCCAGCCACAGTGGCCGGTCGGCGGGCCGATCGTGACCGTAGGCCGCGATCAGCGCCTGGGCCTCGATCGGGTCGCCCAGCGTGGTGCCGGTGCCGTGGGCCTCCACCACGTCCACCTCGGCTGGGTTCAGCCCGGCGGAGGCCAGCGCCTGCCGGATCACCCGCTGCTGTGAGGGCCCGTTAGGTGCGGTGAGCTGGCTGCTCCTGCCGTCCTGGTTGACAGCGGTGGAACGGATCACGGCCTGGACGGGATGGCCGTTGCGTACCGCGTCCGACAACCGCTCCAGCAGCAGCAGGCCCGCGCCCTCGCCCCAGCCGGTGCCGTCGGCGGAGTCGGCGAAGGACTTGCAGCGCCCGTCCGGGGCCAGGCCGCGCTGACGGGAGAACTCGATGAGGATAGCCGGAGTGGCCAGGACGGTGACTCCCCCGGCGAGTGCGAGCGAGCACTCCCCCGCCCGCAGCGCTCGGACCGCCAGGTCCACCGCGACCAGCGAGGATGAGCAGGCGGTGTCCACCGTGATCGCCGGGCCCTCCAGCCCGAAGGTGTAGGCCAGCCGTCCCGAGGCGACGCTGCCCGCGCTGCCGACGACCAGGTACCCCTCCAGGTCTTCCGGCGCCCGCTGGAACCGCGTGCCGTAGTCGCCGTACATGATTCCGGTGAACACCCCAGTCCTGCTGCCGTGCAGCGACTCGGGCAGGATCCGGGCCCGCTCGAAGGCTTCCCAGGCCACCTCCAGCAGCAGCCGTTGCTGGGGGTCCACGGCGGCGGCCTCGCGGGGCGGCAGGTCGAAGAATTCGGCGTCGAAATCGGCGGCGTCGTGCAGGAATCCGCCGCTGCGGGCGTAGGAGGTGCCGGGGTGGTCGGGGTCGGGGTGGTAGAGGTCCGGCCAGCCGCGGTCGGCTGGGAGCGGCCCGACGACGTCGCGTTCCTCCGCCACCAGCCGCCACAGGTCCTCGGGTGAGCGGGCCTCGCCCGGGTAGCGGCAGCCGATACCGATGATCGCGATGGGTTCGGTCCTGGCGGCTTCGGACTCTTCCATCTGACGCCGGGTCTGCCGCAGTTCGGCGGTGGTGCGCCGAAGATAGTCGCGGAGCTTGTCCTCGTTGGAGGTCATGCGAGCTCTCCGTCGGTGCTCGGGATCGTCAGCTCGTGGTCGAGCACGTCGAAAAGCTCGTCGTCTGTGACGTCGGCCAGATCGGTGGCGGGCTCCGCGGTGGCAGGCCCGCTTGCCCGCGCGAGGTCCCGGAGCCGAGCTGTGATCACTGCGCTAGGGGTGGGAACGGCCCGCAGCGCGGCCTCGATCCGGTCGAGTTCGGCCAGCAGTGCCTCGACAGGATCGGCGGGGGGTGGTGCGACCAGCTCTTCAAGGTGTGCCGCCAGTTCGGCGGGCGTGGGATGGTCGAAGATCGTGGTGACCGGGAGGCGGAGTCCGAGCCTGGCGCCGACCTGGTTGCGGAATCGCACGGCCATCAGGGAGTCGAAGCCCGCGGCCTGGAAGCCTCGGCCGGGCGCCACCGCGTCGGCGTCAGGGTGACCCAGGATGTCGGCGGCGGTCTGCCGGACCAGGTCGAGCAGCAGTTTTCTGCGCTGCTCCGGGTCGAGTCCGGCCAGCCGCGCGTCGTCCGCGGGTACGGCGGCGCGGCGGGCGGGGCCGTGTACGAGACCGCGCAGGACGGCGGGCGGGTCCGCGGCCTCGGCCGCGATCCTGGCGGGCACCAGCATGGCGTCCGAGCTGGTGAGCGCGGTGTCGAACAGGTCCAGCGCCTGCTCGGTGTCCAGCGGCAGCAGGCCGCCGCCCCCCAGCCGCCGCAGGTCGGCATCGGTGAGATGGCCGGTCATGCCACTACCCGCCGCCCACAGTCCCCAGGCCAGGGAGATCGCGGGGAGCCCGGCGGCGCGGCGGCGCTGGGCGAGAGCGTCGAGGAAGGTGTTGGCGGCCGCGTAGTTCGCCTGGCCCGGGGAGCCGACGAGACCGACGGCCGAGGAGTAGAGCACGAACGCGGACAGGTCCAGGTCTTTGGTCAACTGGTGCAGATGCCAGGCGGCGTTCGCTTTGGGGCGCAGGACGTTCGCCAGGCGCTGAGGGGTTTGGGCGGTCAGCACGGCGTCGTCCAGCACGCCCGCGGTGTGGATGACGGCGGTGAGCCTGGGGATCGTGGCGATGAGTTTCGCCAGGGCCTCGTGATCCGCGACGTCGCAGTCGGCGAGGGTGACTTCCGCGCCGAGTTCTTCCAGCTCCGCCACCGCCTGCGGAGCCCTGGTCGCGTTGCGGCTCACCAGCAGCAGGCGGCGGGCGCCGTGGTGGGTCACCAGGCGGCGGGCCGCGAGCCTGGCGAGCGTTCCTGTGCCGCCGGTGATGAGAACCGTCCCCTCCATCGCCTCTTTGTGGGGGGCTGGAGCCGTACCGTCCCCCGAAGTCGCGGACGAGAGGTCGGCCTGGACGAGTCTGGGGACGTGGATCTCACCCGCGCGCAGTGCGAGCTGGTCCTCGCCTGTGGCGAGCGCCGCCGGAATCACCTCGGTGGAACTCGGGTGACCGTCGCTGTCCAGGAGCACGATCCGGCCCGGGTGCTCGCTTTGCGCGGTCCGCGCGAGGCCCCAGACCGTGGCGTTGGCGAGGTCGTGGACGTCCTCGCCGGGAGCTGCCGCCACCGCGCGTTGGGTGAGCAGGACCAGGCGCGCGGTGTCGTCGCGTTCGGCGGTGACCCAGTCGCGCAGCAGCCGGAGTGCGTGCTCGGCCGCCGCTTGCGCCGCCTCGGCGGTGCTCTCCCACGCGGGAAGCTCGACGATGACATCGTCCTGCCTGCGATCCGCGGGGACCGGCAGGGTGGGCCAGGCCAGCCGGAACAGCGTGGACGGTCGTCGCCCGGCGGAGCGCAGACGTCCTGCCTCCAGTGGACGCAACGCCAGCGAGCCAACGGCGGCGACCGGCTGTCCGTCAGGGTCGGCGAGCTGGATCGACACCGTGTCGCCCTCGCAGGGCCGGACCAGGACCCTGAGCCCGGTGCCCACCTCGGGGCGAGCGGCCACGCCCGTCCACGCGAACGGCAGCCGAGGGGCGCCTGTCCCATTGCCCACCACAACGTGCAGGGCGGCGTCCAGCAGAGCCGGGTGCAGCACGAAGCCACTGACGTGAGAGACGGGTCCGGCCTCGGCGAACAGCCGATCACCGAGCCGCCAGGCGGCGGTCATGCCGCGGAACTCCGGCCCGTAGTCGTAGCCTCGTACGGCCAGCCGCCGGTAGAGGTCTTCGATGTCGATCGGCTCGGCTCCTGGGGGCGGCCACACCCCGGCGAACTCCGCCGGGCCTGCGCTCTCAGCGCCGAGCAGTCCGACGGCGTACCTGGTCCAGTCCTCCTCCTGGGCGCGGCCGTGGATCGCCATCGGGCGCGAACCGGCCTGGTCCGGAGGTCCCACGATGATCTGCAGATCGACACCACCGTCCTGAGGGAGTACCAGCGGCCTCTCCAAGGTCAGCTCGTCGATCCCCGCCTGCCCGGTCTGCGCCGCGGCCTGCAGGGCGAGGTCCACGAAGGCGGTCCCGGGCAGGACAGGTGTGCCGTGCACGGCGTGGTCGGTGAGCCACGGATGCTCGCCGGGGGCGATCCTGCCGGTGAGCACGAGCGTGCCGGTGTCGGCGAGCGACAGGGCACTGTGCAGGAACGGGTGGTCCAGAGCAACCGCCCCGGCCGCCGGTTGTCGCCCAGCCGGTGCGTTCAGCCAGTAGCGACGGCGCTGGAAGGCGTAGGTGGGCAGCTCCACCTGGTACGCGGGGTCGGCGGCGGTCACCGGCCAGGCGACCTGCCGTCCCAGGCTGTGGGCGATGCCGAAGGACTCCTGGAGCTGCGCCCATCCGCCCCGGTCCCGCCGGAGCGTACCGGTGACCGTCACGCCTTCCTCGTCCTCGATGCCGACGGTGAGGACGGGATGCGGACTGGATTCCACGAACAGGTCGTGCCCGTCACGCAGCAGCGCCCGGATGGCCTCGTGGAACCGTACGGGCCGGCGGAGGTTGTCGTACCAGTACTCGGGTGTGAGCAGGGACGTGTCGATGCGGTCACCGGTGACGGTCGAGTAGAAGGCGACCTTCGCGGCCATCGGCACGATTCCGGCGAGCGCGGACCGGATGCCGGGCTCGACGGTGTCGATCTGCCGGGAGTGTGAGGCGTAGTCGACCGGGATGCGCCGCGCCCGTGCGCCGTCCGCGGTCAGGCGCGCTTCGAGGTCGTCGAGGGCCTCCGGGGTGCCGGACACCACCGTGCTGGCCGCGCCGTTCACCGCGGCGATGTCGGCGGCACCGCCGTAGCCGCCCAGGTAGACCGCGACCTCATCGGCGGGCCGCAGCACCGAGAGCATCCCGCCCTTGCCGGTGAGCGCGATCAAGGCCCTGGCGCGCAGCGCCACGATGCGGACGGCGTCGGGGAGGGTGAGCGCGCCCGCCACGTACGCGGCCGCGATCTCGCCCTGGCTATGCCCGGCAACCGCGTCGGGGCTGATCCCGTGAGCCTGCCACACCTGCGCCAGCCCGGTCATCATCGTGAACAGCACCGGCTGCACGACCTCGACCCGGTCCAGCGAGGCCGCGCCGGGCCGTTCTTCGAGCACGTCGATCAGCGACCAGTCGGCGTGCGGGGCGAGCGCCGCCGCGCAGGCGTGCACGTGGTCGCGGAACTCGGGCGAGGTCCGGAGCAGCTCGCGCGCCATACCCGGCCACTGTGAGCCCTGCCCGGGGAACACGAACGCCGTTCTCCCGCCGGTCGACCTGCCGACGATCAGACCTGCCGCGGACCGGCCCGAGGCAAGGGCGCGCAGCCCTTCCCTATGGTCGCCCACGATGACCGCGCGGTGCTCGAAGCTCGCCCGGGTGGTCAGCAGGGCCCGGCCCGTCGCCGCCGGGTCGAATTCGGTGAGGTGCTCGTCCAGGCGGGCGGCCTGCGCGCGGAGCGCCTCAGGGCTGGTGGCCGACAGTACCCACGGCAGCGGCACGTCTTGCTCAGGGGCGGTGCGGGCGGGCGGAGGAGCCTGTTCGAGTATGAGGTGGGCGTTGGTGCCGCTGACGCCGAAGGAGGACACCCCGGCCCGGCGTGGCCGACCGGTCTCCGGCCATGG
>NZ_JBEZFW010000047.1:0-14057 GCF_040649695.1 Nonomuraea sp. NPDC048901 | reverse complement strand
TCAGGGCGGTGGCCGGGTAGCCGGCGTCCAGCACGATGACGGGGATGGGAAGGCCGCCTCCGGCCTGCCCGGTGGCCTCCAGACGGCCGATCAGGGCGCGGACCTGGTCGGTGGTGACCGCCAAGCGGGTGGAGTGGGTGGTGCGGGCCACGTCCACCGGCGCGGTCCACGCCGAGCGCAGCTCGCCGAGCGCGGCGACGAACTGATACTCCCAGCCGGGGATGGTCTTGCGGGTGCCGTCACACCGGCAGGCGTCGTGATAGACATGCCCGCGGTCGGGCGAGCACTCGGCGTCGGGGCGTGGATACGGCGTCCCGTCGATGGCGAACCGCGGCCGGATCCCGCGTGGCAGGCACGCCTCGGTCGTGGCCCGCGCCTGATCGGCCGGCAGCACCGCAAGCGCGTCGGCCAACGCCAGCAGTTCGCTATCTTGATCGGCCCTTTCCTCAACGGCGATTTCGTCGCGGCCCGGCCGTGGTCGGCGGGGCGGGCCGGCCACCGGCAGGAACTCCACGAGGAGATCAGTCAGAGCGTCGGCGTTGATGTTTCCGGCGGCCAGCGCGTCGTACAGCGCGCCATGGCCACGGCGGAACTCCGGCTCCAGCGACAGCTGCACCAGCGACGTTACCGGCTGATCGGCGCACACGATGGCGTCAATCAGTTCAAACAGCGCATCGGCCCGGCTGGTCAGAGCTTCGTACAGCCGTCGGCGGAACGCGGTCAGCCAGCCCAGCGCCAGCGCCCGCCGGATCGAGGCGCGAAAGCGATCTTCATTTGCCGGGCGCGATGAGACACGCGCTGCCACGCCGGGCAGAGCAGGTGCAAGTGTCAACTCCTGCGGTCGATCAGACCGCCGTGCCATCCTGAGCATTGGGCCACCGCCTTCCGAGATCCGTCAGATCCACGGTGAGACGGTGGCCCTCGGTTTGCCGTGCAGGACGACGTCTTTGACGACCGAGCTCTTGAACCGAGCGACCACATGCAGCTTTGACCTGCGGCGATAACGGTCGGTAGCAGCGAAATGCGTAGACACGCCAAGACGCGCCGTAGATGCCTGTGACGTCCATCAGACGGCCTGTCACGACCTTAAGCAGGCCGAACGCCCGTTTCAGAGGTTAAAAACAAAGCTTAGAGCCTGCTGACGAAGTCTTAAGTGCTCGTGGGCATGGGGCCATAGAGGGCTGGTCCGATCTTGTTGATGTAACCCTGGTGGGACCACTGGGACAGCTGGACGCGGAAGCTGTCGACGTTCTCGATCCCGAGGACGGCGGCCAGCTCAGCCCCTCTCCAGGCCCGCCACGGCTGGGCTGCCAGGAGTTCCAAAACCTTGCCGCGCCGGTCGGGACTGGACAGCTCCGGAAGCGGCGGCGGCTCGCTCCAGCGGCCATGAGGCGGTTGGCCTGCCAGTTCGCGGGTCAGGCGACGGGTCATCTGATGCACGGTGGCCCACCAGATCATGGCTTCGTGGTGTTCGGGCTTGCGCTCGTAGATCCGCACCAGCCGGCGGCAACGAGTCAGCCAGGCGAATGTTCGTTCTGCCACCCACCTACGCGGCAACACGACGAAACCGCGCAGGTCATCAGAGCGCTTGACGATCGTGACGGTCAAGTGGAGCACGTCGCGTGCCCAGGCGAGCAGGCGTCCGGCGTAACCGCCGTCCGCCCACACCAGCGCAATGGTGGAGAACTTCTCCCGCAGCCGGGCCAGCAACGGGTGCGCGCCGTCACGGTCTTGAACCGACGCGGCGGTGACGACCACGCACAACAGCAGCCCGAGCGTGTCCACCGCGATATGCCGCTTCTGCCCCTTCAGCTTCTTGGCCCCGCCAAAACCGCAGGCCGCTGCCCCGACGGTCTCGGCCCGCCTTGACCGTCTGGGAGTCGATGCACGCGGCCGTCGGCAACTCGTCGCGTTCGGCTATGACCTGCAGACGGCCGCGTAACCGCCCGGCGAGCCGTTCGGGCAGGCCACGCCGGGACCAGCGTAGGAAGAAGGCGTACACCGCCTCGTGTGGGGGTAAGTCGACCGGCAGGGCCCGCCACTCGATCCCGTACCTGATCACGTAGTTGATCGCGTCCAGCACCGCCCGCAGGTCATGGACCATCGGCCTGCCCGTGGTCGCGACCAGCTCGGCCATCACCGCCCGCGCCTCGCCTTCCAGCACCGCCCACTCTGCATCGGTCAGATCCGACGGATAGGACGGCTTTCGGCCACGACATTGGCACCCCGGTGAAGCACAACCGCTGGCGCCCACGGACGTGAACGTGTAAACAGACAACCACGGGCTCCTGGCCGCCGAGATGCGTAGACAACACCTCAGCTACCAGGAGCGGGATGCGGGCGCTGCGGGCGGCTTCCCAGACCTGGCCGACGAGTTGGCGTCGGTGCTGCGCGACGCCCACCAGACCGGACGTGCCGAGTAGGGCTGCAAACCGTAGGGTAGGACTTCACGCCGCCGGGCAGAGGACGGCTTCGACGGTTTTGATCATCGCGGGGGCGATGGCGTTATCGTCGGCGGTGCTCCGCGTGACGGAGATGGCGAACTGCTGCCGGCCGTCGGTCGAGGCGAAGGTCAGTGTGGAGAGGCCGGGCGCCGAGCCGCCGAGCATCTGGCCTTTCAGCTTGCCTCCGCACATGCCTGTGCCCTGCTGTGCGCTGCCACCGGTGAGGACCTCCTGCAGCAACGGCGGCAGCAGCTTGCCCTGGTTGAAGGCCCGCCGGAAGGTGCCGAGGTCATGCGTGGTCGAGACGACGCCGCCGGCGCCGTTGCCCCAGCTGGCGTTGAAGCGGTGCACGTCGCGCAGGGTGCCGGTGGAGTCGGGGTAGTAGCCGTGCCCGTGCGGGCCCTTGATGCCCTCCGGGGGCTGGGTTGTCTGGTAGGTCTTGGTCATGCCGAGCGGGCGGAAGAGACGCCGGTCGAGTTCGCGGGCCAGGGTGTGCCCGGTCGCCTTCTCGATGATCATGCCTATGAGGGTGTAGTTGGTGTTGGAGTAGGTATACATCTCGCCCGGCTCCCCGGTGCGCGGCCTGCCCCGCGTCATCTTCACGATGTCGATGGGCCGGTAGTAGGTGGTGAAGTCGAAGACGTCGAACGCCGGTTCGGTCGAGCCGCTCTGGTGGAACCAGTCGGGGATGCCGGAGGTGTGCTGGAGCAGTTGCTGGACGGTGATCTCACCGGCTCGTTCCACCAGCCCGTCGGCGGCCACCTCGGGCAGTAGGTCGGCGAGTTTGTCGTCCAGGCTGAGACTGCCCGCCTCGACGAGTTGGAGGAGCACGGTGGCCACCATCGTCTTGGATTGCGAGCCGATGCGGAAGCGGGAGTCCGCCGGGATCGTGCCGCCCCTGCCGTTGAGCAGCCGCGACCCCGCGCTGCCGCGGCCGGCGGCCTTGCCGTCTACGTAGGCGCCGCCGATCGCGCCCACGACGCCGGGCGTCTTGGCCAGGTTCTCCATGGCCTGCTGGACGTCGCCGATCGCGGTGGCGCGGGCGGTTGCGGGCGAGGCAGTGGCCAGCATCAGGGCTGCCGTGCTTACGGCGGCAAGGGACGTGTACTTCAACGACGACAACTCCTTCGAATGGACGAACAAGGGTCAACAATGTGCGCGGGCGGGTCACGTGATGATCCGTCGTGCCGTCGGCGAGGGACCGTCGGTGATATCGGCCCGAGGGCCGCGCGGCTGAGTGGCGTACAAGAGTGCGGTCATCGGGGCGGCCGTCAGCTGCGTTTCACTCAACCGGCGCCGCCATGTCCTCGCTGGCTGAGCCAATCGTTTCGCAGATCACCACGGATCTCGGAGTCGCTTCGTTCGCTGACTCGCGCGAAGACGCCACTTGGTCATCCGGCGTCACAGAGTCATGGCCCGGCATGTGCCGGGCGCCGCGCACAGGTTCGCGAACCTCCAGCCGCACTTGGCGATCACGCCGCTCACGCTCGCCATGTGCGGCTGGAGTGCTCACCTCGCAGGGCAGAACAGCGATTTGAGGGCGTTGGTGATGCGCGGCGGCACGGTGCCGCGCTCGTCGTCGTCCATGGCCAAAGTCAGCGACACGGCGAACTGCAGGCGGCCGTCGGAGGAGGTGATCGTCGCGGCGGTGAAGCCGGGAGCGCTGCCTCCGCCCCCGGCGGCGAACTCGGGGGCGCCGGAGCACGGGCCGCCCGCAGGCGGCGCCGGCTGGCCGGGAGGCGGGTCGGTGATCACCTTGCTCAGGGACGCCGGCAACAGCTTGCCCTGGCGGAAGGCGCGCTGGAAGGCGCTCATCTCGCGCGCGGTGGAGATCACACCGCCGGCGCCGAGCATGCTGGTGGCGTTCATCGTCTTGTCGACATCGCGCATCGTGCCCGTTTCGTCCGGGGCGTAGCCGTGCCCGTGCGGGCCCTTGACGCCTTCGCCCGCCTTCGTGGGCAGGTAGGTGTCGCGCATGCCGAGCGGGGCGAAGAGCCGGCGGTCGAGTTCGGCCGCCAGCGACCTTCGGGACAGTTTCTCGATGATCATGCCGAGCAGGATGTAGTTGGTGTTGGAGTAGTTGAAGGTCCCGGTCTCCACGGGCCGGGACCTCTTGCGGGAGGCCGCCAGCAGGTCGATCGGGCGATAGTCACGCGTGGGGTCGGAGGTGTCCGGGCCGATGTAGTCGGGGATGCCCGAGGTCAGCTGGATCAGATCGCGTACCGTGATCTCCTCGGCCCGCTCCACCAGGTCCTTTTTCACCACTTCCGGCAGAACCTCGCTGAGCTTGCCGTCCAGGCTCAGCTTGCCTTCCTTGACCAGTTGCAGGACCGCGATGGCGGTCATGGTCTTGGTCTGCGAGCCGATCCAGTAGCGGGCGCTCGCCGGGATCGCGCCGCCCTTGCCGTCGAGCAGGCGGGACCCGGCCGATCCCTTCCCGACCCGCTTGCCGTCCACGTACACCTCCCCGATGGCGCCCACCACATGTCCCGTCTTCACCAGGCTTTCCATCGCCTTCTGCACGTCCCCGACCTTGATGTGGGCGGCAGCTGTCGAGGCGGTGGCGCGCGGGGCCGCACTCAAGACCAGCGCCGCGCACGCCAGCGAAGCTGCGCCAGTGAGCGTCGCTCGACGCAGAATCATGAAGTCTCCCTCTTCCGGGTCCGAATACTCGGCTGTCGAGCCACAAGTTCTAACGAGGGTGGTGTTTCCTCGGCGTTAACCTCAAGGCGCAACTCCGCCGCGCCGGTACGTGGAGCCTCTCAGCGACCAAACCCCTTTGTCAGCAGGCTCTTAATGGCCCGCTAATGGCCTGGTGATCAGCCCGTCACCTGGTGTTTCTCGCGCAACGCGCGCTCCCTGCCGGCCTGATCATCCCATCTGCCGTCGACCCGCCCGAGGAGGAAGCGGGCCAGGGCCACGGCTACCAGATGGAGCGCCCCCGGACGAACGATCTGGTGCCCAGGGCCCTGTCTCCTCGGTTTGTCCCAGGTCGATGGTGGGCGGGATGATCAGGCTTCCACCTCAGCGGTTTCCGGGTCCGCGCGGCGAGCATCCCGGAGCCGGAGCGCCCCCGCCGGAGGCTATGGTCTGCCCATGCCAGACTTTGACGCATGGGCGCGGCTTTCTCTATGGGAGCAGGCTGACTCCCTCGTGGGTGACGCCGAGATTGTGATTGATCGTCCTGCGGGCACGCCGCATCCCAAGGTGTCGAGCTTCATCTACCCGCTGGATTATGGCTTCTTGTCGGGGACCCAAGGCGGGGATGGCGAGGGCATCGATGTGTGGGTCGGCTCGTCTCCGGTGCGGACCGTGTCGGCCGTAGCCTGCACGGTGGATCTGCTCAAGCGGAACGCAGAGGTCAAGTTTTTGTGGTGCTGCTCGTCGGATGAGATTGCGCTGGTGGAGGGTTTCTACGCCCCTCAGCCTCAAGCGGCTGTAATGATCCACCGGCCGAGCTGAGCAAGACCGCGTGGCACTGGCGGCGGCGTGACGATGGTCAGCGCGGCGGCTCGGTACGGCATGGTGCGGCTACGGCGATGCCCCGCGCGGCGCCCGTACCGCGACCGGTCCCCAGGCCACAGCGCGGCACGAGGACGCTGGGGCGGGGCGTACGGCGGCGCGGCGCCGCTTAATACCAACAAGGACTATTCGGCCGTGCGCTTGTTGTATCTCGCGGCCTTGCGTGCCTCGGCGATGAGTTCGACGAGATCCGCTACGAGCTTCGGGCTTGCGGCGATGGTCGCGTGGGCGGTCATGCTGTGCGGGCTGCCATCGATATCGACCACGGCGACCCCGGCCTCACGAGCGATGACGACACCCGCGGCGGTGTCCCACGGATTGTTGCTCAGCATGATGTTGGCGTCGATCTTGCCTGCCGCTACCCAAGCCAGGTCGATCGCGGCTGAACCGAACATCCGTGAGGCCGGCGCTTTCTGGCTGGCACCGGCTCCGTCCTCGGCTCCGCTCCGCTTGGCCCGGGTCGATGGCGGCTCCCGAGATACGTCGTAGGGAGCACGTCCGAGGTGGGATCCGGAGCAGCCGGGCTGTCAGCGCCGCTTTGCTCGCGCGACGTCTCAGGTGTCCGCGGCCAGGCGCCCTGTCAGAAGATCCCGGCGGTGAAGAGACGCCTCAGGCAGGCATGTCGACGGTCAGTCCGCCTGCCTGGGCGGCATCGGCCAGTCGTTTGTCATACGTCACGAATGAAGTGAGCCGGGAGCGGATGCGGAGAGCAGTTGCCAGGTGGATAGCGTCCAGGCTCCGTACGGTCACCGGTTTCACGGTCTGGGCCAGGATGCGAATGCCGGCGTCCAGTTCCACCAGGTCGATCAAGTCGAGGACCAGGTGAAGTCGGGTGACGGCTTCTGGGGCGTAGCGTGCCAGGGCCCGTGATGACTCGATCTCCAGCAAAACCGAACTCGTCCATCCGGTCTCTGCCCGTTCGTCAAGCCAGTCGCGCAATGCCTGCGACTCGGCTTCGGCGTGGGCGAGTTTCACGACGGCGGCCGAGTCGAGATAGATCATCAGCGTTCGTCCTCGCGGCTGTGGGCGATCTCCGCGGCAATGTCGATGCCGTCCGGTTCGCCGAGCGGCATACGCAGGACAGCGCGCCGCATAGCGGCAGCGCGCTCCTTACGAAGGGCGGCTTCCAGCACGGCTTGGCGGATAGCCGCCGAGCGTGAGCTGCCGTCATGGGTGAGAATATCCAGGGCGTGCTCAGTCTCCGGGTCGCTGCGGATGGTGATGGTGTCGGCCATGCGGCCACCGTAAGACGCTTTGTCTTACGGTGGCAAGTCCTGGCCCCTCTTCCCCTCCGCGGCGCCCGTCCAGCGCCGAACAATGATCTTGATTCCCGGTGCGGACATACAACGGGGACTTTAAGCGAAGGCAGAGGTGACACGCCGTTGAAAACTTCTGCAGAAAGCGGATGGCTCTCCGGCCGGGTGACGGGAATCGAACCCGCGCTGTCAGCTTGGGAACTCCTCCAAGATCGCAGAAGCTGAACAGGGAAAGTGCTGACCTGGGCCGATGCCGGCCGAGCGACCGTGAGTTCCCACGACTCCCCGTTGATCGCCGTCCGAACGGGCACGCAGCGGGCACGCCTGGCGAACGCTACGGGGGCCAAGATCTCGGCATGCTCACTCGGACTCAGAGGTGCCGGGCCTGCCGCGCGAAGGGCCGGCGGTGGTTGCGTAAGAGCCGCGCCGACAGTGAACGCCGTATCGAGGGTGCGGCTGTCACTCCGCCGAAGGTCGCTAGCTTTGAGTGCTCGAGGCCCGCCGCGTAATGGCAATCATCATGCGCTGCGTCAGCCCGCACGTCGCCCCTCCGAAGCCGGATGCCCACCGGCTGGACTGGCTACCCACCCGGCCACAACATGGCGATCGTCGTGCTGTACCTGATCGGCGGGCACGACCCGCTGCGGCACCCCGATCACGCGCGTTCCTTTCATGAAGCGGTCGTCCTACCCCTGCCCGAGATGCCAGCGGCGGCCGCGCTGACCACGGCGAGCGTCGCTCCCACCCACATCACCGCGGATATCGACACTCCGTCCACGACCCGGCCGCCGACGAATGAGCCGAGCGCGATGGAGACGTTGAAGGCGCCGACGAAGAGCGCCGTGCCCATTTCGCCGCCGCCCGACCGCATGATCCAGAGCTGCAGGGTCACTCCTACGCCGCCGTAGCCCAGGCCCCACACCACGAGCACGATCAGGGGCAGGCCGATCAGGGGCAGCGCCGCCGTGGAGAGTGCCATGAGCACGGCCAGCGTGACCAGGACCGGCTTGGGGTTCCTGGCCGCCCATGCGCCAGCCGCGAAGTTGCCGGCCACGCCCGCGGCGCCGTACATGAGGAGGGCGGCGCTGACGAGGGCGGGACCGGCGTGCGAGACCTGCTCCAGGAACGGCCGGACGTACGTGTAGGCCGCGAAGTGGCCGGACACGATCAAGACGGTCAGGACAAGGACGATCTTGAGCGGGCCGGAGAGCCACACGAGCCGCCCCTCCGACGCGCGAGCCTGGGCCTCGTGGGGCAACGACTCGGACGCTCGGGCTCGGGGATCGCCGGGGAGGGGCGGCAGGGTGGTAGCCAGCAGCGCGAGTAGGGCCAGGGCCAGCACCCCCATGGCGATGAACGCGGTCCGCCACCCCGCGAACGACGAGATGAACGTCGCCAAGGGCACCCCCAGTACCGACGCCACCGAAACCCCGGCCAAGATGATCGACGTGGCTCGCCCGACGGACCCTTCGGGCACCAGTCGCAGGCCGAGTCCGGCCGCGAAGGCCCAGAACCCGCCGATGCTTACCCCGGTCAGCACCCGGGCGGCCAGCATGACGGGGTAGTTCGGCGCGAACGCGCCCGCGAGATTGGCAACCGCCAGCAGTGCCATCAGCCCCAGTAGCGTGACGCGCCGGTCGAGCCGTCGGGTGGTGATCGCCAGCACGGGCGCGGAGACGGCGGCGACCAGTCCGGGCGCCGACATCATCAGCCCGGCCGTCCCGTCGGAGACGCCGAGGGTGGCGGCGATCGAGGTCAGCAGGCCAACGGGCAGCATCTCGCTGGTCACGATGGTGAAGGTGCCCACCGCGACCGAAAACACGGCGAGCCAGCGCGCCCGGGTGTCGGCAGAAACATCAGTCATGGTCATGCATGCCAGCTTTCTGCCGGTCACCAGTGGGAACAATGGCGGGAGTCGAAGGCTTGGTTTAGGTGGACTAAGCGATCAGATGGAGATGGGATGGAATTCAGGGAGCTGGAGTGCTTCGTCGTGCTCAGTGAGGAGCTGCACTTCGCGCGTACGGCCGAGCGCCTCTACCTGTCACCTGGCCGGGTGAGCCAGCTCATGCGCTCGCTGGAGACCAGGCTCGGCGGCCGGCTCTTCCACCGGACCAGCAGGCGCGTGCGCCTCACGCCCCTGGGCGAACGTTTCCTGGCTGATCTACGCCCCTCCTACGACGGCCTCGCGAACGCGGTCAGCCGGGCCAAGGCGGCCGCCCGCGAGGTGACAGGCGTGATCAGGCTCGGCTTTTTCGCCACCCCCACAGACGTCGTCATCGGCAGCGTGCGCGCCTTCGAGCGCCAGTACCCGGGGTGCGAGGTCGAGTTGGTGGAGATCCCGCTCTCCGACCCTTTTGGCAAGTTGCGGGTCGGGCAGGTGGACATCGCGTTCACGCTGCTCCCGGTGGACGAGCCCGATCTGGCTACGAGCGAAGGGCTGAACCGGGTCTCGTACCAGCTCGGCCTCTCCTCGCGCCACCCGTTGGCCGCCCGTGCAAGTATCGGCGCGGAAGAGCTGGCCGACCTGTCCCTGATCGGCCTGGACGGCCCGGCTCCGCGCGCATGGCGCGAGCGTGTGACACCGTCCGTAACTCCTTCCGGCCGGCCCATTCCCCTGGCCGGTACGGTGGCCACCAGCCAGGAGGGCCTGACCCAGGTGGCGCTCAACCGGGGCGGCATGTTGTTCTGCACTCCGACGGCGGCTCACCACGGGCGCCCGGACGTCCGCTTCGTTCCCGTCGCGGGGTTGCCTCCCTCGATCCTCGGCCTGGCTTGGGTGAAGGCGGCGGAGACCGCGGCGATCCGTGCGTTCAACGAAGCGGCTGTCGGGCACGCGCTCGGGGCAGCGGCCCTGGTGGCATAAGACATAACGGGCAACAAAGTGCCGCGAAGCGTACGTCCGCGGATTTCAGCTCGCCGAGATCCGTCAGGCCGCCGGTGTCACCCAGGCTGAAGGAACGACCTTGGCCTCGTGGCCCTGGCCCGCTCGGCTTGTCCCAGGTCGATGGCGGACGGGATGAGCAGGCTTCCACTGCAACCACGAACGAACCGGATCCCTGTGGTTGGCGATCATCCCGGAGCCGAGGCCCCGCCGAAGGCTTATTTGTTCTTGCTTTGCGTAGGGCGGTCCTGGAGTTCAAGTGCCTGGCGAATGCGTGCAAGCAGGCCATTGACGATGAGGATGACACCCAACACGACGATGGACGGCGGTACGAGTAGGTCAGCCATGCCGCCCTCTGGACGGTGGACATACACGATGAAGACCCCTGCAGCGAAGATCACAGTGCCTGCAACGATACGGCTTGCTCCTCGTCGCCCTGGCGGCTTCAGACCACGCGGCGCGTCAAAGGACTCGGTCTTACCGGCGCGCGCGGAGAGAGGCTGCATGGACTTGATCGTAAGTGGACATTGAGGTCCGGGTGAGGTGCCCAGCAGATTCCGGACAGTCGGCTACATAAGCTGACAGAAGTCTGGAAGAGGTAGGTACGTGACGAGGCGTCGTAGGCAGTTCTCGCCGGAGTTCAAGGAAGAAGCCGTCCGCATGGTGCTGGAGGGCGAGCGGACGGTCGCGTCGGTGGCGCGCGAGTTCGGGATCAACGCCAGCACCCTGGGCAGCTGGGTGAACCGGCATCGGATCACGCACGCTCAGGACGAGCAGCAGCCGCTCTCCGGGCCGGACCGGGCCAGAATCCGGGAGTTGGAGCGGGAGAACGCCGAACTGCGCGAGAGGTTGATCGTTTGAATCTAAGGCCGCCTTCTTCGCGGCCGACAGTCGATGACGCTCGCCAAGTACGAGCTGATCGACGCGAAGAAGGCCCATCACGCGATCGCCCGGATGTGCGCCTGGTTGGGTGTGTCCCGCTCGGGCTATTACGAATGGCTCGGTCGGCCAGCCTCGGCCACCAGGCAACGCCGGAGGCTGCTGACTGCTCTGGTCGCCGAGATCTTCGCCGACTCACACGACGGTCAGGTGCTCTCTGTTCAACGGAGCGGAAGCGCTCGCACCCTGATGCCCGCGGGGGCGAAGGCCACGATCGCACCCGTCAACAGGTGAGGTTCGAGGACGTCAAGGTGGTTAAGGATGATATTCACCAGCTCTGGCGGTCGAAGCTCAAGGATCTCCCGTACGAGCATGACCGAGGGCTTGGTCGTACGGGCCTGAGCCAAAAGCGCGCCGAAGTCCGTATCCGCCGAGACGATGACCCGGCTGTCCGCCATGGCAAGGGCCATGATCGTGGAGTCCGGCGCACTCGTTGCTTGGAGGTCGCGCACGTGCACCGCATCGTGACCGGCTTTCGTCAGCAGTTCAGCGACGCGCGGTGAGAGGTCTCATCGATCAGGAAGTTCACGCCGGCTCTCGGAGGCGGTAGAAGTGGACATTCGTGGAGGCCGCTGCGTACTCCAACCCCTGCTTGATGTCCTCACGTTCGAGGTCGGGGTAGTCCGACAAGATCTCATCGAAGGTTCATCCGGCCGCGACGAGCCGTACCACCGTCTCCACGGTGATGCGCAGCCCTCGGATGGTCGGCTTGCCTTCAAGCTTGTCGAGCTCGACAGTGATCCGATCGAAATCCATGGTGTCTCCCCTCCATCTCGATACTGCCAGCTCACATCTGCGCTAGCGACCGCGATACCGCAGCGACATGAAGAGGGGTGAGGAAGATTAAGGCAACCGGCAAGCACCAGGGGTCCGGCTGAGTTTCTGTGGAGCGGGTGACGGGAATCGAACCCGCGCTGTCAGCTGGGAAGTCTTCCAAGAGCACGGCATCTGACCAGGAGAAACGCTGACCTGAACCGATGCCGGTCAAGTGACTGTGCGTTCCCGCGACTTCCCGTTGATCCCTGTCCGAACGGGCACGCAGCGGGCACGTCTGGCGGACGCTGCGAGGGGACGCAGGAGATCGATCAGCTCTGGTCAATGCACAACTCACCGCCGGCGATCTCGGGAGGATGAGAGGTAGGATAGAGGGCATGAGCGAGCCTACTGGCAAGTATTCGATCACCATGCCGCGTGACATCGCCGAGGCAGCCCGATCCCGGAGCGGCCCTTCCGGTCTGTCCGCCTACGTCGCCGCCGCCGTCGCCCGTCAGATCGAGCGCGACAACCTCAGCGAACTCATCCAAGTCGCCGAGGCCGAGCACGGCCCCATCACCGACGAGGAGGTCCAGGCGCTGCGCGACCAACTCCACCAGGCCCGGCGAGGACAGGCCAGCGGTGGGGCGGCCGCGTGACCCGTTCTCCCGCTGCTCCCGGCGGCACCCTTGTCCTCGACAGCGAAGGACTGGCCAAGGCCGTCCTGCGCGATCGTACGGTCACCGCATGGCTTGCTCTCGCCCGTGCTGACGACTTCCGCGTCATCACCTCTGCCGCCATCCTCGTCGAGGTGGTCCACCCTCGCGTCAACCGGCCGGCTCTGGAGTGGACGCTGTCCCGCCTCGTCATCGAGCCGGTCACCGAACCAATCGCCCGCCACGCGGCCACACTCTTGTCCGACGCCGGCCTGCACGGGCACAAGTACGCCATCGATGCCATGCTCAGCGCCACCGCCCTCGCTGCCCCAGGCCCCGTCACGGTCCTCACCTCCGACCCCGAGGACCTCGCCGCACTGTGCGGTACACGCGTCACTGTCATCAAGGTTTGAGTGATACCCCGTCCTGCTGGTTCCGACAGGGTGATCATGAACCGCAGAGATCAATAACATCAGGAACCATCAAAGCCCAGGTCCCGAATCCCTCGCTCTACCTGGGTTTTCACAGTGAGAGCGGGCGACGGGAATCGAACCCGCGCTGCCAGCTTGGGAATCATCTACTGACCTTGCTGCCCTGAACTGGGAAAACAGGGGTGCAGGTCAGAGCGGGTCGAGTGACCGTGAGTCCCCGTAAGTGACCGCGGTTCCCCGCCTGTTCTGGGCATGGATCTGGCACGGAAACTCTCCGACGACCTCGACCGGCACGGCCCGGCCGAACTGATCCGTCAGGTTCGCAGCCGAACCTCCTGCACCTCAACGGTACGCGATGGTCACGCGACAAGATCCACAACGCCGCTATCGCAGCGTACTGCCGCGTCTGATCTACTCCACCCACCACCAGCCGTTGCCCAGGTCTCGTACGGGGCTGCCGATATCACCGGCAGCGGTCTGGATGATTGTCTTGGAGGTCGGTGGGGCCGGTAGATAGGCGATCCCGCTGCCGCTCTCCGCACGCCAGGAGTCTTCGAACACCGGAAGGTAGAGAACTTCTCCTTGCTGCCGTACCTGGCCATCTATCGACAGGTACTCCATCCACCATGGCACCGTGAGTGCTCGGCCGCTCTCGTTCTCCGCCACAAGAGCGGCGAACTCATCCCGGTGCAGCCAGAACTGACTGTCGATGTAGCGGGTCTGCCAGTCAATCCTGAAGATGACCGCCCCCAGGAGCACCGTGATCGTCAGTATGACGAAGGATCGGACATAAACCTTGAGCGACAGGTAGGTCATCACCGCAGTGAGGCATTTTCATCCCCGAAGCAGCGGTCCGCTGGTCACGGCATGATCGCGAACTAGGCGTTCGCCTGACGACGCAAGAAACCCCTGGTAGATGGATTGATCACCACAACCAGATCCGTCACAACCAGGGGCCTCGGATGCTTTTCTATCGTGCCGCCGTCGATTTGTCGCCTCGGACGCTGAACTACGTCGCCGGGATGATCCGCCGGCACCGTAAGGCGATCGGGTCGGCCTGGCGGCTGCTCAACCCCGGGAAACAGGCGCTGCTGGTGCTGGTCTACCTGCGCAAGGGTGAGACGTTCACCGAGCTCGGCGCCGGGTTCGGGGTATCGACGGCGACCGCGTGGCGG
>NZ_JBEZFW010000046.1:0-21580 GCF_040649695.1 Nonomuraea sp. NPDC048901 | reverse complement strand
GGACAGACCCGAGAACACTATCTGCGCAAGCTCGTTGACATCCTTCACAGGAAGATCAACGATCTTCGCGACTTTCCGTCACCACCGAATGTGAGGCTCTGTCCCGTAATCGGTGGTGGCGTTGAGTGATCTTCATTGCAGCAGGATGCGGTGGCGCAGCAGGTCGAATCCGGCACGGCCGTGCATCTGGCGCATGATCCTCTTTGTGAGGGTGTTGACGCCTTCGGTTCGGCCGTTGTGGTGCGGAAGAGTGAGGGCGGCGTTCACCGCGCCACGGTCGAGTTCGAGGCCGTTGGCGTAGCCGTGCAGGTGGGGCAGGTCAGCGGCGCGGAGGGTGGTGATCCAGGCGGTGAGCTTGGCGTCGTTGCCTTCGGCCGGGGTGAGGAGTTCGGCGAAGCTGCGGACATGGCGGGCGAGTTCGGCCAGTTCGGGGCAGGCGGTCGTGAGCTCCTGCAACAGTTGGGTGTCGCTGTCGCGTAGCCGGTCGGGGTGGGTGAGCAAGAGGCGTGCCAGTCGGCGCGGGGTGATGACGGGTCGCTCTCCTTCGGCTCTGCCTTGGGTGATGTAGCGATAGAGCAGGTTGAGGCTGCCGGTGTAGCCGAGCTCTTTGATCTCGCGGAACAACTGCAGGACGGCAACGGCCGGGTCGGCGGCGCGCCGTTCGCGCAGGTGATCGCGGTAGGGATCGACGAGAGTGGGCCGGTAGCGGGGAGCGCGGCGCAGGGTGTCGGGTTCGCGGTTGCGGGCGTAGCGCTTGACGGTGTTGAGGGACAGGTTCAGGCGGCGGGCGCATTCCAGGAGGCCGACGCCCTTGTTCAGCAGGTCGTGGATCTGCCGCCAACGCTCGCGGGTGGTCTGTTCGCGGACGCCGGCGGGCCGGGGCGGGTTGACCGTGGCCCAGCAGGCGCTGTGGGAACGAACCTCAGCGAGGGTCTTGTCGCACAGGTTCGCCCACAAGTGCCACCTGTCACTGACCTGCACCGCATCCGGCAGGGCGCGTCGAATCGCCTCACCGTAGGCGCCAGACCCGTCGCGGCAGACGATCCCCACCCCGCAGTGGGATCGCAGCCACGTCTCCAGCACGTCGGCACCGCGGCCGGGCAGGACGTCGATCCGCTCGCCGGTCTCGGCGTCGATGAGGATGGTGGCATAACGGTGACGGCGCTTGAGAGCGAAATCATCGACGCCCAGCACTCTGGGAACCCGCAATGGTGGCAGCGGCAGCCGCATGAGCAGGCGCAGCGCCGTCGATCTGGACACCGCGACGGCCAGGACCGCCGAGAGCCGCGCACCCGCCCGGCCAGCCAGTTCCTTAACCACCGCGCCCAGTTGACCGGCGAGCCTGCTCGTTCGACGCTGGTAACGCTCGAGCAGCCCGGGCACCTGCTCACGGAACGTCTGCCGAGGGCATCCCCACGCCGGGCAAACCAAACGCCGCACCTGCAGCGACACCACCACCCGCCGCCCGTCGACCGGAACATCCGCGACCGTCCGGCTGCAATAGCCGTGCACCCGACCCGTCGGCACCCCGCACACCGGGCACGGCACCGGCTTGTCACGAGTACGAGCCATCACACGAATGAGGTCGTACTCGTCCCTGACATCCTCGATGATCAGGGCAGACAGCCCCCCAAACACCACACCCATAAGATCGTCGATCTTCAGCACGGCCCAGCCTGGCAGGTGCGCACTCAACGCCACCACCGATTACGGGACAGAGCCGTTAGTTTTACAGTCCCAGGCCCGGCCGGAACCCTCCGACGGCCCATCATGACCCGAGTCTGCATCCCCAACCCCGGCCTGGCCAGACCATCAAGATCTTCAGGACGCTCCTAGGGGCTGACCGGAGAGCTCGCCTGAGGGCTCAGAGAGTGATCCACTCGGTGGCGGTGGTGACCTCGTCGAGCACGGCCGGAATGGGCGCCACGCCCAGCCCTGGCCCGGTCGGCACCTGTACCGCTTCAAAACTCGTGCACATGGTCTGAGCTGGTGTTTCTTCGGGTTGGTCAGGCGGCACGGTGGTACTCGTTGATGGCCCCGCTGAGCATCTTTCGCCGCTGAACCCGGCCTTCCAGCGGCACCACGACGTCCTCGTCTTGATCAGATGGGCGTTGTTGACGGGACTGGTGCGGGCGATGCGCGTTGTAGTGCTCGGCGTACTCGTCCAGAACCGATCGCAAATGACATTTGTCGTATATCAGCATCCAGTCGATGCACTCGGCACGGACGGTTCGGACCCAGCGTTCGGCGTAGCAGTTGGCTCGAGGCGTCCGTGGTGGAGTCGTAATCACCGTGACGCCCAGGCTGGTGAAGATCTCGTCGAAGGCGGCGGTGAACTTGGCGTCCCGGTCACGGATGAGGAACCGAAATGAATGACCTGGCTCGGTGCCCGAGATCCATGAACAGATTTCTCGCCTGCTGAGCCGTCCAGGCGCCTGTTGGGTGAGCGGTAACGCCCAGGATGTGCACGCGTCGCGTTTCCACCTCCATCACGAACAACACGTACAGGCGCTTCAAGAAGACCGTGTCGACGTGGAAGAAGTCGCAGGCGAGCAATCCTTTCGCCTGCAGCCGCAGAAACGTCCGCCAAGAAGTGTCGAAGCTTCGTGGCACCGGCCGGTGCCTGCGTGAACGTAGGATCCGATACACGGTCGCTTCACCCACCTGCACGCCGAGCCGAACCAGCTCACCATATACCCGCCGGTACCCCCACCTCGGGTTCTCGCGCGCCAGGCGGAGAACCAGATCCCGAACCTCTTTGCTTGTTCCGGGACGGCCGGCGCGGTGTGGGTAAGTCCACGAGCGTTTGATCAAACGACGATGCCAGGCCAGGAGGATGCCGGGGGTTACGAGCCGATGTGTTCGCAGCACCGACGGCAGGAAGCGGGCCAACGCCGCCAAGAGCGCCCGGTCGGCCCAGTCCGGCCTCGGCCGAACGACCTGACGCTTCAACACGGCAACCTCATGCCGGAGCACCATGATCTCGACATCCTTGGACGCCTGACCACCCCCAGCAACACCAACCAGCCGAACACCCGAATCAAGGTCAGATACACCAGACGAACCGACACGGACCGCGATCTTGCCCTTGGGGCCTCCGGAGGTCAAAGCCGCAGATCAAGCACCACGCGATGAGTTATGAAGCAGTACACGCCGGCAGGCCACCCATCCACCCCGGGCCGTGCCCGAACTGATCGCCGACGCCCTCAACCGGGTCTGGGCGTGGGACATCACCAAACTCCGTGGCCCGGACAAGGGCGTCTGGTACTGCCTCTACACGATCATCGACCTGTTCAGCCGCTACGTCGTCGGCTGGATGGTCGCCTCCCGCGAGTCCGCCGACCTGGCCCGGCACCTCATCGAAGCGACCGCGCGCAAGCACGACATCGACGAAGGCACCCTCACCCTGCACGCCGACCGCGGCAGTTCGATGACCTCCAAAACGCTGGCCGAACTCCTCATCGACCTGGGCGTGGCCAAGTCCCACTCCCGGCCCCGGACCTCCAACGACAATCCGCACGTCGAAGCGAGCTTCAAGACGCTGAAGTACTGTCCCGCCTTTCCTGGCCGGTTCGGCTCGATCGAGCACGCCCGCGCCTTCTGCCAACAGTTCTACGCCTGGTACACCCGGGATCACTTCCACTCCGCGATCGGCTACCATCACCCGGCCGACGTGCACTACGGCCGCGCCGCCGCCATCCTCGACCGGCGCGCCGCCGTCCTGGCCGCCGCCGCCCGCGCCGCCCACCCCGAACGGTTCGCCAGCGCTGGCCTGCCCACCCCGCCCGACCTGCCCGCCCCCGCCTGGATCAACAAGCCCAAGACCAACGAACCGAAGGACGCCACAGAGAAGACGACACAGGATTAGCCCAGCTCAATCGCCTCGATCAGATTGACAGGTTCCGGTTGTCGCTGAGCACCTCGAACGGCACCCCGTAGCGGCGCATCGCCTCGGTGAACGCCGAGCTTTGAGGTGGGACCATTCGCGCCCTCCCGGCCGCCCCGCCGAGGCCGGGGCTGCCTGATCAAACATCCGCGCAGATGAAAGCCCATGGTCGGTCCTCCACCCGCGTCATCACGAGCGTGGCCTTCTCTCCGCCTCGGAGCCCCAGGCTCCCACCTATCTGCTCTACGTCTCCCGCCAATCCTCGCCTGCGTATGTCGACCCGCCCGATTCCCCTCGCACGCAACGCCTTCCGAAGGTTCTTGACATTCCACGGCAGCGAGTCCGTGATCCTGAGCCATCTCCCGAATGGAGTGGGGGTCGGAGAATCACCGCTCAGGAACGCGATGCGCGAGTCGATCTTCCAGACATCCAGCGTACGCGCCAGATCCTCCACGAGTTCGGCTCGGGTCACCGCTGGCGACGGGTCCAAGAGATATGCGCCGGGTGGCCGGACGTCGACCAGATCGCCGGGGACCGCCAGCAGGTGGGCATCGCCCGGAAGCACGCTCGCCTTCCTGCCCGCGGCCCCGCTGGACGGTGACCAGAGCACAGCCTCCTTCAGCGCTCTCCCCACGGCGACGAACTCGATTCCCCAGCCCTCAGGGACTAGATCGCGTTCGATTCCAGGTGCGGCCTTCACTGCCACCAATGCCGCTCGCTCGGCCAGTTGGTAGCACCATCCGAGGCTAGGTTGGTACCAATCAGGCCCACGTCGGTGACCGGCTTCGCGGCGTGAGGGGTCGATGAAGACGCTGTGGCCGTCGTCTATCCGGATCTTCTGTACGTCGGCCACGGCAAGACGGACTCTGTCCTGTACCCCGTAAACCTCAGCGTTCAGGCGGGCGCACGCGATCCTGCTCACGTCATAGTCGACCCCGGCTACCTCACCGTGCTCCGCCAGGAAGGCCAGGTCTCCGCCGATTCCACAGCACAGATCAAGGATCACGCCACGCGATCGAGCCGCGAACTGCTCTGCCCTGTGGCGAGCCACCACTTCAGACGACGCCTGTTCTAGTCCCTCCTGAGTAAAAAACATCTTGTCTGCCTTGCTGTACTTCTCCGCCGCTCTCCTCCGAAGGGCAGCCTGCTGAAGCGCGGCAGCGACCAGTTCCTCGTCCCAGCGGGAACGCAGCTTCGCGATAAGTGTTGCCGAAGGGGGTACAGAGGCCTCCTCCAGAACGGCCATGAGCTGACCGCCCTCGGCGGAGACGAGCGACCGCAGCCGATTCACCAGACAGTGCAGGCGACCGGCAGCGGAATCACCATCTGTGATCATCATTTCACTCTACCCCGCCGAGGCTTCCCGATCGGTTGTCGTGCAAGAGGTTAGGCCTGGTCACAGTTATGCCCATTGGCTCGACGACTGCCGCATGGTCCGTCTCGCGTGCTCGATCCAGCGTGGCCGGAGAAGACCGCAGAGCCACCGTTCTATGCCTACTGACATGTTCCGCCCGCTGATATAACACGTCTGTGGCCACATGGACTGCCGGAGTGGTGGGTACGGGCGTCTGGGCACGTGCCGCTCACATTCCCATGCTCATACGTACCAGCGGCGTCTCCCTCATCGGTGTCTGGAGCCGCAACCTACGGGCCGCCCACTCCCTTGCGAAAACGTACGGCATCAGGGCCTTCTCCAGCTATGAGGAGTTGCTGGCAGCCTGCGATCTGGTCGCCTACGTAGTGCCTCCCTCAGCGCAACCGGGTTTGGCGCTGCGCGCGGCCCGGCTTGGAAAGGCGCTGATCCTGGAGAAGCCGCTGGCGGCGAGCCAGGCTGAGGCATCAAGCCTCTGCTCGGCCGTCAAGCGCGCCGACTGCTCCACGATGATGATGCTGATGTTCAGGTTTCTGCCTCAGTTGCGGGAGCTGTCGCAGGCTCACCGGGAGATCTCCCCCGTCTCCGTCTCCGTGCGGCTACGGTTCCCGCCCCCCTCCGGCTGGAGAAGCTCACTCTCTCCATGGCTGGAAGCAGGGGCGCACGTAATCCACATAGCCGAGCAGCTCCTGGGGCCGGTCGTGGCCGTCGATCACGAGCAGAAGGATCAGCACTCGATCCGGGTCTCCTTGCACCATGTCTCCACCGCAGTCAGTCGCGGCGAACTGGTATCCACGGCTTCGCCCTCGCTGCCCAATTCGCACGGGGCCGTCGTCACTTGCGACAGCTCGGGCAGGACGCGGTCCGCCGGCCTCTACTTCGAGGACTTCGACTCCGCCCTGCAGGCGATGGCTGATCACCTTCGGCGCGTCCTCCGGGGAGAGTCCCATGATCTGGATGCCGAGTACGGGCTGCACCTTCAGAGATTTCTGTGACCCCTCCCTTTCATGCGCGAGACCAAGCCCGAGACGCCCGAGTTCAGGGGAGTGCCGCGGCGACATCCCGGAAGTACTCGATGGTGGAGTTGAGACCGTCGTCGAGCGTGACTCGCGGTTCCCAACCGAGCAGCGTGCGGCACAGCGTGATGTCCGGCCGCCTGACGCATGGGTCGTCCTGCGGCCGGGAGACGTAGACGAGCGGGCTTCGCGACCCGATGAGTTTCCGAACCAGTTCTGCCAGACCGCGGATGGAGATCTCGTGTGGATTGCCGAGGTTGATGGGCCCGGTGTGCCTCGACCTGAGAAGACGCCAGACTCCCTCCACGAGATCGTCCACATACTGGATCGAACGAGTCTGGCTGCCATCACCGGACACCGTGATCGGCTCTTCGAGCAGTGCTTGGCGGACGAACGTCGGAATGGCCCGCCCGTCGTGGAGCCGCATACGCGGACCATGGGTGTTGAAGATTCTCGCAATGCCGACGTTGACCCCGTGGCTGTTCCCATAGGCGACGGTCATCGCCTCCGCAAAACGCTTGGCCTCGTCGTAAACGCCCCGTGGTCCGATGGGATTGACGTGACCCCAGTAGGACTCCGGCTGCGGGTGCACCTGGGGGTCCCCGTACACCTCGGAGGTGGACGCCAGCACGAAGCGTGCTCCCTTCTCCTCGGCGAGGTCGAGTGCGTGCAACGTCGCCAGGGAACCGACCTTGAGCGTCTGGATGGGCATCCGCAGGTAGTCCGTCGGCGAGGCCGGTGAGGCGAAGTGCAGAACCGCGTCCACACGGCCGTCGATGCGCTGCGGTCTGGTGACGTCACCGTCCACGAGTTGGAATGGAACGTCGTCTTTGAGAAGGTGGGCAACGTTTCCTGGTGAGCCGGTGCAAAAGTTGTCGATGCAGACGACCTCGTACGACTCGTGAAGGAGCCGTTCGCATATATGTGATCCCAAGAACCCGGCTCCTCCGGTGACCACGGCGCGGCGCGCGGTCATGCCGGACTCGTTTCCGCGACGTGTCGGCGGTTCCCTCTCATACTAAGACTCCTCTCCGTGTACGGAGCCGAGCCGCATGGCCCTGCTCCGTACTCTGATCCGGCACTTCCCAAGGCCCTGCACTACCACCGGCGAATCAACCTTTGCTGCGTTGCATACACTGGCGGGTGCGCGCCAGCGGAACTGCCGTCGGGCTGGAGTACACATGCGACACCCGCGGCCCCGAGGCTCGCGATGCCGTCCTGGCTCAGGTTCACTCCCGACGCCACGACGATCGCTTCTCCCCACATTTCCCGGTCCAGCTGATCCAGGCGATCACACAGCTCGGAAACGGCACCGCTCTCGGTCTGCGCAGCACCGACGCAGGCGACGACCCTGTCACCCGCGCTCGCAGCGAGCGCGCGATGAAGCGTGTTCTCCACGGCCGCCACCGCCAAGACGACCGGCCCCGGCCCCGCTTCTGTCAGCCCTCCCAGGAGTCCCAGTGTCCGGTCGTTCACCAGCGCCTCTCGATCCTCCTCAAAGAAGAGGCCATAGTGCTGGTGCACTGGTCGCGCGACATGTTGTAACCGGTCGAACGCCACCATGTTCACTGTGGCGAATCGTGTCCGCGTCCGGCACCTCGTATCCGGTCTGATGCCGCCGGAGATGCGGGGCACCACCACCACATCAAGGCCCATCGAGCCGAGCGCCTGCGCCTCTGGAGCATCGATCTCACATGTCATTGCGACGCAGTCGTTAACGGCGCCGTCGGGCCGGGCGAAGCGAGCCGCCCGCGCCAGTGTTTCGGCGGACGCCGGTTCCGTGTCTGCCACAAGGGCGGCCCCGACCGGCAGGCCGTTCTTCACCGACGCCGCCGCCGGTCCACCGGTGAGCAGGGAGAGCCGCCGCGCGATGGCCAAGGCCCGCACGGCGTCCAGCATGTTGTTGTAGCTGAGCGTCCCAGCCTCGGCTCTCAAAGGGAAAGCGAATCCGTTGCCAGATCCGACCGAGCCCGACTGGCCCGGATTGGAGCCATAGAGAAAGTGGTACCGGTTCCCGACCATGCTCAACACCTCAATGACCGGCGGACACTGTCGATAACGTGCCGCACCTGTTCGTCACGGAGCCTTTCGTGCAGAGGGAGGGAGACCACTCTTTCGGCCAAGCGCTCGGCCACGGGGAACGCTCCTGGGCCGCCCAGATCTCTGTGCGCACTCCAGAAGTGGACCGGTCTCTTGTAGTGCACCTTCAGTTCGACTCCGAACCCGGCCAGAGCACTCATGAACGCCGGACGGTCGTCGACCTCGACAACGTACAGGTAGCAGCCATGCTCGGAACCAGGATCAACAGCCGGATTCGAGACGATGCCCAGTGGCGATAGGCATTCGGTGTACTCCTGAGCGATCTGCCTCCGGCGCGCGAGGATGGCGTCCGCTTCCCCGACCTCTGACCGGATGATCGCGGCCTGGATCGGATCCATGCGCAAATTAAGCCCGAAAGAGATGTAGTCACCCGACTCGGCTCCTTGATTGCAGTATCTGCGCATCTTGTCCGCGAGCAGGTCGCTGTCAGTGGCGACCGCGCCCCCCTCACCGATCGACGCGATGGCCTTCTCGCGACCGAAACTGAACACGCTGGCCGAGCCCGTCGAGCCAGCCATCCCGTCGGGTCCACGCGCTCCCAACGCCTGGCATGCCTCTTCTAGGACAATGGCCGCTGGAACCGTGTGCCGCAGATCTCCGACATCGCAAGGGCGGCCGTACAGGTGCACCGGAACGACGACGTCCGTGACACGGCCGGATGCCTGGGCCACCTCCGCAGGACTGATCAGATATGTCGTGGGATTCACATCCACCAGCCGAACCCGCGACCCCAGCAGCCTGGGCACGGCGGCCGTCGCCACGAAGGTGTTCGCCGGCACGAGGACCTCCTGATCGGGGCCCAGTTCCAGCGCGAGGAAGGCAAGCACCAGCGCCGCCGTGCCGCTCGCCGTCGCGATCACGTGCCGCACGCCGAGATATGCCGCCAATTCCTCTTCCAGGACGGCGATGGATCGTGCCGGTCGGACCCAGGCCAGGTTCTGCACGCTCTCGTCGAACGCCATCCGCCATGCCGCTCCGCGCTCAGAGCTTCTACGGGTCTGGTCACGAAAGGGTACGAACACTCAGCCACCTCGACACAGGGTCAGAAATTCCACAGCGGCGTCGAAAACACTGGAGGGGGCCCCATCTGCCGTCTCCATGTGCCGCAAGAGAAGATGACCTCCGTAGGCGAGGCACGCCAGAGCCGAAGACAGCATGTCCCTGCCCTCTTCGGCACAGATCCGCGCATGGGACAGGCGGCACGCGGATTCGGCGAGAGCATGACAGGCGACGACAAAGACCAAAGCCCTCTCCCAGGCGCCTTCCCGGTCCAGAAGCCGCTGGTAGCCGGCGGCCGAGTTGAGCGCGCGATGAAGCTCGCAGGTGTCGTGCGCGGCGACCCGCCGCCAGCCTTCCTCGATCGACATCGAGATGGAGAGACGGCCTGAGCCCTTATTCACAGCCGTCCGGAAGACGACGGGCCGGCGACGCAACAGATCAAAAAAACTCACCGAGAAAACGAGTTTGCCGAGGTCGTACAATAAATCCTTGGCGCGTTCGGACGAACCGGGATCGATTAGCCTGAAGGACCGATCGCAAGAGTCAACCAGTAATAAATTACTGGAATTGAGATCGCCATGCACGGGATAATAAAGGCATTGCGGGATCCAGCTCCCCCTCGTCGCAGGGATTAGTTGCAATACCTCCGCAGGACTTCCGATGACACTTCCGCAGCAGCTCAGGACGTCGTCTCGGCCGATCGTTCCCCGAAGGCCCTCGAGCAGGTAACTCAGCCGCCGCGACACCCTCCCCAGATACACTTCGCGAACGTATTCAGCGTGGCCGGGGACACATTCCCTGGAGTAGAGAACTGCAAGCGAATTCAAGATTTGCGGCAGCGACTCCATAATGGTTGCCGAAGGCGACGGAGGCGCGAACCTCCTGGCGGTCAGCAGTTCCGAACCTGCTATCCAGCGGGTGACGAACCACGAATGATCGTCTCCGTGTCCCTCCATGGCGATCGGCTCGTACACTCCGGGCAAGTCGCGGGCAAGACGGTGCTGGCGAATGATCTTCCTCCGGAAACTCGGCAGATCATGCCCGTCCACGACTCGGTCATGCTCGCTCAGGAACTTCAGCGCGAAGTCGTCCCCATCAGAACGCGATGACCGTAACCGGATGACCCGGGCGCCGGAACCGCCTATCAGCACGTCGGATGGCACGGCGCCGGTGAGCTCACTTATATATCGCAGCGTTTTAACGGCAATATGGGACACCGGACCCTCCGAAGCCGTCATTTCCGATCAAGCACCGCCACCCGGCGCGAGTACCGCCTTGCCGATGACCATACCAAGAGAGGTTGGACAGAGTAAGGCATTGACAAGGCGGTCCGGGCATCAGAATCTCGCTAGAGGCGTGATTCAGGAGGTGCCGTTGCCAAAGAAGATCGAAAACCTCACATTGCTGGGGTGCCGATATACCACCGGCGACGCCCTTCGAGGTCTCGCCAGGCTTGGATATCCGCCCTCATCATGCATCACAATCACGCGCGAAGAGGCAGCCAGTAAGCGTGTGATCGGATATGCCGATCTCGCACCGCTGTGCAGAGAACTCGATATCGAACTGGACGTCGTGGACTCATACGGATTAACCAGCGACAAGTCTAGAGACGTCGTCCTCAGGAAGAAGCGCAGGCTCCTTCTTCTCGCTGGCTGGGGGCGACTCGTCCCGCCCTGGTTCCTTGACAGCCTCGAATTGGGTGCATACAGCGTGCACACCGCAGGACTCCCGCTACCCTTCGGCCGAGGGCACGCACCGATCAATTGGTCTTTGGCGCTGGGCATGAGAAGGCTCTTCAGCCAGTTGTTCCGGCTGGTGGAGGAGCCGGACCGAGGCCTGATCGCGGGAGTCCTCCCCTTCGATGTCACTCCCCAGGACGACGCCAATACCCTACATTTCAAGAATTCCCTGGCCAGGATGGAGCTCTACCGGCGCCACCTGCCGGACATGCTGGACGACAGCATCGAGCTCCGCCGCCAGGCCGGATTCATGGACACCTGGTTGCACCGGCGTGGCGACGCCGACAACATGCTGGACTGGAACCAGACGGCCGAATCGGTCTGCGACGTGATCCGAGCGATGACCCGGCCGTATCAGGGCGCCAAGACAAATCTCATGACCGAACAGATCGAGCAGATGGTGGTGTGGCGCGCGGTTCCCGCCGGTGCGGCGCTCAGCCCTGTTGGCGGGACACCCGGCGAGATTGTCACCGTGTTCGAGAGCGGGGAATTCCTCGTCCATGCGAGCGACGCATGTGTCCTCGTCATCGACTATGAAGGCCGGCGGCTGAAGCAGGCGGACATAGGGAGGCGCCTCTCATGCGCGGTCTAAGGTCGATGGTCCCCGGAGACGAGGTCGCCCTGGCCGGGCTGACGGTTCGTTTCAAGGAATGGCTGAGCACCACGACGAACACGCTCATGTTCCGCGCGGAGACGCGTTCGGGCACCGAGGTGACGGTCAAGACCACCGAGGCGTCCGCCGGCCGCGATCTGGTCGGAAACGGCTCCGAGCAACTCGCGGCCCAGGCAGGGCAGTTGCGGGCGACCGAACGAATTCTGGGGGCCGCCTCACCGTTTCCTAGATTTGTGTCCTTTGACGGGGACACGCTGATCCAGGAGTATGCCAGAGGCGGCGTCCTCACCCGAGCCGCTCTCGCAGATCGACACGCCCCAGCCCTGGAACTTGCCTTCGACACGCTCCTCCGGCTGTCCCAGCTCTCCTATGAGCATCGCACCGCCGCCACACTGCGCGACCTTGATTTCCTCACTACGAGGCTGAGCCGATTGGCGGACATCCTCCGTCATATCTGCGGCGCCGAGTTGTCGCAGCACATCCGTGAGAACGCGTCCCTCTCCTGCGCGATCGACACCGCGATCAGCTGGCAGCATGATCCGCCCATCGACTTGGGACGGACTCTAACGCTGTGTGCACACGGCGACTTCGTTCCGCAGAACATCGTCGCCGCTCCCGGTGGCGGGGAGATCACCTTCATCGACCCCAGAGGATACGTCCTCTGGGAAGATGGAGTCCCGTGGTGGGATCCCGTCATAGAATTGGCCTCCTTCACCCTATTCCATGAGATCGTGCCGCGACTGTCCGCCGCCGCTGACCACATGACGTCGGGGGAGCCCTGGGCATCCGTTCAGCCGTTCCATGACAGTGCTACGCGCCTGGGCATAGATGTGGGGCGCGCATGGCCGAACCTCGAGCAGGAGCTCGACTACTTCATCAGTGCGCGGATCATCGGTTTCGTCGCGGTGTCGGCCTTCTACCAGGCCTCATCCGCCTTCCCAGACGCCACGGTGCTGGCCGATCTCCTGCCCCTGTCGGTCAGGCGTGTCGAATCACCGATCGCTTGAAACGTCTCGCTACGGAGGTGCGGCATGGCCCTCGGGAACGTGCGGCAACCACGGTCCGACATCCGGCAACCGGCTGACGCGGGGAACACCCCGATAGCCGGATGCTTCGCGCTACCCTCGATCTGCGGCGGCAGACGCCGGACGATGCGAGACCTGGTGTGCATGTCCCAGTCGGAGATCGAGAGCGGCCTGGACGCGGCGGAGATGGATCGCGTGCTCTACTGTGCCCATCGCGACGTGCGAGGCGACATCACCTGCGCGGACGGCGCCGCTATCGCGGACGGCATCTGCCCGCTGGACACCGTCCGCTACGCCGGGGGCGTCCTGGCGACTGGAGAGGTCGTACGCTCCATCGGGCACTGGAATCCTGCGGATCAGTGGGAGATCTTCGAAGTCCAGCAGGGCAGCGTGACTCTACTCGTTCAGCAACTCCCCGGCGCGCCGATCCATCTGATCCGTGGGTTGCCGGGCGAGATGTACTATCTGGCGCCGGGCAGTTGGCACACCACATACGTCGCCTGCGACGACGCGGTGGTCAGCAATGTATACCTCTACAGCCGTACCGATGCGTCGGAAGGCAAGTACATGTCCGACTGCCGACCGCCAGCGGCGACGCTGCGACAGAATGCGAACGGCCGTGTCTACGTGGCCGAAGCTGAGGCACGACAGGGAAGCATCTTCACATGGACCGGGGATTCCGCGCCTGTCGCGGCCGCTGAATTCGGCAGCCTTTCGGACATGCCTTCCGGTCTGATGGCGAAGGCAGCGGCCTCCTTGGGGCAGGCCGCGCGGGCGGCGCAGTCGCCGTTCGTCCGGCTGGTGCCAAGCACGACGAAGGGCGGTCGCGCCCATGTTTGACAGATTGATCCTGGACGCCGGGGACGTGCTCATCGCCGACGCCATGCCCGGCGTATTCGCCGACATGGCCGCGGACGCGGGGGCCATCGATGCCACCCAGTCACTCATTGAGAAGCACATATCCGTCTCCAGACAGCTCTGGGGAGGCGAGATGTCCGAGACCGCCTACTGGGAGCACCTAGCACAGGCGCTCGGGACCAGGGAGGATGGGCACTGGCGTGGCCTGCTGGCCACGCGACTGCGACCACTCGTCCACCCCCGGGTGCTCAGGCAGTGGGCAGAATGCGTAGACCTGGTCCTGCTCTCGAACCACCGCACCGAATGGCTCATCCCGGCAATGTCCGGTGCCGGATACCTGGAACACTTCACCCAGCTGGTCATCTCGGACTCGGTGGGATTCGTGAAACCTGACCGTGAGATATTCGAGCTGGTCAACCCCCCGAAGGGGCGGGCGCTGTTCGTGGACGACCGCGAATTCAACCTGACGGTCGGCCGTTCGCTGGGCTGGCGGACAGTGGCTGGCGCCCCCGACGGACGCTGGGTAGGCAAGGTCTCCGCACTTCTCGGCGTCCAAGGGCTCGTGCCATGAGCCGCGGCGTCATCGTGTTCGCCACCTCAGCACCGTTCTGGCCTCCCCTTCAAGGGGACAGCGCCCGGAACGCCGCGCTGATCCAGTACTTCATGGCGCGAGATTGGAGCGTACATGTCGCGCACCTGCGAGGGCTTTTCGAGACAGAGCCGGATTATGATGAGATGGCCCGGCGGTGCAGTTCTCTGACCGTGTACAGGCCGACCGAGGCGGAGGACGCGCCCCGGCGTTCGGGCAGCGACCGCTGCGACGACTGGTGTCCTGAGACCTACGCCCGTCTCGTCCGCGAGCTCTGCCGAGATGTCAGCGCCGACGCTCTGGTAACGCAGTTCGTCCTGCTCTCCCGCTGCCATCTGGGATTGACTGCAGACACACTGCGCGTCATCGACGCGGACAACCTGTTCGCCGACCGGCGGGAGGGGTTCGCCGCCGCAGGCCTCGATTACTGGTGGTTCTCTACTTCCCGGCAGGACGAAGACACCTGTCTTCGCCGCGCCGACCTGCTCGTTTGCATCCAACCGCAGGAGGCTACGACGCTGTCCGACCGATCCGGCGTCGACGCGATGGTCGTTCCGCACACAGCCTCGCCGGCTGTGTGCCCACCCGCCACAGGGAGCGGGCTCCTGTACGTCGGATCGGCGAACCCGGTGAACATCGACGCGATCGGCTCGTTCATCTCCGCAGGGTTGCCGCAGCTTCGCGCGGCCGGGCTGGACACACGACTCACCGTGTGCGGTGGTGTCTGTGCTCACCTTCGCGAGTCCCCGGACATCGTGCTCGCCGGTGTGATCGGCGACCTCTGGCAGCAGTACGTGGAAGCAGCCGTAGTCCTGAATCCAGCCGCCGTGGGGACGGGGGTGTCCATCAAGACCGTTGACGCCATTGCCCACGGCAAGTGCCTGGTGACGACTGCGGCCGGCGCGTCAGGGATCCCGGGCATCGATCGGGCGGCCCGCGTGGTCCCGTCACAGGCGCACGTACCCGCCGCGGTGATCGACCTCCTCCGTGACGCGGCTCTGATCCGTCACCACGAGCGGCGCGCCGCCGAGGCGGCCCGGCAGATGGCCGACACCAAGGCGTTGGCGGTATTCGAGCAACGGATCCTCACCCGCAGGCGGGGCCGGTTCGCCAGACAGCAGCCTACTCATGGGGCAGGCTATGCCACAGAGCGGGTGCGCTCGTGAGGCTTGTGGTGTTCCTGTCCCACACCGCATCGAGGACAGGAGCCCCGCTAATCCTGCTCCATCTCCTGCGAGCGGCTCGGACTCGGTTCGACTGCCGGCTGGTCCTGGGCGAAGACGGCCCCCTCGGCTCCAGCTTCAGGGCGGCGGTCCCCACGCTCGTGCTTCCGGCTCATCACGACGACGGACCTGACGCGCGCCCGCGGAAGACACTTTTGGCGTGGCTGGATCGCGCGTCTCTTGTCTATGCCAACAGCGCCTTCTCCCATGATCTCCTGAAAGGGGTCTCCCTGAAGTGCCCGTTGCTGTCCCACGTACACGAACTCGAGATGGGACTGGCGAACCGGACAGTGCGAGTGCCCTGCGCCGGAGAACAGCGGTTCATCGCGGTGTCAGAAGCAGTGCGCTCGAACCTCATCCACCAGCACGCCATCTCACCGCAAGCCGTCACCGTCAGCTACGGCTTCGCGCCTCCGGCATCCGGCGAGCCTGGTCCGGGCGTGGAATCGCTCGCTCTGGCAGGCACGGGAAGGCGGCCGCACATCGTCGGCTCCATTGGAACGCTGTGGCCGTACAAGGGCCCGGATCTGTTCGTCGCACTGTGCCAGCAGGTGCTCGCGGATCTCGGTGCCGACCCCGCGACCCCGCGCTTCGTCTGGGTGGGGGGAGCTCATGAGGGCCCAGAATGGCAAAAGCTCAGCGCCCTGATCCGCGACGCGGGCATCTCCGGGAGCATCCGGCTGATCCCGGAGGTCGCGGATGTGCGGCCCTTCCTCCGCCAGTTCGATGTGTTCGTGTCGACGGCGCGGGAGGATCCCTTCCCGCTCGTGGTTCTCGAGGCCGCCAGAGAAGGCAAGCCGATCGTGACGTTCGACTCCGGCGGAGCGGTGGAGTTCGTCGGATCGACAGCCGGCGTGGTTGTGCACAGATATGACATCCCGCAGATGAGCCGGCAGGTCACGGCTCTCCTCCGTGACCCGGGCAGAAGGGCCCGTTACGGCGCGGTGGCCATGGCCCGGGTGAGATCCCGTTTCGGAGCAGAAGCTGGGGTCGCACGGCTGGTACAGCTCATCGACGACTTAATGTGAGAGGGGTGTGCTGTCGTGGAACCGACGCCCGAGGAGACATACCAATTCGACCTCCAGGGTTTTCTCCTGCTCAAGCAGGTTCTGACTCCTCAGGAGGTGGACGAGGCCAACGCCGTACTGGACTCCCGGACGTTGGCCACCCATTCGATGCAGAATCCCACGCGGGCGCCGTTACATCCACGAAGCGCCTTCCTCATGTGGGACAAGATCTTCCGTGATCTGATCGACCACCCGCAGGTGCTCTCCTACCTCATCGCCTGGGTGGACAGAAGCCTGAGGCTCGACCACTGCTATCCCCTGTTCTCGGCCTTCGGGGAGAAGCAACTGCCCTTGCATCATGGCGGGTACCCATACCAGTACTTCGCCAGATACGACCAGCAGCGCGGCAGGATCTTCAACACTCTGGTCGTGGTCTCGTGGGCGTTGACCGACCTGCCCGCGACCCTCGGGACCTTCACCTGCATACCCGGCAGCCACAAGGCCTCGTTCGCGCCACCCGCGGCCGTCATGCAGCACGAGAGGCCCGCCGGTTACGTGATCGACGTGCCCATGGAACGGGGAGATGTCGTGATTTTCACAGAGGCTCTGACTCACGGTTCGAGAACATGGCGTGCCCGCCACCAGAGAAGGACCCTGCTTTACAAGTACGCCGCTCCGTGCGTCGCGTGGTCCAACGAAACCTGGCCTGATGAGTTGCTCGATCTGCTGTCGGAGAGGCAGCGGCGGCTGCTCAGGCCGGCTTACATGCACGACGTGCACTCCCGGGGGCACGGATTCCGGAACGCGGTGATGAGGCCGGACTCCTATCCCCTGCTCGACTCAGCAAAGGACGACCACTGAGATGGCCAGCATCCTCGTGGTCGCACACGGGCATCCGGACATGAACGTGGGCGGCGGCGAAAAGGCCGCGTATGACGAGTTCACTGAGCTGTCACGGGGAGCGCGCGGTCACGACTGCGTCTTCCTGTTCCCCCGGCCGGTCGAGCACGCTGCGGCTGCAGGAGGCCGCTGGCTGCTTCCTTATGCGGGCGGCCGGAACGAGCTCTCCTTCGCCCTCGCGACGATCGGGGCCGGGGCGTACTCGGTGTTCGACGACCGCTGGGAGCTGCCAGCCGCGCTCCGCAGCGAACTTGCCGCGCTCGTGGAACGGGTCCGACCGAGTGTCGTCCACTTCCATCACTACTACCAGGTCAGCATCGACCTAATCGTTCACCTCCGTGCTCTGCTTCCGGAGGCGACGTTCGTTATGACGCTCCATGACTACAAGGCTGTCTGCCCGACCGGCTACCTGCTGAAAAGCGAAGCGCTCGGGCTCGCCAACCACAGTCGGCGCTGTCTGGGGCCGACGCCGGACGGTTGTTTCACATGCACCCGAGCCGACACCGCCAGACTCAGGCGCAGGGTTCACGGGTACGAGCAGATGTTCGACTCCCTCGATCTCGTCGTCACTCCCAACGGTTTCCTGGGCGAACGCTTCGCCGCGGCGTTCAGCCGGTTGCCGCCGGTCGTCCATCTTGATTATGGATACGCCACCTGCGCTACGAGTGCGGATGCTCCAGAAGCCACCACCGGGCTGGAACGGAGATTCGGCTTCTTCGGGCGAGCCATTCCGGAGAAAGGGCTGGACAGCCTGCTCACCGCGTATGCGCTCATGACGAACCGAGGGCTTAGGCTGCACATCAGCTCGCCCGGCATCACCGCACAGTCGGTGGCCGACAGCCATCCGGAGCTGTGCGGCCCGATGGCCGCCGGACTGCTGACCCTCGCCGGTGACGACCGCCCGGCCGACACACGGAGGCGGATCCCGTCCCTGGGCTGGATCGTGGTGCCTTCAATTTGGTGGGAGAACTCCCCGCTCGTCATCCAGGAAGCCTTCGCCCTGGGGCGACCAGTGATCTGCGCGGCCGGCGACGCCTTGGCAGAGAAGGTGGCCGACGGCGTCAACGGGCTCACGTACACCGTCGGCGACAGCGAGGAACTCGCCGTTCGGCTCGCGGAGGCAACTGACCGGGACACCTGGAACCGGATGCGGGCCGGAGTAATCGCGCCACAACCGATCGCCGCGCACTGCGACGAACTGGAACGGATCTACGGCATGGCCGTGCCTGGGTTGAACCGGGGTGACGGCACCGACCCGATCCCAGAAGAGGGAGACAGCAAATGGTGCTGACGGATACAGAGCTGCGATCCTTCGACGAGAACGGCTTCCTCGTTCTCCACGAAGTCTTGGGCAGCGACGAGCTGAGAGAAATCCGGCAGGCCGCCGATGAACTCTGCGCCCTGGACGGTGACCGGATACCGGAGGACTGGCGGGAGGACTACCGATACGGCGCGCTGGTGGGAGCGGCCGTCAACACAGGGAGCATGCTGTGCCGGTTGGAGTATCCCCTGGCAAAGGACCGGCGCTTCCTCGCGATGGTCGCCAACCCCGCGATCCTTGCCGTCGCTGCCGATCTGCACCAGGACGAGGTGGTCCTGACGTGGGAGGACATGGTCGTGAAGACCCCCGGTTCCGGAGAGCCCGTGCCCTTTCACCAGGACGACCTCTTTCAGAGCCGCGCCTCACGCGTGTTCAGCATCGGAGTGTATCTGGACGACTCCACTCGTGATCCGCTCCTGGTTTATCCGGGCACGCATCAACTCGGGCCACTGAGCGAGTCACAGGTGGAGGCGTGGGTGGCAGCAGCCAAGGAGCCTCCGCTCAGGGTCCCGGTCTCGGCTGGTGACGCGATTGTCCACAACGTGCGCATGATTCACGGCTCCTCCGCGAACACCTCGACGCTTCGACGGGTCGTGTACCTGGAGTTCCGTACACCGGATCAGGTCCGATACGACAGTCCCTGGGATGAGTGGTGGTTGGAGCGGCGGCTTTCCATCGTTCCTGCGGCGATACGCGAGCGAGCGGCTCTGGGGTGGGGCGTCAATCCCGCCTGGAAGACGGCGGAGGCCAAGACTGACTGGTCGGTACGAATTCCTCCGTCCCCCGGGGACGAGGTATACCTGCGGGTCGACCACAAGGACATCGCGCAGAGGCGACAGGAATCGTGATGCGACCGTTCCGGGACCGAAGGGGCCGCCGAGAGCAGGCGGCCTACCGGATCCTCCGGCGTCTGGGAGAGGTCGTCGCCCCTTCATATGTGATCGGAGGGCCGCCTCGATCCTGGATGGCGGACGCGGCCTTCATGAAGGGACTGGACAGGTTCCGGCCGTACGGCCTGCGGGATTCGCTCGAAAGATATTTCAACCTGGAGAACCTGGCGAGGGCGGCCCTAGGTCTCGGCGGCGAGTTCGCGGAATGCGGCGCCTTTTACGGAGGCAGCACGTACGTCCTGCTCCGCGCCCTGAGCGAGGCCCCGCTGCGGCTACACGTGTTCGAATCGTTCAGAGGGTTGCCACCTCCGGGCCCGAAGGACGACCGACGCTGGAAGGAAGGTGACTTCCGCAGTTCGGACAAGGTCTTCCTGGAACTTACGCGGGATTACGCAGGCAACCTCTGTCTGCACACGGGCGACGTACAGACATCACTTCCCCACCTCGCGGACAGGCGATTCGGCTTCGCGCACGTGGATCTGGATCTCTACGAATCCACCAAGTACGCCATGACGTTCTTCCTTCCCCGTCTGGTGGCCGGAGGGGTGATCGTCTGTGACGACTACGGTTTCCCTACCGAATCGGGTGCCAAGGCCGCGGTAGACCAGACCTGCGCGGCGGCTGGTGCCCGTGTCATCCCTCTGTCCAGCGGGCAGGCCGTCGTCGTTGGGTGCCCGCCATCCTCCGGTAGAGGGGCGGCATGACCGACGTCCTTGTGTTCCTGCCCAGCTCCGGTCTGGGCGGATGCGAGCACTACGCCGAACTCGTGACCAGGCATCTGCGCATGCGAAACCCCGAAATCTGCCTGGCTGTGCCCCGGCTTCCAAGCCTTCGGGAATGGGTCTCCTCGATCAGATCCCGGCAAATCCGCGTCCTGTGCTATCCCCCTGGCGAGCGAGGGGCGGACGGTTTCCCAGACGCGGTCCACCAGGAGCGCGCAGCGCGAACAGTGGTGGACTCCTGCGCACCGGATCTGGTCATCGCCATCCTTCCCTGGCCTCTGGCCGGTACTGGCATAGAGTCGGTGATCGCCGACGACCAGCTGCCCAGCGTTGCCGTGTTCCAGTTGTTCTGCCGCAGGCTCCAGCTAGCGCCCAGCCTGCGCGCGCGCTATCTACGAGCATGGGAGGGCGGGCAGGTGTGGGTGACCGTATCAGCCGACAATCGGCGTTCGATCGCCGCCAGTTTCGGCGTTCCCACCGCGAGCATCACCGTGGTGCCGAACGGAACGGAGCTGATGCCGCAGAACGAGGTGTCCGATCACTCCCGAGAGGTCGCCCGTGCGCGCCTGGCCATCGATCCGGAGTCGTGGATACTTCTGACCATCGCCCGGCTCACCGATGTCAAGCGCGTGGGACTGATCCTCGAGGCGGTCGCGATGCTGCCTGACAACATTCGCTCTCGCGCAACGCTGTTCGTGGTCGGTGATGGCGAGCAAGGAGACGACCTCAGAACACGCGCCGCGTCCCTCGATCTACGCGATCAGGTGCGGTTCACCGGGCACGTGCTCGATCCGCACAACTACCTGCTGGCCGCGGATGTGTTCGTGACCGCCTCCTGTTGCGAAGGGCTCGCCTTCTCCACACTGGAGGCGATGGCGAGGGGCTTACCGGTGATCGCCTCTTCCGACTCCTCTCATCGAGAGCTCGTACGTGACGGAACGGACGGCCTGCTGTTCTTGGGTGACGCACCCGAGGCACTTGCACATGCGCTCCGGCGAATGTGGGCTTCGCCGGACTCACACCGTATGGGGCAATCAGGCCGAGGGCGCATCTCGGCTTCGTACAGCCGCTCTTCGATGTTGTCAGGGCTCGACAGGGCAATTGCCGAGGCGATGAAATGATCGAACTCTGAGCAACGAGCCTGGCCGCATCACCAGTTGAGATGGCGTTCCGCTCGACGCCCTCTTGCGTGTGGGTGCCGAATATTGTGTCGCCTCATGCGACCTGAGCTTCCCCCTGTTCTCCGGACACTTGGCCTGAGGTCACTCTTGATCATCAGGAAGGATGTCCTCCATGCCCGCACCACATCCGCCAGAGTTC
>NZ_JBEZFW010000045.1:0-24661 GCF_040649695.1 Nonomuraea sp. NPDC048901 | reverse complement strand
GCGCGCTGGTCACCGGCCCGCGCGTGGTCTTCGCCGACGAGCCGACCGGCGCGCTCGACTCGCTGGCCGGCGAACAGCTGATGGACGAGCTCACCTGTACGGCCCGCGCGGACGGCATCACCCTGGTGATCGTCACGCACGACAACCGGGTGGCCATGGTGGAGAAGGCCGATGCGGTCGCCGACCACGCTACGTTCGCGACCCAAGCCCACTCTGGCTCAAGCGATGCTGGAGCGAGTGCTGGCGACCCACAGCGCCCCCGCCCAGTGGGTGACCGCGGACGAGGCCCGCGGCCAGGACCACAAGTTCCGCTCTACCTGGAGAAGCAGCAGGTCGGCCACGGATTCGAACCCTCCCCCCGCCTGCTTCACACTCACGTCGCCCGGACCACTACTTCTCCCTGACAGCCGGCGCCCACCCAAAGGGCAACCCACGCACCCCATACCAGCCCTGGTCAGAGCCACCCAAGCACAGTGGTACCGACCGCCGCCGGGCTGTTCAAGGTAGTCGCAAAAGGTGACGAATACCACCACATCTCCTTGAGTGCGGCCATGCGGACTGCCCTATCTTTGTACTGACTGGTCAGTTTAAAGAGGGGTGGTTGCGGTGATCATTGCGGAAGGGCTGGCGATCGAGGGGGTGTACCCGGAGGTCTCGTTGAAGGCCAGGGCGGGCACGCTCACGGTGGTCGCGGGTTCGGCGGGAAGTGGGCGCACGAGCCTGCTGCTGACGCTGGCCGGGCGGATGAAGCCCACGAAAGGCGCCCTGAACGTCGCAGGGCACGCCAGGCGACGCGCCATCCGCAAAGCCGTGGCGTTGGCGCTGATCGACGGCGTGACGGATCTGGACCGGTCGCTGACGGTCGGGGAACACCTGCGGGAGCGGCGACGTCGGCCGTACCAGGAGATTCTTGAGCGGGTCGGGCTGGCGGGCCAGGAGCGAGTGCTGGTGCGGGAGCTGGATCGGGAGCAACACGTGCGGCTGGGTGCCGCACTGGCGCTGCTGGAAGAACCCAAGGTGATCGTCGCTGACAACGTGGACGCGGGTCTGCCAGTCGAGCGGCAGCAGGCGCTGTGGAACCTGCTGCGCGAGCTGGACCACGCGGTGGTGGCCTCATGCGTGACGCCTCCCGCCCGCTTCGACCAGTTGGTGGAGCTGTCGTGAAGGGCATGTTGCGGTCGCGGCTGACGAGGGCGGCGCTGGCGGCAGTGGTGGTGCTGCCACTCCTGTACGCAGGCCTGTATCTGTGGTCGTTCTGGGACCCGCAGGGCAATCTGGACCGCGTACCGGTCGCCTTGGTCGTCGAGGACCAACCTGCCCAAGCCGCCGGCAAGACCCTGCACGCGGGCCGCGACCTGGCCGGCGAGCTGCTGAAGCGCGACGTGCTCGGCTGGCACGAGTCCACCGCGAAGCAGGCGGCCGACGGGGTGGCGGACGGCACGTTCTATCTGTCGCTGACCGTGCCCGCCGATTTCAGTGCCAAGCTGGCCTCACCCGGCGACGACGACGCCGTACCGAGCCCGGCGCGGCTCGGCCTGCGCGTGGACACGGGCCGCAGCTACATCATGGGCAGCATCTCGGACGCGGTGTTCAACGAGGTACGGGCGGCGGCCGAGCGTACGGCGATCCACGACTACTTCGACAACGTCTTCGTCTCGATCGGCGACATCCACGACAAGACCGCGGAGGCCGCCAAGGGCGCGGACAAGCTGCACGACGGCGTCGTGCGGCTCGGTGACGGCGTCTCGCAACTCAGCAGCGGCCTGGGCACGGCCGAGAGCGGCGCCCGGCAGCTCTCGGCCGGCCTGAACACCGCCAACTCCGCCACGGGCCGACTGAGTGATGGCTCGGCCCAGGTCACGCAGGGCCTCACGCAGGCGCAGCAGGGGATCGGGCACCTGCGCGACGGCCTGCACAAACTCCATACGGAAGGAACTTCTCCCCTCAGTTCCGGAGCGAGGCAGGCATACCAGCAGGTTCACGCTCGGACTCGCACGGTCAACCAGCTCGCCGACGCGTACGTCCCCGTGCTGGACGAATGGGGCCCCAAGATCTCCCAGGCCGCCGAGGCGGTCGCCGCCGCCGCCGACAAGGTCGCCGACAGCGGGTTGGCGACCGGCGCGACGCAGGCGAGCGCGGCGGCCGACAGCGTTCGCGAGGCGAACGCCCAGGCGGGAAGCGCGGCCGACAGCGCCAGGGAGGCGAGCTCGCAGGCTCAGGCCGCGCTCGACCGCCTTGGCGCGGACGCCGACCCCGAGGTGCGCGGCCTACTGCGGAACGCGGCAGCCGCCGCCCGCCGGGCCGCCACTCATGCGGGCCAAGCCCAGGACGCCGCCCGGACCGGCGACAGCGGCGGTGTCGGCAGCGGTGCGGGAACCGGGACCGACGGCGTCGCGGACCTGCAAAACCAGGCGCGGGAGCTGGCGAAGCAGGCTCGCAAGATCGCGGCTGCGGCGCCCCGACTCGGCTCCAGGCTGGACCAGGCCAGAAACCAGCTCAATGCCCTGGACACCGGCCTGGGCAAGCTGGCCGACGGTGCCGCGAAGGTGAACTCGAGTCTGGGCACGGCCGCGACCGGCGCGGACCGGCTCTATCAGGGCGCGACCCAGCTGGCCGACGGTTCCCGCCAGGTCACGAACGGCATCGGCCGCCTGGGCGGCGGGCTGGTCAGGCTGAGCGACGGCGCGAGCGCGCTGAGCACCGGTGTGGACCGGCTCCACGACGGAGCAGGCCAGGCGGACAAGGGCGCGACCAAGCTCGCCGAGGGATCGAAGAAGCTGTCAGGCGGGCTCGGCGACGGCACCGCCCGGATTCCCGACTACGACAAGGGGCAGCGCGACGACCGCGCGGACGTGATGAGCGATCCGGTCCGGCTGGCCAAGACCGTTGACAACGAGGTGCCCAACTACGGCACCGGCTTCGCGCCGTTCTTCCTGCCGCTGGCGCTCTGGGTCGGTGCGATGATCGCGTTCATGGTCCTGAAGCCGCTGAACCAGCGGCGGCTGGCGGGCACGACGGGCGCGGTGCGGATCGCGCTGGCGGGCTGGCTGCCGGCGGCGGTGCTCGGGGCTGCGCAGGTGGGCGTGCTGGTGGCGGTCCTGCGGTTCGGGCTCGGGCTGGAGGCGGCGCACTGGGCCGGGCTCATCGGGCTGCTCCTGCTCGCGGCCGCCGCGTTCATGGCGGTCGTGCAGGCGGTGAACGCGCTGCTCGGCCCGCCCGGGCGGGTGGCCGCGCTGGCGCTGCTGATGCTGCAGCTCACCTCGGCGGCCGGGACGTATCCCATCGAGACGTCGCCTGGGTTCTTCCAGACGATCTCGCCGTGGCTGCCGATGAGCTGGGTGGTATCGGCGCTGCGCAGGTTGATCAGCGGTGGCGATCCCACCGTGGTGTGGCAGGCTTGCGGCGTGCTGTCAGTTTTCCTCGTGCTTGGGCTCGCGCTCACCGCGCTCGCCGTTGAGCGCGGCCGCATCTGGTCCGTCCAGCGCCTGCACCCGCAGCTGGCGCTGTGACCGAACGAAACGAGCGCACCGCCAGGCGCGGGAACAGGCAGGACACCCGGCAGAAGGTGTTCAGGGCGGCTGTGGAGCTGATCGCCGAGCATGGGTACGCGGCCACCACGGTCGACGCCATCGCCGAGCGGGCCGGGGTGGCCAAGGGCACCGTGTTCTACAACTTCGGCAGCAAGGAGGGGCTGTTCGAGGCGCTGCTGGAGCACTCGATCAGCATGCTCGCCGAGGCGCTGGCCGAGGCCGACACCGGGGAGAGCGCGCTGGACGCGCTCGACTCGGTGGTGCTCGGCCAGCTCAGGTTCTTCGAGGAGCACGGGGCCTTCGCCCGGGTGCTGCTGGCCGAGATGTGGCGGACGGTGTGGCAGGAGGCAGTGGCGCTGCTGCGCCAGAGCGCACTCGGCGTTTACGCGAGCGTGCTGCGCAGGGCCGCCGCGAACGGCGAGATCCGGGCGGACCTGGACGTGGAGACGGCGGCGACGGCCGTGTTCGGCATGGTCCTGACGGTCGCCATCGAGCGCCGCGCGCTGTATCCGGACCGGCCACTCGAGCGGACTCACGCGACACTGGTCGAACTCCTGCACGGCCGCATCAACTAAGTCTTACCGCCTGCGCGAGCTGACGGCCTGGTAGGCCGTCAGCTCGCTGCCCGTACCGGTAACGCCTCAGCCGGCGTGTTGCCGCAGCAGCTCATCGATCTGCTCCATCTGAGCCTGGGCCAGCGGCCCGTGCCGCAGCGCGCCGGCGTTCTGCTCGGCCTGGTCGGCCGTCCTGATGCCGGGGATCGGCACCGTGCGCCCGCTGCGGGCCAGCAGCCAGCCGAGGGCGCCTTGGGCGAGGGTCCGCCCGTCCGAGGTCAGAATGTCGCGGATCGCGTCCAGCATGGCGAGGAACTCCGGGGCGGGCCGGCCGTCCTTGAAGAAGGTCATCCACTGCGGAGAATCGCCGCGTACGTCGTCCATCGGCAGCCGCGAGTCCCGGCCGTACTTGCCGGTGAGCAGCCCCATCGCCAGCGGCCCCCGGTTGACGGAGGCGAGCTCGTGGGTGTCGCACACCGCCAGCATCGCCGGGGCGTCGTGCAGGACGTTGAGGTCATGCTGCACGGCGGCGCAGTGCGGCCCCTTCGCGAACGCGGCCGCCCGTTCGGGGTCGTTGGTGCTCCAGCCGTAGGCCCGGATCAGGCCCTCCTCGACGAGCTCCTCCAGCGTGGCGATCATCTCGTCCACCCGCTCCGGCGGCGCGTCCCCGACGTGCAGCTGGTAGAGGTCGATGTGATCGGTTCCCAGCCGCTCCAGCGACGCCCGGCAGGCTCGCCGGATGTATCCGGGCGAGGTGTCCTCGCCGGTGAGCGTCCGCGTCGCCGCGTCGAAGGTGAGGCCGAACTTGGTCGCGATCACGACCTCGTCCCACTGGCCGGACAGCGCTCTCCCGAGCACCCGCTCGCTGTGTCCGGTGCCGTAGACGTCGGCCGTGTCGAAGAAAGTGACCCCCAGGTCCAGCGCCCGGCGCACGGCCGCCACTGACTCCTCGTCGTCCACCTGACCCCATCCGGCCGGCTTGCCACGGGCCATGAAGGGTCCGCCGATCGCCCATGCCCCGAACCCGATCGCACTCACCCGCAGGCCGCTACGTCCCAAGATCCGGAATGAATCATTCATCTCGTACTCTTCCTGACTTCGCGGAAATGGCAACAGGGAAGACGCTGCCAGCTGGAGTGGACTCCAGGTCAAGTACGTCGATCATCGGTCTCCTTCGAGCCGGTGCTTCCGCCGGCGGGGGAAGCGCGCGAACCGGCGCTAGACGCCGGCCTGTGCCAGGACGTTCGCGAGTCCGGACGCGTCCAGCTGGGTCGAGACGTACCAGGCGCTGCCCGCGCCTGCCTGGTGCCGGGTGACCGCCGGGCCGCCGCCGGCGTAGGTCACGACCGCCGTGGCGCCGGTCAACTGGACGGTCTCGCTCCAGAAGGCGCCGGCCGTCCCGTCGGACAGTGCGACGGGGCCGGTCAGGGGACGGAACTCCTCGACGCGGACGCCGAGCAAGTCGCGCAGCGCGCCGGGATAGCCGCCCAGCCGGACGCGGGTGTCGGGGTCGGCGATGCCGCTGAAGTACGACACGATCAAGGTGCCCCCGCCCTCGACGTACGCGGTGAGGTTGGCGACGGCCTCGTCAGAGATCAGGTACAGGGACGGCATCAGCACCACCCGATAGCGCGAAATATCGTGAGAAGGGTGGACGAAGTCCGTGGCGAGGCCCTGCTGCCACAGCACCCGGTGCGTCTGCTCCACCGACGCGCGGAAGTCCAGCCCGGTCACGGGCAGGGCCGGGTTCCGCAGGGCCCAGGCGGCCTCGTCGTCCCAGAGAATGGCCACCTCGGCCTCGGCGCGCTCCGCGGGCGGAAGGGCGCTGAGCGTCCGGCCCAGGTCAGCGATCTCGCGGAAGATCCGGCTGTCGGCGCCCGCGTGCGGGACCATGCCCTGGCACCACTGCTCCGCCCCGCCCTGGGAGGCGCGCCACTGGAAGTGCAGCACTCCGGTGGCCCCGCGGGCCGCGTACTCGAGGCTGCGCCGCGTGTGCTCTCCCGGCTCCAGCGGGAGCGTCCCATCAGGGGTGTACATGACCGCGACGCCCTGCTCCATCAGCAGCCACGGCTTCCCGCGCGCCCAGGAGCGGGCCAGGTCGGAGGCGAACGCGACCTGGGCCAGCCCGCCGTCGCCGGGCTCGTCGGTGTAGTGGTCGATGCCCACGAGATCGACCTCGGCCGACCATTTCCAGTGGTCCAGCGGCGTCCACCCCGCCATGACGTAATTGGTGGTCACCGGTTGCCGCCCATGGACGCGCAGGATGTCACGCTGCTCGCGGTAGTGGGCGAGCAGCGCGTCGGAGCAGAAGCGGCGGTAGTCCAGCAGGTGGGCGGGGTTCGACCGGTATTGGGTGGTCCGTGGTGGCATGATCTGCTCCCACGCCGAGTAGTGCTGGCTCCAGAACGCCGTGGTCCACGCGTCGTTGAGCGCGTCGAGGGACTTGTGCCGGTCACGCAGCCAGGCGCGGAAGGCCGTCGCGCAGTGATCGCAGTGGCAGGTCGTGCCGTACTCGTTGTGCACGTGCCACATGGCCGTCGCCGGATGGGCGCCGTACCGCTCGGCGAGCGCCGTCGCGATGCGGCGCGAGGCCACCCGGTACGCGGGCGCGTTGACGCAGTACGTGTCACGACTGCCATGGGTGAGCCGGGTCCCGTCGGCCCGCACCGGCATCGCGTCGGGATGGGCCAAGCCGAACCAGGGCGGCGGGGAGGCCGTCGGGGTCGCCAGGTTGACCTGGATGTCGTTGGCGTGCAGCAGGTCCATGACGCGATCGAGCCAGCCGAAGTCGTAGACGCCCTCCGACGGCTCAAGCCGGGCCCAGGAGAAGACCCCCACGGTGGCGAGGTTGACCTTCGCCTCCCGCATCAGCCGGACGTCCTCCAGCCAGACATCCTCTGGCCACTGTTCGGGGTTGTAGTCTCCGCCGAAATACATGTTCTCTCCAACTGGGGGTGTCACGGCCGCTGATCAGTCGCTGCCGGTTACGAAACTCTGGATGGCCACGACCGCGCCGCCACGGGCCCATTCGCGAAAGTCGTCCACTTCGATCAGCACGTCGACCGAGTTCACCCGGCCGCGCCGGTTCGCGCTGAGCGCCCGGTCGAGACCGTCCTTGGCGACGCGGGCCAGCTCCACGCCCTCACCGGCCACGATCACCGTCTTGACCATGGAGAACGTCGCGACGTGGGCGATGAGCCTGCCGAGCGCGTCCGCGGCTTCGGCGACGACGCCGAGGCACACCTTGTCCCCTTCCGTGGCCAGGCGCATCACCTCCTCGTATGTCACCGGCCGCCGCAGCCCCTGCCCGGCGGCGGTCACGATGGACTCGCTGGCCAGGTAGGCGGAGGCGCAGCCGCGGTGGCCGTCCCCGCACATCGGTCCGCCCGCGTTCAGCACCAGGTGGGCGAACATGCCGAGGTCCGACTCGGCCGCCGTCACCAGATGATCGTGTACGACCAAGGCGTAGCCGACTCCCGCCCCGATCGAGACGAGCGCGAAGTCGCGCAGCCCGCGGGCCGCCCCGAACCAGTGATGCTGGTGGCCCAGCGCCGCCACGTCGTTCTTGACCACGCACGGGATGCCCAGAGCCTGCTCCAGCAGTGACTTGAGCGGCACCTGCCGCCAGCCGAGAAACGACGAGTCGACCAGCCGTTCACCGCCGAGCTGGACCGCCGAGCGGGCGTCGCCGCCGAGCGTGACACCGGCCCCGACAGGCGTCCGCTCGCCGCCGGACAGCTCATCGAGCAGCCCCCTGATCTGGCGGCACACGGCCTGGGGGCGGTGGTCGGAGATCGGCTCGTCGCGGGCCGCGACGATCTGGGCGCGCAGGTCGGTGACGACCGCGTGGACGCGGTCCGCGGTCAGCTTGACGCCGAAGAAACAGTGCTCGCCCGCGGCCACGTCCAGCGGGCGGGTCGGGCGGCCGTTGACCGGGTCGTGGACCACGTCGCCTTCGACGAGGAGCCCGGCGTCGACCATGGGCTTGGTCAGCCGCGTCAAGCTGCCGGTGGACAGGCGCAGGGTCCTGGCCAGCGCGGTCCTGGACTGCGGACCGTGGATGATGAGCTCCTTGACGATGGAGCGTGCCGCGTCGGGCAAGACGTCCCACATGCCGCACCATCCTTGAGGCTCCACCCGCATCAGCGCCAGCCCTCTCACTTGATTTCGCGGCAAAGCTAGCATGTCCACTACGTCACAGCGTGTTCACATAACACGCAAGAAATCTGTGCACAAGTAGTGACATGGCTCTCACCTTCTCCCTAGGTTGGCTCTGTTACAAAGCCAGCCCGCTTTGTAGGAAGAAGGCACGAATGCGTATCACGAGGCTCGCCGGCTCGATCGCGGCGCTCAGCACGGCCGCCGTCCTCGCGGCCTGCTCATCGGGCACGTCCGGGAGCACGACGTCCGGGAGCGCCAGCACGCCGGCAGCGGCCAGTGGGCCGGTCACGCTGGAGTTCTGGTGCTGGGGCACCACTCAGAAGCCCAAGATCGAAGCGTTCAACAAGTCACACCCGGACATCCAGGTCAAGCACACCGACGTGGGAGGCGGCACGGACACCGCCGCCAAGCTGCTCACGGCGACCCGGGCGGGCAACGGCCCCGACGCCGCCTGCATCGAGTACGACACCCTGCCTTCCATGATCGTGGCCGGGGCGCTGGCCGACATCTCCGCCCACACCGGCGACGTCAAGACCGCCTTCAGCCCGGAAGTGTGGAACTTGACCAGCTTCGACGGCGCCGTGTACGGAGTGCCGCAGGATGTCGGCCCGATGGTCCTGGTCTACAACAAGAAACGCTTCCAGGAGCTGAAGATCGAGCCGCCGGCCACGTGGCAGGACTTCGCGAAGGTCGCGGCGGACGTACGCAAGAAGGACCCGGAGACCTACCTCGCGTCCTTCGCACCCGCGGAGTTCGGCAACTTCGCCGGGCTGGCCCAGCAGGCCGGCGCGTCCTGGTGGAAGGTCCAGGACCAGACGTGGACCGTGGGGATCGCCGACCAGGCCTCCCTCGCGGTGGCCGACTTCTGGCAGGGGCTCATCGACAAGGACCTCGTCAAGGCCGAGCCGCTGCTCACCCCGGAGTGGAACAACAAGCTGAACAAGGGCAAGATCCTCACCTGGCCGAGCGCGCTGTGGGCGCCGGGCGTGCTCTACGGCATCGCGGAGAAGCAGGCGGGCGACTGGGCCATCGCGCCACTCCCTCAGTGGAAGGAGGGCGACGACCGGGTGGCCTTCCAGGGCGGGTCCGCGCTGACCGTCACGAAGACCTCCAAGCACGCCGAGGCCGCGGCCACGTTCGCCAAGTGGATGAACACCGACAAGGCGGCGAACGCTGTCCAGATCGAGCTGGGCGAGTACCCGGCGTCGCTGGCCGGGCAGCAGGCCGCGAGAACCAGCGCACCGCCCAAGCTGACGGCGAACCAGAAGGACTACTGGGACATCGCCACGAAGGCGGCTCAGCGCACGATTCCGCACATCAGCTGGGGCCCGAACGTCAGCACCGCCAGCAGCGCGTTCCAGGACGCCGTCGCCACCGCGGTCCGTGATCACACCCCACTGCGGGACGCGCTGACGAAGACGCAGAACCTCGTGGTGGCGGACATGAAGACCACCGGCTTCAAGGTCGCCGGCCCATGACCGCCCTGCCCAGGGCGGAGCGCAGGTCCCGGGCTCCTTATCTCTTCGTGGCGCCCGCCGTGCTGCTCTTCGTCGCCTTCCTGGCGGTCCCCATCGGCTACGCGATCTACCTCAGCGCGCGCGGCCTGAGGCTGACCGGCAAGGGCATCTTCGGCACGCGCGAAGAGGTCTTCGTCGGGCTCGACAACTACGTCAAGACGCTCACCGACCCCGGGTTCTTCGCCGGCTTCGGCCGGCTCGCGCTCTACGGCCTGATCAGCGTGCCGCTCACGCTCGGGCTGGCGCTGCTGTTCGCGCTGCTCCTCGACCACGCCGGGTCGCGGGCCAAGAGGTTCTCCCGCACGGCGATCTTCATCCCGTACGCCGTACCCGGCGTGACGGCTTCGCTGCTGTGGGGCTTCATGTACCTGCCCTCGACCAGCCCGTTCAGCTACCTGACCCGGGAGCTGGGGCTGGGCGAGATCCCGTTTCTCGGGGCGGGCGGCATCTACCCGTCGCTGGCCAACATCGCGGTGTGGGGCGGCGTCGGTTTCAACATGATCATCATCTTCACGTCGCTGCGCGGCATCCCGTCGGAGCTGTACGACGCGGCGCGCATCGACGGCGCCTCCGAATGGCAGATCGCCTGGCGGGTCAAGATCCCGCTGGTGGCGCCGGCCCTCGTGCTCACCGGGTTGTTCTCGCTGATCGGAACGCTGCAGGTGTACGGCGAGCCGACCACCGTGAAACCGATGACGCCGGAGATCTCCGGGGACTGGGTGCCCTTGATGCACATCTACCGCGACGCCTTCGTCCGCGACGACCTGGCGCTGGCCTCGGCCGCCTCCGTCCTGCTGGCGGTGGGCACGCTCGTGGTCTCGGTCGTGCTCCTGAAGGTCACCCAGAAGCGCGCGTTCGGAGGGATGCAATGAGTGCCGCCAACAGCGTGCTCACGCACCGGCGCGCCCAGATCCTGCCCACCATCGTCCTGCTCCTCGGCTCGATCTACTGCCTGGTGCCGGTCGCCTGGGTGCTCGTGGCCTCGACCAAGTCGAGCGGCGAGCTGTTCTCGACGTTCACCTTCGCGCCGGGGACGGGCCTGCTGGACAACCTGCGCGACCTGTTCACCTACGGGAACGGCCTCTACCTGCGGTGGACGGCCAACAGCGCCCTGTACGCGATCGCCGGCGCCGCGGCCTCGACCCTGATCTCGGCGCTGGCCGGGTATGCCATGGCCAAGTACGAGTTCCGCGGCCGGAGCCTGCTGTTCTACGCCATCCTGGCCGGCGTCCTCGTGCCCGGCATGACGCTGGCCATCCCGCAATATCTGATCATGTCCGAGCTCGATCTGGTGGGCGGCTACTGGTCGGTCCTGCTGCCGAGCCTCATCTCCCCGTTCGGCATCTACCTGGCCAGGGTCTACGCGATGGCCTCCGTCCCGGACTCGACGATGGAGGCGGCCAGGATCGACGGAGCGAGCGAATATCGCATCTTCGGCTCGATCGGGCTGCCCATGATGGTGCCCGGCATGGTGACGATCTTCCTGCTGCAGTTCGTCGGGATCTGGAACAACTTCCTGCTGCCCTACATCATGCTGTCGGACGAGTCCAAATTCCCGATCACCGTGGGCCTGTACACCGTGCTCAGCAAGGGTTCGGGCCAGCCCACCCTGTACGGCATCGCCATCGTGGGCGCCGCCGTGTCGGTGATCCCGCTCATCGTCCTCTTGCTGAGCCTGCAGCGCTTCTGGCGGCTGGACCTGCTCAGCGGAGGACTGAAAGGATGAAACCGCCGTCCATGGAGATTCTGCACTTCAGAGCCGCCGGCGTGTCCGTGGTGATCGAGTGTCCGCCCGATGCCCTGCCCGCGATCCTGCACTGGGGTCCGGACCTGGGCCCGCTCGAGGACGAGGCACTGGCCCACCTGGCGGCCGATCTCCGTCCGCGGCTCGACGTCAGCGTCGACGTGCCCGTACGGATCCCGCTGGTGCCCGAGGCGCGTACCGGCTGGATGGGCCTGCCCGGCCTGTCCGGGCATCACCAGGGACAGAGCTGGTCCCCCGCCTTCACCAGTGTCGCCTACCAGCGGACCGGGCAGACCCTCACCGCCACCGCCAGGGACGAGCACGCCCGCCTCGGCCTCACGATCACGATCGAGCTCGGCGACTCAGGCCTCCTGCGGGCCCGAGCGGACCTGCGCAACCAGTCCCGGTCCCCCTACACCCTGGACGCGCTCAACCTCGCCTTCCCCGTGCCCGGCACCACCACGGACCTCCTCGACCAGGCCGGGCGGTGGGCCAAGGAACGCATCCCGCAGCGCCGCCCCCTCACCACCGGCATCCACCTGCGCGAGAACCGCCGCGGCAGGACCGGCCCCGACGCCGCCACCGTCCTCTTCGCGGGCACCGCCGACCTCGGCTTCCGGCGCGGCGAGGCCTGGGGCCTGCACGTCGGCTTCAGCGGCAACCACCGCCACTACGCCGAGCGCACCTCCAGCGGCCGGACCATGCTGGGCGGCGGCGAGCTGCTGCTGCCCGGCGAGATCATCCTGGCGCCAGGTGAGAGCTATCGGAGCCCCTGGCTCTACGCCACTTACGGGCGCGGCCTGGACGCCGCGGCCCGCCGCTTCCACGAGCACCTGCGCGCCAGGCCCGCGCACCCGTCCGGGCCCCGGCCCGTGATGCTCAACACGTGGGAGGCCGTCTATTTCGAGCACGACCTCGACCGCCTGCTGGAGCTGGCCGGACGGGCCGCCAGGATCGGGGTCGAGCGGTTCGTGCTGGACGACGGCTGGTTCCACGGCCGCCGCGACGCCCGGGCCGGGCTCGGCGACTGGACCGTGGACGCCGCCGTCTGGCCGGACGGGCTGACGCCGCTGGTCAAGCGGGTCAGAGAGCTCGGCATGCAGTTCGGGCTCTGGTTCGAGCCAGAGATGATCAATCCGGACTCCGACCTGGCCCGCGCCCACCCCGGCTGGATCATGCAGACCGGCGACCGCCTGCCGCCGCTCGCCCGCGATCAGCAGGTGCTGGACCTGACCAACCCCGAGGCGTACGCGTACGTCAAGACGCGGCTGCTCGCCCTGATCCGCGAGTACGACCTCGACTTCATCAAGTGGGACCACAACCGCGACCTCGTGGACGCGGGCTCCACGGCGAGAGGCGGCCGGGCCGCCGTCCACGCCCAGACGCACACCGTCTACCGGCTGCTCGATGAGATCAGGGCCGAGCACCCGCGCCTGGAGATCGAGTCCTGCTCGGGCGGTGGCGGCCGGGTGGACCTCGGCATTCTTGAGCGTACCGACCGCGTTTGGGCCAGCGACTGCATCGACCCCGCGGAACGCCAGCAGATCATGCGCTGGACCGGGCAGCTGCTGCCGCCCGAGCTGATCGGCAGCCACATCGGCGCAGGCCGCTCCCACACCACCGGCCGCCGCCACGATCTCGCCTTCCGTGCCACCACCGCGTTCTTCGGCCACTACGGGATCGAATGGGACCTCACCACGCTCAGCGACGGCGAGCTGGACGACCTGGCTTCGTGGGTCGCCCTGCACAAAAGGCACCGCCACCTGCTGCACACGGGCGTGGTGGTCCGCCTGGATGACGCTCCCGAGAGCGTGCAGGCCCATGGCGTCGTCGCCGCCGACGCCTCCGAGGCCGTCTATGAGATCGCCATGCTGGACCGCCCGTCCACCTGGCCGCCGGGCCGGCTCCGGCTGCCCGGGCTCGACCCGGCGACCGTCTACTCGGTCCGCCCGCTCATGCCCGTGACCTCGCACGGGACCGCCCCGGCCTGGACGACCGGCGACTTCGCCCTGCCCGGCTCCGCGCTGGCCGGCTCGGGCATCGCCGTGCCGCCGCTGTTCCCCGACGAATCCGTGCTGGTCCACGTCGTCGCCAGGAGCCGCTGAGAAGGTCGCGGACAATCCCGAGCCGTCACCGGGCAGCGCCCCACTGCTCCTTCGGCCGGATGGCTACTGCGACTTCACCACCGGCACGCCCTCGCTCGCCTGCACCAGCACGAACCCCTGACCCTGGAAGGCGAGCTGCATGGCCTCACCGCTCCCCCGGCCGATCAGCGCACCGGCCTTCATCGTCCGGTTCACGCCGACGTGCAGCCCGGTGCTCCAGCAGACGGCCGACTGCCCGTCGGCGTACGTCGGCATGGCCGCCGCGTCCAGCAGCACCGGCGTGCCGTGCGTGGTGACCGCCACCCACCCGGTGCCGGTGAGCGTGGTGTTGAACAGGCCGCCCGCCGCGACGCCCGCGCCCTGCACCCGCTGGATGTCCCAGGTGAGCTGCGGCTGGAAGGCGAGCAGGTTGCGCCCGTTGACGGTCAGCCCTTCGTTCTCCAGGTAGAACAGGTGGATGTCGTCGGCATTGTCCGCGAGATAGAGCTGGCCCTGGCCGCGCACGCGCATCAGCGACGCGCCCTCACCTGTCACGGCCTTCTTGAGCAGCTTGCCGATGCCGCCCGCGCCCTCGTACTCGAAGTCCATCTGGCCCTGGAAGGCCACCATCGAGCCCTGCTTGGCCAGCACCTCGTGCGGGAGCTGGACCCGGAGCATCTTGCCGTTCGCCAGGGAGAAGCCGGCGGGAACCTGGCGCGGATCGAGGTTGTCGAAGACGGAGCTGCGCATGATCGGCCTTTCGGTGAAGAGGTCCCGCCAGCGTAGTGACTCCGGGTCAGGCCGGCGGCTCGTCGCCGAGCTCGCGCAGCGCCAGCTCGGCGTAGCCACGGAGGTCGCCGTGGTTGAACGCGATCTCCTCGTGCGCGGCGTCGTCGTGGCCGAGCCAGCCTCGCAGTTCCTCCGCGACCCGGGCGTCCGCCTCCGGGCCCCGCAGCCGGGCCTGCGCGATGGCCGCGCCCCAGCGCACCACGTCGCGGGGATCATCGAGAGCGGCGTCCAGCACGGTCGCCGTCTCGGATGCCAGGTCAGAGGCCGTCTCCTGCGGTGGCGTCACGCCGAGCAGGCCGATCGCGACCAGGGCGGTGGTGGCCACCGCCGGGTGCTCGTCGGCCGCCGCCCTGAGCAGCGGCGGCAGGCTGGCGGCCCGCTCCTCGGGGTACCAGGCCAGGGCGTAGGCTGCGGCGGCGCGCACCGGGGCGTCCGCGTCGGCGAGCAGGTCGCGGAACATCGGCAGTCCGGCGCCGACCGCGTCATACGCCATCAGCGCGAAGTACGCGAACAGCCGCTCTTCCTCGGCCGACTCAAGCGTCTGGAGGTACTGGAACAGGGCGACATCCTCGCCCCAGTCGTCGTCCTCGTCTTCGTCCTCTTCGTCCTCTTCGTCCTCATCCTCGTCGTCTTCATCCTCAACGTCCGTGAACTGCTTGCCGGCGGCCAGCAGCAGGTCCCCGCCCGCCGCCACGGCGCGATGGTCGTCGAGGGGATAGCCGGACGGCAGGAGCTGTTCCCCGTAGCCGATGGCCAGCTGCGTCAGCAGGTGCAGCACGGCCGGGCGGTCCGGCGTCTCGGGGTCGGCGACCAGTTCCAGCAGGAACGGCACCGCGTGGGCGCTCGCCTCGAAGCGGGTGCCCTGGTGGAAGATGTTCCCGTACAGGCTGTGCAGCGCCTTGTCCCGGATGCCGGGATCGGGAGAGCACAGGGCCCGGATCTGGTCCGGCACGTCCTTCGCGCGGCCGTAGGCGTGCGTCAGGTCGGCCCAGTCGATCGTGTCGAGACTCGCCAGCATGCGGACATGCTGGCATATGGCGCAGGCCGGTGTCCGGAAGTCCGTGACACCGCATCCTCTGGGGGCAGATGCCCAGTACGTACCGAGGACGTACAGGGAGGCATCATGCGGAGCAAGCAGTGGACCGTGCAGATCTACATCAGCGAGGACGACACCGATGAGCGCACGCTGGCCCGTGCGGTCCTGTCCGCCGAGGAGAGCGGGTGGCATGAGAGCGTCGGTGTGGCCAGGCGCAATCCCGAGGACCGTGCGGTGCCGGAGATCGGCGACGAGCTGGCCGCGGGGCGGGCGCTGATGGACCTGGCCGACAAGCTCCTGGGCGACGCCGCCGAGGACGTGGCCACGCTCGGCGGCCCGATCGAGGCCCGTTGACCACGCGTACGAAGACGCCCGGCGAGAAGCCCCACCGGTAGCCCGCCGGGCGCCTTCACGATCAGCCCTCCGAAGGCAGGAGCAGCCGGAACTCGGTCCGGCCCGGACGGCTCCGTACGTCCACCGAGCCGCCGTGCGCGGCCACCACGGCGCGGACGATCGCCAGCCCGAGCCCCGCACCTCCGGTGGCGCGTGACCGGCCCTGGTCGGCGCGGGAGAACCGCTCGAAGATCTCTTCCTCCAGCCCGGCCGGCACGCCGGGACCGTCGTCCACGACGGTGACCTCCACCGCGGCCGGCAGCCTCCGTACGGCCACGACGACCGTGGTGCCGTCAGGGGTGTGGACGCGGGCGTTGCTCAGCAGGCTCGCGATCACCTGGTGCAGCCGGAGCGCGTCGCCGGTCACCGTGACGGGGTCCTCTGGCAGCTCCAGCCGCCAGCGGTGGCCGGGCCCGGCGGCCCGCGCGTCGCCCGTGGCCTCGATGGCCAAGCGGGACAGGTCGACCTCCTCCCGGGCCAGCGGCCGTCCCGCGTCGAGCCGGGCCAGCAGGAGCAGCTCGTCGACCAGCTCGCTCATCCGCCCCGACTCGGCGTCGATCCTGCCGAGCGCGTGCCGTACGCCCTCCGCCATCGGCTCGTCGCCGCGCAGGGCGAGCTCGGCGTGCCCGCGGATCGCCGCCAGCGGCGTGCGCAGCTCGTGGCTGGCGTCGGCGGCGAAGGCGCGCAGCCGCTGCTCGACGGCGTGCCGACGGCCCAGAGCCGCCTCCACGTGGCCCAGCATGCGGTTGAAGGCGGCGCCGACCTGTCCCGTCTCGGTGCGCGGGTCGGTGTCGGGTACGCGTTCGGCGAGAGTCACCTCGCCGCTGGCCAGGGGTAGCTCGGCGACCTTGCGGGCCGTCGTGGCGATGCGTTGCAGGGGGCGCAGCGCCAGCCGTACCCACAGGGCGCCCGCGACACCCGTGACGGTCAGCGCGCCGGCGAACATCACCAGCTCGAACAGCCACAGGTGGTTCAGCGTCTCCTCGACCCCGTGCAGGGACAGCCCGGTGATCATGACGTCGCCGTCCCGGCCCGCGGCGGCGACGAGCCGGTAGTCGTCCAACCTGGACAGGTCCACGGTCTGCGGCGGCCCCCCGACCGGCAGCGCCGCCAGGATCGCCTCGTCGTCAGGGCTGAGGCCGGGGTGGGTGCCGTCCCGCTCCGACACCACCGCCGCATGGGTGACGCGCCCGTTGACCAGCCGCGCGCCGAACGTACCCCGCGCCTGTCCCCGCGTGTCCTCGCCGTGCTCCAGGCTGGCGGCGAACCGCGGGCCGTCGGCGGCGATCTGCTGGTCGACGCGGGCGAGCAGGAACCGCTCCATCGCCACCGACGTGGCGACGCCGACGGCCGCGCACGACAGCGCGAGGAGTACGAGCAGCCCGGCGATCAGCCGGGCCCTGAGCGTGCGAGGGACGAGGTTCACGGCTTGAGCACGTACCCGACGCCGCGCACGGTGTGGATCAGCGGCCGGCGGCCCGCGTCGATCTTCTTGCGCAGGTAGCTGATGTACAGCTCCACGACGTGAGCCTGGCCGCCGAAGTCATAGGACCAGACGTGGTCGAGGATCTGCGCCTTGCTGAGCACCCGGCGCGGGTTGCACATGAGCAGCCGCAGCAGCTCGAACTCGGTGGGCGTCAGCTCGACCGGCGTACCGGCCCTACTCACCTCTCTGGCCTCCTCGTCCATGGACAGGTCGGCCACGACGAGCCGGTCCTCGTTGCCGGGCCGCGCCATGCCCGCCCGGCGCAGCAGCCCGCGCAGCCGCGCGAGCACCTCGTCCAGGCTGAACGGCTTGGTCACGTAGTCGTCGCCGCCCGCCGTGATACCCGCGACCCGGTCCTCGACCGCGTCGCGCGCGGTCAGGAACAGTACGCACAGCTCGGGCCGCAGCGCCCGGAGCCAGTTCATGAGCTCCAGCCCGTTCAGGTCGGGCAGCATGACATCCAGGATCGCGGCGTCCGGCGCGAACTCCTCGGCCGCGCGGATCGCGGCGGCCCCGCTCGCCGCGGTGCGTACCTGCCAGCCTTCCTGGCACAGCGTCTTCTCCAGCACCTCGAGGAGGTCCGGCTCGTCGTCCACGACGAGCACGCGGATCGGTGTGCCGTCCGGGCGCAGCAGGCTGTTCATGTTCCCTCCTATTCGTCACAAAATACGAGGTTCTTCTGAGAATCCTCTGAAGAGCTCCGTTCATAGGGAAAACAGAGGTTCGCCAGGCACGGTCTACTCCCATGACCACTCTTCAAGCACCGGCTCGGGTCGCTGTCATGGCGCCGCCGCGCCGCCGCCTACGGCCCGAGCCCGTGCTGGCGGCCGTGGTGGCCGGCGCGGTCGCGGTCGTCGTCCTGTGGTGGCACGGCACGCCGTCCGTGGCGGGCCTGGACGGCTGGCTCACCGAGGCCGGCCGCGTCACGGGCCTGCTGTCCGGGTACGGCATGGCCGTGCTGCTCGGGCTGATGGCCCGCGTCCCGGCTCTGGAGCGCGGCGTGGGCAGCGACCGGCTGGCCCGCTGGCACGCCATGGGCGGCCGGTACGTCATCGGGCTGGTCACCGCGCACGTCCTGACGATCATCTGGGGGTACGCGGTCGCCGACCAGGCCGGGGTGGTGGACGAGGCGGTCACGATGGCGCTGTCCTTCCCCGACGTACTGAAGGCGACCGTGGCCTTCCTCCTGCTGCTCGGGGTGGCCCTGGTGTCGGCCCGCGCCGCCCGCCGCAGGCTGCGCTACGAGACCTGGTACTACCTGCACTTCTACACCTACCTGGCGGCCTGGCTGGCGTTCGGGCACCAACTGGCGACCGGCGCCCAGTTCACCGGCGATCAAGTGGCCCAGTTCGCCTGGTACGCCCTCTACCTCGGGGTGGCCGCGCTGCTGGTCTGGTACCGCTTCCTCGGCCCGGTCCGGGTGTGGGCGCGCCACCGGCTGCGGGTGGCCCACGTCAGCGCCGACGCGCCGGGGGTCGTCTCGATCCATCTCACCGGCCGGAGCCTGGCGCGGCTCGGCGCCGAGCCGGGCCAGTTCTTCCGGTGGCGCTTCCTGACCCGCGACCTGTGGTGGTCGGCCAACCCCTACTCGCTGTCCGCCGCGCCGGACCGTGGCGGGCTGCGCATCACGGTCAAGGCGCTGGGCGACCACAGCGCGGCGCTCGCCCGGCTGCGGCCGGGCACCCGGGTCATCGCCGAGGGGCCGTACGGCGGGTTCACCGCGCGTCTCGGCCGCGCTCGCAAGTCGGTGCTGATCGCCGGCGGCGTCGGCATCACCCCGCTGCGCACCCTGTTCGAGACACTGCCCGGGCAGGTGACCCTGCTCTACCGCGCTCGTACGCCGGAGGAACTGCTGTTCAGGGACGAACTGGAGGAGATCGCCAGAGCACGCGGGGACGCCAGGCTCTACTGCTCGGTCGGCCCGAGGTCCCCAGAGCTGTTCGCCGGGCTCGACCGCCTGCTCCCCGACCTGCGCGAGCACGACGCTTACGTGTGCGGGCCGCCCGAGATGACGCGGTCGGCGATCCAGGCGCTGCGGTCGGCGGCCATGCCCGCCCACCGGATCCATCACGAGTCTTTCGAGTTCTAGGGGTTCCCTCCATGAAAAGAGCGCTGCTCGCGGTGGTCACCACCGTCATCGGCCTGGTGCTGCTGCTGTCGTTCAAGCCGCACGACGTCACCGGGGCCACTCAACCACCCGCCGCCCTCGCCCAGACGTCCGCTCCCACTTCGGCTGAGGGATCCACGGGTGCCCGGACGGTCGACGGCGACGTGGCCGACACGCGCTGGGGACCCGTGCAGGTGCGGATCAGCGTCAGCGACGGCAAGATCTCCGACGTCCAGGTACTCCAGGCGCCGAACGAGAACCGGCGCGACGTCGAGATCAACGACAGGGCGCTGCCCGTACTCCAGGAGGAGGCCCTGACCGCCCAGAGCGCCCAGATCGACTCCGTCTCGGGCGCCACGTACACCAGCGACGGCTACACCCGCTCCCTGCAGAGCGCCATCGACCGGGCCGGGCTGTGACCCGCCACGTCGAGCACGCGATGGGGACCGTCTTCTCCTTCGACGTACGCGACGCCGACTCCAACGGCACCGCCGACGAGGCGGTGGCGCGGGCGGTCGCCTGGCTGCACCACGTGGACGCGGTCTTCTCCACCTACCGGCCGGACAGCGCGATCAGCCGCCTCGGCCGGGGCGAGATCGAGCTGTCCGCTTGCCCGCCCGAGGTGGCCCAAGTGCTCTCGCTGTGCGCCCAGACAGAACACGACACAAACGGATATTTCACCATGTACCCCGGTGGCCGCCTTGACCCGTCCGGCCTGGTGAAAGGGTGGGCGATCGAGGAGGCGTCCCGGATCCTGTCCGAGGCGGGGGCGCCCCGCCACTGCGTCAACGGCGGCGGCGACATCCAGCTCGGCCCCGACCCCTCACCGTGGCGGATCGGCATCGCGCACCCCGCCCGCCCCGGCGCCCTCTGCACCGTGGTCACCGGCCACGACCTGGCCATCGCCACCTCGGGCAACGCCGAGCGGGGCCCGCACATCCTCGACCCCCACACCGGGCGCGCCGCCGACGCGCTGCTGTCCATCACTCTTGTCGGCCCCCGCCTGACCGCCGTCGACGCCTTCGCGACGGCGGCGTTCGCGATGGGCGACACCGCCCGCGACTGGGTGGAGGAGACCTCCAACCTGGAGGCGTTCGCGGTGACCGCGAGCGGCGACACCTGGCGGACCAGAGGGTTTCCCACCCTCTAACCCCTCTCCTCGCCTCGCGGGTTGTGTTGGCGGCGCAAGCTGGTTTAAAGTACAAACCAGTTTGAGGCTAAGAGGAGTTGTCATGGTAGACGACGGTGAGCAAGCTCCCAGCCCGGAGGAGACTCTGCGCCTCATCGAGGAGCAGCGGGCCGCCACGGTGCGAAGATTCAGGGGCGATCCCCTGTTCCTGTACATCCCCTGGGGCGTCGCGTGGTTGGTCGGCTTCACCTGCTTCTTCCTGCACTACGGGCTCGACGGCAAGCCGTACGCGCCGATCTCCCAGACACAGGCGCTGGCCGTCCTGATGATCTCCATGGTGATCGCGGGCTCCCTGGCCGCGTACGAGATCACCAGGATGAACTCGGGCGTCCGGGGCGAGAGCTCGGCCAGGGGCACGATGTACGGCTACACGTGGTTCGCCGGGATGATGGTGATGTCAATCATCGCCATCCGGGTCAGCCCGATGCTGCCGGAGGCGGAGGCCGGCCTGGTCTGGTCGGGCGTCTCCATGCTGGTGGTGGGCGTCATGTACATGGCCGGCGGCGCGATCTTCCTGTACTGGCCGATGTTCTTCGTCGGCGTCGGCGTGACCGCCGTCAACGGCTTGGGCGTGCTGCTCGGCCCCGGCTGGCACGCGCTGCTGACGGCGGTGCTGCTCGGCTTCGGGCAGATCGTCGTGGGCCTGTGGTGGCGGCGGAGGCAGTGCCGGTGACGGCCGGTGACGTTCCGGAGCTCGATCCGGTGATCCACGCGCAGGCCAGGCTACGTGTCGTCGCGACGCTCAACGCGATGGGCGGGGGCGACGAGATCGCCTTCCCGGCGCTCAAGGATCTGCTCGGCATGACGGCCGGCAACCTCTCGGTCCACCTGACCAAGCTCGAGGAAGTCGGCTACGTCCAGATCACGAAGACGCACAAAGGCCGTACCCCGGTCACCTATGTCTCGCTCACCAAGCGCGGCCGGGTCGCCTTCGACGACTACACCAAGGCGATCCGCGCTCTACTCGACTCCGCAGGAGGCACTTCATGACCATCCTCGCCAGAACGGTGGAGGTCACCCGGCGCTACGGCGACGTGCTGGCGCTCGACCGCGTCTCGCTCGACATCAGGGCGGGAGAGCTGGTCGGCCTGCTCGGCCCGAACGGCGCGGGCAAGTCGACGCTGATCAACCTGTTCGTGGGCCTGCGCAAACAGACGTCCGGCACGGTCGAGCTGCTCGGTGGCTCCCCGCAGGATCCGGTGGTACGCCGAGGCATCGGGGTCACGCCGCAGGAGACGGGCCTGCCGGAATCGCTGAGGGTCGGCGAGATCGTCGACTTCGTCTCCGCCCATTACCCGAAAAAGGCCGATAAAGGGGAGTTACTCGCCCGGTTCGGCCTCGACGACCTGGTCAAGCGGCAGATCGGCGGCCTGTCCGGCGGCCAGAAGCGGCGGCTGGGCGTGGCGCTGGCCTTCGCCGGCAACCCGCGGATGGTCTTCCTCGACGAGCCGACCACCGGCCTCGACGTGGAGGCCAGGCGCGCGCTCTGGGACGGCGTCAAGGACTTCCATGAGAGCGGCGGCACGGTCCTGCTCACCAGCCACTACCTGGAGGAGATCGAGGCCCTGGCCCAGCGGGTCGTGGTCGTCGGTCACGGCCGGGTGCTGGCCGACGACACCGTGCGGGCCGTACGCGACATGGTGGGGGTGCGGCGCGTCTCGCTGGTCGCCGAGAACCTGCCCGAACTGCCCGGCGTGCTCGCCAGCGAGCGTACGGACGGCCGGATCAACCTGGTGACCACCGACCCCGACCGGCTGGTCGTCGAGCTGGTACGGAGCGGCACGCCGTTCTCCGGTCTGGAGATCAGGCCGACCTCGCTCGAGGAAGCCTTCCTCGCCATCACCGCTAAGGAGACCGAGCATGTCTAGCCTGATCCTGGCCCACACCCGCTATCTGATGCTGGAGCAGATCCGGGTGCCGATCGGCCTGGTCGCCAGCTCGTTCTTCCCGGCCGCGTCGATGCTGGCGTTCGTGGTGCCGTTCACGGGGGACGATCCGGTGGCCGCGACGCGGGCGACGGGGTCGATGATGCTGATCGGCGCCATGTCGGCCGCGCTCATGGGGCTCAGCATCACGGTCGCGCAGGACCGCGAGCTACCGTGGAACCCCTACGTACGTACGCTGCCCGCTGGACCGTTTCCCCGCTTCGCCGGGCGGATCCTCACGACGATGGCCTCGATGCTGGTGTCGACGATCCCGGTAGTGGTGATCGCGGCCCTGCTCACCAAGGCGACCATCACGGTGCCCAAGCTGCTGATCGGGCTGCTCGCCCTGCTCGGCGGGGCGGTGCCGTTCATGCTGATCGGGCTGTTCCTGGGCTTCGTGCTGGCCTCGAAGGCGGCCATCGGCGTGTCGCAGGTCGTGTTCTTCCCGATCGCGATCCTGGGCGGGCTGTTCCTGCCGCCGCAGATCATGCCGGACTTCGTGCAGAAGGTGTCGCCGTTCGTGCCGAGCCGTGGCGCCGGGGAGCTGATCTGGGCCGTGACGACGGGAACCTCGCCGAACATGGTCGCGGTGATCATGCTCGGCGTGTGGACCGTGATCGCGGCGCTGGCCGCGGGCTGGGCCTACCGGCGCGATGAGGGCCGCCGCTTCTCCTGACCCCTCCTCTGGTCCCTCCTCGAACGGGGGGTGTGCCGCCGAGTCCGCAGCGATCTCGACGGCACACCCGTCCGTGAGGGGGTCCGGTTATTTCTTCTCTTCGAGGGTGACGGAGACGTTACTCGACTTTCCGTCCCTCATATAAGTGATCTGAACCTGTTGGCCTACTTTGAAACCTCTGACCTGGCCAACAACTGTATCTCCGCCCTCCACCGGCGTGTTGCCGATCTTGGTGATGAGGTCGCCCTCCTTCAGTCCGGCCTTGTCGGCGGGGCTTCCGGAGGTGACCTGGCGGATCAGCGCGCCAGGCACGTCGCCGGTGGCGTCGGTGACACTCACGCCCAAGAACGCGTGAGTCACCTTGCCACCGCTGATGAGCTGGTCGGAGACCTGCTTGGCGGTGTTGACCGGGATGGCGAAGCCGACACCGATGTTGCCGCTGCTGCCGCCGTTGGTGGCGATGGCGCTGTTGATGCCGATCACCTGACCGGCCGCGTTGACCAGCGCGCCGCCGGAGTTGCCCGGGTTGATGGCCGCGTCGGTCTGGATGGCGTCGCCGAGCGTCGTCGCCCCGCTCTCCTGGCCCGGCTGCTGCTGCCGCTGCTGGCCCCAGCCGGGCGGAAGCTGCTGCTGCTGGTCCTGCTCGCCGCCGACGGTGACCGTGCGGTTGAGCGCGCTGACAATGCCCGCCGTGACGGACCCGTCGAGACCGAGCGGGCTGCCGATGGCCAGTACGGCGTCGCCGACCTGAAGCTGGTCGCTGTCGCCGAGCGAGGCCTTGGTCAGGCCCGAGACGCCGTCGGCCCTGATGACCGCGAGGTCGGTGGACGGGTCGGTGCCCACGACCGACGCCTTGGCCGTCTTGCCGTCGTTGAACTTGACGGTCATCTGCCCGCCCTGTCCGGCGCCGACGACCACGTGGTTGTTGGTGAGGATGAGCCCGTCGTCGGACAGCACCACGCCCGACCCCTCGCCGGTCTGCCCCTGGATCATCACGACCGAAGGCTGCACCTTCTGCGCGACCTGGGCCACGGTGAGCTGGTTGGAGGCCTGCTTGAAGACCGGGCTCGGCGCGGAGACGACTGTGGTGGGCTGGAACGCCGTGGCGGCGACGGCCCCCACTGCGCCACCCCCAACGGCCATGGCCGCCAGGGCGAGCCCGGCGATCGTCTTCCGCCCGACGGAGAAGCCCTGCCTGGGCGGCTTGGGAGGCGGAGGCTGGTTCATGATCACGGTCTCTCGCCGGGGAAAGCCCCCGGCGGAGGGCGGCTGGTCGCCGAACTGGCTCCAGCCGCCGGCGCCCTGCTCGCGAGGCTCGTTCGCGTTCATCGTCATCTCCTCAATTACCGATGACTCAAGAGTGCCAAGGAGCGCGTAAGTGCAGGTTAAGCCGGTGATCAGAACTGTATGAGAGGGTTGACGGCAGCTTTATCACCCCTGGTCGGGGGCCAACTACCCGGGTGGAATCTG
>NZ_JBEZFW010000044.1:0-29565 GCF_040649695.1 Nonomuraea sp. NPDC048901 | reverse complement strand
GACGATGTTGAACGGGCTGGCCGGGTTGGACCGGCCGGGTTCGCCGCCCGAGGCGACCTTGTAGTCACGCAGGTCACGCAACCCGCACAGCACCATGGACGCGGGGAACGGACGGCCTCCCGGCCGCGCGTTGTGACCGTCGCGGAGCTGGCTGAGGATGCTGACCATGCTGTTGCCCTGCAGGGCGTCGATCTCGTCGAGGAACAGCACCACTCGGCGCGGGCATCGGTGGCACCACTCGGTCAGTGCCGAACCGAACCGGCTACCCGGCGTGACCTGCGGCCAGGGATCCGGCGGCAGCAGCTCTTCTGGCCATCCCGCCCACTTGGCTGCTTCGCGGAGGGAATCCAGCAGGAGCGATTCCGCGGCGGCGTAGTCGTCGCCGGCCGACTTGGCGCGCTCGCAGGAGAACATCAGGGCGGCGATGTCGCCCTCGGCGGTCAGCTCGGAGGCCAGGGTGCGCAGCGCGGTCGTCTTCCCGGTCTGCCGGGGCGCGTGCAGCACGAAGTAGCGGTCCATCTCGACGAGCTCGCGTGCCTGGGGGAGTCGCTGTGTGGGGGGCAGCATGTAGTGGTGTTGCGGGCCGCAGGGGCCGGCGGTGTTGAAGTATCTCGCTCGGGGTGGCCGCATGGTCACATTCTGCCATCGCCCTGTCACTCGCGTCCGGGCTATTTGGGCTTGCCCGCAAGCGTGGCGGAGGGTGTGGGATTCGAACCCACGAGGCCATCGCTGACCTGGCCGCTTTCAAGGCGGCTGCACTCGTCCACTATGCGAACCCTCCAGTGCGCACACCACCATAGCGGCTGCGGTGACGGCGGTGTACGTTCGGGAGGTGGCGGATCTCAGCGTTGAGGTGGACCGGGCCGAGGACACCGCGAGCGTGCGCCTCGACGGCGACCTCGACAAGCTGACCGCGCCCCGGCTCAGGAGGGTCCTCACCGAGCTGATCGCCGCCGGTCATGTCTCGATCGTCATCGACACGGCCGGGCTGGCGTTCTGCGACTCCAGCGGCCTGTGGGTGCTGGTCGAGCACCAGCGCGAGGTCGGCGAGCGCGGCGGGTCACTTGGCCTCACGGGCGTGCAGGGGGTGCTGCGCCGAGTGCTCGATGTGACCGGCCTGAAAGCCGCCTTCGACAGCGTCCAGCCATCGGCGGCCTCCTAGTCGTCCAGCTGGGACAGCAGCCACTTGGGCCCCACCGTCCTGGCTCCCAGCGCGCTGACGCGCTCCTTGAGCCCCCTGTCCGCCGTCACCACGACCACTCGCTCCCACGACCGTGCCCGCCGTACGACGTCCACTATCGCGTCGTCGCCGCTGTCCGTCGCCGCCACCACCTCGATGCCGGGCACGCCCGGCGCCTTCTTCGCGGCGCCCTCCACGACCGCCACGATCCGTGGGTACCACTGCGCGAGCACCGGATGCCGCAGCCGCAGCGTCGCCACCTCGGCCAGCAGCCGCGTCGCCGCGCCGAGCCGGTCCTTCCACCAGCCGTGCTCGGCTCGGGCGCCGACGATGTTCGCGACGTCGAGCACCAGCGTCTCGGGGGTGAGCTCCGGCTGGATCTTGTCCCACGACTCGGCGAACCCGGGGTGCAGCTTCCTGCCCGGGACCTCGGGCAGCGGCACCCAGCGCAGCTCGGTGCTCTCGCTGTTGGCGGGCGCCGCCGCCAGGAGTTCGGCCGACTCGGCGATCACGGTCTCGAACGCCCAACCGCCGTGATCGTCCAGGTAGACACCCTGCACGCGCAGGCCGTCGCCGACTACGGACGCCTCTTCGTGCGCCTCGCGCAGCGCGGTCGCCACGGCGTCCTCGTGGCTGTCGCGCGCGCCTCCCGGCAGCCCCCAGGTGCCGCCGTGGTGGCTCCACCATGAGCGCTTCTGCATGAGCACGTACGGAACGCCGCGCTCGTCGTGGTGTACGGCCAGGAGCCCCGAAGCCCCGTGCAGCCCCCAGTGCCGGTGCCCCCGGGCGCACTGGGTCCAACCGTCGCCGTCCTTAGCCGCCATGACCTGATTCTGTCAGGCCGGTGCCCTCACCGGCCGTTACGGCTGAAGTGCTGGTAGTCCCTGGCGCCCGACCAGTCGCCGCCCCAGCCCCAGCCCACCGAGGCGAAGGCCTTGACAACCCGGTCGCCCGAGTTGATCACGCCTTTGCCCTTCGCGGGGCGCTTGGCGAACTTCTTGGCGTTCGGATGGGCGGTGCTGCCGCTCGCGGTGACGTACGGGTTCTCGCGCGGGTTGATGTCGATCGCCTCGCCGAAGGCGTGGTTGGACCAGTTGCTGGACCCGGTGGCCGCGCGGCAGTTGAAGGCCGAGGTGTTGTCGGCGTCGATGGAGTCGTAGTCGTCGCCCTTGTAGACGTCGACGAGCCGCATCTGCTTGATCGGGTAGCGCATGGCGTACAGCTTCCCGAAGACCTTGACGACGTCGCCGGTGACCGTCTTGCGCACGACCAGCTCGCCGGTGTGCGCCTTGTCGTCGAAGCCCCAGTAGGTCATCGTGATCAGGCGCAGGTCCTGATAGGAGACCGGGCAGCCGGGTTTCCACGAGTAGGGCAGCCGGGCGCGGGAGACCTTGGCGACCTTGGCACTGAACCTGGGCGGCTCCGCGGGCTTGGGCGAGGCGGTCTTCGCCGTCGGGGTGGGCGTCGCGGGCACGGGCGGCTGGGTCTGAGCCCCGGCGGCCTGAGCGTCGGCCGGGGGCTGCTGGGGTCCCTCTTGTGAGGCGACCGGTGCCTGCCCACCGCACGAAACTGACGCGAACACCACAAAGGCAGCGGCAGTACGTTTCATGCGGCCACCTTACGTGACGTCCTAACCAGCGACGTCGTACGAGGTCAGGGCACGATCAGCACGGTACGCCGAGCCCGTTTGGCCAGCCCCACGGCCACCGAGCCGCCGAAGGTGTGCCACGTGGAGCGGGACCGGCCCACCACGATGGCGTCGGCCATGCAGGAGGCGGCGAGCGTCTCCAGCTCCCGCGCGGTGTCTCCGCGTACCATGACGAACCGCCACGGAACCCCGACCCCGCTCAGCTCCGTCCGCAGATCCTCGGTCAGGTCCCCGGCCGAGTCGGGGATGATCGGCGCGCCCGCGAAGAACCACAGCGTGGCGCTGGTGAGGGTCTCCACGAACGCGATGAGCAGCGCGGCGTTGTCCCGCCGGGCGAGCCCGGCCGCGTACGCGAGCGCGTTGCGGCTCGGGCCCGATCCGTCGAAGCCGACCACCAGCAGCCCGGTGCCGTCTTTGCCGATCTCGAACTGCCCGCTGGGGAGCTTGCCTACCAGGGGCTCCCACCGGTCGTCTGTGCTCTCGCCGAACACGGCATGCCTCGCACGTCAGCCGTCGGCGACGTGCTTGCCGCGGCCGGCGAGCTCGCGCAGCGCGTCGGCCGCGTAGATCACGAGGGCGACGAACGAGAGGCCGGCCAGCGCGCCGCCGACCCACAGGTCGTTGACCGTCGCGTCGGCGTAGGCCGCGCCCCTGGGCTGGTAGCCCACCGCGAACGGCGCCGCGATCAGCCACACGCCGGCCAGGAACAGCAGGATGAGGGCGGAGACGCCCATTTTCGCCTTCATCGGTTGTCCTCCACTCCCACCAGGGCGGCCTTGCCGTTCTGGCGGTGTTCGCCGCCGCCGCGTCCGGCGGTGTTCAGGTCCTCACGCAGCGCCTCGACGAGCGGGGCGAGCAGGCTCGCCAGCTCCGCGGACGACGCCTGCGGCGCGGCCGCCACCGGCTCGGGCTCCGGCTCGGCCTGCTTCTGCCGTACGGCCACCAGGCCCCGCACGACCAACTCCTCGTGGATGGCCGCGGCGAAGGCGGCCACGCCGATGAGCCCGACGACGGCGACGCCCAGGCCGGTGAAGAACTCGGATGTGGTCGGGTCGGTCCAGTCGGCGTTCTCCGGCTGGGTGCCGAGGGCGAACGGGGCGATCATCAGCCAGAGCCCGGCCATGAGGGCCAGGGCGGCCGCGACGGCGCCCACGAACTTGCGAATCATGCTGAAACTCCTCCTGTGACGAGGTCTTTCCGCGGTGGCGCGGCCTGCGCGATCAGAGCGCGTGAGGTGGGACGCAGCACGCTCTGCGCGACCGATCGGGCGCGCTCCCGTTCTGTACGGTCATCGGGCGGCGCCATCCTGGCGACCGCGGACAGCAGCGCGGACGGCTGGTCGGTGGCCCGCTCGATCCGCTGGGCGATGAGCTCCAGCAGCAGCCCGGCCAGGACCAGGTCGTCCTTGCTGAGCGGCTTGGGCTCCGGCGCGGGCGCCGAGCCGCCTCTGAGCGGCAGCTCCTTGAGGAAGAGCGTCGCCACGAAGCCGAGCAGCGCGATCGGCACGCCGACGATGAAGACGGTCTCCAGGCCGCGGGTGAAGGCCTCGAGCACGATGTGCTTGATCGGCCCGGGCAGCGCCTGGATGGAGCTGGGGCTGCCCAGCTTGGGCGAGGAGCCGCCGGGCAGTGCGATGTGCGCGGCCCGCAGCATGTCGGCCATCTCGGTCTTGAGGCGGTTGGTGAGGATCGCGCCGAACGCGGCCACGCCCACAGCGCCGCCGAGTGAGCGGAAGAAGGAGACACCCGCCGTGGTGGAGGCCATGTCACGCAGTTCGGAGCCGTTCTGCGCGGCCAGGATGAGCATCTGCATCGACAGGCCGAGCCCGATACCCAGGACGCCCACGTCGAATCCGATGAGCCACTGACTCGACTCCACATGCAGCCGCGACAGCAGGAACAGTCCGGCGGCCACGATCAGCAGGCCCGCCACCGGGAAGATCTTCCACCGGCCGGTCTGGGTGACGATCTTCCCGGAGATCACACCGGCCAGGAACAACGCCACCACCATGGGCAGCGTCATCAGCCCCGACTCGGTGGGGCTCAACCCCTTGACGATCTGCAGATACTGCGGCAGGTAGATCATCGCGCCGAACATCGCCATGCCGACGAACAGCGAGGCGATGCTGGTGAGCACGAACGTCGGGTTCCTGAACAGCCTGGGCGGCAGGATCGGGTTGCGGGCCGTGCGCTCGGACAGCACCGCCAGAGCCAGCATGAGCAGGCTGAAGGCCCCCAAGGCGTAGGTCCAGAAGGAGTTCCACTCGAACTCCGTGCCGCCCAGCGTCAGCAGCAGCATCAACCCGCTCGCGCTGGCCGTGATGGTGGTGGCGCCCCAGATGTCGATGGAGGTGTTGCGCCGTACCTTGGGCAGCTTCAGCACCCGCTGGATCACCGCGAACGCGATCACCGCGAACGGGACGACCACGTAGAAGCACCACCGCCAGCCGAGCCAGTCGGTGTCCACGATGAACCCGCCGAGCAGCGGCCCGGCGACCGTGGAGATGCCGAAGACGGCCCCCATGTACCCCGAATAGCGGCCGCGCTCCCGCGGCGACACGATGTCACCGAGGATCACCTGAGCGAGGGCCGACAGACCGCCCACACCCAGACCTTGTACGGCGCGCGCCGCGATGAGCTGTCCGATGTTCTGCGACAGACCGGCCACGAGCGACGCCGCGACGAACAGTCCCAAGGCGCTCTGGAACAGCAGCTTCCGGCCCCAGAGGTCGGACAGCTTGCCCCACAACGGCGTGGAGACCGTCATCGTCAGCATGGTCGCCGACGCCACCCACGAATACTGGTCCTGGCCGCCGAGTTCTCCCACGATCGTCGGCAGTGCCGTGCCGACCACCGACGTCGAGATCATCGAGGTGAGCATGGCGAGCATGAGCCCGGACATGACCTCGAGGATTTCGCGGTGAGTGTAATGCCGCCTCGCGGGGGCCGCGGCCTGTGTCTGGGCTACCAAGACACCACATCCCCTTCTAACCGTTTTCTCCTCGGCGAGTATACGCCCGTTTACTAGCCGCGCGGCAAGTGGGGTCTCCTGAGTAGAGTTCGGGCATGGAAGCGCAGGTGACTGACGCCCGGCCGCGAGATCGCGCGGCCACCCGCCAGCGGCTGCTGGAGGCGGCGCGCATGCTGTTCGGCGAATACGGCTACGAGCAGGTGACCGTCCGCATGATCGCCTCGGCGGCGGACGCCAACATCGCCCTGGTGGGCCGCTACTTCGGCTCCAAGTCGGGCCTGTTCGGCGAGGTGCTGGCGGGCGAGCCGACGGTCCGCGCCGTGGTCGAGGGCGACCGGGCGGGCCTGCCCAGGCGGCTGGCCGAGTACGCCGCCCAACGCATGAGCCACGACCCGGAGACCCCCATCCTGCGCTCGCTCGAACGGTCGGCGGGCGACCCCGAGATCCAGGCCCTCGTACGCGAGCGCCTGCACGCCGCCGTGCTGGAGCCCATCGCGGCGCTCCTGGGCGGCCCGGACGCGCACGCGCGGGCCCGGATGGCGACGGCGGTCTTCCTGGGCATCGGCTCGGTCCGCCGCCTCATCGGCCCCGAGACGCCGTCACCCGCCGACGTCGACCGGCTCACGGCGGTGTTCGAACTCTGCCTGGGCCTGGAGTCCCTTCCTGACGACCGGTCCGCCGCGCCGGCTCGGTGACGCCGCCCTTACTCGCTGGTGAGTCGATTTCGCGAGCGCGGCCGTGTTGGCTGAGGGCGACCGAAAGGACGTGATCGCCACATGGAGCCCTATCGGAATCCCAAGCCGCGGGCGAAGGTAATAGACCCCTACGCCGCCGCGAAAGCCGCCGCCAACGCGCTCATCGAGTGGATCGGCAAACAGGATTTCAGCGCGGACAATAATTTCACGGTGGCGGTCACAGGCGTCGCCAAGTTGGCCCTCTCCAAAGTAGGCGGTCTCTCTGCCGGCGGCCGGAGAAGCAAGGACGGGCCCGGGCAGAAGATCATGGATCACCTCAAGGCCAATCGCATGTATCGCGGTTTCCAAGTTTACGCGGCGGGCAAGTTCACCCCGGACAATCAGAGTAATCACGCTGAGATGTGCATATTGGCCGCGTGCGGGGTGCGCAATGTGAAATACATCCGCTGCACCTCGCCCAACTGCGGATTCTGCAAGGACGCGCTCGAGGCGTACGGCCTTGGCGAGGTCAACGCCAATGCCAAGTCGAAGATCGAGGGCGCCAGCCAGGTGGGGTGGTGCGATCCCTTTATGCCAGTAGCATATGGCACGGCGGCCAAGAAGAGCACCCTTGCCCAGCAGCGTGCCGAGCTCAAGAAAATCATCAAGATGAAGGCCGACGGAAGGAGCGTTACGGCGCGTGACATAAAGGAGGGAATGTACCTCTCCACGCGCCCGAGCCCGGGAAATCTCACCTTGATGGACCTGAACGTTAAGGCCAGTGGCGCGGCTGCCGACAGTGACGCCAAGAAGACCGGAAAAATCCGGAAGATGGCCAAGCCCCTGGCCGTCAGTGATGACGAGGTTCCCTTCACCGCCAACAAGCGGCGGAAACTCGTTTCCGCGCCCTCGTCGGATGACAGCGGGGACGACAGCGAGAGCTCCCGCGACAGTGACATGAGCGGCGACAGCAGCGACGAGGAGGAGGCGGAGGATCGGGAACTGTCCAGCTCCGAGGACGGCGAATCCAGCGACGAGAGCTCCGGCAAGGAAGAGAAGGTGTCGCCCAAGAGAGCTTCGCCCCGCAAGAAGGCCGCGGCCCGCAAGAAAACCGCGGCCCGGAAGAAAGCGGTGAAGCGCCGGAAGTCGAGTCACATATGAGACCATCCCGTCGGAGGTCATGACATGATCCTGGACCGCTTCCGCGTCACCGGCCACGCCGCGATCGTCACCGGCGCCGGCCGGGGCATCGGCGCGGCGACCGCGATCGCCCTCGCCCAGGCGGGCGCGGATGTGGCGATCTCCGCCCGTACGGAGGAGCAGCTGCGCGCTGTCGCAGCCCAGATCGAGGAGGCGGGCAGACGGGCATTGATCGTGCCCGCCGATCTCAGCGTGCCGGGCGCCATGGAGGGGCTCGCGGAGCAGGCCGCCGACGCCTTCGGCCGGCTGGACGCGATCGTCAACAACGTGGGCGGGGCGATGCCCCGCGCCTTCCTCGACACCACGCGGAAACATCTTGAGAACGCGTTCCAGTTCAACGTCGGAATCGCGCACGAGCTGACGCGGGCGGCCGTGCCGCACCTGCTGAAGAACGGTGGCTCGGTGGTGAACATCTCCTCGGCCGTCGGCCGGACGGCGGGCCGGGGCTATCTGGCGTACGGCAGCGCCAAGGCGGCGCTCACGCACTACACGCGGCTGGCCGCGCGCGACCTGGCGCCCAAGGTGCGGGTCAACGCGGTCGCCGTCGGCGCGGTCGCCACCTCCGCCCTGGACATCGTCATGACCGACGAGAACCTGCGTACCCAGATGGAGCAGGCCACCCCGTTGAAGCGGATCGGCGAGCCGGAGGACGTGGCGGCCACGGTGCTCTACCTGGTGTCGCCGGCCGGGCGTTACCTGACCGGAAAGGTGCTGGAGGTCGACGGCGGCATCGACCAGCCCAACCTCGACCTCGGGCTACCCGACCTCTGAGCCTGGTCCGAAATCCCGTTGAAGGCGCAATGGGCGATTTGAGAGACTTGACTGTGGCACAACCCTTCGAAATCGCCTGTGACGAGTCCGGCTCAGAAGGGGAGAAGCTCATTGGGGGAAACACCGCTGTATTCGCCCATGCGAGCGTACGACTGGACGTCGAATCGGCGGCGGACTGCATCCAGGAAGTACGGAGCAGAGCCCCCTCCCCGACCACGGAATACAAGTCGGGCATCATCCGCCGTAAGAAACACCTGAACGCCCTCAAGTGGCTGCTCGGCCCATCGGCGCCGCTTCTCGGCAACGCCCACGTCTATCTGATCGACAAGACCTTCTTCGCGATGAACAGGCTCGTCGACCTGCTCGCCGTACAGGACCGCGAAGCCATGGCCGGCATCCTTTACCGAGAGGGCGGGCAGACGTTCGGCCCCGACAGGTGGAACGCCTTTCTGTACTCCTTCAACGACCTGATGCGCACCAATAACGGCCGGGGCCCGAGAGCCTCCGTCGAAGCGGTGTTCGCCATGGTCGACACCTTTCGCCGCGCCACCCCGCGAAGCCGGGCCGGCGAAATAATGGACCTGCTCTGGGAGTCCCGATCCCAGGTGGACGCCTTCCGGGAGCGGTCGCTCACGCTGAACCCGCTGTTCCCGGCCATCAGCCAGGCCATCGTCTACTGGAGCGAAACCGGAAGAGCCGTCTCCGTCGTGCACGACCGGCAGACCCTCCTCACGCAGGCACGCATCGACGAGCTGGAGGCGGCGCATTCCGCGCAAGGCCGGCTGGCCGGCCTGCGGCTGGTCGACTCGCGCACGGACCCCCGCGTCCAGGTGGCCGACCTCCTCGCCGGAGCCGCGCGGAAGATGGCGGAAGACGAGCTCACCGGCCAAGGCGACGCGGAGGTCACGGCGTTGCTGCGACCGTACGTGGACGCGTTCTCCATCTGGGGAGACGACCGAAGCTGGGCCCTGCTCGCGCCGAGCGACCCGGTCCTGAGGCCGTGACCGGTCATGCCTGGTGCGGTCCACGCACTTGGCGCGACGGCCGGGAATCGAGGGAGAGCGTGGCGAGGTAGGTGAGGAGGGCGAGGCCCAGCGCGGTGAGATAAAGCGTGGCGGAGGCCCATCGGCCCGTGGTGGACGTGGTCCCGCGGAAAGCCGAAGGCTTTGTCCACCCACAACGGCCCCGCCAGGATCACGCAGACCATAAAGCCGGCCAGCCAGCGCTTATTGCTCGCCATTTCCCGAATTCTCCATGAAAAGAACGCCACCCTTAAGCGCCGTCCGCCACAGTAGCAGGCCATTCTCGTACTTCGCTGGACAGGAGTCGGTCATCAGCATGTCGCGGCGTATTTTGTTATACCGCGCCATTTGTTCCCTGCGCCATTTCGCGGCAAGGATCACGTGATCCAGGGGCAAAGGTCACCCCGCCCGGTTGTCGGGTCTGGCAGGGTCGACGCGGCCGTGCTGATCGGGCGACGGGTACGGGTACGGGGTCGGGGAGAGCATGAACCTTGTGGGGGATGGCGAGCAGTTCGATCGGCTGCTCATCGCTGCGCGGGCGTATTGGGGACATCGCCCTCCTCGGGATGACAGCGGGCCACTGGTCGTGGCAGAGGCGTTCCATGAGGACATCAGGGTCATCGTGCGCAACCTGCTGGTGGCGAACGCGCTCTGCGATCTGTTGTCGGCCCGGCTGCTCGTGCTCACCGGCACGGACCCGGACTGGCGCGAGACGCTTTGGCAGGAGTACGACATCCAGCGGGTCCGGCGGCTGGCCGAGGCGTTCGGCGCCACCGAGGTGCTCGACGTGCACGGCCTCGTGGATCGCCGGCTGGCCGACCGAGGCGACAGCCCGGCGGAGGGAAGCGACTCCGAGACACTGGCCGCCGTGGAGAAGGCGACGCTGATCCGGCTGGGCCGGGTGCCGCGACTGCCGGACAGCGAAGAGCCCTGGCATCAGTCGCGGCGCGCCCGTACCAGGGCCTTCTCCGCCGTCTACGACCGGCTGTTCGCCGAGCGGCCGCCCGCCGCGCTGGTCACCAGCCATGTCGACTACGACCAGTGGGGGCTGGCGGTCGACACGGCCATGCGCCGGGAGATCCCGGTCGTGCACGTACAGAGCACCGGGGCCCTGAAGGCGTACGCGCTCTTCCCGGAGCGCCGCAGAGGGCTCGGCACCTTCCGGGAGGAGCTGACCGGCCAGATCGGCGAGTTCTTCGAGGAGTACGTCTGGCCGCACCGGGACCTCATCAGGCCGAACGCCGAGCTCGTGGCCTGGCGGGCGAAGGTCAACCTGGGCCGGCCGAGCTGGTGGCGGGCCGGAAACGTGAGCGACTACGAAGTACGTACCGAGACCGAACGCCGCCAGCTCCGCCAGCACGCCTGCGAACGCCTCGGGATCGACCCGGACCTGTCCGTCTTCACCGTCTTCCACCATGCCGTCTCCGACGCGGTCGGCGCCAACAGGGAGCTGTTCGACGATCTGGCGCGGTGGTTCGAGGAGACCGCGGATTTCGCCGCCACGAACGACCGCGTGAGCTGGCTCTTCCTGGATCATCCGAGCCAGTTCCGGTATGACACCACCGGCCATTTCGCGGCCGTGGCGGCCCGCCATTCAGCGCATGAGCACATGGCCTTCATGCCCAGCCTGGCGCTGTCGAAGAACGCGCTGTGGAGCATGACCGACGTGGGCGTGACCGTGCGCGGGAGCGTCTCCAACGAGCTGCCCGCCTTCGGCATCCCCGTCATCCAGGCAGGCTGGTCCGAGTGGAGCGAATGCGGACTGTCGCACGTCGCCCGCACGCGGGAGGACTATTGGCGGCTGCTCGGCGAGGCCGTCGCCAAGCACGCGAAGGGGGAGTCCATCTTGGGGACCGAGCAGCGGGAGCGGGCCCGGCTGTGGCTGTGGCTCTACCGCAGCGGGGCCGACGTGCCCTCGCCGGTGGTGCCGCACTGGGAGGTCGGGCAGGGCAACGAGTACCTGCACACGCTCGTCGCGGGCCTGCGGCACGTGGAGCGCGACGGCGACCCGCTCCACTGCGCGGTACGCAGGATGTGGGAGCGGCGTGATCCGCTGCTGTGCCGGTTCGACTTCCGGGATCCCCACGGGCTCACCACGGCCCTGACCGCTTCGCGGAGCGAGGCCACGGCTCTCACCGCTTCGAGGAGCGCGTCATGAGCGACTTGCTGACCGCCGGCACGGGCACCGACTTCGACCGGCTCGCCGTCCCCGCCGAGGCGCCGATCGGGATCATCAGCGGCCACGACGCGGCGCTGCAGGTGGCCGATCAGGTGCATCGGGGCGTACAGATCGTGGGCCGGTTCGAGCGCTCGGGACTGGCCGGATTCAAGGTGGCCGCCGCGGGCCGCCGGCTGCGGGTGACGGTGTCGCTGTCGGTTGACGCCGGCTCGGTACGCGGCTGGCACGAGGGGGAGCAGGAGCAGCCGGCGGAGGCCGTCAAGGGCCTGCCGCGGCTCATCCAGATCCGCTCCCAGGGGCGGTTGCGCCAGTGCGTGCTGCTGAAGGGCGGCGGTCACCTCAAGAAGAGCGTGGCCGTCTTCGACCTGCTGCCCGAGGAGATGCCGGACGACGGCCTGATCTGCGTCGAGGCGCTGGACATCATGGAGGGGCGCGGCATTTCCGGCGTACTCCGCGAAACCGTGGCGGGATCCGTCATGCATGACGGCGTGGCCGGGCTGCGCATCGACAGCGTGGACTTCATCGTGAGTCCGGCCGGGGAGCAGGCCACGGTCGCCGCCGAGCAGACGCGGGACGGCGTGCGCAGCGAGACCTCGTCCCTGATCAGCTGCGGCGGCTTCGCCGGTCGCCAGGGCACCCGCTCCCTCCGCTCCGGTCTGTTCATCGTCAACCCCGTACCACCGGGCGTCTTCGGCTCGGGAGGCGAGCTGACCATCCGCCTCAGCGGCAGGGCGGGCGGCACGGCCGGTCGGCGACTTCGCGCACTGATCCGGAAGGCCCGGCCCGGGGGCAACGGCTGGGCGCTCAAAGCGGCCGCGCCGACCGTACAGCGGATCGTGAGCTTTCAGGACGGCGAGCTGGCGGCGCCGGCCCAGTCCACGAGCGGCGCCATCACCGAGCTCCGGCTCCCCGCGCCCACGAACGCACCGACCCTCGTCGTCGTAACCGCCCAGAACGGTGCCGTGCCCAGCCTGCTGTCCACGACGTGGCGGCCGGGAGGTCAGGCCACGGGGTGAGCCGCGGCGCGGGACTGCGTGTCCATCAGGTGCTCGACGAGCGCCAGCAGGACATCGCGGCCCGCCGCCCGGTCGCGGGCGTCACAGAGCACCAGCGGCACCTGCGGATCGAGGTCGAGGGCCTTGCGGATCTCCTCCTGCGTCCGGTCCTTGACGCCGTGGAAGCAGTTGACGCCGACGATGAAGGGGATCCGGCGGCTCTCGAAGAAGTCGATCGAGGCGAAGCTGACGTCCAGCCGGCGGGTGTCGACCAGGACGACGGCGCCCATCGCGCCGTTGACGAGGTCGTTCCACATGAACCAGAAGCGTTCCTGTCCGGGCGTGCCGAACAGATAGAGGACGATTTCGCGGTTGATGGTGATGCGCCCGAAGTCCAGGGCGACGGTCGTGGTGGCCTTGCCGCCCACCCCTTCCAGATCGTCGACGCCGACGCTGGCATGGGTCAGGTACTCCTCGGTACGCAGGGGGGCGACCTCGCTCACCGCGCCGACCAGGGTCGTCTTGCCGACGCCGAAACCACCGGCGATAAGGATCTTCACCGCCAGGGGAGCGGTGTCCTTCTGGTCAGAGATTGCGTAGCCCATCCCGCACCGCCTCAAGAATTGTCATACCGGGAAGGCCACCCGCCTGCGCGAAGGCCAGCGGCGGCCGGGCCCGCACCTGACCGGCCTCGATCAGGTCACCGATGAGGATCTTGGTCACCGACACCGGGAGGTCCAGCGCGGAGGCGACCTCGGCCACCGCCAGGGGCCGCGTACACAGAGCGAGGATGGTGCGGTGCTCCGGCTGCATCCTCCGCATGCCGTGTCCGGACTCCGAAGAGGCCGCCTCGGACAGTGCCGTCACCAAGGTGATCAGCGTAAGGTCGTCCCGCTCGGGGGTGGTTCGTCCGCCGGTGATCGTATAGGGGCGGACAAGGGGCTCATCGGCGGCATCGTCGTCGAAGCTCTCCGTCCAATGCCTCATCCGTGTCTCCCCGCGTCATCGGGTTCCGGGGCGCGCGTGTCGGTCCCCAGCTTCTGGCCGACCTGCTGGACCAGGGTGTGCATCGCGACGGCCATCAGCTCCGCGTCGACCTCCTGGGAGGCGACCACGGCCAGATGGGTGCCGCGGCCCGCCGCTGTGACGAACAGCCACAGGTCGGCCATCTCGATGATGACCTGGTGGACCGGGCCGCCGCTGAAGAGCTGTCCGACACCGCGAGCCAGGCTCTGCTGGCCGGTGGCGATCGCGGCGAGGCGTTCGGCGTCCGAGCGCTCGATGGTCCGGGAGCGGCTGACCACCAGGCCGTCGTCGGACAGCACGATGGCGTGCCGCGTACCCGCGACCTGATTGACCAGGCCGTCCAGGAGCCAGTCCAGGTCTGCGTCGGTGGCGGTGGTGCGCTGCGTCATCTTCGGTCTTCCGTCGTAGGGGAGCCGGGCTCGGGGGATCCGTCCGGCCGGGGCTGGAAGGCGTCGTCACCGGTCCGGCGCCGGCGGGACTGCCTCTGGAACGCACCGATCGTGGCACTGGATCGGCTGGGCTGCTCGCGTACTGCCCAGGTTTCCTGGTCGGTATCTTCATCCCTGTCCGCCGGGGCCTTCAACTCGGTGACCAGATTGGCCTGGCGCACCCGCTGGGGCAGCGGCGGACGCTCGGCGGACGGGGGCGCGTCGTCTCGATCCGGTGCTGTATTCCGTGCCGTATCCGATGCGGTTTCCGGCGCTGTTTCCGGCGCTGTTTCCGGTGCGGTTTCCGGTGCTGTGACGTAGGCCATCGCGCGTCCCCTGGAGCGGGTCGGCAGCGGCGCGTCGTCCTCGCGGGGCCGGACTTCCCGGGGGCGGGTGGGGACCTCCCTGGGCAGCGCGGTCGGTCCGGGTACCGCGCGGGGGCGGTCCACCACGAGCGGTTCCGGGAGCAGCACGATGACCCGGGTGCCGCCGAAGGCGGACGGCCGCAGCTCCACCTGGAGTCCGAGGCTCATGGCGAGCCGGGCGACCACGTACAGGCCGAGACGCACATCGTCGGCGTGCGTCATCACGTCGAGCTGCGGCGGCGACTTCAGCAGGGCGTTGGCGGCGGCGTACTGCGCGGGGTCCATACCCAGGCCGCGGTCCTCGATCTCCACGGCGAGGCCCCGGCTGACCAGCGCGGCCCGTACCTCGACGGGGGTCATCGGCTTGGAGAAGGCGGTGGCGTTCTCCATCAGCTCCGCCAGGACGTGGACCAGCGGTCCGACCGCCCGCTCGGCCACCCAGGGATCGCCCTCGACCTCGATCGAGATCCGCCGGTAGTCCTGGACCTCGCCCTGGGCGGCGCGCAGGACGTCGAGCAGGCGTACCGGCTTGCGCCAGCGGCGCTGCGGCTGGCCGCCGCCGAGGATCACCAGGTTCTCCTCGTAGCGGCGCAGGCGGGCGGTGAGGTGGTCGAGGTCGAACAGGCCTTCCAGCACCTCGGGGTCCTCGTGCTTGCGTTCCAGCTCGTCCAGCTTCTTCAGCTGAAGGCCGATGAGGATCTGGGTACGGCGGGCGATGCGCTGGAGCATGCGCTGGAAGCCACGGTGCTGTTCGGCCTGCCGTACGGCGGTGTAGACCGCGCTGCGGCTGGCCAGATTGAGGGCATGCCCGAGCTCGCCGAGCTCGTCGGGGGTGGGCTCGACCATGTGCACTTCGGCGTCCACGTCGACCTCCTCGCCACGCTCCAGCCGGGCGACCACGTCGGGCAGCCGCTCCTGGAGCTCCTGGGCCTCCTCGCGCAGATGGAGGATGCGCCGGCGCAGGATGCTGGTGAGGCGCCAACTGGTGAAGATGACCAGGCCCAAGGCGAGCACGCCCACGGCGCTGACGCTGATGAAGATGATGAAGAGGGTGCCGGCGTGGGTGTAGCCGATCGTGGCGACGTTCTCGAGCCGGACTTGCAGGAGTTTCACCAGCTGCGGGGTGATCGTGTCCACCGAGGAGCGCCACGACGCGCTGATCTCGCGCAGCGCCACCTGGCCGCTCTCGCCGGTCCCGGAGGTGACCAGCCGCTCCTCCAGAGCGACCATGCTCTGCCACGCCTTGCTGGCCGTCAGCTTTCCGTACTGGCTCTCGTTCTCCAGGAGGCTGGGGGCCACCCGGGACTGCAGGAGGTACTCCTTGGTGCCGATGGCGTCGGCGACCAGGTCGTGCTCCTCCGCCGTCAGGCGCCCCTTCTCCCAGCCACGGGCCAGAATGGCGTCTTCGCGGCCGAGCATGTCGAGCACCCAGAAGAGGTCGACCAGCGTCTGCGCCTTGGTGTTCACCTCGCCGTGCTCGGTATGGCTGAGGACGGTCAGCAAGCCGAGGTCTGACTCCAGAACGCCGGTGTAGTACTCGAACGCCTTCTGCGCGCTGGACCACCCGGCGTCCACCGCCCGGCGCTGCTGGTCGAGGAGATCGAGGCCCCGTTCGGTACGGGCGACGGCCTGGGGGATCCCTTCCTGTCCCTTGCTGGTGTCCAGGGTCGCCAGCGGACGGAAGGCGGTCACCGCCTGGTCGGTCAGCACGCGCTGCTTGGCCAGCTTGTCGCGGGCGGCGCTACGCGGGTCGGCCTGCGCCTCCGCGGTGAGCAGCCGCTCCTGCCCAAGGTTGAAGAACAGGTTGGCCGCGGGCCTACCGGCGGTGGTGGTGGCCAGATCCATCTGGGCCTTCTCCGACTGCCACTGGGCGAACAGCTGGAACATCCCTGAAGCCAGCACCGGGGCAAAGGTGATGCTCGGTACGAAGACCACAATGATCAGTACGGTACGCAGGGGCAGTCGGCGGGTACCGGCCAGTCGCCGCGGCCGGCCGCTGGTCGACTCCGGTGCTCCGTCGCCATCGTCCACGGTTCCCGTACGTCGCCGCCCGACTCTGCCCAAACCAGCCACGTGCGGGCACTCTCCTTGCCGATCGGCGCGTCCATCGCAAAAATCGCCAAAGTAGGCGATTAGTGGCCTGATAGTAGCGATAGGGCAGTTGGCGTCGAAAGCCCCCGTTTCGCAGGCTGTGCCGCACTGGAAGGCCATCGGCAAGCAGGCCGGTATGCATGACACGTCCAGGTGCACCGGTGTCTGTCCTGGTCGCACGCCTACAGTCGAAGGTAGCCGGACTCACACCCGCCTACGTCTCAAGCGTCGACTGCCTCGCTGGTCAGCCCCATCGGCCTACGATCCCGACGGAAAGGACCGCCCACCATGAACCACGAACCAGCTACATCCGGCGGCCACTCCGAAGAGGACAGTGGTGCGCGGCATCCGTCCATGTCCCCGTTCCTCAGGGATCGGCTCGACGCCGCCACCACCGCGGCCCGCGCCGAGCTGATCAGCGCCAGTGAGAAGAGGGCCGGCCTCCTGCTGTCCTGGGCGGGCGTCGCGTACGGCGTGATGGTCACCCTCATCCTCACCGGTCCGGCCCAATTCCCGGGAGTCGGGCGCTTCGGCGTCATCCTGGCGCTGATCCTGCTGTCCGCGGCGGTCCTGCTGATCCTGATCACCATCCGCCCACCGTCGCCCCAACAGGGCGGGCAGAGAATCCTCCTCTACGCCGAGGAGCCCACGCCAGAAGCCCTGATCGAGCGGATGAACACCGAGACCAGGGACTACGAGCTGTTCCTGGCCACCGACGCCCTGAGGATCGCGCGGATCGCGCGCACCAAACACCGCAATCTGCGCTGGTCCGTCAACCTGATCGTCACCGGCATCACGGTCATGACGATCATGGTCTTCCTGGAGCGCCTGTTCTAACACGGGGAGGACGCGTCTGGCCACGCCGTACAACCACAGCCGGGCCTCATCGCCCGTGGGTACGTCGGCGATCAAGTCCGCCTAAGTGGCGAACACGCTGGCAAAGAACCCGATCACCGCGAATATCACGGCGAGCACGATCGCCCAAATCAAGGCGATGCCCATCAGGGACAGTACGAAGGTATGCATTCCCGCGATAGCTGCATTGAGGAGGACAACGATAAAGTCGGAGATTACCAGCTCTTCCCAGGACTTGAAGACCAGAAAGCTGGAGATCAGGCCAGTGATGATGGTCAGAGCCACCACTCCGGCCGCACCCCAAAAACCGGAAGAAGAGTCGGCCTCGGCGGATTCTTGGCCACCGACATTTGGCGAGTATTGCGTGACCGTGACCACCGGAGTGGCCCCTTGGCCGCCATCGGCGACTTCCTTGTCGTGCTCGAACGCGAAAACGGCGACGACCACGCCGACGATCGCCACGACAAGGGCCAGAACGGCGGCGACTTCAGCGTAGACAGTGAGCCGTCGTGGCTTGGCAGGTTCATCCGCCATGCTTGTCCTCGCAACGGGGAGAGCGATCCAGAGCTAACACTCTAACGAGGCACCACGCGGAGATGCCCCTGTTGGCAGGCGACGCAGGGTTGGCGGCACCTGGGCGTCCGTCGCGTACGACCGCCGTGGTGATCGCCCTGACGCCCGTCGCTCTCGCGCCCGCGTACGGCTGACTGACCGCACTGCGCCCGCCGGGCGGCTCGGCCCCGACCTGCCTCGCTGTGACCATCTGGACGGTAAAATATGTCACACCACTAACTTTTGACAGCAATGTGACAGAATATTCGTCATGAAGGAGAGCGTTCCACGGCTGCTGCAAGACGCACGCCGCACCAGAAGGCACCACGAGTGGGTGACAGTCCAGCGACGGCGGCTCGCCGAGATCGTCGAGCACGCCCGCACCCACTCGCCCTACTACCGGGACCTCTACAGCGGCCTGCCTCCCCGCGTCCACGACTCCGCATCGCTGCCGGTCACCGACAAGAAGGCGCTGATGGCGCACTACGACCGTTGGGCCACCGACCGCGAAGTAACGCTGGCCCGGGCGCGCGCCTTCGCCGCGGATCCGCAACTGGTAGGTGGACGGTTCCTCGACCGATACCTGCTGGTCACCACCTCGGGCACCACCGGAAACCCCGCGATCTTCGTCAAGGACGATCGGGACATCGCCGTCAACTACGCCCTCAGCATGCGGATGATGAGCTCCTGGCTGGACCTCGCCGATATCACCCGGATCGTGGCAGGCGGCGGACGGATGGCCATCGTGGCCGCGACGAACGGCCATTTCCTGGTCTCGGCCGGCGCCGCCCGCATGCGCGCACACCGGCTACAGCGCAAGACCATCCGTCTCTTCTCCGTGCACACCCCGCTGGACGCACTGGTCGAGGCGCTCAACGAGTTCCGCCCCGCTCTCCTGCTCGGGTACGGCAGCGTCCTCAACATGCTCGCCGCCGAGCAAGAGTCTGGACGGCTGCACATCGCGCCGGTGGTGGTCGAACCCGCGGGCGAGACGCTGACCAGCGGCGACTACGCGCGGATGGCCCGCGCCTTCGATGCCAAGGTGCGCGACACCTACGGCGCCAGCGAGTGTCCCTTCCTCACCGAGGGCTGCGCGCACGGCTGGTATCACGTCAACAGCGACTGGGCCCTGGTCGAACCGGTCGAAGCCGACCATTCCCCGACCCCGCCGGGCAGGCAGTCCCACACCGTTCTGGTGACCAATCTGGCCAACCGCGTACAGCCGATCCTGCGCTACGACCTCGGCGACAGCGTCTTGCAACGGCCTGACCCGTGCCCATGCGGCAACCCCCTGCCGGCCATACAGGTGCAGGGACGCGTGGCCAACGTGCTCACGTTCGCCACCGGGCGGGGCGAGGTCGTCATCGCGCCGTTGATGCTCAACACGCTCGTGGATCGTACGCCTGGCGTACAGCTGTACCAGATCGTCCAAACCAGCCCGGCGAGCCTGCGCGTACGACTGCGGCCCTCGCCTGGGGCGGACCCGGAAACGGTGTGGCGGGCGGTGCGTGACGGGATCGGCGGTCTGCTCGCCGACCACAAGCTGGACCATGTCATCCTGGAACGCGCTGAGGAGCCGCCGCAGCAATCCCCCGGCGGAAAGTATCGGGCGGTCATCCCGCTGAAGGATTTCGCATGATGTCAGATTCCGAGCAGCCCGGACTGCGGGAGCGCAAGAAGGCCGGCACCCGCGCCGCCATTCAGCGGCACGCGCTGCGCCTGTTCCGTGAGCAGGGTTACGACGCCACCAGCGTCGAGCAGATCGCCCAGGCGGCCGACGTCTCGCACCGGACGGTGTTCCGCTACTTCCCGACCAAGGAAGCGCTGGTCACCCTCGATGACTATGACGACCTCATCGCCGAGGCGTGCGCGGCCCAGCCGCCGGAACTCGGCCCGGTGCCGGCGCTGCGCAACGCCTTCCGGAGCGTGTTCACCGACCTGACCGACGCGGACGTGACCGCGAAGCGGGAGCGCCAGGCGCTGGTGCTCAGCGTCCCCTCGCTGTGGGCGGCCAGCCTCGCCAACATCACCAACACCAAGCAGACGCTCACCGAACTGGTCGCAACCAGGCTCGACCGTCCGCAACACGACGACCGAGTACGGGCCGTCGCCGGCGCGGTGTTCGGCATTTTGCTGTCGGTCTGGCTGGACTGGGCCAAGAACCCGGAGCTGGACGCCCCGGCGGCGTTGGACAGCGCGCTCGCCCATCTAGAGAGCTCTCGGACTCCTGACGATCGGTGAGATCAGAGCCTGGATCGGGCGTGTCCGTTAGAAGCGTGAACGCGTCCGGCTCGCGGAAGCCGACCAGGCCGGCTCGATGTGAGGATCAAGACATCCGCTCGCGGCAGTCGCCGCCCCCAATCAGGAGGTCCTCGTGATCATTGCCATTGTCGACTTCGACACCGCCGCCGCTGACCGCGCGACAGCCCTGGCCCAGCTCGACAGCGAACGCGAGGAGGTACGCGCGATGCCGGGTAACGTTGCCTATCGGGTGTACGCCTCCCGGGAGAACGAGACCCGGGTGACCATAGTCCACGAGTGGGACGACGAGGAGTCTTTTGCCGACTACCAGAAGTCGGACTCCTTCGCCCGCTCTGGCAAGGTGATTCGCCCGATGATGACCGGTTCGCCGGTGAGCCGACGCTTCCACGCGGAGCTGCTGGAGACCGTCGCCTGACCGGCGTCCTGGCGGCTCCCTACGATTGGTTCATGCGAGGCTGCGGATGACCCGGAAGGCGTACAGCTTCGTCCGTACGTTCCCGCGGGAGCCCGCCCGCGAGCTCAAGGTGGACCGCCACTACCTGCTCTGCGCCTCGACCGGTGCCCTCCGGCTCGAGGCGCAGGGCCAGTCGTGGCTCCTACCGCCGGCTCGGGCCGCCCTGATCGAGGCGGGTCACGCGATACAGGTGAGCATCCCGCAGCCGGTCACGACCGCGTCGGTACTGTTCGACACCAGATTCACCGCGTCCCCGCCGGCCCCGTTGACCGTATTCGACCTCAGCCCTCTGGCACGCGCATTGGTAACCGAGTGCGGCATCTGGGGCGAGAGCGACGAACCTCTGACGGCGTACGCAGAGACGCTTTTCACCGCGCTCGCCGCAGTGACCTGGCGGCTCGCCGAGCAACCGAGCCCCGTCGTCGTCCCGGTGGGCCGCTCACCGGAACTACGCCGAGCCCTGCGGCTGACCGAGCAGCGACTCGGCGTCGAGATCCGCTTCGAGGAGGTGGCAGCCGAGGTGGGCCTGGCACCACGATCGCTGGCCCGCCGCTTCGAGGACGAGACGGGCATGACGTGGCGGGCAGTCCTACGCCGGATGCGGGTGCTACGCGCGATCGAAGAACTGGCTGCGGGCGATACTCCGATCACCGAGATCGCGTTCATGGTCGGCTACACGTCATTGTCGGCGTTCAACGCCGCGTTCCGACAGCTGACCGCCCGCACACCGACGGAATACCGAGCCAGCTTCCGACCTTGACGGGGGCGGGCTCGCGCCTCGTACGCATTGGGCGGTGGCCTCGATTTCGGGGTGAGTCATGCGGGCCGGCGGTAGGCGTACGGCCGTGCTACGTGGCCGACTTCACCAGCTGATAGACATACTTCGTCAGGTCCCGGCCACGCGGTCTCGCCACCGCCGGCGTCGGCGAACCCTTGGTCAACATCTCGTAGGAGACCTGCACGAGCAGGTTGTCCTTGCGGAACATCGCGTGCGCGTACCCGTAGTCCTTGCCGGACGGGTTGGACAGGCACAGCTCGTCCGCGTAGTCATCAAGCCTCATGGCGTTCTTATAGAAGTCGGTGCGCTCCTCTTCGAAGGCCGCCGACGCGCTGGAATCGGTCGAGAATCGGAACAGCTTGACGACGACGTCGGCAGCCCAGGGGTGCTTGGACCAGTAGCCCTCCGTGCTCCAGCGGCATCCGCGCGACTCCACGAGGTCGTTGAACTTCTCAACCGGCGTATCTTCCTCGCCGTCATCCATCTTGGGAATGATCTTTCTCGCCCGGGTCACCACCTTGGTGCAGATGCCGGGGATCACGGTGTAGCGCACGGCAGCCGTCGGCGATGGGGTCACCGTGGGTATCGGGGACGGGGTGACACTCGGCGTTGTGCGGGTTGCGACCGGGGAGCCTGTCGTGCCCTGCTGCCGTACGGCATTTCCACTGTCATGGGAGATCAGGGAGGGAAGAGCGATAACAACCACTGTGAGGAGGAGCGCCACTGCCACCGCCACCGCGGTCCTCCGTTTCCAGACCGCCCCGGACGGCGGGTCCAGGACTTCCGCAGGCAGCGCCTTCGTCCGCGCGCGACCATCGGGTGGCGGGGCCTGGGCCGCGGTGGCGACCGCGCGCAGTTGCGTGCCGGCATCGGCCGCGTCGAGACGCACGCCGGCATCACGCTCCAGCAGGCCGGCAATTGTCGGCGCCAACGCCCCCGCCCGCGTCATCGGCTCGGGCGCGCGGGTCAGGGCCGACACGAGCGCGGCCGCCACATTGTCGGCGGCGTACGCCGGCCGGCCCTCCACGGCGAAGTAGAGTGTGGCACCCAAAGACCACAGGTCGGCCGCCGGACCCGGCTGAGAACCGTCCAGCCGTTCAGGGGCGATGTAGCCGACGGTACCGACGAGCGACGCGGTCACGGTGGCGTCGGCGACCAACGCGATCCCGAAGTCGGTGAGCACCGCCCGGCCGTTGTCGTCGAGCAACACGTTCTGCGGCTTGACGTCCAGGTGCAGGACACCCTCGTCATGCGCCGCCGACAGCGCGTCGAGCACCTGGCTGCCGATCTCGGCCGCCCGCCGAGGATCCAGCGGCCCGTTCGTCTTGACCTCTTGGTCGAGCGAACGCCCGGCGATGAAACGCATGACGATCCACGGCCGGCCGTCCTCCTCCAGGACGTCATACACTCCCACGATGCCCGGATGCTCGAGGCGGGCGATCGCCCTGGCTTCGCGCATCGCCCGCGCCCGCAGTCTGGCCTGCTCCTCCGCGCTGACGCCGGCGGCCGGCAGGTGGAGCTCCTTGACCGCGACGGTGCGGTGCAACTTGTGGTCGTATCCCCGCCAGACGGTGCCCATCCCGCCCGAGCCGACCGGCTCGCTCTCCAGCACGTATCGGCCGTCGGCCAGGCTCCGTCGTTCGCTCACGGGTGCAGGGTCGTCAGGGTACATACCGGCTCGACCAGCCCATCTCCGCGAACGATCTCGTACCCGGACAGAGTGTAGCGACGCAGGCCAGCGAACGGGTCCGGATTCGCTGACCTCCGGCTATCCCGCCTCAAGGGACCTCGCGAGTGCGTTACTGCACCGCCCGCCCCGGGGTTCCGGAGATCGAATGAGCGGGGCCCTCCACTGCGGAGGATCGGGGATTGGAACCCCGGATGGTGTTGCCGCCAAACCGTATTAGCGGCTCGGAGCAGAGCCGTCCCGATCGTTCAAATCTGGAGCAATATGCCGGGGTCGGTCTTCCCCGAACGGCATAGGACGGCGGTGAACTGCAACCCAAACTGCAACCCGGTGCCGCGTCTACATGATCATCTTCGGCGTCGTGATGGGCCTGAAGATGCAGTCTGTCGCGTCCAGCACGGTCTTTCGGTCAATGTTCGGCGCGATACCTCCTGGCCGAAATTATGAAAACCTGTACCTCTTGATCATTGTCCATGAAAATAATTTCGACCGTTGCGCCGTAATTCGGAAAACCGGATCATCGTGATCACCATCATCTCGCCCCGCAAGGCCAGAGAGGAGACATCATGCTCGGTCTCGTGGACCGTTTGCTGACGCGCGTCGCCCACAAGGTGACCGTGGAGGCCGGCTGCAGCAACTACTACTACTGCTCGGGTGGAATCAGGTACCTCCGTCAGTGCTGCCTGGACCAGGGTTGCCAGACGGTCAAGGTCGGCAAGTGCTGATGCGGCTGTAGTAGGCGTCCCCGCGGGTGGCGGCCAGCCGCCGCCCGCACGGGGTGGAGGTGCCGTTGCTTCGGTACATCCGCCGCACCCCTTAGCGCCCCGTCAACTGGTCCGTAACAGCCTGATGATCATCGCAGCCGCGCTCGGCGTACTGCTGCCTGGTGGCCTGCTCGCGCTCGGCGGGGCGGCCCTGGCAGGTGCCGCGGGGCTCATCGGGGCGATCCTGATCGCCTCCTTCGACGACTTCGTCGATCTCTTCGCGAGGAACGCCTGATGTCTTATCTGACCGCCGCCGTCGTGCTCATCGGTCTGCTTTGTGTGTTGAATCTGCTACTCACCCTCACCCTGATCCGCCGGATGAGGCAGATGGGCGGGGGAGGCGTCCAGCATGCCGGGCCTCCCATCGCGTTGCAGCCTGGCTCGCCTGTCGGCGAGTTCGCCGCTGTGACCGTCGACGGCGAGCCGGTGTCCCACGATACGGTCGCCGGCCTGGTCGGGTTCTTCTCCGCCGGCTGCGAACCCTGCCACAAGCTGCTTCCCCGCTTCAGCGAGCATGCCCGCACCCTCGGACGGGAGAACGTGCTGGCGGTGGTCGCCGGGGACGACACGGAGGCGGTCGAAGCGCTCGCGCCGGTGGCCCGGGTGATCGTGGAGGATTACGACGGCCCGGTGGCAGACGCGTTCCAGAACACGTGGACTCCGGCGCTCTACCTGCTCGGGTCCGATCACCGCGTCGTCGCCACGGGTGGACGCGTGGAGGACCTTTCCGTCGCATCGACGGCATGAGTGATCTGGGTACGAGCCGACGGGCCGGGATCCGGGACTTGGCCTCGTCCGCCGTGGAGGCCATGTCGCTGACCTGGCGGTCGGCACCAGGAGGGGTCACCGGCTACGTCTTTCTGACGCTCGCCGAGGCGGCGGCCCCGATCGCCACCGTATGGCTGACCAAATCGGTCATCGACCGGCTGACGACTCCCGACGGCGCGGTCGCGGGTCTCGCGCTCGGGTTGGCCGCGGCCGGTCTGGCCGCCGCCGCGCTTCCGGGGATCGGCCGCTATCTGCGCGCCCAGACCGGGCGGCTCGCGCGAGCCGAAGCGATCGACGGGCTGTTCGCGGCGGCCGAGCGGCAGGTCGGCCTCCGGCGTTTCGAGGATCCGGTGTTCCTCGACCGGTTGCGTCTAGCCCAAGAGGGCGCCGGGGGCACCGGCGACCTCGTCAGCGGAGTCTGCGGAAGCCTGAGCGGAGTCCTGTCTCTCGTCGGATTCGTGGGCTCCCTTCTGATCCTCAGCCCCGCCATGACCGCCCTGGTACTGCTGGCCGCCGTCCCAGCACTCATCGCCGAAGTGCTGCTGTCGCGCAGGCGGGCCACCATGCAGTGGGACATCGAGCAGATCCACCGCCGCGAGTTCTTCTACAGCCGGCTGCTCACCGGCGTCCAGGCCGCCACGGAGATCCGGTTGTTCGGCATCGGCGCGTACCTTCGTACACGGATGATGGCCGAGCGGCGCAAGGCCGACACCGCCGAAAGCCGGATGGACCGCCGGGAACTGGTCACTCAGGGCGGTCTGACCACGCTGAGCGCGGCGGTCGCAGGTGTCGGCCTGTGGTGGGCGATCACGGCCGCCCGTCAGGGTTCCCTCAGCGTCGGCGACGTCGCCATGTTCGTGGCGGCCGTCGGCGGGGTGCAGGCCGCGCTCAACATGCTCGTCTCCTCGATGGCGTCCGTCCACGAGGGGCTCCTCACCTTCTCGCACTACGTCGCGGTGATCAGGACCGAGCCGGACCTGGTGAGCGTGGACGAGGGGACGGCCCCCGCACTGCGCCGGGGCATCGAACTGCGGGACGTCTGGTTCCGCTACAGCGACGACCATCCATGGGTGCTGCGCGGGGTCGATCTGACGATTCCGCACGGCCGTTCGGTCGCCCTCGTGGGATTGAACGGCGCCGGTAAGAGCACCCTCATCAGGTTGCTGTGCAGGATGTACGACCCGACGCGCGGCCGGATCCTGTGGGACGGCGTGGATCTGCGGGACATCCCGCCCGCCGATCTTCGCGAGCGGATCAGCGCCGTATTCCAGGACCATATGAATTACGACATGTCCGCCGCCGAGAACATCGGACTCGGTGACCTGCCCGCCCTTGACGACCCGGCCCGGATCGCGGAGGCGGGCGTCCGCGCGGGAGTGCACGAGACGCTCTCGGGACTGCCGCGAGGCTACGACACGCTGCTCACCCGCATCTTCTTCTCCGAGGCCGACAAGGGCGATCCCGAGACGGGAGTGGTGCTGTCCGGCGGACAATGGCAACGCCTCGCGCTGGCCAGAGCCCTCGTCCGCGACGGCAGAGACCTGATGATCCTGGACGAGCCCAGCTCCGGCCTGGATCCGGAGGCCGAGCACGAGGTCCACACCAGCATCCGGGAGCATCGGGCGGGTCGCACGAGCCTGCTGATCTCCCACCGGCTCAGCGCCGTACGGGATGCCGACCTCATCGCCGTGCTCCACGACGGGCGGATCGCCGAACAGGGACCGCATGAGGCGCTGCTTGCCGCAGACGGACAGTACGCCCGGCTGTTCCGGCTCCAGGCCTCGGGATACCAGGAGGTGCGATGAAGGCTGGCAATCTGCTCCTGTCGGCATCCGGCTTGCTGACCTTGGGAATGTCGCTGTGGTGGATCCGCCGGCGGTATCTGGTCGCCACTGTGAGCGGCCCCAGCATGGAACCCACCCTGCGTTCCGGCGACAGACTGCTCGTCCGCAAGACGAGGCGAGTCCGCGCCGGCCAGATCGTGGTCGTCAGGATCCCGAATCCTCCGCCGTTGGACGGCCTGCCGCCGGGTATCGAGCCCGGCGACGAGGACAAGGTGCCGGAGAGATTCGATCCTGGCTGGCACTTGCTCGTCAAGCGGGCGGTCGCGGTGGCCGGCGAACCTGTGCCGAGACAGGAATTCCCGTCGCTCCGCGACGTACCGGAGACCGTCGTGCCCCCTCGCGCCCTGGTCGTGCTGGGCGACAATCGGGACACCAGCTGGGATTCCCGGGAGTTCGGCTTCGTGCGGGGCGACCAGTTCATCGGCGTCATGATGCGCCGCCTGCCATCGCGTTGACCGCGCGAGGCGGGCATCGTCCTATCTTCAGGTGCTATACGAGACGAATGTCGCAGCCGACGACCGCTGGGAGGCTGACGATGTTGTGGGAACGGCGTGCCTCCGCCGCCAGGAGGCCCAGCAGTAGGCCTGCGCGGACTGTGCCCTTGGCACGGGCTCGGGCTGCGATCGTGTCGGCGATGTCGTCGGGAACATCGCGGATCTGCATGTTCCTAGGTATGCCTTCATTTTACATGCATAGTTCGGCGCCGTGCGGGATCTGCTGCTGCGGCGACCAGCGCGGCGATTCCACCGGGAGCCGGAAACCATCATCATCAGCGGAATGGTCCGGCAATGGTCCGCCCAGGTGTAGCTGAAGATCGAGAGCCCCTCTCCAAATTGCTGGTGAGGGGCTCTAGCGTGCGGAGGATCGGGGATTTGAACCCCGGATGGTGTTGCCACCAAACCGCATTAGCAGCTAGGGGCCCGGCCGTACCGTACCGTCTCATGTGGACCAACACGGTTGGGCGGTCGTGCTGGAACGGGTTGGATCGCGAGTGAACCGCAACCCAAACTGCAACCCGCTTCGGCATCGGTTCGGCTGTCGCCGACCTACGCCCGACTAGCCGGCCCCTTGTCGGCCCACTCATCCAGACCGGTTGTCAACACCTCTTCGAGCTTTGCTTTCGTCATGCTCTCGGCTAGATCGTCGAGGCACTTGCACTGGTTGAGGATGCCAGCGACAGTGCAGGTGTAGATCCCAATGATGCGTAGAGCGTGAGCCGACATCTCCAGAACTTGTTCGCCTGGGATCGGGATCTTCTTCGCGTAGTTGCGGAGGATTCCGACCAGACAGGCCCCTGCTCGGTCGGCGGGAGGCTTGCCTATCAGCGCATCAGCGACCAGTTCGTGAGCCTGCTCCTTCGCCTCCAGGAGTCTCCGCGCTTCCTCCGCAAGGGGATCACAGCCGGAGCGCGTTGAGGACTGGACCTCCTTCCAGAGGCGTTTACCGAGGAGATCGGCCCCTTGCTTGGCGACGGCGGCTTGCCAACCATCCGTCGTTGCGTTGACGGCGATCTCGATGACCGTCTTGTCTAGGGCGCTGAACGGCGTACTTGCTTCTGAGCGGTCCGGCGCTCTTCGCCTTCCAGACCGACCTCTACGGCCATGATGATCGCTGCAAGGCGTATTCCACCGGCGTCGACACGGCTTTCCTGTTTGTGTTTCCTCCGAACCGCATGGACTAGCCATGACATGAACATGCGGCAGGCTGGCGTCCTTACCTAGAGGCTGGGGCGCCAGGATTCTTCGACTTGGGGGTAGCTACATCACGCCTTGCCAAGGAGCGATCTGCTTGGAGCCTCCACTCCCGCGATCGAGGCGGCGTGGGCTTAAGGACTCGAACTCTTGATTCCCTGCTTGCAAAGACGCATGCCGATCTTACTTGACCTGCGAAGACGCAGCTCAAGGCACTGATCGCGTTCCCCGTGGCTCCCCGCTGTTTCCCCTTGTTGCCCGTCCCATCGGGTCGCGACGGGCACGGCTGGCAGACTCACCCCATGATCGAGATCGACGGCCCTTTCTATCGCATCAGCGACCCCGGCTTCGAGATGCTGATCCCCCGCTGGGAAGGGCATGATCCCGAGACCGCCGATCAGGCCGACGCGACCATCACGCTTCCTGACGGCACTCGGCGCTATGCCACCTTCATGACCCTTGGGGCCATCTCCGGGATCATGGATCGCTGGCAGGGGACGGGCGAATGTCTCAACGGCCGTTACTTCTGGTGCTCGGACCTGGTCGTCATCCGCAAGCCTGGCTTCGTCTCGATGGCCGACGCCATACGAGACATGATCGCGATTGGAGAGCTTGAAAGCGCGTGCAGTGCGCTGCCAATCGACGACACCGATCAACATGCGGATTAAAAGATCGGATTTGGTGAGTCCCAAGAGGTTCAATGCAGGCCAGAGGGTAGGAGCGATCGATTCTGAACCGCGTGGAACGGCCTTGAACTGCAACGGGAACTGCAACCGGCGGGCTCTGTCTCAGCGCGCTTCCTGACCTTGATCGGTTTCGGTACGCTCCGGCCATGAGAGTCCGCGCCGCGTTCGTCAAGATAACGATCACCTTAGCCGCGACGGCCCTCCTGTTGAGCGGGCTCGCGTACATAGCACTGAGGACAGTCGCCGGTTCGGAATGCACCGCCGCAGAGGAAGACCTGATTCCAGTGCTGGCGGCTCAGAACATCCTTGCTTCCCACCCCGGTGATGCCGTCACGCGGGATAGCTACACCGGATGTTTCCGGGACGACCCGTTCCCCTACGCCGGGAAGTTCTACGAGTTTTCCGGCACACAGGAGGACTACGCCTCCTTCTATGAGACGGTAGCCAAGGCCGACGGGTGGCGGCCAATCGTCCCCGAAGAGTCTTCCGAAGATGTCTGTTACACCAAGAAGCTCGGTGACGCTACCGCCTTCCTCTCGGTAGGAGAGCAAAGCGTTGATGGCGTCCAGGGATACGGTATTGTCAATCCCCCGAAAACGTGGAGACGGTTCTATGCCACAGCGGTCCTCAGCAGGACGGATGAGGCTTGCCGCTTGTCGATCATGTGATGTTCGA
>NZ_JBEZFW010000043.1:0-31441 GCF_040649695.1 Nonomuraea sp. NPDC048901 | reverse complement strand
GGTCCGCCCCCAGGAAGTCACGCAGGATCTCCACCGCCAGTTGAGGGCGATCGGCGAACAGCTTGATGAGAGTGTCATGTCGGGGGGACGGCATGGCACTCATTGTTACATTGCAAGCGCGCAAAGTGACGGCTATTCGCATACCTTCGGGCATGGCCCGCTGTCCGGGCCCTGCCGTGACATGCGTACAGGTGGCGCGAGCGCGTGGTCAACGCCCTCGGCCGAGCTCTCCCTCAAAACCCGACACCATGGCTCGCAGCCCCGCCTCGAACCACTGGTCATAGAACGCCACCGCAGTCTCCGCCGGTGGTTCGGGGGTGTTGGTGCCCGGTGGGGTGCCGACCTGGGCCAAAGCGTGGCCCAGGACATAGACGGCTACCGACTGGATCGCGGTGAGTGCGTCCTGACGTGGGATTCCCGCTGCCTCGAAGCGGTTCAGTAGCCCGGCCAGCAGTTCCAGGCCCAGGTCGATGTCCACCGGGTGGGTGGCCAGCAGGGGCACGGCGTGCGGATGGCCGAGCAGCATCCGGCGGTAGGAATCCGCGAACCGGGCCAGCGCCCCGGGCCACGGCAGGCCGGCATCGAGGTCGATCACCGCCTCGGCGAACAGGTGGTCGACCATTGCGGCGAGCACCGCGTCCCGGTTCGGCAGGTGACGATACAGGGACATGGCCGCGACCCCGAGCTGGGTGCCGAGGCGGCGCATGGTGAGCGCGTCGAGCCCCTCGGCGTCCAGTACCTCGATGGCCGCGGCCACGATCCGTTCGCGGGTCAGGACGGCTGGGCGTCCCCTGCCGCGCCGGGGTGCGGGCTCGTTCATCCGGTCAGCGTAGCGATCAGCGTGGTGGCCAGCATGAGCAGGGACAGAGCGCCCACGACCAGGTGCTGAACGTCTACCACCACGTCATGTCCCTCGGTCGGCAGGATCTTGAGCGTCCGGCCGTACTCGCGCTGATACGTCTCCCGCTGCGCGGCCGTGGCGGTGCCGAAGTAGGGGAGCCACCAGTTCCGCAGGTGTCCGCCGACTATGAGCACGCAGAGTGCGGTCGCGGCGAGCAGCGACCAGGTCTGGTGCAGCGCGACCCCGGCCGCGATCAGTAACGGGAACGGGTAGTTGATGCACGCCGCGAGCACGCGCTGTCCGACGTTGCCGGGCCGGAGGTCGTTCAGCGGGAACATCGGCACCCACTCGGTCACGACGAGCCAGCCGAGCCAGACGAGCGGGACGATGATCGCGATGGTGGTGGTCATGGTGCGGCCTCCTGGTCGATTTTGAATACGTTGTAAGCTTACGTCGTACACAAAATCAACTCAATAGGGTTGCCGGGGATCGGGCCGCTGCGACATGCTCGGGAGATGATTGACGATCGGCGTATGGTGCGGATCTCCAAATACCTGTCCAAGCACCTGCGTCACGAGCCCGAGCGGATCGGGATCGAGCTGGACGAGCGCGGATGGGTGGACGTCGACGTCTTCCTCCGGGCCGCCGCCTCCCATGGATTCCGGATCGACCCGGCCGATCTGCACCGGGTCGTGGCGGGCAACGACAAGCAGCGGTTCGCCCTTGAGAACGGCAGGATCCGCGCGAACCAGGGGCATTCCATCGAGGTCGACCTGGACCTGCCGGTGGCGACGCCGCCCGCGTACCTGTACCACGGCACGGTGGCGAAGAGCCTGCCCGCGATCCGGGCCGAGGGGCTGCGGCCGATGAACCGCCACCACGTCCACCTGTCGCCCGACCGCGGGACGGCGATGCGCGTGGGGGCGCGGCGGGGCAAGCCGGTGGTCCTGACGGTGGACGCCGGGGCGATGCACGAAGCGGGACACGAGTTCCGGGTCAGCGCCAACGGGGTGTGGCTGGTGGATGAGGCACCACCGACGTATCTCGGCTTCCCCGACTGACATCAGACTTTCGTCAGGGGTGGTCCTGGACGGTCGGCGGATCTTTTCCTGGCCGCCAATTCCTACCGTCGTCACCATGAAACGCAAGCTCATCGGCGTCCTGGCGGCGACAACGGCGCTGACCCTCGCCCTGACCGCGCCCGCCGCCGGCTCGACTGTACGGGCGGCGCCGACCCCGGCCGCCATCGACGCCTACCTCACCAAGGTCGTGGAGTCCACCGGGCTACCGGGCATGTCCGTCGTGGTCACCCATAACGACCAAGTGATCCACGCCGCCGGCTACGGCCAAGGCTCCGACGGCAAGCCCGTCACCGCCGACACCCCCATGCGCGTCGCCTCCGTCAGCAAGTCGTTCACCGCCATGGCCGTGATGACACTGGTCGACGCGGGCAAGATCAAGCTGGACGGATCGGTCGCCGAGCAGCTGCCCGGCTTCCAGCTGGCGGACCCGCGCGGCGCGGCGATCACCGTACGTCAGCTGCTCAACCAGACCTCAGGCCTGTCCGACACCACCCTCGACATCAACGCCCTGGAGGAGACCACCTCCCTCGCCCAGTACGTGGACCGGCTCAAGACCGGCGCGCTCGCCACCGACCCCGGCACCCACTGGGCGTACTGCAACGCCAACTACGACCTGGCCGCCCGCCTGGTCGAGGTCGCGAGCGGGCAGAGCTTCGACGACTACTTGAAGCAGCACGTCTTCGCCCCGCTCGGCATGCCCCACAGCGCCCTGCGGAGTGAGGCGGTCCGGCCGTCGGACGGCTACAACTCGGTGTTCGGCGCCTGGCTGGCGCGCCCCGAACTGCCCGGGTTCCTCGACGGCAGCGGCTCCGGCGGGGTCATCACCACCGCCGCCGACATGGGCGCCTGGCTGATCAACCAGAACGGGAAGGGCAAACCGCTCGTCACCCCCCAAAGCCTGCGGACGATGCACACCCCGTCCAAGGTCAGCGACTACGGCATGGGCTGGAGCCGCGACAGCGACACCAAGCTGCTCGTGCACTCCGGCAACCTGTTCACCTACACCGCCGTCGAGGCGATCTCCCCTGAGACCGGATACGGCTTCGCGGTCATGACCAACAGCGCGTCCCTCACCGACGACACGTACGCCGTCGCCACGGGTCTGTTCGCGATGACCCAGGGGCGGACGCCGGAGCTGCCGGGCGGTGGGCGGCAGACGTTCGAGCTGGTACTGGGCCTCATCGGACTGGCCGCCATCGGGCTGGGCATCCTGGGCGTGTGGCGGTCACGACGCTGGGCGGCCAAGCGGGCGGGACGTCCCGGGTGGCGGGTCGCGCTGCGGATGGTGCCGGTGCTGCTGCCGGCCGTGGTGCTGGCGGCGTACCCGGACCTGATCTCGTTCATCTCGAACGGGCGGACGATCACCTGGGCCCAGCTCACCTACTTCGCCGCACCGTTGACGATCACCCTGGCGGTCGCGGCGCTGGCGGGAGTGGCCACGGCGGCGATGCGGATCGTCCGGCTGCGGGAGCGCAAGGCTGACCCGATTCCGCAGGTCATCCCGTCTGAGTCGATAAGGTCTGGTAGGTGAGAAACGGCGCGATTCTGGCGGTGGTCGCGGGGATCAGCCTGGTCAACGGGCTGTACCTCGACCACATCCCGACCTGGCGGCAGTTGCTGTTCGCGGTCATCGCCGTGGTCGCCTACCTGCACGGCAGACATCTTCCGGTACGCCGGGACTGGCTGGTCCTGGGCGCGGTCGCGATACCCGGTGTCGTGGAGCTGGGGGTGAGTCTCTGGGACGGGGTGGGCGCGCTGATGGCCATGGCGCTGTTCGCGGTGCTCCCCTGGCTGGCGGGGCGCTTCCGGCGGCAGCAGGCGGAGCTGGTCGAGGCGGGCCGGCAGCGGGTCGGTCAGCTGGAGCGGGAGCAGCAGTACACCGCCGAGCGCGTCAAACTGCATGAACGCGCCCGCATCGCCGCCGACATGCACGATTCGCTCGGGCACGAGCTGGCGCTGATCGCGCTGCGGGCCGGGGCTCTGGAGCTGGCGGCCGACATGAACGAGACGAACCGGGAGGCGGCCGCCCAGCTGCGCGCCTCGGCGGTCACGGCGACCGACCGGCTGCGCCGTACCATCGGGGTGCTGCGGGACTCGGGCGGCGCCCCCACGGACCCACCGGACGAGTCGATAGAGACGCTGGTGGAGCGGGCCGGGCGGGCCGGCATGGCGGTGACCTTGCACCGCGACGAGCGCTCGGCGGTCCTGCCGCCGCTGCTGGACCGGGCCGCGCACCGGGTGACGCAGGAGTCCCTGACCAACGCCGCCCGGTACGCGCCGGGCGCCGATGTCCGTGTCACCATCGAACGCCGCGCCGACACGGTCACCGTCACGGTCGCCAACGCACCCCCGCCTGCAAAACAAGCGCCGTCCACGACAGGTGGCGGCGGGACCGGGCTGGCGAGCCTGCGCGAACGCGTACGGCTGCTGGGCGGCACGCTGGAGGCCGGCCCTCATAAGACGGGATTCACCGTCACGGCCCGGTTGCCATGGCCGAAAGACACAGGGGAGAGCGGATGATCCGGGTGCTGCTGGCCGACGACGAGCCCATGGTCCGGGCCGGGGTGAAGTCGATCCTGGCCACCGACGCGGGCATCGAGATCGTCGCCGAGGCCGCCGACGGCAGGGAGGCCGTCGAGCTGGCCCTGGCGCACCGCCCGGACGTGGCGATGCTCGACATCCGCATGCCCCGCCTCGACGGCCTGTCCGCCGCCGCCGAGCTGCGCGCCGCGCTTCCTGAGGTGGCGGTGGTCATGCTGACCACGTTCGACGAGCGCGAGTACGTCGCCAGGGCGCTCGCGGAAGGCGCGGGCGGCTTCCTGCTCAAGGCCGCCGACCCGCGCGAGCTGATCATCGGCGTCCGGGCGGTCGCGGGCGGCGCGGCGTACCTATCACCGCGCATCGCCCACCAGGTGATCGCCGAGCTGAACGACGGCAGGCTCACCCGGAACACCACCGCCCGCAAGCGGACCGAATCCCTCACGCCCCGCGAACGCGAGGTGCTGGCCCTCGTCGGCCGCGGCCTGTCCAACCAGGACATCGGCCGCGAGCTGTTCGTGTCGGAAGGCACGGTCAAGGCCCACGTCAGCGCCATCCTCCTGCGCCTGGAGGTGAACAACCGGGTCCAGGCCGCGATCATGGCCTATGAGGCGGGGCTAATGAGCTGACTCGTCGTATGGCAGCAGGCTCGGCGCGGTGTTGTGCACCTGCTGGAAGATGACCGACGTACGGAACCCGGCGATCTCTCGCCGCTTGCTGAGCCGGTCGAGCAGGAAGGCGTGCAGGTGGTCCAGGTCCTGGACCGCCACGTGCAGCAGGAAGTCGTCCCCGCCCGCCAGGACGAACACGCTCAGCACCTCCGGCTGCTCGGCCGCCGACTGCTTGAACGTCTCGATGACGGTCCTGCTCAGCGGGCGGACCTGGACCGAGACGAGCGCCTGGACGCTGCGGTTCAGTGCCGCCGGGGCGATGTCGGCGTGGTAGCCGCGGATGACGCCGCGCCGTGTGAGGGCGCGGACGCGTTCCAGACAGGTGGAGGGGGCGACGCCCAGCTGTCTGGCCAGTTCCCGGTTCGATTGCCGCGCATCCGTTTGAAGAAGCCGAATGATTCCCGAATCAAGTTCATCCACGGCGGCATTATGTCGCCAGAACCGGCCAAATGTTCGCCAGAAGGCTCCTAAGAACACGCATCCGGTTACTTTCAGCGGATATGTCGCAACAAACGAAAGGGCACTTGAGCGCAGGTCAGGGCACGGCGATGCTGCTGGGCGGCGTACTCGGACCGGGCATGCTGGTGCTGCCCCAACTGGCCGCCGAGGCTGCGGGCCCGGCGTCGATCCTGGCCTGGGTGGGCCTGCTGGCGCTGAGCGCACCGGTGGCGATCACCTTCGCCACGCTCGGCACCCACTACCCGAACGGCGGCGGCGTGGCCGCCTTCACAGGTATCGCGTTCGGCGGGCGGGTCGCCGCGGTGGTCGGCTGGTGGTTCTACGGCGCCGTCCCCATCGGCATCGTGGCCGGCGCGCAGGTGGGCGCGGTCTATGTGGCCAACACCCTGGGCGTGGACAAGACCGTCGCCGCCGCCACCCTGCTCGCCGCCGCCTTCCTCGCCAACGCCGCGGGCCTGCGCACCTCGGGACGGCTGCAGGTGGCCATGGTGCTCCTGCTGATCGCGCTCCTCGCGACGGCCGTCGGCACCGCCGCGCCGCACGCCAGTGCCGCCAACTTCACCCCGTTCGCCCCGTACGGCATGGCGGGCGTGATCTCCGCGGCCGGAGTGCTCTTCTTCGCCTTCGTCGGCTGGGAGGCCGCCACCCATCTGTCGGCGGAGATCACCGACATCAGGAGGGCCACCACGGTGACCCTGATCGTGATCTCCGTTCTCTACCTGAGCGTCTCCATCACCTCGATCGCCGTCCTGGGCCGATCGGCACCGCTGTCCGCCCTGCTGGAGACCGGCATCGGCGCCGCGGCCGGCCCGATCATCACCGCGGCGGCCATAGCCCTCACCTTCGGCGCCATCAACACCTACATAGCCGGCGCCGCCCGCCTGGGCGCGTCCATGGCCGGGAGCGGATCCCTGCCGCCCTGGTTCGCGAAGGGCCGAACCCCCCATCGCAGCCTGGCCCTTCTGGCGGCCCTGACCGCCCTGATCATGTTGCTGCCGGCGGACCTGGACACCCTCATGAGAGCCACCTCGGCCTGCCTGGCCGCGGTGACCACGGCAGGCGTGGCGGCGGCCGTCCGCATCCTGCCGCCGGGCAGGCCGCGCAACACGGCCATCGCGGCAACCGCCCTGTCATGCATAGCCCTGGCCTGCTGCGGCACATATCTAGCAGTACCGGCGGCGCTGTCGCTGATGGCCCTGCCGGCGGCAAAGCCGTAACGACTGGAAGCCCGAAACCGGGTGCGGCGGGTGGCGGGCAACCCGCGCTTGTCGTACAAGAAAGGGAAAGAGACCCCTCACCGACCGGAAGAGGGACGCGATGACCGACTACGCAAAGGCGAGAGAGCTCGGCGAGCAGGCCCGCGAGAAGGAGTGGACCCGTCCGAGCTTCGCGAAGCAGTTGTTCCTGGGAGATCTCCGCCTCGACCTGGTCCACCCGGCCCCCACGCTGGCCGAGGAGGCGGCCAAGCGCGGGGAGGATTTCGTCAGGGCCGTCCGGCGCTACCTCGACGCGCACGTCGATCCCGCCGAGATCGAGCGGACCGCGCAGGTGCCCGACGAGGTGGTCAAGGGGCTCGGCGAGCTCGGGGCGTTCGGGATCACGATCAGCGAGAAGTACGGCGGGCTCGGCCTGCCTTACTTGTACTACTGCCGCGCGCTCATGCTCGTCGGGTCGTACTGCCCGGCGCTGGCGACGCTGCTGTCGGCGCATCAGTCGATCGGGGTGCCGCAGCCGCTCAAGCTGTTCGGCACCGAGGAGCAGAAGCGGGAGTACCTGCCGAGGTGCGCGCGCGGCGAGGTGTCGGCGTTCCTGCTGACGGAGCCGGACGTGGGCTCCGACCCGGCGCGGCTGTCCACGACCGCCGTCAGGGACGGCGACGACTACGTGCTCGACGGCGTCAAGCTGTGGACGACGAACGGCGTAGTCGCCGACCTGCTCGTGGTCATGGCCCGTACCGGCAAGAAGATCAGCGCGTTCGTGGTCGAGGCCGACTCGCCCGGCATCACGGTGAAGCGGCGCAACGCCTTCATGGGGCTTCGGGGCATCGAGAACGGCGTAACCGAGTTCGCGCAGGTCAGGGTGCCCGCCAAGAATCTCATCGGGCGTGAGGGCGAAGGGCTGAAGATCGCCCTCACCACGCTCAACACCGGGCGCCTGTCGTTGCCCGCCACCTGCGCGGGCAACGCCAAGTGGGCGGTGAAGATCGCCCGTGAGTGGGGCAACGCCCGCGTGCAGTGGGGGCGCAAGGTCGGTGAGCACGAGGCCGTCGCCACGAAGATCGCCTTCATCGCGGCCACCGCGTACGCCCTGGAGGCCGTCTGCGAGCTGACCAGCCGCATGGCCGACGACCAGCGCAACGACATCAGGATCGAGGCCGCGCTGGCCAAGCTCTACGCCTCCGAGCTGTCCTACCAGGTGCTCGACGAGCTGCTCCAGATCAGGGGCGGTCGCGGCTACGAGACCGCCGAGTCGCTGGCCGCGCGGGGCGAGCGCGGGGTCCCGGTCGAGCAGATGCTGCGCGACTCGCGGATCAACCGGATCTTCGAGGGCTCCTCCGAGATCATGCGGCTGCTGATCACCCGCGAGGCGGTCGACGCCCACCTGTCGGCGGCCGGGGAGCTCATCAACCCCGACGCCTCCAGGAAGGAACGTGCGCAGGCGCTGCGGCAGGCCGGCCGCTTCTACGCCCGCTGGCTGCCGACGCTGGTCGCGGGCAGCGGCAACCTGCCCGCCGCCTACGCCGACTTCGGGCCGTTGGCGGCCCACCTGCGTTTCGTCGAGCGAACCAGCAGGAAGCTGGCCCGGTCCACCTTCTACGGGATGTCCCGCTGGCAGGGGCGGCTCGAACACAAGCAGTCCTTCCTCGGCCGGATCATCGACATCGGGGCCGAGCTGTTCGCCATCACCGCGGTCTGCGTCAAGGCCGAGGAGGACGCCCGCGACCTGGGGCGTCGGCCGTACGAGCTGGCGGACACGTTCTGCCATCAGGCGCGGCGGCGGGTGGAGGCGCTGTTCGCCAAGCTCTGGGACAACAGTGACACCCAGGACACCCGGCTGGCCCGCTACGTGCTCGACGGCCGTTACACCTTCGTCGAGGAGGGCATCCTCGACCCGTCCATCGAAGGGCCGTGGATCGGATCGCCGCAGGGCGGGGAGAGCGTGCGGAGAAAGATCCTCTGACGCGCGGTCTAGACCGGTTGTGAGGTTTCTGGCGTCCTAGTGTTTTCAAACCGAGACCAACCGGTATAGACCAGACCGAGAATAGAGGCTTACTCTGACGCAAATGCGTTGAGCTGTGACTCACGCACCGGCCGCTGGTACGGACCAGCGAGACCCGTCCGATGAGAAGGCGGTACTTCGGTGAACATGAAACTTGTGGGCGGTGCGGCTCTCGGCCTGGCAACCGTGCTGGTCCTGTCCAGCTGTGGCTCAGGAGGCACCGGCACGGCCGGTGCGGGCGACCAGAAGTCCTCGGCCGGCGGCCCGGTGACGCTCAAGATGGTCGCCGCCGACTACGGTGACGGCCCCGGCAAGCCGAACTCCGGTGAGACGTTCTGGAAGGGCGTCGTGGACGAGTTCCAGGCGGCCAACCCGAACATCAAGGTCGAGGTCCAGGTCATCAACTGGAACGACATCGACAAGCAGGTCGCCACCATGGTCCAGAACGGCCAGGTGCCCGACATCCTGCAGACCGGCGACTACTCCGGCTTCGTCAAGGACCAGCTCCTCTACAAGGTCGACGAGGTCCTGTCGCCGAACGTCTCCAGCGACATGCTGCAGAAGTTCGCCGACTTCGGCAAGGTCGACGGCGCCGCGTACGGCATCCCGTTCGTCTCCTCCGCCCGCGCCCTGTTCTACAACAAGGACCTGTTCCAGAAGGCCGGCATCGCCGAGCCGCCCAAGACCTGGGACGAGCTCAAGACCGACGCCGAGAAGCTGAAGAAGGCCGGCGTCAGCCAGCCCTTCGGCCTGCCGCTCGGACAGGAGGAGGCGCAGGCCGAGTCCTTCCTGTGGATGCTCGGCAACGGCGGCGGCTACAAGGACGCCTCCGGCAAGTGGGCGATCAACTCCCCGCAGAACATCGAGACGTTCAACTACGTGAAGGGCCTGGTCAACGCCGGCCTGACCACCCCGAACCCGGGCACCAAGGACCGCAAGACGGTCTGGGAGGACTTCGGCGCCGGCAAGGTCGGCATGGTCAACGGCGGCCCGATGTCCATCCCGATCTTCGACGCGGCCGGGCTGAAGAACTACGGCGTCGCGCCGATCCCCGGCAAGTCCGGCCCGCTCGACACCACGCTCGGCGTCATGGACTGGATCATGGCGTTCAACAAGAACGGCCACGCCGCCGAGATCAAGAAGTTCTTCGACTTCTTCTACACCGGCAGCGCCGCGCAGAAGATCAGCGACACCTACAAGCTGCTGCCCGTGACCAACGGCGGCATCCAGAAGCTGTCGGGCGACGAGAAGCTCAAGCCGTTCCTCGACGCGCTGCCCAACGCCAGCTTCTACCCCTTCCAGGACCCGAAGTGGGCCGAGGTGAACCCGCAGATCAAGCAGACCATCGGCGGGGCCGTCAAGGACGACCCGGCCAAGGTGCTCGGCGAGCTCCAGAAGACCGCCGACGCCGGCTGATCAGTCGGGGGCCCGTACGGTCGGCGCTTCGCGTCCAGAGCGCCGGCCGTACCGTTACGGAAGGTTCCGCATGAAAAGGTTCCGCATCCTGGAGCCCCTGGCCTGGGTCGGGCCCGCTGTTGTGCTGATCGCGGTGGTCGTGCTCTGGCCGGTCTACGAGATGATCCGCTCGTCGTTCCTGAAGATCAGCCGGTTCGGCGTGGTCCAGGGCGGCAACGGCGTGGCGAACTACGAGAAGCTGTTCGGTGAGAAGGACTTCGCGGACATCATGGTCCGCAGCGTGATCTGGGTGGTCGCGGTCGTCGCCCTCACCGTGCTGATCTCGCTGGCCCTGGCCCAGCTGTTCAACCAGCGCTTCCCCGGCCGCAAGATCGCCCGCTGGGCGCTGATCGCGCCGTGGGCGGCCTCGGTGCTGATGACGGCGATCATCTTCAAGTGGATGCTCGACCCGGAGGTCGGCGTCATCAACCAGATCAGGCTCAAGCTCGGCCTGATCGACGCGATGGGCGGCGCCTCGGCCGACCAGCTCGGCGACGCCTCGACGGCGATGCCGTGGCTGGTGTTCGTGGCGGTGTTCGTGTCGGTGCCGTTCACCACGTACGCGCTGCTGGCCGGTCTGGCGACGATCCCCAACGACGTCTACGAGGCGGCCAAGATGGACGGCGCCACCCGGCTGCGGACGTACTGGTCGATCACGCTGCCGCTGCTGCGCCCCGCCCTCACCGTCGCCGCGCTGATCAACGTCATGAACGTCTTCAACAGCTTCCCGATCATCTGGGCGATGACGCACGGCCAGCCCGGATACTCGACGGCGACCTCGACGATCCTGATGTTCATCCTCAAGGGCTCCAACATCGGCGAGTCCGCCGCCATGTCGGTCGTCAACTTCGGCATGGTGATCATCCTGACCGCGATCTTCCTCAGGGTGTCCCGCTGGAACAAGGAGGTGGCGTGATGGCCGTCAAGACGGCGCCGGCGCTGTCCACCCACCACCACGCCAAGCCGCCCCGCCCTGCCGCGCGCGGCCTGCCCAGGCTCAAGACGGTGATCGTCGCGGGCAGCGCGTACGTGATCGCGTTCATCTTCCTGTTCCCGTACCTGGTGATGCTGCTGACTTCGCTGCGTCCCCAGGAGACGCTGCGCGACGTGACGTTCTTCCCGTCGCAGTGGGAGTGGTCGAACCTGACCAACTTCTGGACCAGCGGCCTGGCCGGCAACCTCATGGTCACGCTCAAGGTGGCGGCGGGTTCCACCATCCTGGTGCTGCTGGTGGCGCTGCCGGCCGCGTACTACTCGGCCAGGCACAACTTCAGGGGACGCACGGCGTTCCTGATCCTGGTGCTGATCACCCAGATGTTCCAGCCGACGGCCATGCTGGTCGGCATCTACCGCGAGTTCTTCCAGTTCGGGCTGGTGGACTCGATCTGGTCGCTGATCCTGGTCAACGGCGGGTTCAACCTGGCGTTCGCGGTGTGGATCCTGAACGCGTACTTCTCCTCGATCCCGCGCGAACTGGAGGAGGCGGCGTTCATCGACGGCAACGGACGGTTCGGGGCGTTGTTCCGGATCACGCTGCCGCTGGCCATGCCGGGGGTCATCACCGCGCTGATCTTCACCTTCATCGCCGCGTGGAACGAGTTCGTGGTGGCGTTGACGCTGACCACGACACCGGCGAACCAGCCGCTGACGGTGGCGCTCAACTCGTTCATCGGTCAGTACCAGGTGGACTGGCAGAACCTCTTCGCCGGCTCGGTGATCGCCACCATCCCAGTGATCATCCTCTTCGCTCTGATCGAGCGAAAGGTGGTGGGAGGTCTGACGGCGGGCTCCATCAAATAGCCGGCCGCAACAGCCATCCCCGCCCGGGCCCCTCCTCCACCGGCCCGGGCCCCTCAGCCGCCCCGCACGCCGGTGGCGGCTGAGGTGGTTACTGGGGTACGCGGGCGACGCAGAAGACCGTCTGACCGAAGGGCGGCCGGATGAAGCGCTCGATGAGGCGCGTGGCCGGAACCACCGTCCGGTCGTAGATCTTCACGAGTCGCGGATCCGGATAGCCCACGCCACCCCGGCGGACGGCGGCCCACCAGGCGATGCCGCCCAGGAAGTTGATCGGCTTCAGAACCTCGGGCTCCAGCCCTGCCTTGGCGACCGTCGCGCCCAGGGTCTTGGGGGTGTAGCGCTGGACGTGCCCGACCTTGCGGTCGAAGTCTCCATAAAGCTGCATGTAGCCGGGCACCCAGATGATGATCCGGCCGCCGGGCTGCGTGACCCGGGCCAGCGAACGCAGCGCCTCGGCGTCCTCTTCGATGTGCTCCAGGACGTTCATCAGCACGACCGTGTCGACCTTGTCCTCAAGCGGGATCTCGGTCGGCAGCCCGAACTGCAGCACGTTGATGTCGTCGCGGCCCTCGAAGCGCTTGCCCAGCTGCTCGACGCAGTAGGGGTCGAAGTCGCTCACCACGAGACGGTCGAGGCGCGGCAGGAACTGCTCGGCGAAATGGCCCAGCCCGGACCCGATCTCCAGCATCGAACGGCCGACATGCGGGGCGACCATGTCGAACTCGTACTGCCGATAGTTCTTGGCCTCGTCCCCACCTAGGTGGTTCTCCAGGGCCTCGTCACCGGCCGCCGGTTGTACTACACGGTCATACCCAGAAGACATAGTGCCGTTCCTTCGAAGGGCTCATGGATTTGTGCGAGTCTAATGCCCCAGCAGCGCCGATGGTCACCTGATGGGTCAAACGCCCTTCCCTGAACCCCCTCTGATGCGGTGAAATCTGACTCGTTCATGGACGACGACGAGGCCATCAGCCGCTCCCTCGCCGGCGACCTGACCGCCTACGAGGCGCTGGTCGCCCGCTACAGCGCGCTCGCCCACCGCACCGCCGCCATGCTCGGGGCGGGGGACGAGGCAGAGGACGTGGTGCAGGAGGCGTTCGTCAAGGCGTTCAGGCATCTGTCGACCTTCCGCAGGGACGCCACTTTCCGGCCGTGGCTGCTGCGGATCGTGGCCAACGAGACGCACAACCTGACCCGGTCGCGCGGGCGCAGATCCGAGCTCACCGTACGGCTCAGCGCCACGGCCGACCTCAAGGCCCCAGACGACCCCGAGGGCTCGGCCGTCGCCACGGACCGGCGCACCCGGCTGCTGGAGGCGGTACGCCACCTGCCGGAGCGGGAACGCCAGGCCGTCGTCTGCCGGTACTTCTTACAGCTGACGGAGGCGGAAACCGCCCAGGTGCTCGACTGGCCGCTCGGCACCGTCAAGTCCAGCACCCATCGCGGCCTCGCGCGGCTCAGGGAGGAGGTGGGCAATGAGCTCGCATGACCCGTTCGACGACCTGGCCGCCGAACTCACGGCCCTCGCCGACTTCCTCGACGTCCCCAACCCACCGCCGACCGACGTGGCATCAGCCGTCCGCGCCCGCCTGGAGCCCACCCCCGAAACGCCCGCGACGCCCGAAACGCCTGCGCGACGAAAGCGGCGAGCGAGGTGGCAGATCGTGACAGCCATCGTCTTGGCCGTCATAGCCATCACCGCCGCCACCCCGCAGGGCCGCGCCGCCGTGCGCGCGATCCTCCACTACGCGGGCATCGAGCTACGCCTGAGCGACTCCACCCCCGAGCCGGTCACCACCCCCACGCCCCTGCCGGGCGAGCGCGCGGTGGCCCCGGCGGACCTGGCCACCCAGGTGAAGTTCCCCATCAAGACCCCCACCGCGCTGGGCACCCCCGAGCGCGCCACGGTGAGCGACAACGGCCGCGTGGCGTCGCTGTTCTGGCCGGGCGGCATCCGCCTGGACCAGTTCGACGGCACGCTCAGCCCGTACTTCTTCAAGAGCGTTGGCCCACCCTGGCCCGAGGACGTCCCGGTCGCGGGCGTCACCGCCTGGTGGCTCGGCGGCGATCATCCGCTGGGCTACCTCAAGCGCGAGGACGGCACGTCGGTCCCCCTGCGCCAGGCCCAGCCCACCCTCATCTGGCAGTCCGGCACCGTCGGTTACCGCCTGGAAGGAGCCGGCACCAAGGAGCGCGCCGCCGAGATAGCCGCCACACTCCTCCGGTAGCCGTCTCACGCCGTCTCACGCCTCACTCCGGCAGAGGCGGTCACTCCGGCAGAGGCAGTCACTCCGGCAGAGGCAGTCACTCCGGCAGGGTCAGCCAGTCGTCGATCTCCTTCAGCAGCTCCTTGCGCACCCCCTCGGGCGCCGTGGACGCCCTGATCGACTGCCGCGCCAACTCGGCGATCTCCTCATCACGAAAGCCGTAGACCTCCCGCGCCAGCTCGTACTGCCGCAACAACCGCGCCCCGAACAGCAACGGATCGTCGGCCCCCAGCGCGATCGGCACCCCCGCGTCGAACAGCCTGCGCAACGGCACGTCCGCCGCCCGCTCGGCGACGCCCAGGCCCACGTTCGAGGTCGGGCACACCTCGCAGCAGATCTGCCGCTCGGCCAGCCGCTCCATCAGCCACGGGTCCTCCGCCGCCCGCACCCCATGCCCCACGCGGTCCGCGTGCAGGTCGTCCACGCACTGCGCGACGCTGCGGGGTCCGAGCAGCTCACCCCCATGAGGTACGGCCAGCAGCCCCGCGCGCTTGGCGATCCGGAAGGCCCGCTCGAACTCCCTGGCCGCGCCGCGCCGCTCGTCGTTCGACAACCCGAACCCGACGACGCCCTTGCCCTGGTATTGGACCGCGAGCCTGGCCAGTGTGTTCGCGTCGAGCGGGTGCTTGGTGCGGTTGGCCGCCACGACCACCGCGATCCCGATGTCCGCCAGGGCGGCGGCCTGGGCGGCGGCGTCCAGCATGAGCTCCAGCGTCGCCGTCAACCCGCCGAACCGCGGCGCGAACCCCGACGGGTCCACCTGGATCTCCAGCCATCGCGACCCGGCCGCCGCCTCGTCCTCGGCCGTCTCCCGCACCAGCCGGTAGACGTGCTCCGGCTGCCACAGCACCGACCTGGCGATGTCGTACAGTCGCTGGAACCTGAACCATCCACGCTCATCGGTCGCGCGCAGCTGGGGCGGCCAGTCCTGCTCCAGCGCGTCGGGCAGGTGCAGGCCCTGCTCGCGAGCCAGCTCGATCAGCGTCGAATGCCGCATCGAGCCGGTGAAGTGCAGGTGCAGGTGAGCCTTGGGCAGCTGGTCAAGCGGGCGTGGCATTTCCATATCTTGCCACTCAACCTGTATGCCCGTTCGTGCGTTGGGAGGGGCGAAAGGGGACCCCGCCCATGACGGATGAAGATGAAACGGCATTCGACGAGTTCCTTGCCGCACGCAGCACCTCGTTGCTACGCACCGCGATCCTGGTCTGCGGAGCCACCCACCACGACGCCGAGGACCTGGTCCAGCACGCTCTGGAGAAGGTCTACCGGCACTGGCCCCGGATCCGGCACGACAACCCCGAGGCGTACGCGCGCAAGGTCCTCGTCAACGCGGCGATCAGCCGGGCTCGGCGGCGGCGCGTCGTGCAGGAGATCACGTTCGCCCGGCCGCCCGACACCGCCGCGAAATCGCCCGACCTGGACCTGCGCGACACGCTCATCGAGGAATTGCGCAGGCTGCCGCCGAAGATGCGGGCCGTGATCGTCCTGCGCTACTGGGAGGACCAGTCGGAGTCGGCCACCGCGTCGCTGCTCGGCTGCTCGCTCGGCACCGTGAAGAGCCAGGCGGCCCGGGGCCTCGCCAAGATCCGCGAACGCATGACCGTCGCAGAAGGAGCGATCCGATGAAGACCGAAGAAGAAGCCATCGCCGAGGCCATGGCCGCGCACGTCGCCGACGTGCACGCCGGGCCGACGCTCGGCAGGGACGTGCGGCGCCGCCACCGCGCGCACGTGCTCAGATTCCGTACGGCCGGTGCCGCCCTCGTCACGGTCCTGGTCGCCGTGACCGTGCCGGCGCTGATCAACTCGGGCGAACCCCCCAAGACCCAGCACGCGGCCACCGGTCCGGACCGGGCCGTGATGGATTTGGTGATCGTCCCCAGTGTCGTGGACATGCCCGCCGCCAAGGCGGTCGCGACGCTGAAGCAGGCCGGACTGGTCGTTGAGGATCCGGAGACGGCCACCGAAGAGGGGCAGGTGCGCGCGCAGGCCCCCGCTGCCGGCCAGGAGGTGCCGAAGGGGACGAACGTGCAGCTCACCGTCGGCCCGGAGGTCTCGCTGCCGCAGGACCTCGGCGACCTGGGCGACGGCAGGAAGTTCGGCGGTATCCATGTCGGCTACCTGCCCGACGGGCTCGAATGGGGCAAGTGGTCGGGCAAGAACGGCTTCGGCAAGACGAGCTACACGACCACTTTCACGGAGCCCGGACAGGAAGAGGGCTTCTACGCCGTTCAGATGGTCGTGTTCGCGGATGAGGCGAGCAAGCAGATCGCGCAGAAGCTGGCGACGTACTCCAACGACGGCGCCGAAATCCTCGACCTCTCCGGCAAGCGGGCATACCTGGCAAAGATCACAGAAGGCGGCGAGGTCGACTCCAAGCCCGGCGACAGTACGACGAGCACCATTGGCTGGACGCTGCGCGAGGGGCTGGCGGTCGAGGTTTATATCAGCCCGGACTATGCGAAAAAGGTTGACGCGGATGCCGAGTTGAAGAAGATCGCCGAAGGGATCGAACCCGTCAAGTGATCAGGTGGTACGGGTGAGATCAGACCGGGGATCTACCGTGCATGAAGCCTGAGGGCGGGACCGGCGGACAGGCGCTGCGCGCGATGCTGGCGTTCCTCGCCCTTGGGGTCACCGTTTCGATCATCTATGGGCTGTTCTCATCGGGATTCGGGCGTCTCCATCGCACGCCGGTGGGGGCGCCTCCGCCGGTTCAGGCTCCGCCGGCTCCGGCGCAGCCGGGTCGGGCGGGGCCCGTTCGGGGCCGGACCGTCACCGCCGCCCTGGCGGCGCCCCGGATCGCGGTGGTCGCGCATGACTTCTGGCTCACCTACCTGCCCGCGGGGTTCGATCGCGCCGACGGGGGAGTGATCGAACCCGACCAGGGCGCCTGGGCCAGATTCGCCCCTGAGAGGGGGCCAGGCGCTCGGGACAGGTTCGTCGAGGTGCGGGTCGAGCACGGCGCCGCGGCGGCCGACTGGGCGACCTACCAGCGGCGGACGCCCCTGTTGACGCCGAGGGACACCACCATCCGCGGCCGACCCGCCCTGGTCGGCAGGCATCCCGGCGGCGGCCTGATGATCGTCTGGCTGGAGCGTACGGGCACCGGAGCGTCGATCAGGGTCAGCGAATCCCTGAGCGAGGAACTGCTCCGTGTTGCCGCCTCGGTCAAGGGTCCTGTAGGAGACTAGGGGCCTTTTCTGCGGTTTTCACGCCAAGTCATGGGGGGTTGATGCGACGCCTGGCAGCGGTGTCCCTCGTGTTCGCGCTCACCGGGTGCGGCAGCGCCGCCACGCCGGAGGCGAACACAGCCACGCCGGAACCGAGCCGGGCGAGGTCGACGATCATCTCTCTGACCTGCGGGTCCGGGGATCTCGGTATCGGCCACCTGCCCGCGGGGGTGGAGCGCGCGGGCTCGTTCACGCGGATCAAGTCACTGCGCGAGCGGCTCAAGGTGAAGGGCGTGCGGTGGCGCAAGAACGACGAGGAGCTGCTCGTCGGGCTGGTGTGCGGGGTGCGGGGTGCCGAGCGGTTCGCGTCGCTGGTCAGCAGGTCGAGCCTGCGTGCGTACAACGGCAAGCCCGCCCTGCGCTGGCGTACGCGGGGCGGGCTGAGCAACTTCATGTGGCTGGAACGGCCGGGCACCGCGGTCTACATCGGCGCCACGCCCGGACTGGCCCGCGAGATCGAGCAGGTGGCCGAGGCGGTCGGCTGACGCGGTGTGGTCAGTGGGCTTCCGCGAGGAGCTTGGCGAGGCGGCTGACGCCCTCTGCCAGGTCGTCGTCCCCCAGTGCGTACGAAAGACGGAAATATCCGGGCGTCCCGAACGCCTCGCCCGGAACCACCGCCACCTCCGCCTCCTCCAGGATCAGCTCGGCCAGCTCGGCCGATGACTGCGGCCGCCGGCCGCGCAGCTCCTTGCCGATCAGCTCCTTGACCGAGGGGTAGGCGTAGAAGGCCCCCTTCGGCTCCGGGCAGAACACGCCCGGGATCTCGTTGAGCAGCCGGACCATCGCCTGACGGCGCCGATCGAACGCCTCGCGCATCTCCGCCACGGCCGACAGATCGCCGGAGACGGCGGCCAGAGCGGCCATCTGGGCCACGTTCGAGACGTTGGACGTGGCGTGCGACTGGAGGTTCGTCGCGGCCTTGACCACGTCGGACGGGCCGATCAGCCAGCCCACCCGCCAGCCCGTCATGGCGTACGTCTTGGCCACGCCGTTGACGATGACGACCCGGTCGGCCAGCTCCGGAACGGCCGTGGCGATGCTGGTGAACTCCGCTCCGCCGTACACGAGATGCTCGTAGATCTCGTCGGTGACGACCCAGAGGCCGTTGGCGGCGGCCCAGCGGCCGATCGCCTCCGTCTGCTCGCGCGAGTAGACGGCGCCCGTCGGGTTGGACGGCGAGACGAACAGCAGGACCTTGGTGCGCTCCGTGCGGGCCGCCTCAAGCTGTTCGACGCTCGCGAGGTAGCCGGTCGTCTCGTCGGTGACGACGTCGACCTGGACGCCGCCGGCCAGCTTGATCGCCTCGGGGTAGGTCGTCCAGTACGGGGCCACGACCAGGACCTCGTCGCCCGGGTCGAGCAGCGTGGCGAACGCCTCATAGACGGCCTGCTTGCCGCCGTTGGTGACCAGGACCTGCGACGCCTCGACCTGATAGCCCGAGTCGCGCCGCGTCTTGGCGGCGATCGCCTGCTTGAGCTCCGGCAGGCCGCCGGCCGGGGTGTACTTGTGGAAACGGGGATCGCGCGCCGCCGCCACCGCCGCCTCGACGATGTAATCCGGCGTTGGGAAGTCGGGCTCTCCGGCGCCGAAGCCGATGACGGGGCGGCCGGCCGCCTTCATCGCCTTCGCCTTCGCGTCCACGGCCAGCGTGGCGGACTCGGAAATCGCGGAAATTCGGCTGGATATGCGAGGTCGGGTGGACATGGGTCCATGCTGCCACGCGGGCCGTGACCTGGGCGATCGGGTTTGGTTCGACGTAAGGGGCCTTCCCCCGATACACTTTCGCCTGGTCGTGCCGCCGCATGTCGACGTGCGGTTCGGTCCAGGCAGTGAGCTGATCAGGGTAGTGTGGTTGGCGACATAGGGCACTGGCGCAATTGGTAGCGCACCGGTCTCCAAAACCGGCGGTTGGGGGTTCGAGTCCCTCGTGCCCTGCGAGTGCGGTCCGCGCAATGGCGTGTAAGCGCGCCGCATACTGCGTTGGATACGACAGATTCAGGTGAGGACTGTGGCGATCGACACGCGCGGCGAGACCGCAGGCAAGCCTAGTGGCGAGAAGAAGACCCGCACCTCGCCGGCCCTTTTCTACCGGCAGGTAGTCACCGAGCTGCGTAAGGTCATCTGGCCGACACGCAAGGATCTCATCACTTACACCACGGTCGTTCTGGTATTCGTTCTGATCATGGTTGCGATCGTGTACGGGCTCGACAGTGCGCTCGGCTGGGCCGTTCTCCGCGTCTTCGGCGGATCCTGATCCAGACACCGACGGCGTCACCCGACGGAGTCGCCATTCGATTCGACGAAAGAGGAAAAGTCACCGTGTCCGAATCTTCAGTGCCGGCGAACGAGTCCCACGAGGAGTGGGACACCGAGCCGGAAGAGGCCGCTGAGGCCACTGAGGAGACCGTCGACGAGCTCGACGCCGACGTCGCGGACAGCGACGAGGGCGACGAGGACGAGGTCGCCGACGAGGCTCCCGCAGTCGACGAAGACGGTGACATCCTGCCTGACGTCGACCCGGTCGAGGAGTTCAAGCGCTCGCTCCGGGGCCAGCTCGGCGAGTGGTACGTGATCCACTCCTACGCCGGCTACGAAAACCGCGTGAAGTCCAACATCGAGAGCCGCAACGTGTCTCTCAACATGGAGGACTACATCTACCAGGTCGAGGTGCCGACGCACACCGTCCAGGAGTTCAAGAGCGGTAAGAAGGTGCCGGTCAAGGAGCGCGTGCTGCCCGGCTACGTGCTGGTGCGCATGGAGCTGACCGACGAGTCCTGGGCCGCCGTGCGTAACACGCCCGGTGTGACCGGCTTCGTGGGCCTGTCCAACAAGCCGAGCCCGCTCAACCTCGACGAGGTCGCCAAGCTGCTGGCGCCGGAGCCGACCGAGGAAGCCAAGAAGTCCTCGGCCAAGACCAGCACCGGCCCGACCGTCGAGTTCGAGATCGGCGAGTCCGTCACGGTCATGGACGGCCCGTTCGCCACCCTGCCCGCCTCGGTCAGCGAGATCAGCCCCGAGTCGCAGAAGCTCAAGGTGCTCGTCTCGATCTTCGGCCGCGAGACCCCGGTCGAGCTGTCGTTCAACCAGGTCTCGAAGATCTAAGACGATCACGTAAGCTGATATGTCGTCCCCACGCGCGTGAACCGGGGGCCCCTGTGTTCTGGGGTCCCCATGCCCGTGGGGGTTTGCAACACCATTCTCAGGACCCGGAGAAGGATCATGCCTCCAAAGAAGAAGATCGCGGCCTTGGTGAAGGTGCAGCTGCCCGCTGGCCAGGCCACGCCCGCTCCGCCCGTCGGTACCGCGCTCGGTCCCCACGGCGTCAACATCATGGACTTCGTCAAGCAGTACAACGCTGCCACGGAGGCCCAGCGGGGCAACATCATCCCCGTTGAGATCACCATTTTCGAAGACCGCAGCTTCACCTTCATCACGAAGACGCCCCCGGCGCCCGAGCTGATCAAGAAGGCTCTGGGCCTCGACAAGGGCAGCGCGGTCCCGCACAAGGACAAGGTCGGCAAGCTCAGCCGCGAGCAGCTCCGCAGCATCGCTGAGACCAAGATGCCCGACCTCAACGCCAACGACATCGCGGCGGCCGAGAAGATCATCGCCGGCACCGCCCGGTCCATGGGCATCACCGTCGCCGACTAACACTTCCCGATCCGCGGGAGGGCCGTTCCCTGGCCCAAACCGCGATCCGTGGGAGAGCCGGTTTCCCGGCTCGTACCCACACCGATCAGTGGGAGGGCCGGCACCCGGCCCGCACACCACAAGGAGACAGAAATGAAGCGCAGCAAGGCGCACAAGGACGCGGCGGCCAAGGTCGACCACGACAAGCTCTACGCGCCCGTCGAGGCCGCGAAGCTGGCCAAGCAGACGTCCGTCACCAAGTTCGACGCCACTGTCGAGGTGGCGCTGCGACTGGGCGTCGACCCTCGCAAGGCCGACCAGATCGTGCGCGGCACGGTCAACCTCCCGCACGGCACCGGCAAGACCGCCCGGGTCCTGGTCTTCGCGACCGGTGACCGTGCCGAGGCGGCCCGCGAGGCGGGCGCCGACATCATCGGCGCCGACGAGCTCATCGACGAGATCGCCAAGGGCAACCGGCTCAGCGAGTTCGACGCCGTTGTCGCCACCCCTGACCTCATGGGCAAGGTCGGTCGTCTGGGCCGCGTCCTCGGCCCGCGTGGCCTCATGCCCAACCCCAAGACCGGCACCGTGACGCCCGACGTCGCCAAGGCCGTGACGGAGATCAAGGGCGGCAAGATCGAGTTCCGTACGGACCGGCAGGCCAACCTGCACTTCATCATCGGCAAGACGTCGTTCGACGAGCGCCAGCTCATCGAGAACTACGCCGCCGCCCTTGACGAGGTGCTCCGTCTCAAGCCGTCGGCCGCCAAGGGTCGTTACCTGAAGAAGGTCACCTTCTCCACGACCATGGGCCCCGGCGTCCCGGTCGACCCCAACGCCACCCGCGGCCTCACCGCCGAACTGGACGCGTAGCGAAAAAGCCACACTTCTGGCACTTCTTTCGCACCACACAGCCCTCGCCGACTCCGGCGGGGGCTGTTGTGTTGTTCGGGGTCGCTTGTGCGTTCGGGGGTCGCTTCACGCGGATAGCGGCCTACGGGCGCCCGCGTCGCAGACCCCGACCACAGACCCTGGTCACAGGTCGCTCGCCAGACCCCGATCACAGACCCCGGTCAACTCCCGGTCACAGACCCCCGCCCGCCAGACTCTCCGGTCACAGACCCCGGGTTACAGGCCGCCCGCCGAATCCCGGCCGCGGACCCCCGCCAGACCCTCCTCCACAGACCCCGCCCGCCACAGATCCCCGCCACAAACCCCACAGCCACACCCCCTCGCCACACCCCCGCCGCAGACCCCTATGTCACGGGCGCCCGCCACTGCGGGCGCACCTCCCAATGGGCGGTTTCTGCTGCGGTGCGGGCTTTGTGGGCGCCTCCGGTGCGGCGTGCGCACCGCGGGGGACGGTCCTTTGCGAGGCGCGTCTGCGACGATCTCGTACGGCGAGCGCGGGATTCCGGGTGGCGCGCGACCCACTTGCGGCCGTACGGCGGAAAGAAAGATCAGAGCAGTCCACACGGCAGAAGCCGAGGCAGAGAGCGTGGCGCGCGATCAAGGGAGGAGGGTAGGGGAAGACCCTGGGTTTTCCCTGAAAAGTCAGGGGAATACGCCATCACCGGGACACCGACACGTAGGGTTTAAATCATGCTGAAGCGCAGAATTTCCCTCGCTACCGCCGCGGCCGGTGCCGCCCTGGTCGCGGTCGCGGTTGCCGGTTGTGGAACGACCGCGCAGCCAATCCAGGTCAAGCTGGCGGCGTCCGAAGTGCTGACGCAGGCCGCGCAGAAGACCGCGGAGGTCACCAGCTACACCGTTGACGCCGTCGTCAACGTCAAAACCCCTCAGGAGGGGAACGGCAAGGTGCAGGGGCGGATGCTCTACCAGAGCAAGCCGCAGCTGGCCGTCGACCTCACCCTCGACACCCTCGACATGGGCGGTAAGGGTCTGCCCGGTGGGGCGCGTGCCGTGCTCCAGGGCGACGCCGTCTACGTCAAAGTCGAGGCGCTCAAGGAGCTCGTCGGGGCGACGAAGCCGTGGATCAAGGTGCCGCTGACCGATGTCGGCGGTCAGGATCAGATCAAGACGTACCTCGACCAGATCCAGCAGTTCGACCTGGCGGCCGTCACCAAGATGGTGACCGCGTCGCAGGACATCAAGGCGGCCGGCACCGAGACTGTCGGCGGTGTGGACACCACCCACTACAGCGGGACGTTCCCGGTCGACGCGGCGGTGCAGCAGCTGCCGGCCGACAAGCAGGAAGCCGCCCGTTCGGGTCTGGCCGAGCTCAAGGACATCAAGTTCGACATCTGGGTCGGCAGTGACGGCCTGCCTCGCAAGCTCGCGCTGAACGGTGAGAAGGAAGGCGCCACGCTGGACGCGACCCTGCTGTTCAAGGGGTTCAACGAGGCCGTCAACATCCAGACGCCGCCCGCCGACCAGATCGGCGAGCTGCCGAAGGGCACGACCAACTAACCGGGTGCGGCGCTGAACAGCGTCGCCGACTGAGAGCGATTTGGAAACTCGGCGGCCAGGACGTACTCTGGTCGTTGCCGAAGACCGCCGGTCGTCGTCAGGTTCCTCAAGACCTGACGACCGAAGGATCCACAGTCTGTGGACGGCCCGCGCAGGTGTGATACGAGTTTCCTACACGGAGTGATCCGTGTGTGAGCCCCGTGTGCGCCCTGCGCCCGGGGCCGTTCTCATTTCTGGGCCTTCACCGGTGGCACATCTGGAAGGAGGCCCATGGCGAGGGCGGATAAGGCGACAGCAGTTGCCGAGCTCAGGAGCGAGTTCGAAGGCAGCGCTGCCGCCGTTCTGACCGAGTACCGCGGTCTCACCGTCGCACAGCTCAAGCAGCTGCGCGTCTCTCTCGGTGAGAATGCGAAGTTCGCCGTGGCGAAGAACACCCTGACTAAGATCGCGGCCAATGAGGCCGGTTTCGCGGGTCTTGACGACCTGCTCGCCGGTCCGACCGCGATCGCCTTCGTCAACGGCGACGTTGTCGAGGCGGCCAAGGGTCTGCGTGACTTCGCCAAGGCCAATCCCCTTCTGGTGATCAAGGGCGGCGTCCTTGATGGCAAGATGCTGGACGCTACGGAGATCACCAGGCTCGCTGACCTCGAGTCCCGCGAGGTTCTCCTCGCGAAGCTGGCCGGCGCGATGAAGGCGAAGCAGAGTGCTGCTGCCGCCATGTTCGCCGCGCTGCCCACCAACATGGCCCAGCTGGCCGACGCCCTTCGCGCCAAGCGCGAAGAGGCGGGCGAGTAATACGGGGATTGCCGCAAACCCCGCGGTCCCGTTCCTAGTTATCGCAAGATCCATACGGAGGAAACCATCATGGCGAAGCTCAGCACCGACGAGCTGCTCGACGCGTTCAAGGAGATGACCCTCCTCGAGCTTTCCGAGTTCGTGAAGCAGTTCGAGGAAGTGTTCGACGTCAAGGCCGCCGCCCCGGTCGCGGTTGCCGCTGCCCCCGCCGCCGGTGGTGGCGAGGCCGCCGCCGTTGAGGAGCAGGACGAGTTCGACGTCATCCTCGAGGCTGCCGGCGACAAGAAGATCCAGGTCATCAAGGAGATCCGCGCCCTGACGTCCCTGGGCCTCAAGGAGGCCAAGGACCTGGTCGACGGCGCTCCCAAGAACGTCTTCGACGGCAAGGTCAACAAGGAGCAGGCGGAGAAGGCCAAGGCTGCCCTCGAGGGCGCCGGCGCTTCCGTCACCGTGAAGTAACACTTTCGAGGCATATCGCTCGAAGAGCATTACCGAAACGCTGGTTCCGGCGTTTCACCCCAGAAGGGGCGGCTGCACCCAGGTGCCGGGTGTGCCGCCCCTTTTGCGTGTCCGGCTGTTACCGCCGTACAGAGCTCACGAGATTCTCATGGTCGTCTCATCGCGTGGCGAGAGCCCGTGTTTAGCGTTCGAGTGTGTTCAAGGATGCGCGTGTCAGAGATCGATGGGCGTTGGCCGGGCTGCTCGCCGCCACCGCGGTGCTCTACATATGGGGGCTGAACGCCTCCGGATGGGCGAACGCGTTCTACTCGGCTGCCGTACAAGCGGGCACCCAGAGCTGGAAGGCGTTCTTCTTCGGGTCGTCTGACGCGGCCAACGCCATCACCGTGGACAAGACGCCGGCCTCGTTGTGGCCGATGGAGCTCAGCGCCAGGATCTTCGGGCTGAACTCATGGAGCATTCTCGTGCCCCAGGCGCTCATGGGCGTGGCGACCGTGGGGGTGGTCTATGCCGCGGTACGCCGCCGGTTCCCCGCGTGGGCCGCGTTGATCGGCGGGGCGGTGATGGCGGTTACGCCGGTGGCGGTGCTGATGTTCCGCTTCAACAATCCGGACGCGCTGCTGGTGCTGCTGCTGACCGTCGCGGGTTACTGCGTGGTGCGGGCCCAGGAGAAGGCGGGGACGCGGTGGCTGGTGCTGGCTGGGGCGTGCATCGGGTTCGCGTTCCTGGCCAAGATGCTGCAGGCGTTCGTGGTGCTGCCGGGGTTCGCGCTCGTCTACCTGATCACGGCTCCGACCACGGTGGGGCGGCGGCTCTGGCAGCTCGTGCTGGCGGGCGTGGCCGTGGTGGCGTCGGCCGGATGGTGGCTGGTGGCCGTGGCGCTGGTGCCTGCCGCCGACCGGCCGTACATCGGCGGCTCCCAGACGAACAGCGTCCTGGAGCTCGCGCTCGGCTACAACGGCATCGGGCGGCTGAACGGCGGTGACTACGGAGGGCTCGGCAACCTCAACCAGCAGGCCGGCTGGTGGCGGATGTTCGACACCGAGGCGGGTGGGCAGATCTCGTGGCTGCTTCCGGCGGCGCTGGTGCTCCTGGCGGCCGTGGCCTGGCTGACGCGCTCGGCGCCACGGACCGATCCCGTACGGGCCCAGGTGGCTGTGTGGGGGAGCTGGCTGGTGATCACCGGGCTGATCTTCAGCCTGATGCAGGGGATCTTCCACGCGTACTACACGGTGGCGCTGGCTCCGGCGATCGCGGTGCTGGTGGGTTCGGGGGTGGCGCTGCTCTGGGAGCGCAGGGCTCACCGGGCGCTCGCGCTGGCTGCGGCTGTGACGGCTGGGTGGGGGTACGTCCTGCTGTCGCGTAGTTCGGAGTGGAATTCCTGGTTGGGGCCGGTTGTGCTCGTCGCTGGGCTGGCGGCGGCCGTGGGTCTCCTGGTCGTCGGCCGTCAGGAGGAGGGGCGGGCGGGTGTGCCGTCCGGGGGACCTGGGAGCGTGCCGGTCGCCGAACTTGTGGGCGTGCCGTCTGGAGAATCTGCGGGCGTGCCGTTTGCGGCGCGTGGTTGGTGGTCGCGGCGGGTGCCGGGAATTGTCGCCGTCGCGGCGGTCGTGGTGTACCTGGCCGGGCCGGCCGCATACGCACTGGACACCGCCACATCCGCGCACACCGGTGCGATCCCTACGGCGGGCCCCTCAACGGCAGGGTTCGGCGGGCCTGGAGGGTTCCGGCGCGGCGGCGGCGGCCCAGCGGCGATGGGACCGGGCGGCTTCGGCGGCTTCGGCGGCGGCCAGCCAGGCGGTACCGGTGCCAAGCCGGGCGGTAGCGGTGGCACTGGACGACCTGGCGGTACCGGGGGGCAGCCGGGCGGCACTGCTGGTGCTGGGAGGCCGGGTGGCATGGGGGCCGATGGGTTCGCTCGTGGTGGGCGGGGAGGCGGTGGGATGGGCGGGTTGCTGCGGTCCGCCACCCCCAGCGCCGAGCTGACCGCCCTTCTGAAGAGCAACGCCACCGCCTACAGCTGGGTCGCCGCGACCGTCGGCTCGAACAACGCCGCCGGATACCAGCTCGCCACGGGCCAGCCGGTGATGGCGGTGGGCGGCTTCAACGGGACCGACCCCGCGCCGACACTCGCCCAGTTCAAGCAGTACGTGGCCGAAGGGAAGATCCACTACTTCATCGGTGGCGGGATGGGCGGTGGCATGCGTGGCGGGGCCAGTCCCGGTGGCAGCAGTGATGCGGCCGAGATCGCCGCGTGGGTCCAGGAGACGTACACGGCCGCTACTGTCGGCAACGCCACGGTCTACGACCTCACTGCCACCAAGTGACCGTACGGCCTCAGCCCTGGCGGGTCCCTGGGTGGTTCGTCACACGACCGTCTCGATCTCTGTGACGCTCCGTGGTGGCTGGGGTCCTTGGGAGAGGGACCTCCTCGGGGGAGAGGAAGGGGACGGTCCGTGGTGGCTGGGAACCCATGGGAATGCCCCCTTCGGGGGCTGAGGAAGGCAGTCTGTGCTAGGCGGCGCGGACGCGGGCGACGGCGCTGGTGTCCATGTAGTCGCGCGTGTGGACGATCAGGCCGTCCCTGACCCGCAGGATCAGCAGGCCCGGCACTGTCAGCTCCTGGTCGGCCACCGTGACCACCGTCTCTTGTTCCGCCACGATCACCTCCGGGTCGGTGGTCTGGCGGATGGTCACGTCGCGGATCTCCTTGACCAGGGCCTTCATGGCGCCCCACATCATCGTGTACCCCGCCCGGATCTCCTCCCGGCCCTCGAACGGCGGCAGTCCGCCGAACGGGAACTCGTGCAGGCCGTCCTCGGCATAGAGATCGGCCAGTTCGTCGGCCGACTTGTGGAGCATCGCGGCGTGGTAGGCGGCGACGACCTCGGTGGTGGACATGGGAGCCCCATTTCGCTCAACGGATGTTGACTCAACGATCGTAGAGCGAAATAGAGCGAACGGTCAACGCCTGTAGAGTGAGTAACGATTGTCAAAGGGGGGCGGGGTGACCGAACGGGCGGAGCGGCGTCGCAGGACCGAGCGGCGGATCTTGGAAGCGGCCAGGAAGCTCTTCGCGGACCTGGGGTTCGAGCGCACCACGATCCGCGCGGTGGCCAAAGCGGCTGAGGTCGATCCCGCACTCGTCATGCAGTACTTCGGCAGCAAGCAGGACCTGTTCAGCGCGGCCGTGGCCGTGGCCCCGGCGCCGGTGGCCACGGGCGATGCCGACGACTTGGTCGAGCAACTCATCGGGAGTCTCGGCCTCAAGATGGGGGAGTTGCCGCAGAGCTCCCTGGCCATGATGCGATCGATGCTCACTCACCCGGAGGCGGGCGCGTCGGCGCGGGCCGTACTGAGCCGGCAGATTCATCAGGTCGGCGAGTCGATCCCCGGCGGCGATGCGCGACTGCGGGCGGCGCTGATGACGACGATCATGCTTGGTGTGACCGTGGGTCATCAACTGCTCGAACTCGACGAGCTGCGCGAAGCATCTCAAGCAGACATCGCGCGGGTCCTCCGCCCGGCTCTGAGGGCAATTGCCCAGCCCCAGGCCGAATAGACGCCGCAACGCCCGTTGCTGGACTCCGCGTCTCATAACCGGGCAGTAACAAGTTATTGGAACTGGTTCCAATTCCCTCGTGCGCCGCTACGGTGATGGCAGTCTTGTGGTTGAAGTCACATTACTCTTTGCGCATGGAGGGTGACCCGTGGGCGTCGAAGTCGTGGTCGACGGGCTGACCAAGTCGTTCGGGCGGCAGGTCATCTGGGAGGACGTCTCGCTCACCCTGCCCGCGGGCGAGATCTCGGTGCTGCTCGGCCCCTCCGGCACCGGCAAGTCGGTCTTCCTCAAGACCCTGGTCGGGCTGCTCAGGCCGGACCGCGGCCACATCTGGATCGACGGCTACGACCTGGCCAACTGCAACGAGAGCAAGCTTTACGAGCTGCGCCGGCTGTTCGGCGTGCTGTTTCAGGACGGCGCCCTGTTCGGCTCGCTCAGCCTGTACGACAACATCGCCTTCCCACTGCGCGAGCACACCAAGAAGAGCGAGTCGCAGATCCGCCAGATCGTGCTGGAGAAGATGGAACTCGTCGGCCTGCTCGGCGCCGAGACCAAGCTGCCGGGCGAGATCTCCGGCGGCATGCGCAAGCGGGCCGGGCTGGCCAGGGCGCTGGTGCTCGATCCCGAGATCATCCTGTTCGACGAGCCCGACTCGGGTCTGGACCCGGTACGGACCGCCTATCTCAACCAGCTCATCGTCGACCTGAACGCCGAGATCGAGGCGACCTTCCTGATCGTCACACACGACATCAACACCGCCCGTACGGTGCCCGACGACATCGGGCTGCTGTTCCGGCGCGAGCTGATCATGTTCGGGCCGCGCGAGATGCTGCTGTCGAGCGATGAGCCGGTGGTCCGGCAGTTCCTCAACGCCAGGAAGCACGGGCCGATCGGCATGTCGGAGGAGAAGGACGTCTCCGAGCTGGAGGCCGAGGCGCAGCTGGGCCACGACCCCGGCTCGCTGCCGCCGATCCCGCCGCAGCTGATGCCGAGCGGCAACGGGCTCCGCCGTACGCAGCGGCCGCCCGGCACCTGGCTGGCGGCCAACGGGGTCATCCCGCCCCAGGGCTCCTTTGTGGACGATCGCGGGCGCAACTGGCTGGAAGAGTACCCACGCCTGATCAACGCCCATCTCAACGGCGTCCGATAGATCCCGATGGGCCGTAGGCGGTCTGGACCGGCTCGCCGTCAGACCGGCCGAGAGCCGTCAGACGACCCAAGGGCCGCCGACCGGCAAGCGTGCCAGACCGGGGCGAGCCGCCAGGCGGGCCGAGAAGGCACTTTCCCGGCCCTCGGTGCAGAAATGGCCGCAATGCCGCGCCGCGCCCCCAACGGGCCTCAGGGGGCCACCTGAAGGGCGTTCGTCAGGCGCTCGTCCGCCGGGGAGGCCGGAGACGACGACGGTGCCCACCCGGACAGAGACGACGACGATGCCCGCTCGGCAAGAGATGACGTCAGTGCCCGCCCCAGCCAGAGTGGGTCCTATGTCGCCTCTGTTGTTTCCCGGGCTCCGGGAGCGGCCGGCGGGTTACCATCCAGCAACCAAGCCGGGAGGTGAGCAGACGTGGACGAGCCGGTCCGGCGACCCCGCGTCCTGACCGGCGTACTCGTACTGCTGGTGGTGCTGCTCGGCGCCGCCGTGGTGTTCCTTCGCGGGCAGGACCTGGCCGAACAGGCCAGGGCGGACGATCGGCGGGCCGCGCTGGAGGCGGCGGGGGCGCACGCGATCAACCTGGTCTCGCTCGACTACAAGACCGTCGACGCCGACATGGGACGCATCCTCGCCACCTCCACCGGAGTGGCCCAGGAGGAGTACAAGGCGGGCGCGGCGAAGCTCAAGTCCACCACGCTGGAGAACAAGGTCGTGCAGCACGGCGTGCTCCGGGCCACGGGGCTGGTGTCGATGACGGAGCTGACCGCCAGGGTCCTGGTCGTGGCGGACGTGGAGATCCGCTGGGAGGGCTCCAAGACCCCCAAGCAGGAACGGTTCTACCGCTGGTCGATGGACGTGACCAAGGCCAAGGGGGTCTGGCTGGTGTCGAGGGCGGTGCAGGTGGTGTGAGGGCGGTCACGATCGCGCTGCTGGTCCTGGTGCTCGGGCTCGGCGCCGCCTCAGGGGTGTTCTGGTACGACGCCCACGCCATCCGCGCGGACGAGGAGGCGGGCCGCCAGGCCATGGCCGCGGCCCGTACGGTGGCGCCGGATCTGCTGTCGTACGACTACCGGACGGTCGAGCAGGACCTGGCCCGGGCGGCCGAGCACACGACGGGCGAGCTCACCGAGCACTACAAGAAGCTGTCGGCCTCCCTGGCCGCCAAGGCCAAGGCGGAGAAGACGGTGCGGACGGCGACCGTCGCCGACGCGGGGGTGGAGCGCGCGGAAGGTGATCGAGTTGAGGTTCTGTTGTTCGTGAACACGGGTACGGTCAGGGAGATCCCCGGCAAGGCCGAACCACAGCAACAGGTCAGCCAGGACCGGGTCAGGCTCGTCATGATCCGGCAAGATTCCCGCTGGTTGGTGGCCGAGCTGTCGACCTTGATCGGCACTGCCTGAGTCATCGGGCGCGTCCCCGAGGTCAATTGTTACCAAAAATAAGGTTTAGCGAAGCCCAAGTAGTGGGTACCTCAGTCACAGCTACACCGGTTGTCGGCATGGGTTCGACCCTCGGTGTGACGGAGCGTTAACCGTCCCCGTTCGCGGGTATCGTCTTGGGCCTGACGGTAGGCGTCCGATCACGCAGGGGAGAAAACCCAGCGTCCGGCCCCTAGGTCGGCGGAAAGTCGGGCTTGCGGGCTTGACGTTTCCGCTCGAACGGGCGATGCTGCGACCAACGTGGAGCATGCAGCGAGAGTGAAGTGGACAGGCGTGTGCCGTTCGGCTACACTGCCCCTTTGCGCTGCCCTTTGACGACCCGCTCCGCTTGCTCACGTTGCGAGGTTGTCTGGCGTGCGTGTAGTCAGTCCGCCGCGAGCCCTCGGAAGGACATCTGTTGGCAGCCTCGCGC
>NZ_JBEZFW010000042.1:0-40438 GCF_040649695.1 Nonomuraea sp. NPDC048901 | reverse complement strand
AAGGACGGCGCCCTCACCGAGCCGCCCTACATCACCCGCTGAACGAACGGACCCCTTGAGATGGACACGACGCACGCTCCCCCACCCCGCGAGGTCAACGCGTGGGCTGGTAAGCGGAGCCGGCCAACGCGCGCGATGAAACTCGCCGCGGCGGCGAGGGACGCCGCGGACGTGCGCGGCTACGACACCGACCCTGACGTGGTTGCGCTGCGGATCGAGCGGCTGCGCACCCGCGTGGACCGGCTCATCTGGACCGGCCTGATCCTGGGCCTGCTGTTCACGATGGCGAACGTCCAGCGGTTCGCGGCCCAGGGCGCAGAGGTGTGGTCCATCGAGTGGTGCATCGCCTGGCTGCTCGACCCCATGGTGTCGCTCGTCCTCGTCGGGGTCCTGCTGGGCGAGCAGATCATTGCCCGCCACCAGATCAAGGGCGGCCGGTGGATCCGCCGCACCAAGTGGACCGCCCTCGCGCTCACCTATCTCATGAACACGTGGGAATCCTGGTCGACCATCCCGGCCGGCCATCCCGACTTCGGCGGCATCCTGCTCCACTCCGTGCCGCCGGTCATGGTGTTCTGCGCGGCTGAGGCGGTCACCACGCTCAAGCACCAGATCACCACGGCCGTCCACAAGGCCTACCACTGGGCTGCCGTACGAGCCGCCGCCATTTCCGGAGCGGGAGAAGAAGCCGTCGCCCGCGCCAAGGCAATCGCCGACGCGCACACCGCCACCGAACCGGACGTCGACTCGCGCGCGTCCGGCGCCCTCGCCGACCTGAAGATGTGGACGCGCCAGCGGATGCTCGGCGTGGAAACCCCGACCGCCGATCCGACCACTTCGGTCGCGCTGACGGTCGCGGAAACGACCGCCAGCGCGACCGAGACGCGACCGGATCCGCGACCGGACTCGGTCGGCCCAACGGCCCCGTTGTCGGTCGTCAGCACGGACGCGGACCCGGTCGCGGACGACGAGGACGACAGCGACCGAGGCAGCGACCCGACCCGCGACCCCGACAGCGACCGCGAAAGGCCCGACGACCAGGACAATCGCGAAGCCGAAGACTGGATCCGCCGTCGGTGCCGCGGCCAAAACGGTGTCGGCCGGCGACCCACGAAAACCGACGTCGCCGAGCGCTACGAGTTCAGCGAGACGTGGGGCCTCAAACGCGTCCAGAACGTGCAGAAGAAGATGACCGCCCAGGGGTACCGGTTCGCGCCCGACGGCACGGTGTACGCCCCGACACGATCGGTCGCCGACTCGGACGCTTCGGGCGACCGTTCGGAGGCGTCCGCATGATCCTCACCGACCCCCCTTCCGGAGACCAGTCATGACCCGCTACTTCGACCCCGCCTGTGAACACATGCACAACCTGGAAGACCTCCCCACGTGCCCGACACACGGGGTCAACTTCTCTCCCTCGTGCGCCGGTTGCCAGGCCGTGGCCGGCGTGACCCCGTGCGGCCCGCAGGGCGGCCCGTCATGACCCTCGACGCGATGATCAAACTCGTCACCTTTGCCGCCGTCTTCGTGACGCTGTACGCCGCCCACTCCTTCGGAGACCACGGGGTCCAGACCCACGGGCAGGCGTGCGCCAAAGGCGAGCAGACGCGGAACGGTCAGTTGGCGTGCCTCTGGCATGTGGCCACGCTGACCGCGACCAAGCTGGCGTTCCTGTACGCGCTCGTCCGCGTGACCGGTCTGCCCCTCAACGGGTGGGCGCTCCAGGCCGGCCCGCTCGTCGACGCCGCCTCCCACTACTGGGCCGACCGGTCGGCCTACCACGAGAACCGCGAGGAGCCCGTCACGCTGCAGCGGCTCGCCAACAAGCTGCGCAAGGGCGGCTTCTACGAGCTCGGCGACCGCAAAGCCGCTCCCACCGGGACAGGCGCCTACGCGCTCGATCAGTCCTGGCACCACGCGTGGCTGTTCGTGGCCGCGCTCATCATTGCGGCTGGTGCGTGATGGGAGGACCTGGAATGAACATCACGAATCGCGTGCCAGCAGCGCTCTTTCTGGCCCTCAACGCCATGACGCTCAGTGAACGGCACCGTGGCAGCGAAAACGCGCCGACAGTGCGAGGCCGTGGCCTGAAGGGGTCCCTACGCGTGGGCGGGCACGTGCACATGTGCACGTGCGCGAGGCACACCCTACACCAATCACAGAAGGTAGTGGAGATCGCATGAGTCAGAAGGCGTCGGCAAGGTCTGGCCGTGCGGATCGATTTGGCCGGCGAATCGCCGCCGCGGCGACTGCTCGCCAAGAGTTCGCCGAGTCCGCCGCCTATTTCCGCGCGGTCATGGCTGCAGTCGCACGTCAGGGCGAAGCTGAAGCGGCGTGGGCCGACGGGCAGCTTCGCGCACTGGCCAAGCAGCTTGTCGACCTCGCAGTCAAGGCCGACACCAGAAGCCGACAGGACCGGTGAACCAGTGGAGATCTTCCGTCTCGACCTTCCCTCCGACGACGACCGTCCCTCAGCCAGCAGCGAGGAGGTGACTGAGTTTGCTCACGCGGTGGCGCATATGAGCCTGGCCTTCGATGAGCTGCGGGCCGCACTCGCCAAGCTTGACGACCCAGACCAGGCCACCCGCATCCGGCGCGAGGTCACCGCATTCCTTCGCGAGACCACCAACGACATCAACGACTGAACGAGGACGGCGTGATGGAGCTGCGTTTCACGATCCCGGACGACCACAACGCCACGTCAGGCGATGACGGGGGCGGGGTCGTGCTGCCCTTCGATCGCGACCAGCTTCCAGACGCCCCTTCATCAGAGGATTCACCGCCCCGCAGCCTGGCGCTGGCTGTCAGAACCGCAGGGCGTCATCAAGGGATCCGCCTACGGGTGGGGTTCAGGGCAGCCGTCGTCGGCGACGGCCTGCTCGGTATGCGGCCCCGCCCGGTGGCGGACCTGATCCGCCAGTTCTGGTTCGCGCCCAAGCCCTACATCCGGGACGCGCTGATCCTGCGCATCCCCTACGCCATCTACGGGGCGCCGGTGATCGCCGCCTCCGCCGTTCTGCACCTGCTGCTTCTGATCGTCAGCTATCCCAGCCTGCTGGCCGCAACCGGCCTGCTGGCGATGTTCCTCAGTCTCTTCGTGTGAAAGGACACCTCATGATCGGCGTCATCGTCGGCGGCCTGTTCGCCACCGCCGTGTTCCTCTTCCCTGCGTTGCAGCTCAAGAAGCGCAATAAGTGGCCGCCCCTGATGGGCATCTTCATGTTCCTGGCCGGGCTGGGTTTGGTCGGCGTCAGCGTCGCGCTGGCCCGCCTGGCGACCAGCATCACCTCCGTCCTGATCGTCGGCGGGATCGCCCTGATCCTGTTCGCCACCCTGTTCATCGCCTCGATCGCCGACCTGTCGGACAAGAAGCTCGACTACCCGTGGAACCTGTTCGTGCTGCCGTCGCTGGCCGCGATCGTGCTCATCACCGGCGGCGCCACCATCAGCTACCTGACCGAGCAGGTGCGCACGAACGCCAACACGCTCACCTCGCAGATGGACACCCGGTGAGCCTCTTCATCCTGGCCCTGATCCTCGCCGCGGTCATCTGCGGCGTCATGTGGCGCCGCCCGGACGCCCGAGCTGTCGCGGCCGGAGCATGGCAGGCCGGCAAGGCGCAGGCGATCCGCGAGTTCCGCGACGGCTACGACTTCGCCCAGCACCGGCTGCGGGCGGGCGACCCGTCGTGGAAGAACCCCCGACGGTGGACGTCCTGGCTGCTGGCCGGCCTCTACGGCATCGCTAAGGCGCTGACCGCGGCCAACCGCATCCGCCGCGCCGCCTGGCTCGGCGCCAGGGACCGGTACGCCGAATGGAAGGCCGCCCAGCCCATAGACGGCGAGGTGATCGACGAGACCGACGCCGAGACCGACGAACCCGCCCCCGACCCTGACCCGCAACCGGATCAGCCCGACCCAGAGCAGTCCGACGAACCGGACTCGTCCGAAGACCCACCCAACACCGAACCCGACCAGGGGCCGGAAACCGACCAGGAGGAACCGCCCGTGCAGACCGAAGCCGCAGGCTTGACCAGCTACTCCGCCGCCCACCAGCAGTTCGCCAGCGAGTTGCGCGCCCAGATGAGCGGCAGCGAAAGCCTGGCCGCCTCCATGGCCGACATTCTGGCCAAGCACAGCGACCTGATCGGCGACACCGCCGTGCTGCAGGACCTGCTCAACCAGGCCGCCGGCGTCGCCCAGGGCATCGCCGACCGCGCTCTCGCCGTCGCCAACAACTAGCCGGAGACCAACTGATGTCCAGCCATGACACGGCGACCAGCCGACCCGTCCCGCCGCAGATTGCGACTGCCGACGGCCAGGACGCCGTCAGCAGCCGCGGCGAGGTTGTGCTGCGCACCGCCCGCAAGGTCGCTCACCACGAGCGGGGCAAGCTGGCGCTGCTGCAGCCCGTGGCATGGCTGGCCATCCTGCACGCCACCGCCTGGGCGGCCGACGCCGCAAACGTTCACCCGCTCATCCGCACCGCGGCGATCGCAGCGACCGCTGTGTCCGTTCTCGGCCGAGCCGAACGGCGTGGAGAGCCGTTGCCGGCCGTTCCCGTCGCCGCGGGCGTTGTGTGGGCTGCAGGGGCGGCCCTGTTCGGCCCGTACGGGTGGGTGGCGATCCTGCTGTGGGTGGCGGGCATCATCATGGCGGCCCCCTACTGGATGGCCGTCCTGCGCCGTCCACGCCCCTCCCCCGCCGCCCAGTCGGCCCCTCGAAACGCGTCCCACTCGCTCGGCGCTGAGGTGACGTTGTGGCAAGAGCGGGTCGTGCCGAACCATCCGGCGTTCAAGCTGACCCGATTGGAGCAGGTGAAACCGGTCCCCGACGGCTACACCGGGATCGTCGTCGGCGAGCCGGGCCCGACCCGGTATTCGCAGATGACAGTGGTGGCCGCCGTTGAAACGGTGGCGTCCGCCAACCGGGTGCGCATCTCGCAGGTCGCGATCGAAGAGTCTGATGACGGTGACGCGTCCCGCGCCCGCGTCACCGTCATCCGCTCTGACCAGAACCTGACCTCCACGATGTGGTTGGAAGACTCCGGCGCCGCCATCGACCCGCAGACGGGGATCGCGCAGGTAGGCCGCTTCTTCGACCTACAGCCAGCCCACCGCCAGTTCTGGACCACCTCAGGCGGCGCCCAGATGGGCGTCGTGGCAGGCGACACCGGGTCCGGCAAGTCGAACCACGTGTCCGCGCTGCTGTCGCTGGCGCACCGCTGCCCGCTCGTCGCCACCGCGCTGCTGGACCCCCAGAACGGCAGCTCACAGCCGGACTGGGCAGGCCGCACCCCCATCTACGGGGAAGGCAACGAGGAGACGCTCGAGAACTTGCAGATGCTCGACTTCGTCATGCTGCGCCGCGCCGACTTCGTAGCGCACGCACCCTGGGTGGACGACCTCGGCCGGGAACGCCGCGGCAAGCCGTTCCTGCTGCCCGGCGACCCCGACATGGCAGGCATGACGATGCTGATGGCGTGCGTGGAGGAGTTGAAGTTCTTCCTCGACAGCCCGTTCGGCGACGCCGGGTTCGAACTGCTGTCCACCGGCGTCCGAACGTGGCGCAAGGCGGGCGGCAGTCTGCTGGTGGTCAATCAGAACCTCGGCCTGGACAACTTCCACAACAAGCAGTCGTTCCGGTCCAACCTGCTGTCCGGCGGGAGCCTCACCGCGCTGCGTACCGGCTCCAGCACCGACAACGCCATGGTCGGCCTGCCCGCCGACCCGTCCAAACTGCCGGAGTACTTCCGCAACGGAGCGAAAACTCACGGCCTCGGCTACACGACCGGCGTCGACCGCCGCCCGTCCGCGGCCCTGCGCATGATGCCCGTACGCGACGCGTTCGGCATCGCCTCAACACCACCGGCCGGCGAACTCGGGGAGCGCACCCTCGGCTTCATCGAGGAGTACCGTCACCACGCCGCCCGAGGCCGCAACCCGCGTGAGGTCGCTACACCGAAGCGGCGCGAGCACCGCCACACCTCCGGCGACGTGCAGGCGGCCGTCGAGGGCGCGCTGCTCGCCGGGCCATTGGCGGTCGGCGCCGTGTGTGTGGCGGTCCTGCGACACCTAGGCGACGACGTGCCGCTGGCGGAGATACCCGCCGCTCTGCGTGCCCTTACCAAGTCCGGCGTCATCCGCCAGACCGGCGATCTCTACCAACTCTCCCCCACTCAGCGTTAGGAGATTCCCGTGGCCAGAAAGATGAGCGGCCCCGACCACCTCGACGCCGCCAACGGCTGCCTGGACGACCTCGCCAAAGCACGCCAGCAGCAGGACTGGCCGCAGGTCACGGCGCTGGCCAGCGCAGCGCAAGCCCACCTGTCGATGGCCGCATTCGCGTGGCAGGTGTCATCGGTTCCCGGCGCTGCCCTGGCCGGACGGCAGGGCCAGCGGTGGCTGACCTCGACGGGAGCCGACCAGGTTCGTTGAGTGCCGCGCCCGTTGCGGGTGCCCGCCCGGCCCTCACATCCCCGAGGGGCCGCGCGAGCGCCCGGAGCGGTCAGCTGTACCACCAGCCCTGGAGAAGGCACCAGACCGCCCCGCCGCATAGAGGCGGGCGCACACCAGCCGTGGACCTATCCGCCAAGACCGGCCACGACGGCACACGCCCGCCACCCCCAACGGAGGCAACCACCATCATGACGAAACGCTGCGACAACGCCAGCGTCGGCGTCCTCATCACCGACGCGAAAACCCGATGTCTGATGCTCGAAAGAGCCACTTTCCCGCCCGGCCTTGCTCCTGCCGCCGGGCACGTCTTCGACGACCACGCCGGCTACGAGCAGGCAGCCCGCGCCGAAGTCGCCGAAGAACTCGGCCTGACCGTCGCGACCCTCGAACTGCTGCCCGTCGGAGGCTGGCGACCCAACCAATGCCGCCGTCTTCCTGGGCCGCGCGGCGTCGGCCACCAGTGGCAGATCTACCAGGCCACCACCACCGGCACACTCAGACCATCAGCGCGGGAGACCCGCAACGTGCGGTGGATGACCAGCGTCGAAATGCAGCGCCTCGCAAGCTGGACCGCCTATTACGCGCTCGGCCGGGTGAGCGACCACGAGTTCGCCGAGTCCCCCGGGATCGAACCGGTGTGGGTGCGCTTCCTCACCGAACTCGGGCTCATCCGCATGAGCCCGACCGACCTCGCCAACGTCGACGAAGTTGCGGCCCAACCGGTGAGGAGCTGACCGATGCAGGAGCTGCACCGCAACGTCGAGATCACGTACATGAGCGGCAGCGGAAAGAACACGCTGTACGCCCGTGTCACAGAAGGCCAGTACGAGATCCTCGTCAACCACGGCAACAACGCCGACGCCACCATGTCCGTGTATGCCCAGCTCACTCCCAGCGGAGAGGTCGGGCCGAGGATCGTGCGGCTGGCGTGGGTGACCGGCGTTCAACTCTGGTCGCCCCCACCTGGCTGCGGCGTCGTCCGGGCGTGGCCCGAAGCACTCGAATCATGATGATCGACATGCTGTCGGATCTGCAGGACATGGCCGCCGCAACCTCATGGATGGCGAGCGGCATCTGCGGCCAGACGGACCCGGAGGAGTTCTTCCCCGACCAGGGCGAGTCCTGCGAGGCCGCAAAAAGGGTGTGCCAGGGCTGCCCGGTCGAAGCGAGATGCCTGGCGTATGCGCTGGAGAACGAGATCCCGTACGGCGTGTGGGGCGGCGCCACGGCCGCCGAGCGCCACGAGCCCGGAGCAGCCAGCTCCACCACCTCCACCCATTCACAAATCGGAGAACACGCCATGTTCGACAACGACGCCGCGTACCAGGATCTGCGGCGGATCCGTGAGGAGGAGGGCTACGACGGCCCTTTGGCCTACGGGCGGGATGACGACGCCTACAGCAAGAGCGACCCGCTAAGCCCACATGCGCTGGCCGCCGACGCTCTACGCAGGAGAGGAGCGGGCACGTGACCGTACGCAAAGATCGCGCGGAGAAGGGCCTGTCCGAGCGGTTGATGGCGGAGCTCGTCCGCACAGCGACCCCGCTCGACGACGAGCCCACCCGTCCACGCAGGGTCTCCGAGGAAGACGTGGAGGACGAGTCATGATGTCCAGCGCCGCACAGGTGCTCGTCACCTCATTCGGGTACGGCCATGCCGACCCGCCGGAGGCGGACGTGACGTTAGACGCCCGCCGTCTACTGCACGACCCGCACGTCGACCCGGCCATGCGTGAGATGACCGGGCTGGACGAGACCGTCCGCCGGCACGTCCTGGCCACCCGGGGCGCGAAGGCGTGGATCGAGCATGAGGCCGCCTTGGTGCGCGCTCTCCTCGGCCTTGGCCGACCCGTGACCGTGGCGTTCGGCTGCGCTGGAGGCCGCCATCGCAGCGTGGTCATGGCGTCTGAGTGCGCCCGCCTCCTCACCGCCGCAGGCTTCACCGTGACCGTGGAACACCGCGACGTGACCAAGCCGGTCATCCGGCGCTAACCCCCACGATCCGGGTGTGTCCCAGCCGGAACCCTGCGGCTGGGACACATCCTCCCCCTGGTGACAAGGAGATCACCGTGACACCTGAGACCACTAGCGCTGCGGCCGAGCCCTTGGTGCCCGCCGACATCGACTGGTCGGCCTGCGAGGCGGAGATCGCGGCAGCTCTCGCCGATCGTGACACGGGCGAGGCATGGTTACCAGTGTTCGACAGCATCCTGCCCCTGTACGAGGCGCTCCGCCGCGAGGGCGACATGCCACGCTGCCATCTGCTGGCCCTCACCGCGGAGGCCGAGCACCGGACGCACGTCTGCGACGGCGAACCGGAGCCGCCGGTGGCGACGCTGGCCGACATCGAGCAGGCTGTTGCCGACGGCGACCACGGCGCCTTACGTGCACACGCGTTCGGCCTGTGGCTTCACGTATGGAACTGCGCTGCCCGCCCGGGCGACTACGACACGCTCGCCCGGCTGGCCTCCATGTGGCTGGCCCACGCCCGCTACTACCCTGCCGCGCAGCTCGTCTCGGCTACTCCGCCGATGTTCTGACCCCTCGCACCCGATCGGGTGTCCACATAGATCGGCGCCCCTGCCTCATATGAGGCAGGGGCGCCTCCCTCACAACCCTTTCAAGGAGGTTCTCCCATGTCGGAGGACAACGCGATACGCATGCAGGCCCGAGAGCTTGAGATGCGCTACCAGAGCGGCGGCCGGTTCCGACTGGTTGAAATGACCTACATGAAGCCGTCTCACCCGCCGCAGGTGGGTGGACGGTGGCCGCTCATCACCAACGTGGAACAGGTCAAAGCTTGGCGTCGCCCGCCGATCCTGTATTCGACAGAGGCGCTGCCCGGAGAATCGTACGAGGCGTACCCGGAAGACGTGGTGGTCGTCATCCCCATCCACCACGAGCAGGCGTCCCGGACGGCTCAGGGCGCCCGTGAGGCGGTGTCGGCGTAGGTATGAGACGAGGAACAAGCCCCGGTCGGATACGGCCGGGGCTTTCTCGCGTCACCAATTGTCCGATTTGTGTAGATTTGGCGCGTGCGAGTGTGGCGAGGTCCTGGCGGTATCGAGGTGGAGGCGATCGTCCTCGACAGAACGCCCCTCTACAAAATCACCCAGAAGGTCAACAATCGCCGATATTTCGTCGCCGACTGCCGAACGGTGCGCGACGTTGAGCAGCACGTGGATCTGGCCGACCTGGTCGAGGTGATCCAACTGCCAGTGGGACGCGCTGGGGGCCGGGCTCTTTCGCATGTCAACGGGTAGCATCGCCGGGTGAGCAATCCATCACCGGCTGTGTCGCCGGATCAATACGTGGCGTCGTTGGCGCGTCGGCGGATGGCGGCGGGCGCGTTGTTCCGGGACGAGGCCGGGCGCGTGTTGCTGGTGGAGCCGACCTACAAGCCGAACTGGGAGATCCCGGGCGGCGCTGTTGAAAAAGAGGAGTCGCCGCCAGCGGCGTGCCACCGCGAGGTGGTCGAGGAGATCGGCCTGGACCGGCCGGTCGGGAGGGTGTTGGCCGTTGACTGGGTACCGTCTCGGCCGGAACGCCCCGAGGGTCTGATCCTCATCTACGACGGCGGCGTGCTGGAGGCTGACGCGATCGCAGCGATCCGGCTGAAGGTCGACGAGTTGGCCTCGTACGCCTTTGTCGAGGCCGAGCGGGTGGGAGAGCTCGTGTCCGATCTGCTGGCTCGCCGGATCGCTGCGTGTCTGGATGCGGTGGCCGCCGGGACGACGTTGTCGCTGGAGAACGGCTTCCCGATCGGTTGACGTGCTGTGGTCATGCCGGCCGAGCGGTCAGCCCGGCCATGGCCATGGTGCCCGGACCCGGCAGCTCGGCAAGACCCGAGTCCGGTCGCGCCGTCGTGGTGAGCGTTCGTCCTGCGCTCCGGTAGAGGCTGTCGTGGATGCCATCGGCATACAGCAACCCGTTCAGGTCGCGGCGAGCCTTCGCGAGCGCAGAGTCGGCCGTGAACCCGAGCGCGCCAACCAGCAGCGTCAGCTCGCTTACGGTGGTGTAGGCCACGTCCACCCCGTACGCCTTGACCGTGCAGCCCCACAGCTCCGCGCGCGTATCGCCAGCCGCCGAGAGCCGTTGGGCGGTCAGTGTGGCCAGTAGCGCGGCGTTGATCTGCGCGTAGGCGCGGCCCAGAGTGATGAGTGCGTTGTCGCGGACCTCTGAGATGACTCCCGCAGCACGGCGGGCGATCAGATGTGCGGCCACGGTGTCGCAGGCAGCTGCCGCCGCCCCGAGGGCGGTCGCGGCCACCAGCGGCCGATAGTGCGCGAAATGTTCCCGCAGCAGGGCGATACCTGAGCCTGGCGGGCCGAGCAGATCGCACGGGCGCACCCGCACGTCCTCCAGGTGCAGTTCCCCCCACGCCCATCCGGACAGGCCGCTGGGCTGGATAGGGCGCCTCGTGAGCCCCTGCGCGGCGGCGTCGATGACGCCGGCCGACAGCCGCCCGGCCGGGTCGGTGAAGAACACGCAGAACACCGCGGCCTCGTTCAGGCGGCTGATCCACGTCTTGGTGCCGTTGATCGCCCAGGCGCCGCCCCGGCACACCGTGGCTTGGGTCGCGGTGGCGCGGGGTCGGCTTCCGCCGCACCGTTCGGTGATCGCGATGCCCGGCAGAGCACCGGCCAGCAGACGCGGTAGCCACCGATCCCGGACGGGAGAGGAGGCGTGCCGGGCGATCAGCCTGCCGTGCCCGAGCCCTGTCGAGTCGCGCAGGTCAATGTCGTGATAGCCGCAGATGAACTGCATCAGCGTTTGGATCAACGAAGGTCGGCCGCACCCGCCATCACGGGTCGCGACGGCGGTCGCGAGGTGTCCGCCACGAGCCAGCTCCTCGCGCACGAGCAGCAGCCGCTTACTCCGCGTCTCCGAACCCACGCCAGCGTCGACCGGGTGGGCGGTGAGCAGGTCGATCAGGAAGCCGTCGAAGAGGTGAAGCCGCTGAAAGTCCAGGTCGGTGACTTCCGGCAGGCCGGCCCGCAGCGGGGCGATCCATCCAGCCGCATGGCCGTGCTCGGGCGCGTGCAGGTACGCGACAGCGGTCATGCTGTCACCTCGATGGCGGCAGACCGTCCCTGCACCCGGGCGGGCACTCCGTAGGCCGTGGCGCCCGCGGGGACGTCCCGAGTCACCACCGACCCGGCGCCCACCAGGGCGTGCTCGCCGATGACGACGCCGCCCATGATGGTCGAGCCGGAGCCGACCTTGGCCCCGCGCTCGAACCGCGGCGGGACCAGGTCAGGCTGCCGGTCCGGGTCGCGCCAGATCAGTTCCCGGTCGTTGATGGTGCGGACACCGGCCCCGAGGAATACGCCATCGGCGAGCACGCACGAACTGGTGATGTGGCTGCCGGGCGAGCAGCGGACGCCGTTACCGATGCGGGTGGCCCGCTCGACGGTGAGGTGGTGGCCCAACTGCGTTCCCTCGCCCACGGTGACGAACGAGCGCAGCAGCGTGTGGTGTCCCACCACGGTGGTTTCGCCGATCTCGACTCCGGCGTAGATGATCGCGCCGGAGCGTATCGTCACGTCGGGGCCGATCACGGTGTCGGCGCCGGCGCCGGGGTAGACGTGGCCGACTGCGTAACCGCTCTCGGGCTTGCCGATGATGACTCGTTCCTCGATCTGGCTGTCCTGGCCGAGGCGGACGCCGCCGTACAGCACCGTGTACGCGCCGATCCGGCAGCCCGCTGCGATCTCGATCGGCCGCACCATGCCCTGCTCGTCGGCGGGGACGAATCGGGCCGTTGCGTCGATGCTGACCGCGCCGTCCACCAAGAGCAGTCCTGCTCGCGTCAGCTCGGCGGCCGTCGCGCTCTGGCCGGGCGCGAACTCTTCGTTGACCATGCGGATCTTCTCCTGTCAGAGGTGGGTTCGCTTCCAGGAAGCCCCAGGTCAGCCCACAGTGAGGCTGTGACTCTCGCGTGGGGCTGCTCACACGGTCTCGCCCTGCCCGTGCTGCATCAATGCCGAGGCAACGTGGGCATTGCCGCGGCGGCAATGTCCACAGACAGGGCGCGGCGTACGCTCAGCGCAGAGCTTCGCGCTGGAGGTGACGCGGTGGTCGCGATGAGTCGAGCGCAACGTGCTGACCTGGCCCGCCAGGCCCGCGACATCCGCCGGACATGTGTGGATCAGGGCCTGGGGCCGCGGCAGATGGCCGAGGTGATTGTCCAGCAGTTGCCGGACATTCTGCCGCTGGAGGCGCGGCGGCTGGCGCGGGGCTGGTCCCGGCCGCAGGCGGTGGACGAGCTCCTGGCCCTATATGAGGCTGACGGACGGCCTGCTCCTGCGGTCAACGGCGTGATGCTCTGCCGGTGGGAACACGGAGCTGTAGCCATATCCGCGGACTACGAGCACATGCTGTGCCGCCTCTACGACATGGCGCCCCATGAGCTACATCCTGGAGCGCCGATCGAAACGCCTCAGCGCCCCAAATCTGTTACGCACAGCAATGGTGCGGTTACATTGCATGGTGAGAGTCATGCCGACGAGGGGACCGATGATCCGATGAGGCGTCGCACACTGCTCACCGCGGCCGGGCTGAGCATCCCACTATCCCTGCTGTCGCGCTTCAACGACGCCCTAGCCGTCCCCGTGCAACCAGCCAGCCCCGCCGAGCCGGCGCAGATCGCCCGGATGCTGCGCCAGGCGCGCCAACAGTTCGACACCAGCGACCTCGCCACCCTGATCGCCACCCTGCCCGGCCTGCTCGCATCGGCGCGGGAGACGGCCGAGCGCGCACAGACCCCCGCGGGGTGGGCGCTGGTGTCGGCGAGCTACAACCTGGCAACCGATACGCTCAACAAGGTCGGCAGCAAGGACTCCGCCCGGATCACGGCGGAACGCGCGCTGCTGTACGCCGACCGGTCCGCAGACCCGGTGGCCAAGGCCGCCTCGACGCGAGCGCTGGGCATGATGCTGCGCATCCAAGGACGGCCCGACCTCGCCGCCACCGTGATGTCCCGGGGGGTCGACCAACTGACTGCAACCGGCCTTCGTACGACGGCTCAAGCTGACATGCACCTGCGTCTGCTGTGCGCGAGGGCCTACACCCACGCCTGGGGCGGGGACGAGTCGCGCGCCCTGGAGGGGATCGCCGAAGCAGAGCAGGCCGCCGCCCGGATACCGGCCATGGCCCCGACCGCCGTGCCCTTCGCCACGCTCTATCGCGCGAATATCGCCTACGCCCTCGGCGATCCCCGAACGGCGCTGCACGCTGCCCGCGACCTGCGGGACGGCATGTACCCGACGCCTGAGCGGCGTGGGCGGCTCCATACGGACCTCGCTCGTTTCTACTGGCAATGGGGCAAGCCCGAGGAGACCACGGCGGCGCTGCTGACGGCACACTGCCACGCACCCTCGGAGGTGCTCGACAGGCCATCGATCCGGCGGATCGCGAACGAGTTGGTGGAACGGCACCCACGGGTCGCCGGCGCGCGGCATCTTGCCAGGGCGATCAGCCGCCCTCAAGCCCTGCCTACCGTCTGAGACACGGGCGCAGACCCGGTCGGGGCGATCCCCTTTCTCCGTCAGGCGCGTCAGTTGACGGCGTCGTCCAAAGCCTTGCGGGCCGCTTTGGGATCGTCGACCGTCCCCCAGAACGGGTGCTCCTGGATCGCTACGGCCAGACGGCGGCGTTCGGCGTCCAAGGCCCGCCACGCTTCCCGCTGCTCCTCGGTGGCGGGCTCGGCTTCTCCGGCGGCCACGGCAGCGTGTGACGGCATCTCCCGCCCAGCGGCGGACAGGCGGGCCTCCGCTGCCAGGAAGTCGCGGCGCAGCTGGATCAGGTCGGCAGGTGGGTCGTAGTCGGCCATGGTGGATCTCCCCGTTGTGCGTGGTTCGAGGGGATCCTAGACCGAACGGGTGTGCGATCTAGAGTCGACCCGCTCTCAGGCCGTCCGCATCTGGACAGCGACCGGCGCAACCTTTGATGGGGTGCAGCCGTCTCACCGTTGTCACGTTCCACCCCCTACTCCTGGAGCCCTTCGTGCTCAAACGCCTGCTTGTCTCCGCCGCCCTCGTAGGGACGGCCCTGGCCGTCCCCGTGGCGGCTTCTCTGCCTGCTTCCGCTGCCGTCCAGGCTCACGCCACCGCTTCGGCCGCGTCCTGTTACAAGCAGGTTGGGACTCACTGGGTGTGCATCACGCCGGGTGCCTTCTGTCCGCGTGCCGCCCACGTCCGGTACGGCTACGCGAAGGTCACCAAGCGGAAGTACAAGTGCGCGTACAAGACCAGCGACCCGTACTGGCGCTGGCGCCGCGCCTGACCCCGGACAGCATGAAACGGCCCGCCACCCCGCACAGGGTGGCGGGCTTCGTCGTGTGTGGGCGCAGTGCCGACGGCGCGGACGTTATGCGGCTTGTGACCACACTCTGCGGGTCAGGGCGTCCGCGTTACATGGGACACGCCGCAAAACCGCAGGCCAGGCTTGTGACTTCCGGCATGGCGGCTCCCGTTACCAACCTGAGACCTTCTTTCTGTCTCCCCCGTCTCGCCCCCTGACCAGGCACGTCACCCTGGCCGAGGCGGGAACAGAAGGGCTCGCCCATGCGCCGAATCGCCCTCGCCACTATCAGCGCGCTCCTGCTCATCCCGCTCGCCCCGAACGCAGCATGGGCGGGACCGCCCGGCATCCCCACAGCGGAGGTCGCCATCAACGAGCTGGGCGCCGTAACCGTCGCCGAAGAGACGCACGCCGACACCTACGACCGGAAGAAGTTCATTCACTGGGCCACCGTCCAAGGCCAATGCGACGCCCGCGAAACGGTACTCATCCGAGACGGCGAGAACGTCGAAACCAACGCCAAGTGCTCCCCCGTCTCAGGCACATGGCACAGCCCCTACGACGGCGGCGTGTGGACAGACCCGCAAGACCTCGACATCGATCACATGGTGCCGTTGAAGGAAGCCTGGCGGTCGGGCGCATGGGAGTGGGACACCGCCAAGCGCAAAGCGTTCGCCAACTCCCTGTCCGACAGCCAACTGTGGGCGGTCACGGACAACGTCAACCAGGCCAAGGGCGACAAGGACCCGTCCGTGTGGAGACCTCCCCTGGCCAGCTTCGAATGCGAGTACGCCCGCTCGTGGGTGGACGTCAAGTTCGACTGGGGCCTCACGATGCAGCCGGCCGAGCGGTCCGCGCTGGAGAAGATGCTGACCACCTGCTAGCCCAAACGACTCGAAGAAGCCCCGCCCTCAGTCACGAAGGACCAAAAGGGCAGGGCCTTCCATATCCCTTGGCGACGGGTAGCCGATCCACAGGCGGGCATTCGGCGACAACCATCCGTGATCGTCGGCCGTCTCACATGAGCCACATCTTCCCGAACAGAAGAGGACTCGATGACGCGTCCCGCTCTTCTCACGCTCGCCACCACAGTCACGATGCTGGTAGCGGTCGCCCCGCCCGCCCAGGCGGCGACTCCGATCGTCGAGATCGTGAAGGTCTACTACGACTCGCCTGGCAAGGACACCCGCTCGAACGCCAGCCTCAACGCCGAATACGTGGTACTGAAGAACAACTCCAACGTGACCGTGCAGATGATGGACTGGATCGTGCGCGACGAGACGGGATACAAGTACCGGTTCCCCTTCTTCAGCCTCAAGTCGGGCAAGACCGTCACCATCCGCTCCGGCAAGGGCGCGGACACGACGACCACCAAATACTGGGGGCGAGCCTCGTACGTGTGGAACAACACCGGCGACACTGCGAGCCTCTACTGGTCCAGCGGCCCGAAGAGGGTGGACGTGTGCAGGTGGAAGAGAGGTTCGGGCTCCACCAACTGCGCCTGACCTCGGACAGCATGAAACGGCCCGCCGCTCCACGATGGGAGCGGCGGGCGCGTGGTTCGAGGGGCCGGCTCTACAGTCGAACGGAACCCCCGCCCTCTCGCCGTAAAGGCTTGAAGGAACGGGGGCAACGTTTTTGCTGGCGAGAGTTGCGTGGCGACTGCGACGAGAAGCTGATCGACTGCGATGTTGGTGCTGCGGCTGTCTCATGAGCCAAAGGAGATCGTCATGCCCATGCTAGTGATCGAAGGCACGTATCAGGTGGTCGGAGCCAGGCCAGACGGGGACTCCGTGCGCTTCTACCCCAACCAGCCCGAGCACTGGAATCGCGTCGAAGGTCCCCACCGGGTCCGGCTCAATGCTTCCGGTGGCGCCCAACTGCGCTTGGACGGGGTCGACAGCCTTGAGACGCACTACTCCACCGAGGACGGGGAGGTGCACCAGCCGCTGGCGCAGGGGCAGGCAGCGGCCCAGGAACTGCTCACCTGGCTGGGATTCACCAGCGTCAGCCGAGATCAGCGCGAGACCGTCACCAGCGCGGAACCCCCGAAGGTGCCGGGATACATCCTGACCCGCGGAGCCGACGTCTACGGACGGTGCGTGGCTTTCGCCGGGCGCGGGGCCGCGCCCGGCGATAGCGGCACCTCCATCACCGTGGACGTGAACCTGCTGCGGGCCACCGCCAATCACCATCTGCTGGTGCAAGGCGCGGCATATCCCACCTTCTACCGCAAGCTCTACATCGACCTGCGCGATGAGCTGACCACGGTCACCGTTCAGGCCCGGGCCAGTGGAATCGGGCTGTGGGCGCACGACGTCACCACGACCGGCGCAAAGGTCCAGGGCATGGAATCGCTCACCGACGAACTGACGATCATGCCCAAATTGTTCCGCCGGCTGGCCGACTACCTCGCGCTGGGAGATGGCGCGGCCGCGCTCGACGGGTTCAAGGACTACCTGGACGCGCGCGACGACCGGCTGTTCGTCCTGTCCCGAGGCCAGTGGACGGGATTCGACACGTTGGTGGAGGTCATCGACGGGACCGTACGCCTTGCCAGGCCGCCTGAGGACCTCGTCTTCGACGAACGCTGAGCGGCTCGCGAAACGCCCCTTCCGCCCAATTGTCCGCGCCGCTGAATCTGCCACTGATGCGATCACCGTAGTACAGAGGAAAAGGGGCCGGGCGGCCCGAAGGCGACCCGACCCCGTAAGTACCCGCCGCTGTACCACCGTCGTGGGTGCCAGGGTTTCCCATGGCAGAGGCGGGCAGGCCAGCCTAGCGAGCCAGGCTGACGCTCAGCGGACGATCTGCCGCTCCGCCCGCACGAACCCCGGCGCCGGGTCAGCAACCGGGGTCAGGCCGAGCGGCATCAGCAGCATCAGCACCACGTTCAGGGCTGCCACGAGCGCGCCTGTGGACTGCTCCGACAGCGGCAGCCCGAAGGCGACCAGGCCGGTGAGGATCGTCTGCACGCCGCCCGTAAGCGCCGACACCATTAAGGGGCGGGTCGCCAGCGCGACCAGCACGGCAACGACACCGGCCGCCACGGTCATCACCCAGCCGGACACCTCAGGGGTGAATCCCAGCGCGTTGAGCGCCGGCAGGGTAACGAGAAACGCCAGCACCGCCTGCAGAGCGTGGAGCCAGACAGCAGGCTCACGGCCGAAGATCTTCACGTACTACTCCGCGACCGGGTCGCCAGCGACCAAGTTGATCGTGGCAGTACCCGCGGGCACCACGTCCACAGCGAGGGTGGCCGACAGGCCCAGCGAGCCGACCGTGGCGGTGAGGACCGCACTGCCGGGCGCCCCGGACACGACCCAGCAGGTGCGGGTGTCCTCCGACACCTGGAGCGTGGCCACGTCCGAGTTGTCCAGAGACCAGGAGATGGTCTCGGGAGTGTCGTAGCCGGAGGCGTCCTCAGTGTCGGCGAGGACGGAGAACTTCTCACCGGTGTTCATCTGCATCTGCGTTGCTCCTTGCGTGGATTCACCGGCTGAACCGGCGGATTCTTGTACGGGACGGGTGGCGGTCAGGCGGAGGCGCTTCGTGCCCTCCAGCCAGGCCGCGAAGCGGTCCGCAGTGTGACGGATCGCGTTCTCGGCGTTGCGTGTGGTCTCCTCCCGGTCGATACCGGGCAGGAGGCTCATGCCGAGGTCGAGGTGCAGTTCAAGGGCGGCCTGAAGCGCCGCCTGCCTGTGGGTCAGGGTCATCCCGCTCCGTTTCTAAAGCGCAGGTAGGTGGCCACAGCGGGACCCGCGCCACATACAGCCCGATCAAGGCGTACGTGCAGGCCGTCCACAGCTACGGCTCGACCAGGGCGGTCCACGTCGCTGGGCCGATCTCCTTGTCGACCTTCAGCTTCTTCGCCTGCTGGAACGCGGCGACCTTGCTGCCCATCGCCGGCGTGAACGTCATGTCGTCGTACACGTCCGGGTCCAGGCCGAAGCCGTGCGACTCCAGCAGGTAGAAGGCCCGCTTCACTCCGGTGCCCTTAGCTCCGACCTTGAGTAGCGGCAGCGTGTCCACGAGCCCCTCCGTCCAGTTCTTCTTCGGCTTGGCAGGCTTCGGCCGTCCGGCGGGTTCGGCGCCGGCGTAAGCGGGCGCCCAGAACCCGGCGATCACGTCGGAGGAGCGGACCCTGCGCTTGCACGTGTCGCCGGTGTTGCCCTCGATCGTCTGAACGCGACCGTCCGGCAGCACCCGCTCGATGACGCCGACGTGGTCGATGGACGCGATCCGGTCGGTGTACTGCCAGTCGAAGTAGACGACCGCGCCCGGCTCGGCGTACTTCTTGATGTTGGCGATCGTCCCGGCATGCCACCGCCCCAGACGCTCGCCGTCCTCGGCCGAGTAGACTGTGTACGCGCGGTCGCCCCTCGGCAGGACCGCGTCGGCGTTGCCGCTCCGGCGAGCCCACCAGGTGATGCTCATCTGGCACCACGGCGCGGCCAGGAACGCCGCACCGTTGCGGGAGGCATAGTCGCGGGTGATCCGGTTCGGCCGGCCGGTCAGCCCCAGGTCGTCGCGGGCTTCGGCCAGCATCGCAGCGGCGGTCACTGCCCCTCCCCGCGGTAGATGCCGTCCGGGTCGGGCTCGCCGTACAGCTCGCGCAGCACGTCCTCTTCGTCGGGCTCGGTCGGCCCCCAGTCGCGGGTGTCCACGCCGGTGACAACCAGGTGCGCCTCGGACTGCGGGTCGGGCTCGTCGGTCATCGCTCCCCCTTGATGTGCTCGCGGCGCTTGCTACGCCAGGTCCGGATGATGATGGCCAGCCGCCAGGCCAGCACGAGCGGAACGCCACTGAACGCGGCCAACCTGAGCGCGATGAACCAGCCGCCGTCCGGGACCACCAGGCGAAGCGTCCACAGCGACAGGCAGACCGCCAGCACCGCCTGAAACGCCATCACGTGACGGCCGGCGGCCGTCTGCCACCAGCGCGCCAGCAGCATCTGAGCGGCCACGCAGGCGACCGCCAGCACCGCCGACAGCACCACCTCCACGGTGCCGACCAGATAGAGGGAGGCGTTAAGCATGGCCTCCTCCGAACGCGTCATCCAGCAGTGCGGTAAACCCGTTCGCCTCGCGCAGCCGACGCAGCCGATCCGCCAGCGTCAGAGACTTGCGGACCTGCTCACGCGCCCGCACCATGTCGGCCTCGGCTCGCCGCTGCGACTCCTCGGCCGCCATCTTGGCCTCGTCGATGTCGGGCAGCCTTTCGTCTGGTTCGCCCATCAGCCTGCCTCGATCTGCCGGGAGCGGATCTCCGCCAGCAGCGCCGCCGCGACTTGGGCGCCTTCCGTGCTGGCCAGCAGTGCCGCCCGGACCTCCTCGGCATGCGCCCTGCGCGTGAGCTCGTGTGCGTCGCATTCGCGGACGTACAGCTGCCGCCACTCGGCGGCGTCCTCGTTCGCCTCCTTGACGCGCGTTTCCCGGTCGGCGACGACTTGGGCTATGCGGGCGTCACGGTCGGCCCGCACATCGTCCAAGGTGGAGCGCGGGACGAGAGTCGATGGTGCGAGGTTGCCTCGGAAGACCAGCCAGAGGACTGCGAGCAGGACGCCCAACGCCCCTAGTTGCACGACGGGGATTTGCGCCCACTCCACTCACGGCCTCCAGGGTTCGATCAATGCGGGTGCCGCCCGCACCCTCGGACAAGGCGGGCGGCACGATCAGGTGGCGATGTGACCCGCACTCCGCAGGATGGTGGTCAGGTCGAACGCGTACTGACGGGTGGCCACCGCGTCCGCTCGAAGCGCGTTGTACTGCGCCGGTGTCGGCGTTCCCGCGATGTCGCCAGAGGTGAAGTCGGCCTGGTTGGCGATCACCGCCGCTTGCAGGAACATGCGTTTTACCTGGCCGGACGCGTTGACGCTGAAGACGTCGCCGTCGTTGCAGCCGAGATGGCAGGTGCCAGGCTCCACCGACGGGATGGACATGTCCGTCAGGAGCCAGCCTTTGCTGGCGGCGGTCATCGGCTGACGGGCTTGCAGGAGCGCTTTGAGTTCGGCGACTTCCCGTTCCAGGGTGCGGATGCGGGTTCCTAGGTCTGCCGGGTAGACGTCAGGCACCGGGCACCTCCAGCCCTTCGAGTACGAGGCGCGCTTCTTCTTTGCCGGACCCGCGCGAGGTGGGGGTGATGCCGATGCCGATGATGCGCCGGGTGCGCCACACGCCGCGATGCCACTGGTTGTTGAAGTAGAAGCGCCCGCTGTCACCGAGGGTGTTGGGTGTGAAGGTGACGACTTTGCCGAACGTGACCGTCACCTGGTCGACTCTCAGGGCGCCGGGCGCGGTCGCTGCCCAGAACGCAGCGTAGTCCTCCAGGGTTTGCTGCTGGCTGACGGTGCTGTAGGACAGGGTGCGGTCCAGCCTGGGCCAGCCTGCGGCCAGGTGGGCGGTCGCCTCATGCGCGTCGGAGATGAGCGGCGTTGAGGTGGTGGAGGCGTCCGTGGATGCGGTGGCGCCTCGCGCCCGCCATCTGGTCCCGCCACGGAGGGCGTCGATCTCTTCGCCCCACTCCAGGATGTCGCCGCCGAACCGGCCGTCGGCGAACAAGTGCGGGGCTGGGCTTTGCACGCCGAGTTTCGGGTAGCCCCACCGCCACTGGCGTTGCAAGGCGCCGTCCACGAGAGCAAGGTCGATGACCCACTCGAAGCCGTCATCGACCTGGGCCAGCTCAACCAGTCGCCCGCCGTAGCTCGCCCCTTCGGACTCCAGGTAGGTGCGGTCGCGTACGACGCCGCTGGTGCCAGGCTGCAGGGTGAGGCTGATGTTGGCGTGCGCCTGCGCGGACAGGTGGGACAGCAGGCTGCGGGCGATGTCGATCTGGTCGGCCGAGTAGTTGAGGTCGGACTGGATTTCGACGTGCGCCAGGTAGGCGTCCAGGGTGCTGCCCCGCAACTGGATCGCGGGGGTGCCTCTACGGCTGCGGGACGGCTGGGCGGAGGTGATCCAGTACTCGCCCCACGGCTCGCCCTCCCTGAAGATCTGGCAGGTGATGACGCCGGGCCCGATGGACAGGTCCGTGTCGTCGCGCGGGATGATCTCGGCCACTTGGTCGCCGATGCGCCGGTTCGGGATCGGGATGGTCGCGCTGAAAGCCCCCGGTTGCAGGATCCTCTTGTCGAAGGTGACGTTCGTCAGGTTCAGGTCGCCCAGGTAGGTGCGGTCCAGCAGCCTGGTGAACACGTACCGGAACTTCGACGCGCCCCGGCCGGGCGCGAACGGCTGCACCACAGGAGGGTCAGGAACCGGCTCTTCCGCGCTGGGCAGGAACACCGTGAACGCGGCGGCAGCAAGAGGCAGTGATGGCGACAGCGTCACATCGCCGGTAGGCGCTGTGGACACGACCGGCTTGGACACCATCGCGCCCGACACCCACACGCCCGACTGGGCCTGCCCGCGCGCCGTGTACTCGCTAGGCAGACTCCACGACACGGAGCCGCCCGGAGGGGACGGCACGCCGGTCACGTACCGCAGTTCGACGCCGGACGGCTGGCTGGGGGCGAGGCCGGGCGTGGTCGTGTCTGACTCGTTGGCGGTCTGCGTACGGTCGGTGACCGCGCCGGAGATGGCGACGATCACCACAACTCCGTCGGCGACCGGGCCCTGGGACGCGGTGTAGGAGACGGGTTCGCCGACGTCGCAGACGCGTTTCCACAGGTTGACGCCTGCCCACGTGCCGTTGACGCTGCCCGGCCATAGGTCGCCCGGGTAGGCGTCCAGGAGCAGCCAGTCGCCGCCCAGGTTCATCGCGCCATGCCCGCCCGAGTCGGCCGACTGGAAGGCGAGCAGCACGTCTCCGGGGCGGGCGTCACCTCTGCTGACGGTGCCGCTCGGCGCTTGGAGGGTGTTGAACTGGACCGAACGAACCGCAGCCGTCACGCTGGCCTCCGATCATGCAGGTCAGCGCGCTACCAGGTCAGATGGTGGCGTCTCGCCACGTCAGGTCGGCTCCGTTGGTGCCGTCAGCGGCGGTCGTGTACTGGATCAGGTTGGATCCGGCCTTCAGGACGAAGTCGGAGACCGGGTCGCTCACCCCGCCCAGGGTCGACATTTTCGACACGCCGTCGAGGGTGACCGTCCCGTTAGCGGTGTCGATCTCCAGGATCTGGTCGGCCGAGAGCGTGATCGTGAACTGCAGCGTCCTGTCCAACGCCTGGTTGACCAGCGTCGGGTCGGTGAGCGGCCCTTTCAGCCTGATCAGCGGATGCGTGCTGGAGTTTCCCGCGTTCGCCAAGGCGGTCGGGGTGTTCAGAGCGACGGTCGCGCCGCGCGGATCCAGCCCGTACAGGCGCGGATCACCGCACGCGATCAGCACACCGACCGTGGGCAGGCCGGCGTTGTAGTCGCCGTCCATCGTGATCGGCCGGTCGATCACCTGCCCGTAGGCGAGGCGTGGAGCCCCATACGCTTTGATCACTAGCGGCAGCGGATCTTCGGATTCGGGCAGGCCGGTGGCGGCGATCACCTGCTCCAGCAGGTCATCCACCGACAACGGGTCGGTCGCCGAGTTGGCCTGCAATCGCAGCGTGACGACCCGCTGCTGGGACAACTTGAGAGCGTCCCACGCGCCATGCTGGGCGGGCTTCTCCACGTTCAGGTTGTCCACGCTGGGCGTGCCCAGCCAGCCCTCGACCGGCAGCAGCACGCGGATGCTCGTCGTCGGCCCCCACAAGGTGCCGTTCCACTCCGCCTCGCCGTTCGCGCCGGTCAGCGAATCGCCGGGCTTGACCGGTATGGTGACCGTCAGGGCGGGCCACTCGCTGACCGACTCGAACACCGGCAAGGCGAACGACTGCTCGTACGTCAGGGTGAGCGCCGGCCACTCCGAGATCGACTCGAAGACGGGCAGCGCCAGGTCCACGTTCGGCGTGGTGATCGCGAGCGCAGGCCACTCCGAGACCGACTCGAACGCCGGCAGCGCCACGTCTGAGCGGTGGAAGGTTAGACGGCCACGGACGCTGACCTGGATCGGATGAGACCGGCCGATGCGAGCCACGCACGCCCCCCAGTCAGTAGAAGGCGGCGCGGTTGACTGCCTGGCCCAGCATGATGCCGCGCCCGGCAACAAACGGGATCACGGCGGGAAGGATTTCGATCCCGCACCAGTTCCACGCCCTGGAGCCGCCAGTGCCGTCGAAGTTGAGCGTCACCGACGAGCCGACCGTCGGCGTGTCGGCGGCCTTGTAGACGGCGATGCCGGACGATTGCCCGGAGATGTTCCACGCGAACCCCACGTCGCTGGAGGTGGGGGTACCGGCCTGATTCTGATCTGCCGCGATGCCGACTGCACGGCTATTCGCCGCAGTGGAGGTGTAGACGGCCGCGGTCAGGTTGGCGGTGGCGCTGCTGCCCTCGCCGGTCGCGCCCACGGGCGCGGCCAGGTCGACACCGGTGAGCACCAGTAGTTTCAGTTCGACGGTGTCGCCGCCGCTGTTGCTGGTCAGCGTCACCGTGCGGGCAACCGATGGGGCGGCGGGAGCTGTGAAGATTTCCACGGCCGGTGTGGCGCCGCCCGAGTCGAGGATGTCGCGCTTGGCTCTGGAGGTCCACGTCAACGCGGTGCCGGAGTTGGTGACGGTGTGGGTGACGGTGCCGGAGTTGGACCCGCACAACGCCACCAGCAGGCTGTCGGCAGGGGCGGTGAAGCTGGCCGTGGTCCTGGGGGTGACGCCGGTGACAATCGCCGGGGTTGAGGCGTCGACGGCGATCGCCATCTACTCCTCACTCCACACCACATACGTGTACGCCAAGACGGCGGCGGCGGCCGTGACGCGGACTCGCAAAAACTTGGAGACTGGGACTGCAAACTCCCGCCCGAGCGGCCACATCTTCACGTACGACGTTGTTGGCGCGATCAGTTGCAGGTCGCCCGTCCTGGTGGCGGTGATAGACCCTTCGGCGGTGGCCGTGTAGCCGGTCGCGCTGGTGCCCAGCGTCATCAATGAGGCCGGGGCGTTCGGGTCGCTGTAGGGCTGAACTCCGGCGCTGACGTGAGCGGTGACGGTCGCTGCGACGTCCGTCTGGACGAGTTCGCACCGGATCGGCGTCGCCGCAGCGGACCCGTCGAAGCTGATCCCCCACTCCACCACTTTGATGGCCTTCGTGGACGGGGTGGCGATCTGCAGCAGCGTCTTCACCGCTGTGCCCGTAGTGACCGGGGTGAGCGCCGCCGTTGTCGGCATGGCCCCGTTGGCAGCCCAATACAGAGCCATGACCTGGCCCCTTTCATGCGAAGACCCCGCACACTGGCGGGGTCGGAGATCGGAATCGGGTCGGGTCGGTCAGGCGGTGTCGCGGAGCACTGTCCGCCAAGCGCCATCAGCATGGAAGGCAATCGAAAAATCGCCGTCCGACGTGGTGCGTACTCCTTCGAACCACCTGAACAGGAACGCGCGGTTCGACAGGCCTGGCGCGTAGATCAGCAGCCCTTCGGCGCTGAGCGTCGTCGACGTCCACGTGATCGTGTTGAACTTCCAGCCGACCTTGTTCGCGGTCGCCAGCCCGGCCAACGACACCACCGTCAAGTTCTGGCCGCCCGACGTGTAACCGGGGCCGGAGGACTCGCCCGAGTTCCACGGCGAGACGTTCCACGCCGGGTTCGTCTGGCTGAAGTCCGGCACCACGGCGCCCGTGTAGAGGGCCCCCTTGAACACGCCGGGCGTCGTGCTACCCGGATCGATGGTGATCGTCTGCCGCATGGTTTTGACGTAGGAGTCGATGAACCAGGCGTCTTGGGTGATCGCCACGAACGGCTCCTATCTGAGGTTGATGCGGACGTGCTGCTTCTCGCGGCCGTCCGGGCTGGTCTCCTGCGTGGTTTCGTGGCCCGCCTGGTCGGTCACCTTCTTGAACCGGCTTCCGTCCTCGCCCCGCCATTCCTGCACCTGGTCGCGGGTGGCCGACGTGCGCTCGCTGACCACCACATCGGTAGTCCGGCCCTTGCCGAGCGGAGCGCCACCGCGCAGCCACCGACCTATCGGCCCGTCTCGTTCTGGATCCCAAGGCATGGCTAAGCCCGCCCTCCTGTCGTGTTGAAGTGAAAGGACGGGCTCAGCCGCGGCTGTCGAGAACCGCGCCGATCTTCGCCGTCACCACGTCCGCGTCCATCGACTCGCGGATCGTCGTGCCGTAGAAGTTGACCGACGTCCCGCCCGAACCTGAACCACCGGATCCGGACCCGCCGTTCGCGGACACGCCCTCAAGCGACGCCACACGGCCAGCAGACACGACGGTCGCCCGCTGAGGAGCCGACACCCGGCTGGAGTTCGTGAGTGCCGCATCCCGGTTGCCCTGCAGCCCGTACAAGCCGTAATCCCCAGCAACTGAGTTGGAGGAGTTCAGCGAAGAGCTGGGTGCCGGCGGGATCACGCTGCCTTGAGAGCCCTTGCCGGAGCCCCCACCGGAGGAGCCGTTGGAAGAGCCGCCCTTCGCCGCGGCTACAGCTGCAGCAGCTGCCTTGGCGACCGCGTCGGCAACCGTGATCGCGGCTGACGTGACCTTCTCGTTGCTCTTGACGATCATGTCTGCCGAGATGCCGATCGCGGCGTTGACCCCGATCACCGAGTCGCTGACCGTCTGGGCTCCAGCCGCCCACGCGGTCGCCATCTGCGTGCCCACCGTGCCAACCTGAGCTACGGCCGACGTGAACGAACCAGCATCACCCAACGTCTGCGACAGCGTCAACGTGGCATCCGTCAGACCAGACGACACGTTGTACTGGACCTCCTTGAGCCCTCCCGACAGGCTGTCGACCTTCTTCGACGCCTGAGCCGAGAAGACTTCAAGCCCAAAATCACTCGCGACCTGGCCGAGCAGGTCGACAGCCCTGCTCCGGAAGGCGGGGTCGTACGGGATGAACGCCTCAGGTGCTCGACCCTCGCCATACAGGATCGTCGGCGAGTCTGCGACGTGCGGAGCAGGAGTAGCCCTACCGCCCGCAGCGAACCGCTGAACGCCACCTTCCGCGTAGCGCATGATCGCGCCCGCCGCGAGTTGGCTGTTCTTGGTGTACACCGACAGCGGAATTTTGCGGCCGCTGTTCAGCCGGACAAAATTATCGATCGCGTCCTGCGCCGGCTTGACGTCCGCTCCGACGTGGATGTCCTTGCTCTTGAGCTTGGCCAGCACCTCGACCAGGTCCTGGCCGCCCTTCGCCGCCTTGAGGGCGTCAGCGCCGCTGATCCCGTACGCCTTGGCGAGTTCGAGCACCTGGGCGCGAGCTGACTCGTTCTTGCCCGCCAAGTCCAACAGAGCAGGCAACTGCTGCAGCACGCTGTCGCGGGCCGTAGTCGTGTCCCTGGCCAGAGCGCCCTGCGCGTCAGCCGACCCCTTGACCTTCTCGATCAGCCCCGAGAAGGCGTCTCTCGCCTGTAGGACAGCGTCCCGTTGCCGTCCGACGACGCCCGGTGTGAGGTCGAGCACTCCGTGAGCGTTCTGGACGGCGGTCTTGGTGTCGTTGAACGCCTTCTCCAGGTCGCGGACGCCCTTCGCCGCGTCCGTCTGGCTGTTGAAGGCGTCCACGCTGGCCTTGAAGTCGGTCATCCGCTGCGCGGCCTCGCCGAGCTGCCTGCCGCTCTCGCCAGCCTGGCCACCCAGCGTGGACAGCGCCTGACCGACATCCCCGGTGGTGGCGGGGATGCCGTCCATGCTGGCCGCGTACTGCGGGAACAGCTCCTTCAGCTTGTCGACGGGTACGCCCGCGTCGGTGGCTTGCTTGGCCAGCCGGTTGAACGCCGCCGCCGCGCCCTCCGCGTTGCCTGACGCGACCGTGGCGGCCAACGACTTGTCGAGGTTGTCGATCGCCTGGCGACCGCTGTCCAGTTGGATCCCGAGGTTGCTGTCTACGAAGCTGGTGAAACCTTCCGCGATCTTCGCGAGCGGGTTGTCCCCAGCCAGGCGGGAGGCCGAATCTCTGAACGTCTCGAAGCTGCCGACCACCCCGTTCATCTTGGGGCCGATCTGGTCGAGCAGGTCGGCGGCCGGCTGGCCGCCCTTGCCGAACGCCACCAGGTTGCTCGACAGGTCGGCAATGTCCGGATTCAGCCCGGCGATGGCGTCACCGACCTGGTCGAACGCGGCCGCAGTCGCTACCACGCTAGCCGCGATCACACCGCCCTTGAAGACTGCGCCCAAGGCTCCGAACTTCGGGCTCGCGCCGCCGGCCACGTCTGCCGCGGAACTCACCTTGGAGGCGAACCCGCCCAGGAAGTCGGCGACGGTCTTGAAGATCTGGTAGCCCTTGACCGCGCCGACCACCGCTGCGATGGCGATGGCGAGCGCCTGGATCTGGCCAGGCGACATCGAGCCGAGCACCTCGGCCAACGCCACCAGACCGGCGATCTTCAGGCTCGCGCCGAGCTTCATCGCTGCGAAGATCAGGCCGACACCCTTGGCGACCGCCTCGACCTGCGCCGGATCGAGGGATGCGATCTTCTCCGACAGATGGACAAAGAAGTCCAGCACGCCCGGTCCAACGTTCGCTCCCGCCTCGAAGAGGTTGCCCGCGAAGGTCGCGATGTTGTGCAGTACCTCAGCGACCTTCGGCCCCTGCTCGGCGGCGTAGGCCAAAAACTGCTTGAAACCGTCGCTGCCTTTGAGGCTGGTTCCCCAATCCTCAAAGTCTTGGCTGATGGACTCGACCCAGTCCGTCATCTGGCCGGTGAACGGCAGGAACGCCTCGATCACACCGCGCAGTCCGCCCGCCACGTTGATCGCCGCGTTGCCGAGACCTTCGATCGCATGCGGCGCCTTGGCTCCGAGATCGTCGAAGAAGGCGGTCCATTCCTTCGACTGCAGCGCCTTCTTCGCCGCGTCCGCGAACAGGCCGAGTCCTTCAGCGCCGCCCTTGACCAGCGGGGTTGCCCGGTCCATGCCGACCCGCAGGACGTCTAGGCCCTTCTCGATGACGGGAAACACGTCCGGCTGCAGGCTGCGCTGCCAGGCGACGTACTCGTCCTGGAACGCTTTGATGTCCTTGGCCAGCGCCCGCTCAGCCGCCGACAGCTTGGCCATCTTGGTGGCCGCGCCGCCCGAGGACGACCCAACCTGGTCGAGGGCGGCCTTCTGCTGCAGCTGCTCAACCTTGAGCGCCTGGACGGCTCTCAGGTGGTCGCGCTGTGCCTTGATGACCGCCTGCTGGGCGTCAGCGACCTTCCGCTGCGCTTCGGCGATCCGGTTCTGCGCGTCGGCCACATCGCGGGCCCCGTCGCGGGCCACACGCGCCGACTCGGCACGGGCAGCGCCCAGGGCGCGCTCGGCATCGGCTTCGGCGCGCTGGGCGTCGAGAATCCGCTCCTTGGCCGCTACGACTTCGTCGCTGCCTTCGACTCCCTTCTTGTCGGAGTCGGCCCGCTCTTTGGCCAGGTCGCCGTTGCGCTCCTGGATCTCCTTCAGTGCCAGTTCGGCCTCACGCAGTCGGAGAGAAGCGTCCTGCTTGTCGAGAGCGGATGCCCGCGGGTCTGCGTTGATCCGCGCCAGCTCGGCCTGCGCCCGCGCGATCGAGATCTGCGCCCGCTCCTCCGACAGCGCGCCACGCTCAGTGGCCAGAGCCAGGTCTTCGATGCGCTCCCGCGCTGCCTCTCGGGCTCTGGTGAGGTCCTCGATCGCCCGCTGGGTGGCGCGGTGGGCATCCTGGACGGAGCGTTCGGCGTCGGCGATCCTGGCCGCCGCCTGAGCCTGTCGGTCGGCGGCATCCTCAGCCGCGCGAGCCGCATCCTGTTGGGCGGACCGCACGTCGGACACGGCGTCACGCACGCTCTGCTGCGCCTGCTTGACCGCCTGCGCCGAGTCCTTGACCCGGTCCTGCGCCTCGGCCAACCGCAGCGCCGAAGCCGCCGCCTCGGCAGCCTTCTGACCAGCAGACTTGATCGCCCCGCCAGCCCCGCCTGACGCGGTCTCGGCCTGCTTCAACGCGTCGTTGATGCGGCCAAGCGACGGGATCGCAACCGACGCGAACCCTGCCGCACCCACGGCGGCAACGCCGAAAGCCGCCCCGAGTCCGGCCACACCGACACCGATTGACACCGCCGAAGGCAGCGCAGCCAGAGCCGCAGCGACCGTGGCGATACCAGCCAGCGCCCCGCCGATGTCGGCGTCCACCTTGACACGAGCGGACTTGCCGCTGACGCTCGACATCTGCGACTGCACCGCACGCAACTGTGCGAGCGCCGCCGCAGAATCGACCCGAACCTTCGGGTCGGCAGAGGTGGCGTTCAGGCGCTCCAGGTCGCGCTGGATGCTCGACAACTCAGAGCGGGCCGCACCCGCGTCCAGGTCCACGCCGATCCGCCGAGACGACAACTCCTCCAGGCGGCGACGCAACTCCGCGACCTGCGCCTGCGCCTGCGCGGCGTCTACGTCCGCGCGGACCGTGGCCCGTGTTCCGTTGAGCCGGTCAACCTCGCGCTGAAGCTGCTGAATCCGAGCTGTGGCGGCCGAGGTGTCGGCGTTGATGTTGATGCTGGCAGCCTTGCCCAGCGAGTCCCGCAGCGACTTGGCCGCCGCTTCGGCCCTGGCCATGGCGGTGACAAAAGGCTTGATATCGGCGTCGAGCCGGACAGTTACAGAGCGGTCGGCCGTCGAACTCACCCCCAGCGTCAGGGGGTGAGCGAGCCACCCGAGTCATGCAATGTGGAGATGGATCAGCGAATGTCGTGCGATCGTGCCAACCGGCACCTCGATGGGCGCGTCTTACGCGCACCCCAGTTCTCTCCCCAGGAGCCCCACATGACTCACCACGGGCAACCAGAACAGCCCTACGGGCCACCACAGTTACCCTCGCAGCCCTACGGCGAGAGGTACGCCCCGCAGCAGCCGCCCTACATCCCGCCTGCGCCGCCGCAGCCCAGGAGCCAGGCGCTCGCCGTCACCGCGCTCGTGGCCGGCGTCATCGCGGTCGTGGCCGCCCTGTGGGTGGTGTCCCGCGGTGTCGCCCCGTTCATCGGCCTGATCGCTCTGGTGCTGGCCATCGTCGCCCTGGTCGCCAAGAAGCAGGGCGGCACCAAGCTCGCCGTCGCAGGGCTCACCCTCGGCATGCTGTCGATCCCGCTCGCCGTCGTCCTGTGGGTTGTCGCCACCAACCAGCAGACCGCCAACGAGCGGCAGGTGCAGCAGATGACGGACTGCATCAACAAGAACCCCGAGGACGTCCTGTCCTGCTCCGGCCTCGACTAGCCTCGCCCGACCGCCTGCTTGACCTTCAGATAGACGCGGAACAGCAAACCGGGCGGGCTCTGTAGATACTCCGACTTCCTGTGCTCCAGCGGCGTACAGGCGTGGCACCGCGTCGGGGGCGGCGCCTCGTAGGAGCCCTCATTGTCCGGATTCGTCGTCTCAGCCAGCGGCAAACCACAGCCGGGACATTTCCCCATCTCGTTACGCCGGTGAGCCTGCGCATAGCCGAGATCCTCGCCAGTCCACTCGGCGTCATGCGTGGTCACCGATCGGACCAGAAGCCCCTCATCGTCGTACTCGTACACCGTCACCGACTTGCGCTGACGGCCGAGCAGTAGCGACCGGGGCACCCCATGAGCCGCCGCGAGAGCTACTTCTTCCGCGAGCTCTGGAGCACATCGTAGGCTCGCCGCGATTTTGGGACCTCGACCCCGCCCGTGGACAGGGTGAACAGCGTCACCTGCAGTTCGTTCCACTGGCCGAGCGTCAGCCGGTCGACCAGAGCCCCGGCCTGCTCAACGGACATGACCGGGTCAACAGCGGACGCCGCCAGCAGGGCCACGCCGAACGTGTCCTTGTTCCACTGGCCGTCGTCGGCGCCCTCACGCGGCGGGTGAGCGGCAACCAGGTCCGACCACGCCTTATGGGCGAGAGCCCGCAGCTTGACCGCCACGGTGTGCTCGGCCATCTCCGCTTCGAGCTCCTGCGCCCGCTTCGCAGCGTCCCTGCCGGCCTTGCTCACTCCGGCCAACGAATCGATGCTGCTGCGATACTCGGCGGTCACAACGGCGTCGGCCTGCTCCCACTCGGCTCGCAGATCCGCCCGTACACATAGGGGGTAGACACGCTCGGGCAGCTTGAGCTGCCCGAGGATGTCGTCGATGCTCGTCACTACGCGGCCACCGTCGCAGCAGCATCAGCGGTGGTGTGGTTGAACAGCTTGGACACGAACTTCTGCGCCGCGTTCAACTCGGGCGGCTGCATGTTCGGCCGACCGCACCTCACCGGGTACACCTCGACGACCTGGCCGGCGGCGTAAGCGGTTTCGTGCGCCATGTTGCGCCGCACCACCAGGTAGCCGAGCTGCCGGTCGGTAAGGGTGTCCCAGCCGATGTCCTCGACCGCGACCTCCTTACGCTTCACGGTCAGCTCGATCGAGTACTTAACCGTGCCCGCGTCCTCGGTCTCGTCGCGCGAGGCGAGCGCCGTGTTGTCCACCGCGGCCTGCTCGGGGCTGATTCCCAAGCCGTCCTTGGTGATGTACTCCTGCAAGTCCACACCCGCGTTGCACTCGGCAGCGGTCGGCGCGGACACGTTCGCGATCGTCAGGCAGAACGTCGCCTTGACGTTGCCATCTCCTAGCAAGTCGGCAGCCATGCGTCACTCCTTGTCAGTGGTCTTGGCCGCCGTACTGCGGCTCGTGCTGGGCTTGGGGCTCTCGACCGCGGCTGCGGGAGAAGCGTCGGGCGCGTCGACGCGCTCAAAGTCGGGGAAATGCCGCAGCGCCTGCGGCGACACCTCGGCGACCTGGCCGTTGATCGTGGAGCGGACGCGGATCTTCGGGGCGGGCATCAGATGCGCACCGCCGCGAACGTCACCGTCGTCACCGAACTGCAGACGAACGTGACCAGCCGGCCGTCGTCCGGGTCGCCGTACTCGGGCAGCATCGGAATCCACTGCTCAGCGCCCGTCGCGATCGTGTAAACCTTGTCCGGGTTGTCCACCAGGTAGGCGGTCTGGCCTGCGCCGGAGACGGTGCAGGTGATCGAGCCGCCGGAGCCGTTCTTGACGTGGATGAACGTACGGGAGTTGGCGAGGACCTTGTCTCCGGTGGTCGCGGTGGCGGCGTAGTAGGTGGGCGTGACCCCGCCCACCGTGACCGCCTGAGCTGTACGGGTAGCCATGCGGGCTCTCCTTCAGGCATGCGAAAGAGCCCGGTCACCAGAGGGGTGGCGGGCTACGTGAAGTGGTCTGTCAGGTGGGGTCTGAGCGCACGAGGTACTGGGCTGTGGCGAACCACAGCGCAGTGGATTGGTCGTCGCGGCGCACCGGCTGGGCGGCTTCCTGCCGGATCGGCCGCACCCTGCGGCCTGCCACGCTCAGCGCCGATGTGAGCAGCGCCGTGGAGCACTTGTCGGCTACCAGGACCGCCTGCTCGGCCGACGCACCTACGGACGTGATCTGGAACCGCAGGTCGTTCGGCACATCATCCGACAAGGCGCGGTCCGTTACGGACTCCATGCCGACGTCTGGGTACAGCACCGCGTACGGCGCTGCGGCGTTGGCCGGTGCGCCACCCCAGTAGATGCCGATCGTGCTCGGCAGCGCCGTATCCAACATGGCGACGAGCGCCAGCACCAGCGGCCTGGCCTCCAGCGGCGTCGTGGTCACAGCAGCTTCTCCGACCACTGTTTGACCGCAGACTCCAGCCGGTCGGGGACCTCCACGATCGCCTGCCCCATGTCGTTGTGGGGCGGCTGATTCACGCTGCCCCACTCAAAACCGCGGCCCATCCCGCCCTGCGGCATGGACGAGTCCGGGCCGACCTCCCATTCGGTGTCGCCGACCTTCTCGATCGTGATCGATGCCGGGTAGAGCTTGCCGTGCGCCCCCGCGGACTGCCGGGCGTTGTCCCGCCAGTCGTTCCGGAACCTGACCGCCTGCCCTTTGACCACGTCCGACGCCCCGAGATGAGCCTCGACGGCAGCCGTCAGGAGGACCTCGTCTTCGAGGTGCTCCAGTTCGGAGGCGTCCCAGCGCAGAGACATCAGCCCTCCTTGTCTTCGACGAGTAGCCGCCGGGCCGTTGCGGTCCCGGCCAGTGAGATGGCGATCACTTCGAGGCTCCGGCCGATCAGCCATTCGTCGTCGGAGACGGTGACACGGAGCCGGTCCCCGCGCTGCACCTCAGGCGTCGCATCCCACGGCAGTACAGCCACATAGGAGTGCAGGGTGACTTCTCGTTCGCCCCACTCCGACTCTGAGGCCGAGCGGGGTTTGACCCGGCAGGCGCCGGTGTAGACGGTGACGTAGGCCTGTTCGAGCTGGCCGGTGGTCTCGTTGAGCACCGGGGCGCCGCTCTTGCGCTCCACCGTGCAGGTGTCCCGCATCAGGGCCAGCGCCGCGGTGCGTCCTCGGGCGAGGACGCCTGCGACGCTCACCTGGGTCTCACCACGTAGGCGCCAGGGTTGGAGCCGAGGAACGCTGCGAGTTGCTCGCACTCCCCCGGCAGAAGCCCCGATGCGGTTTCGACAGCCTCGGCGGCGTACGTCACTGTGTAGTCGTCGATGGACTCGCTGCGAATCCCGGCTTCCATCCCTGCCGCTTCCTCAGCGGCGGCCAGCCGCACGGCGACCGAGCAGACCAGCTCCAGTAGCTCGTCCGGCAGGATGACGAAGCCGTGCGTCCAAGTGACGTCGACGTCTCCGCGCCACAGCGGGATGCAGTGGATGTGCTCCATGCCGTCCCACCGCCACCCGGTGAGGGTGGCACCGCCGTCCTCCGCCAGCCGTACAACGGCGGATACGGCGGTGATCGGACCGCCCGGCAGCAGCACCGAACCGCCCTCCACACGCTGGCGGACCGTGGACGTGGTAGAGGAGATCGGCCGGCCCGCCTCACGCCGCAGCCGCGCGGACGCGCGGGCCAGCATCTCCATCTCCCGCCCTACAGGCAGGGTGTAGCCGAGCCGTGCGGCGTCGGCTGGGGAGGCGAGAGGAAGAGGAGGCATCGGCTACCTCCTCAGCCCTTGGAGCCGTACAGCTCCATCAGGTCGTTCTTGGTGAGTGCCTCGGCGTCGTCGATCCGGACGCCGTGCACGCGGTGGGCGTAGCCGACCCACATCGCCTTGGAGGCGTTGGCCGCCGGCGGCTGCTCCGGCTCCGTGTCGCCCTCGGCGTCCGGCTCCACGTAGTCGGTGCCGTCGGCGTTGACGCGGGTCAGATAGCCCTTTACGAGCTGCTCGGCCATGTCGCCCGACAGCGGGAGTTTCATCTCCCAGACGACGCCGCCAGCACCGCGGAAGTATCCGCTGTCGTCGGACATCAGGTGCCTCGCGGAACCTTGAGCGCGGTGATCGTGCCCGCGAACGACGCCGCGAAGTCGATCTCCATGGTGCCGTCGGCCTGGATGAACCGGCCCGATTCGAACGGGCCGATGAACTGCACGCCCGTCGTAGCGGCCACCGTGACCGCGAGGTCGCCCTGGCCAGCGGCGAGAGCGGGCGGGTTGTCGCCGGCCTTAATGGTGACGACACGGTCGGTGCCGTTGGTGTTGGCGACCCGCAGGATCGTCAGTTCAGGCCGGGCCGCAGCAATGACCATGCCGTTGGCCTGGTCGATCGTGGTTCCGGCTGGCTGCGAGAGGTTGCTGTTGGCAACCAGGTTCGAGTACGGCAGTGCCGTCCTAGCCATGATCAGGCTCTCTTTCTCTTGATCTCGGTGGGATTAGGGACCTGATCAGGTCTGGGAGGCGGCGGCGGTGGCGATGCAGTCGGGGCGAACCAGTTTTGCCCCATACAGCGCGAGCCCCTTGACCGCGTCGCTGAATCCGCCCTCGGGCCTGTACGCCTCGGTCTTGTTGATCTGCTCCGCGAAGGAGATCGCCATCGGCGAGCCCGCCTGCACGATGTAGTCGTCGCCCGTCACGTTGATCGCATTGTTCGACACCAGGATGTCGAAGCCCGCAGCGCGGCCGACCATACCGTTACGCAGGCCGTCCTGCGTGCCGGACTCGTTCAGCTTGATGAACCTGCCATCCAGCAGAAGCCGGCCGTGGAACCACGGCGGGATGACGGCGTAACGGCCCTCGTTGGGGACGTTCGCCTCATCCAGCTTGACCTTCAGCGGGACGAGAACCTTGTCGTAGGCGTCCGTCGGCGTGGCCGCGGTCACCGCGATGGTGCCGAGCGCGTTCGCCGTGGCGACGCCCGTGTACAGGCCAGCTACATACTGGTCGACCACGTCAGCCAGCTTGTAGGCGGCCCGCGAGATCGCCTCAGGGATGACGTTGCCCTTGGCCTGCCGGGCGTCCACATCATCGACCTTGAAAGCGAAGTACTTCGCCTGGTCGATGAGCAGGGTCCGCTGCGCGTCGGTCAGCTCTTCGGGCGTGATGGTGGTGGAGTTCGGCACGTAGGTGCCGATCGTCGGGTCCGAGATCGACGTGATGCGGACGGTGTCGCCCGCCTCGGAGATCTCGCCCTCGTAGTCGCGGTTGACGATGCTGGGGCCCGCATACACGAGCGCCTTGCGGAGCGCGACCAGCAGGTTCGCGCTCCAGATCTCAGGCCGGAACCTGGTGATCGCCATAGTGTGTCCTTTTCAGGTTGGCTTACTGCGGCACGCCGAGAAGGTCGTTGAACCGGCCTTCTGTCTGCGCCTTGACGATTTGCTCGGGCGACATCCGGCGGAGGTCGTCTTCGGTGAGCTGGGCTGGCTTCTGGGGCCCCTTGCGGGCGCCGCCATCCCCTGAGCCCTGGAATCGCTTGGCGCTTTGCGCGACCACAGCCAGGTAGGGCTTCGTTTCGAGAAGCTCATCGAGAGCTTCCTTGATCGCCTCGGCGTCGATCTTTCCGCCGTCGAGGAAGTCTGCAATCTCATTGCTGGCCAGCAGCAGCGTGCGGACCACATCCGGATCCTGGGTCCGCTTAGCCGCCAGGATTTCGATCTTGTCGGCGACGCGGTCCTTAAGGATCTCCGCGTTCGCCTCCGCCTTCGCCTGCTCCCTGGCTTCCGCCCGTATGGCGTCCAGGTCCGGCCCCTTGTCCATGTCCGCCTCACCACCGCCTGTGGCCTGGGACTCGGCCGCTTTGCGTAGCTTGGCGAGCTCGGCGAGCGCCTCGTCGCGCTCCCGCGCCACCTGCCTGCGCTGCCGGTCGGCTTCGCGGCGGCGGTCCTTCTCCGCCTGGAGGGCCTTCTCGCCCTTCGGGCCGAGCGGCTTGTCGGCGTCGTCGTCGCGCGTATCGGCAGCGTCATCGCTGCTGTCGTCGGCCGTCGAGTCGTTGCCGTCGACGTTGGAATCGGCGGCCTCGTCGGCGTCCGAGACGATGACGTCGTCGTCGACCTGGTCGAGTTCGGGCATGCGTGTATCTCCCATTGCGGGGTGGTGGAGCCCTGGCATTGCGCGAGGGCATGCGGAAACACCGGGCCAGCCGAGAGCGGGGTCCGGTCAAGTTGGTTCAGCGTTGGAGCAGGTAGCCGTTCTCTCGCAACGCCCGGATCGCAGCGTCGCGATCCCCGGCGGCGTCCGCCAAGATCTGCTCAGGCATCAACCGGACGGCACCTTTGCGCATGCGCCTATTGGCCGCTCCGCGGCGAGTCATGCCTTCGGTGGTGACCAGTTGGCCGCCCACGGACTTCATGCCGCGCCGTGCGGCGACTACCTGGTTGATGTCGGCGCCGAGCCGAAGTGACTCAGCTCCCGCTTTGCCGAAGCGGCGGTCCTGCTCCTCTGGGCTCATCTGCTCGAACAGGGCGCCAGGGCTCGGCGGGACCGCGTCGCCTTCCCTGAAGGGGATCATGGAACAGTCGCAGTTCGGGTGCCGCTGAAACCCCGTGGAGTAGGAGTAGACGCGCCCAGCCAGGACAATGCAGCGCGAGCAAGCCGGCAGGGTGACCGCTCGGACGTACGACACCCACTCCTTGGTCGCGGTCATCCCGACCTGGATGGCCGCGCGTCCAGCGTCCGCCGCCTGCGTGGCTGCGATCATCGTGATTGCTGCGGTCGCGCGGCGCATCGCCTCATCCGGCGGCACACCATCCGACAGGAGCTTCTTGAACGCGATGATCGGCTGGTAGAGGGCCGTTTCGAGCGGTCCGCCAGTCGAGGTGACGCCGGACAGTCGTTCGGGCACCAACTCCAGGTCCGACATCGCGACGCCCTGCGCCGCCGCCAGCTCCCGCAGGTACACGGGTGCCGACACAGCGACCTGCACTTGGGCCCGCGCCATCATGTCCACAATGGACGGCCCGATCCCCGCCCGCCACGACTCGGCCAGCCGCTCCCGGTCCAGTCGCCGCCACAACCCGAGGATCGCAGCGATGAGCGACAGGATGATGCCTCGCTGCCGCTGCTGGTGAGTGCGGGCGATCTCCTCTGGCGCCGGCATCGGCTATCCGACCGGTTCGGGAGCGACCGCGAACGGATCCTCGCCCGGATCGGCTGCGGCCGGCACTTCCGGCAGGGTCGGCTTGCCGTTGAGCATTATCGCCATCGGGTCCGCTTCCAGTTCGGCCTCACGCATCCGCATCACGCGGGCCACCTCTGGCGGTTCGAGCCCGTACTGTTCGGCGATCCACTCCAGCGGGAAGCCCATACCCTTCAGCTTCATGAGGGCGTCGACCTTCTGGGCGAGCGCCCGGAACTGGACGTCTCCCCACATGACGGTGCCAGACCTGGCGGCTTCGGCCTTGGCGTCGTCGTTCATGGCGTTGGCCATGAGCGAGTAGATGTCGCGGATGCCGCTGTTGACGTAGACGATCCGCTCGCCGGTCTTGCTGACTAACCCGGTCTCGGCTGCGGTAAGCGCCTCGGCTGAGAGATTGGCCACCTTGCCGATCAGGTAGTGAGGCGGCGTTCTGGTTTGTGCGGCCAGGTGTTCGATCGCCCGCTCGATGACGTTGCTGTAGGCGCCCAGGTCCGCGGCCGGCCAGTTGCCGATCTTCGCGTCACCGGTCAGCCACAGGATGCGCTCCTTGATGAGCGTGTCCAGCTCGATCGGCCGATCCCCCACCTTGACCCCGTTGGAGTCGAGGATCGGAATCTTCGGCACGTCCGCACCCATGACGACGCGCTGGGGTAGCGAGGCGAAGTCCAGGCTGTTCATGAGGTAGGCCCAGGTCAGGTTGATCGCGTCCTGCATGGCGATCACACCATCAATGTCGCTGATCGGGTTGTCGTCCAGCAGCGTCTGATTCCTGAGCTCCACCATCGGCACTTCGCCCATGGGGTTCGAGATCGGCCACGTGTCATCGGAGGGCGGGTGCCGCATCTGCCAGCCCTCAGGCCCGGCCGACCGCACCAGCGACTCCGCCGGGGCGATCAGCCCGGACACGCTGTAGCCGTTGCGCGCGTACCGGGAGCGTTGGAACTTCCACACGTCGGACGCGGTGTACAGAGTCGCATACTCGGTGGTGTCGTCGGCCCACAGCTTCAGCGCGGCGGCCCGCTCCCCCGTATCCGAGTCGTAGGCCACGATTGCCTGGTCCGGCCGCTCCCACGTGACCCGCGGCGTTTGGTCGTCGCGAGGATTGCCCCACACCAGACCGTAAGACCGGGCCGCGGCCAGGGTGACAACGAACGCCTCCGACGAGCCACGTTCACAGTCCGCAGCACGCCACGCCCGCGACAGCCCCTCATCGGGCTTCGTGTCCGAGTCGAGCCGGATGCCGAGCACGTTCATCCGCTCGGCCGGAGCGGCAGCCACGGGCCCGCACCAGTTGTCGGAGAAGCCGGTGAACCGGTCCGCGAAGTAGTCACGGAACTCCGGCGACGCGTAGCAGAGCTTGTGGACGCCCCGGTAGTAGTCGAGCCGGCGCCGCGTAGCCGTCTCCCGCAGACGCAGCTCATCCGCGAGCCGATTCAGGATGGTGACCGCCCTGCGCGCGTCATCCGTGTTGGGCCCGTCCTCGACAGGCAGGGGCATAGCCACCCGGCGTCACCTCCGTCTGGTTGATGACGCCGTGTACAGGTAGTTCTCGGTGGGCTTCTCGATCGTGAACAGGCCGGCCGCTCGGGCGTCTCCGGCCGCCTCGTGGGCGAGGACGGAGCAGACGGTCAGGTCGATCTTCTGCGTCTGGCTGGCCTTGGCCAGCACGTACCGCTGGCCCGGACGCGGCGCCTTCCTCGTGTTCCGCACGTGGATGGCCGTGATCGGGCAGCCGTCGTGGCTGAATGGCGACTCCGCCTTCGTCACGTCCGTCAGCAGCCGCTCATTCGCGGCGTGCATCTGGACTGTCCGGTAGGTGGCCCAGCGCAGAACGACCTTGTCTCCGTACCGCTCCACCCACGCGTCGAGCTCCGACGTCCAACCGGGAGGGTCCGCGTACATGCGGATCACCCGGTATCGGGTCATCAGCTCATCGACCGCCGCAGCGACTTCAAGGCGCGGCACCTGGCCGCCGAACTGGGCGGGATCCCACACCGTAGGCAGATGGTCGGGGCCGAACGTGGGTGTGAACTGGAAGCCGTCGCCAGTCTCCGCGCGAATCCCGGTCCAGTCGTCGCTGTCGCTGCCGTCGAAGCCGAGAACAATCGGAGTCCCGTCCGGAACCTCGCGCGGGCTCGCGCACGCATCCCAGACGTCGCCGTCGATGTAGCCGCCCTGCCCGTACACCACCCGGTTGCCGAAGAACCGCTCAGCCTGAGCAGGGTCTTTCTCCAGCAGTTCCGCGGCCTCAGCCTCGATCGCGTCGAGATCGACGTGCTTGGATCCGCGGTACACGTACCGGTGGATCTTCGCCCGTTCAGCCTTGTTCGTGTACGACAGGTTCGCCGAAG
>NZ_JBEZFW010000041.1:37273-42429 GCF_040649695.1 Nonomuraea sp. NPDC048901 | reverse complement strand
GATCGCGTCGAGATCGACGTGCTTGGATCCGCGGTACACGTACCGGTGGATCTTCGCCCGTTCAGCCTTGTTCGTGTACGACAGGTTCGCCGAAGGGATCCGGTGGAACTTGAAAATGTCCGGCCTCTGCGACTCCGACGTCCGCTGCGCCACCGACTCCTCGGAAGGATCCCAGGCGTTCGACGTCTCCATCGTCCGGCCGCCCATGCCGGCGGCGCCGCGGCGCTGAGTCTCGGCGACGCGCACCATCTTGTTCGTCTTCGTGTACAGCCCGGTCTCGTCCTGCATGGCGAACGTGATCGGGTTGCCCAGCCGGGACGTGGCCGACGACGTCACCACGTCGATGCGGCCGTCGTTCGGGAGGCGGATGAACTCCTCGCCCGTCCGCATCAACTCCGCGAGCGGGCCGTTCTTGGCCATCGCCTGAAGCGGCCGGTACACGTTGTCGACTTGGTCTTCCGACGTGGCGAGAAGCTGGATCAACGGCGTCGGCCACGGCATGCCCATCGGCTCGCCCGGCTCGTACTCGTACGACCAGCCGCAGCCGCAGCCGTAGTCGCGGCAGTCATACACTTCGTTGCCGGTCGACCAGCCCGCGAAAAGGGCGGGACCTACAGCCTCGACGCAGATGATCGACGCCGACCACGGCCCTTTCCCGGTCTTCTGGGGCGCGATGACCTGCGAACGCCGGTTGTGGAACGCGGGCGCCAGCTGGCCGAGACGAGCGTCGGGCTTGACCCGGTAGTGATTGACCGTGCACCACAGTTGCCAGTCGTACAGCTCGAACTGGATGCCCTTAAGGAACCCATCCGGGACGCTGCAGTGCTCCTCTATCCAGTCCGCCGCCACCCACAGGGTCGGGAAGTCGACAACGTAGTCACTCGCCGGCGGCATCGCCGGGGACCACGGTCAGCCTGGTCCGCGCAGATTTACGCGCCGGAGCCTTCCGCGTCCTAGCGCTCTCATCCGTGGGGGCGTCGGTGAGCTTCCACCGGTTGCGGAGCATGCCCTGCGTCGACAGGCCGAGCGAGTCGAAGTATTGCCGGACCACCTTCTGCAGTTCGATCGAGCTTTTCGGCTGCTCCGCGCGAGCGAGCATCCGCACGCACATCGCGACCTCGTACAGCTGCCCCATCCGCTCCCACATGAGTGCCTGCGGCCGGGCCCAGAAGTCCGCCCACAGCTCCCACTCGCGTCCGTCCGGTTCGAGCAGCGGCCACTCGGGAGGGTCGCCTGCTCTGCCTCCGGAGGGGAGGGCTGTCCATGTGGCTGCGTCCGCTGGCCTGCTGCGCCGGAGCGCATTCGGGTCTGGAGCTGGTCCAGACGCGGCGTGTCCACCCTTCATGTGCATTCACTCCTCAGCCGCGTTGCGCGGCATCGGCGATGGTCACATTGCGTCACCATCAGAAGTTGATCAAGGACCTGTTGTCCTGGCGCACCCCACGGCGACCACCCCCGCGGTCCTCATTTCAGCATGTTTGTAGCGGGTCATCCCCCACCCCTGTCGCCGGTCCCGTTGCGGACAGTTACGACAATCGGAGCTGGGGACGGCAAGTCAGGCCCGATCCCGTTCGTGGAGCAGGGCAGCGATGCTGATCCACGTGTTGGCCAGGTCGTCGAGACGCTCCATCGAGACGAGGTTGGTTTCACCTTCGGCGTGGTAGAGGATGCGCGCTGCGTTGGCGAGGGCCACGTCTGTGGTGAGTGGTGTGGTGGTGTGCTGCTCGGCCACTCACGCCTCCCGATGGTGGTCCTTCAGGTGGGTGGCTGCCTCAGCCCACAGGGCAGGCAGGGTGGACACGCTGACGACGGCAGGATCTACGGAGGTGCTGCCGCCTCGGTCGTAGTGGGCGAGAGGCCGGCCGCCGTCGAAGTGGTCATGGCAGTGGAGGCCGACGTCACCGTTCTCGTCGCCTGAGAGGAAGAGGGCGGGGTGTAGGAGTGCGGCGATGAGGGAGTCGGTGGAGACCTTCACGACTGCGATCCCTCGCTGGAGTTGTCGCCTCGGTACTTGGCGAGGGCTTCGTGGACGTCGATCTCTCCCCGCCCGTCTCCGGAGTCCCACCACTCGACAGCAGTCCACACCTCGCCCAGCTTGGCGGCCATCTCTCGGGCGGCTTCAAGGTGTTCGATGACGGCCTTGGTTTCTGCTGCTACGTCGGCTGCGTAGGAGAGTCCTGCCAGGCGATCGGCCATCCGCGTCATGGCTTCGGGAACGAGGACCAGGTTGTAGAAGCGCGCCTGATCGCCCAGATAGCTGTAGCTGCCTCCCGAAATAACGATCACCTCTTCAGGCAAGTCGCGCAACTGGAGGATCTTGGATGGGGTTAGCTGTCGATCAGCCCGGTCTGGGCGAGCGTCAGCAGGAACAGGCCCGCGCAGACGAGTACGAGGACCCACGACTTCTGGATCCCGGCCACGACAGCGGCGGCGAGAAAAGTGACGAGGGCGAGCAGAAGCAGGACGTCCATGTTGATCTCCGTTTCCTGCGGTGATTACGGTCGGTAGGTGTAGAGCCCGGCTGAGCCAAGACCTGAGGTCCGGATTCTCGCCCGCTGTGATCAGATTGCGTTCCATCCGCCCGGTCTCGTGGATCCCGTCTTGCGGTTGTGGCAGTCGGTGCACATGCCCCTCATGCGATGCGGTGCGTCCGGGTCCTTCACGCCAGCGGCGAGCAGGTCCTTGCGTTCATGCGGGTGATGATCCGCCACCCTGCTGGGCGCCCCGCAGGGCGCGGCATGGCCGTGCTCGGCGTCGGGGCAGACGCAGCGAGGATCCCTGACGAGCACCGCGTTACGGGCGCTGTCCCAGGAGCGTCCGCCGTAGCCGCGCTCGTAGGCGCTGCCACGCGCCCGCTCGGCCTCGCTCCTACAGCCAGCACAGCGACCGCCCGAGGTGAGTTCAGCACAGCCGGGGCGGGAGCATACGGTCAGCGCCTTGCGTGCCATCAGGCGTCCGAGATGCTCAGCCATCCTGTGATGGCTGTCTCGGTGACACTCGAAGCGGTGACGCGCACCTTGTAGAACCAGATCGACGGCGACTCGGTGATGGCGTCCGGGAAGTCGAGGCGTATGGTGCCCGCTGCAGCATCCACGATCGTCACGCCTGAGCCCTCAGTCAGCGTGTATACGCCCGAGGCTGCGTCATCCTCGACATGCTGGCTGGTCTTCACCACGGCGAACACGTTGGCGGAGGCGAGCCCGAGCGGGCTTCCGCCGGATGTGATCTGGAAGGTGGCCTGCCCGTCGTCGTCCTCCGTGAGCGTGAGGTTGATCGTGTCGGGCATGGCCACCTCCTCAGAGCTGCTGTCCGCCCAGATCGGCCGCGGACAGGCGCGAACCGCCCAATCCTTGGGATGCGAGGCGGGATCCGCCGAGAGTCGCAGCGGAGACGAGAGAGCCGCCCAGATGGTCGAGGCTCGGCGGAGGCTCGCCGGTGGAAACGGACGGCGCCGGAATGGACGCCACCGCGGCTACGACGGGAGGCCGTGCCGTGCTGGAGATCAGCGCGGCGGGAACGGACGCGAACGCCTGGACGGCTGCCGCTGTGGCAGCGACCAGGGATGCGGTGGTCGGTGTCGGTACCGCGGCTGTAGCAAGGACGACCGCGGGCAGGGCGGTGGAGCTCGCGCCGGCCGATGGTGCCGGGATGTTGGCCGTGGTCGTGACGACCGCGGGCTGCGCTGTCGCGTTGCCGCCGGCCGTGACGGTGGGCGCCGGGATGTCAGCCGACGCCGTCACCACACTGGGTGTGGCTGTGGCTCCCGTACTGCTGTCTGGGCTCGGGATCGCCGCAGAAGCGCTCACCACGCCGGGAGACGCCGTCGAGCCAGCGGAGATCGCCGGGACTCCTACGGAAGCCGTAGCGGCCACCACAGACGGGCTCGCGGTGGATCCAGCCGTCACGGCCGGAGCCGGGATTGAGGCCGACGCTTGGACTGTGCTGGGGGACGCGGTCGTCGAGCTGCCCGATTGGACGCTCGGTGATGGAATCGACGCGACTGCGGAGACGACCGCCGGTGTGGCGGTCATGTCGTTGGCCACGCTTGGCGCCGGGATGGCGGCCGTCGCGGTGACGGTCGCAGGCGTAGCCACCTGTCCCGTGGCCACGGTAGGGGCGAGGACGGACGCCGTGGCCTGGACCGTCGCAGGTGATGCTGTGGAGCCAGCCGACACGCTCGGAGCTGGAACCGCAGCAACAGCTGTGACCGCAGGAGGACTCGCGGTTGAACCCGTCGCGGTCGCCGGCGTGGGGATGGTGGTGGTCGCCGGAACCACAGCCGGAGACGCGGTCGCCCCGGTGGAGGCGGTGGGCGCCGGGATGATGGCTGTGGCCCCGACGACGCTTGGGGCGGCTGTAGAGCCGGTGAAGACGTTCGGCGCGGGGACGGAAGCGGTGGCCGTGACGACTGCCGGGGAGGCCGCTGTGACGGCTGTGACGGTCGGAACGGGCACGCTCGCGGTCGCCTGCACCACTGCGGGCGAAGCGGTAGAGCCCGCGTGCGGTGTAGGAGCAGGGACGCTGGCGGTGGCCTGAACGACGGCAGGGCTTGCCGTGCTGCCCGTCGAGGTTGACGGGCCAGGAACCGACGCCGTGGCGGCTACCACGCCTGGCGTGGCCCTGGAACCGGCCGAGGTCGCAGGAGCGGAGACACTCGCCGTGGCTGCTACGACGGCCGGTGAGGCTGTCGAGCCGGCGCTGGGAGTCGGCGACGGGACCGAGGTAGTGCCCGTGACGGCCGCAGGCGTGGCGGTGGCGCTGCCGGTGGTGGGGGTGAGCGCGATCGACCAGGCGCCGATGGGGCCGCTCGTGCCGCCGAACGTGCGGGTTCCAGTCGCGCCGGCGACGCTGATGACCTGGTCGGCTTCGGCGTTGTACGCGAACGTCGAGGGCGGTGTCCGGAGTGTCATCCCGGACGGGGCGGTCATGTCGTGGACGATCTCGTCGGCGTACAGGCAGATGAGCCACGAGTTGGCGGCCGTGGTGGTGACGGACGGCGCGACCGCAGAGGCGGCGGCGGACTGGGCGGTCACCAGCGTCGAGGAGGCGGCCCGGTAGCACAGGATGTCACCCTGTTGCGCCCCCGCAGGCAGGACGCCGGTGAGGCTCTCGGCGTGGGAGGCGGCCACGAACTCGATGCCGCCGACGGACGTCGC
>NZ_JBEZFW010000041.1:0-37176 GCF_040649695.1 Nonomuraea sp. NPDC048901 | reverse complement strand
AGCAGGATGTCACCCTGTTGCGCCCCCGCAGGCAGGACGCCGGTGAGGCTCTCGGCGTGGGAGGCGGCCACGAACTCGATGCCGCCGACGGACGTCGCAGGTGCGGGGACGGACGCGACCGCCGCAACCACGGCAGGTGTAGCGGTGGAGCCTGCGATGGTCGTCGCAGACGGGATACTCGCGGTTGCCGACACCACAGACGGGGTCGCGGTAGCGGACGTGCCATCGGACGGGACCGTCAGCGTGAATCCGATACGGGCCGTTGCTGAGATCGTGCCGGAAGCGGTGAAGTTCGCGGCGGACGTCGCGCTCCCGCTCACCAGCGTCCGATAGCCGACCGTCGCGGTCGGGTAGCCGCCGTGGTTGACATCCGCCGACGCAGGCTCGGTGAACCCCGCGGCAACGGTAAGCGTCCGGACGGTGCCTGCGCCGTTGCAGCCCGCGAACCGGACCTCCAGGTCAGTCGACCCGGTCGGGGTGATGCCCGGCGTGGCGATAGCGGTGCCGGTGCCGGAGGTCGAGTTCGCTGTTGTGGACGGTGCGCTTCCGCCCGACACTGCGACCAGGATGCCGACACTGAACGCGGACGAGTGGTGAGACAAGCTGTATGTGGACGGCTCGGATCCGCCCGCCGTTCGCACCCACACCTTGCCGTGCAGGTCGGAGGAGGAGGCGGCGTCGACGCTGCCGATCTGCGTCCAGCCTGAGGGGGTGACCATGTCGGTCAACGCCCCGAAGTCGGCGTACTGGCACAGGACCAGCACGTCTCCGGAGACCACGCCGGACGGTTTGGCGATCGTGTACGGGGTGGTCCCGCTGTCGGCGATGGTGTGGGAGCGGTACGCCGCAGGCACGCCGACCCCCCGACATGCGAAAACCGCCCGGCGGCGGCAGAGTCAGGCGGCGTTTACGCAGATCAGGCTAGGCGAGAGTGATCCGCCAGATCCCCGATGCCGACCAGGTGATTGCCAGCGTCCCGGCGGAAGTGCTGTACGAGCTACCTAGGTCGACTAGGGCATACGCGTTCTTGCCCGCCAGGGTGTTGTCGTAGACAAGAACCCCGCGAGCACCGGTGATGGTGGAGCTGGTCCACGAGGTGTCTGCGGCATCGAACGTGGCGATACCCGACGCGCCGGTGAACGTGGTGGAACCTAGCGTCGCCCCGCCAGCGGTGTAGCCGGTGCCGGACAGTTCGGTTCCGGAGTAGACGCCTGCCGCGTAGGCGGCGCTCGCCGCCGCCGCATTGAAGTCCGGAGTGATCGTTGACGGGTACAGGGCGACCTTGATGGTGTCGCCATCCAGGTTGGCCGCGAGCTGGGTGGTGTCGTAGATGTCGACGACCGTGGCCACGAACAGGCCAGACTGAGTGATCGACACGGCTAAACCTCCTCATCCACGAACGCGTCTCCGCCGACCACGACGCCCTCAGAGCGGCGCTCGGCGCGGGCGGCCCGCAGCGCCTCGGCGGCAGTTTGCTTGGCCGCCCTTGTCTGCTCGGTCGGACTGTTGGCGTACTCCTGCTTGGCGGCTTCGAGGTCGTCTTCGAGGCGGGCTTCCGCTCGCAGCGCGGCGGCGCGAGCCTCTAGCTCCTCGGCAAGATCAAGGCTCGACACGAGAGCCCTCCTTCGGGATGGTGGCGAAGATGGTTTCGGGGCTCTTGATATGCACGCTCTGCTGGTCTCGGCCGTGCTGGATCACGTCGTTGCCGAGCTGGTCGGTGGTCGCCTTGAAGCGCCGGCCAGTGCGGTCGTGGCCTTCGCGTACCTGATCGTGGGTGGCGTGGGTCCAGCCCTGAGGGCGGGTCTGCGGGCTCTTGTCGCGCAGCCACTCGGCGTAGGTCAGGCCCGTGCTCTCGTAGGTCCAGCGGGTCGGCGAAAGGGCCACGCGACCACCTCCGGGCATGCGAAAGAGCCCGCATAGAGGCGGGCATTGGAGGACGCTCAGCGGGTGGAAGAGTGGGCGAAACTCATCGAAGCGATCAGCGGGCTGGTTTCAGGGCTGGCCTGGCCAGTCGCGGTAGTGCTCGCCGTGTGGCTGATCATGCGGCGGCACAACGCGGCGTTCAGCAGGTTGATCGACCGCATCACGTCGTTGCAGTTCCCTGGCGGACAGATCGATCTGGCCGCAGCCGCTGCCGCACGGCGGGAAGAGGTAGATGAGCTCGCAGAGCAGGTGGCCAACCAAGACGTAGCAGAAGATCGGCGGGTGGTAGTACGCGAGCTTGCCGCGTCGGCCGTTGAACTCGGAGCGATCGAACAGTCCCGCAGGATCGCTGACATCCTTGGCTCGCTGTCTAGCGAGACGCAGTCTTCTGCCGTGGAGGCGGCACTTGCCGAACTGGCTGTACGCGGCCACCACCCTCAGCTGTCGGTGCGTGTGCGCGGCACCCGCGTGTAGTCCTCGCCGGAGATCGGCTCGACCTCGTCCGCTTGGAACCAGACCGGGCGCGGCTCCTGAAGGCCGCCACGGTAGCCAGACGAGATCTCCACGATCTCGACGAGGTACTCCCTGGCGCCGTCCGCGTTCTTGCGCCACTCCAGCAGGAAGCCTGCTCCGGAAGGATGGCCGGGAAGTCGTACAGACGGAGGGTCGCCCTGCATGCCGTCGAGGATACCGAGCGGGTCGAACAGCTATTCGAACCGGGTCGGCTCAGTGGAAAATAGATAAAGGCCATACCGGGAAGGTCCGGGTGGTCGCGCTTCCAGCCGCGTGCCACCTCCTCGATCTCAGAGAGGTGAGAGCCGTCCTCACGGACGATGTACGGGCCGAAGAGAGTCCGGTTGTCGCTGCCGTCCCAGGTGGGCGGAGAGTCGCCCCATGTGATGACGAGGAAGACGAAGTGCTCGCAAGGGCTCAGGCATCGCGGGCATCAGACCTCCCACGAGGGCGGCAGCGAGGACAGGGCCACGATGTCGGCGTAGGTGACCGCCTCGCCGGTGACCTCGTCGAAGATCTTGCGTCCGTCCGCGTCGACCTCGAAGAGGTGAACGATCGCGTACGGCGGCTTCCCGTCGCGGCCTTCGTACACCTCGCACCGGTTCCCCTTCTCGGGGTCGATGCCTTCCGCTCGCAGCCACTTCAGGAACGCCTCATACGGGTGGTGACTCTTGTCCTTGCCGCTGCTCGTTCTGGTGTCGACTACCAGGTACGGCTTCACGCTGTCCACGTGATCTCCAGGGGGTTGGAGGTTGATGCGCGCCCAGCTCCCTGGTGACCCCCCACGCGGGGAGTTGGGCACGCGCTCTTGGGGGTGGTGACGGCCTGGCCTACGCCCGTGGACCCCTCAGATCCCGCAGACCAGACCGACACCGGGTGGGGCTCCACGCTGTCTCCCACGGGGGAGGGAAACAGCGGAGCGGGCACGCTCCTTGCACCAGGAGCGCGCGTTCTTGGGATGTCTAGCGGCCTCTAGGCCGCAGCGGAAAGAGAGGCGCGCAGTTCGTCGCGCTCCTCCGGAGTGGACGGCACAGGCTCGCCGCGATGGAGTTGGCGGGCGATCGTGGCGATGTCCAGCCAGTCGTACCAGGCGGTCTTGCCGAGCTTGAGCAGTTTGCGGGCGTGATGCCGGGAAGCCCAGACGCGGACGGTCGGCTCCGGCTTGCCGAGACGCACAGCGGCGGCGGCGATCGTGATCCGCTCAGGACGGTCGGGCATGCTGGACACCCCCAGACATGCGAAAAGGCCCCCGACACGTCCGCGCCTGAGAGCCTTTGATCCCACCTTGATTCCGATTTATAACAGGTCACCAGCCGAAACGCCAACTATGGCGCGCCGGAGCGCGGGTTTCGTGGCCGCCCATCCCGCCGACGTGGCGGGGCGGCGACCACAGTTCAACGGTTCAGGCTCGCCTACTGCCCGCATCGTCCAGTAAGGCGACTCGAACGCCGCCCCGCCGGTAGGTTTTCACCGGCTCGGCCCGGACCTTGGTTAGCTCGCTGTACTCCTCCTGGTCGTACTCGCAGCGGCAGGTACGGCAACGAGCTCCGTCGGGTCGCCCATCATCGTCGAGGACCTCATACAGCTCCGCGAACCCGCAATCGCAGTACACGCCGGACAGGTGACGTGCCGCCTGCTTGGTGTCGGTCAGGAACGCCCGGCACCGATAGGCCAGATGCAGGAGTTCGAGGCCGGCGTCGACTCCGGACAGGTCTTCGATGCTGTCGCCGCGGGGCATTGGTTCGGCGGGCAGGGCGAGCAGCGCGTCGAGGTGGGCGGCGAGGATCGTCCACGCCTGCGTGAGGATCGCACCATCACGCCGGCGCCGGGATGTCACGGTGTCCAGCGCGGCGAGGCGTGCCACAGTACGGACTCGTTCTTCCCACGATACGAGCGTGGCGAGCAGGAGCCGCAGCAGTTCGTCCGCGGGCAGCGACAGAGGTACGGGCGCGGTCTTCGACATGGCGACGATCGGTCCTCCCCCAGCTGCGGCGAACGTCTTGTCGAGCCTTTGGTGGACGCGCACGAACAGCATCGGCAGATCGTTGAGGGCTTTCGCTACGGCGTTGCGGTCCTGGTGACAGAACGCCTGATAGGTGAGGGCCGGGAGACGGACCGTCTTGGCGCCCTGCGCTACCAGGCGCGGGTCGGAGCATCGGTCGCCGCGGGCGCATTCGCGCTGGCCGTTGTCGCGCCAGTGGCCGTCGTCGGCGTTCGGGTCTGAGTGGATCCACACGGTTTGGCCTCCCCGATCAGTACGCTGTGCGGGAAGACCTGTGAGCCTGTGGGGTCTGGTGGGGTTGTGGGCGGTCTCTCGCTGGCGGGCGGGAGGCCGTCTGTCGTTTACCGTCTTCGCTGGTCGGCTGTCTGTCCGTGTTCGATCAGCCACGTTCCCACATCGATCAGCTGGTTGCCGTCCAGGCGGACGCCGACAGCGATCAGGTAGGACTCGCCCGAGCGCGGCCCGTGGTGTAGCTCTACACCGGGCAGGCGGGGATGGCGGGTGATGAGGGCGAGAGAATCGTGCATCGTGCGATCATTATCGCAGATGAGAGTCTGGCGCATGTCGGGACGTGGGATCGGCAGCAATCGTCTCACTGCGTGGTGTGTGTGGCGAGAATGCGCTCCCAGAACGGCTTCAGGTCGTCGCCGCTGATGCGGGCGTAGTGGACGCGGGTGCGGTCTCGGTAGACGGCCACCTCCGTGTACGGGTCGCCGTGGTCAAAGCCGGTGTGGAGGCTGGTCCAGTCGTCGGGGTGCGGTCGCCAGTCGGGGAACGCGATCTGTGCTGCGGTTTCGCGGAGGGTTTTGGTGTGCTGTGGGGGGCGGTTTTGGTGGTGCACTATCCCACATTGGCATGTCGTGTCCATGATCGGACGGTTGACTACTGCTCGTCCTTGAAAAGGGCGGTCGCCAGCGCCCACCACTCTCCTTCGCTCATGGTGGTCACCTCGCCCGCTTGCCATGGGAGTGGATGTTGAACGGCCAGATCCGCAGATCCCACGTCGGCCGGAACGCGCCAGGTTTGCTCTTCATCCAGATGAACGGGCTGCTCAGCGCGGGCTCGAAGCTGATGGAGAACTCCTTGAAGTCGGTGACCAGTTGGTCGCCGTTGATCTTCTGGTAGGTGCGGTCCCAGATCACGGCCGCCGCCTGAACCAGTCGGGGTTGATGCTGCGGTCCGGTTCCATGCGGGGGTAGACATTGACGGTCATGCGCGGCCTGGCGCGGATCTGGGCGAGGCTTGCTTCCCGCTCTGCCCGCATGCGGGCGATCACGTCCATGTCCGGCTCCTCGTACGGCACGCCCGCCAGGTCGTGGAACACCTGGTAGATGCCCGTCTCCAGCAGCTCTATCTGGACCTCCTGCCACGGGGTCGCCTTGCCGAGCGCTCGGGTGAGGACAGCGATTCGGTGGGCGGTGTTCTCGCAGCCGACCGACCAGCAGCCGTTGCGAGCGGCGCACATCGCCTCGTGCAGGTCGCCCCACAAGCGCATCAGCTCATCGGCGGCGGCCTCTTCCAGCGAGGTGAACCCTTCGTGGTCGGCGGAGTCGATCGCCGTCTGCAATTCGGCGGTGCGATCGGTGCTCACGGCGCCTTTCCTTCCGGCGGAGGGAAGATCCGGTGGACGGTCGCGTCCGGCCGATTGTCCTCCCTTGGTCCGTATTTCTGCTCGAAGGCGTCCAACTGTTCCTGGGTGGTCATGTGCCAAGAGTTGATTGCAGATGCGAAACGGCGGTCGTACTCAGCGGCCACCTCCTCGTGATCCCACGTGCGGTCACCTTGCGAGAGCCTGACCGTAATCTCGGAGCCGAGCATTACCCGACGGGCGTACCAGCGTGCATGCGCCCACGTCAGGACTTCGCCCAGCTCCTCCGCCAACGTTGTGGCGTCGATCAATCTTTCGCCGTTGTAGAGCTCCACTGTCCAGGGCTCGTTCGGCCTGACGATCTCCATCGGGTGCGCCTCCTCCAGTAGGTCGGTCTGTCCGTAGCAGTTCCACCCCGCGGGTACTCCGGTGATCCGTATCGGCCGGCGCGGGGTGAGGCCGAGCTTGGATGCGCAGTCCGGCCCGAGACCGAGAGATCGTGACGCCTCGGTGCGCAGCCGGTGTTTACATGCCGCGCACCTGGTCACATGCTGGCGCGAGAAGAACTCATCCAGGTCGAGGGTCAGGGGTTCGTCCATCCGGCTACATGCAACTGCAGCTACGGCAGCCGGGCAGGTGAGCGTAGAGACGCTCGTAGACGAGGTCATACGCATCCGGGGTGCGCAGCATCTCCTCAAACTCGTTGGTGGCCGGCCGGCGCAGTTTGTCTTCTTCACCGTTCAGGTAATGGTCGAACGTGATCGGCTTCCACGAGTCGCCTGGCGGCCGAGCTTCCTGGGTCGGATAGCCACGGCCCCAACCTACAAAGTGACGAATGAACGGTTTGATGGAGCTGTGGAAGAAGCTGTTGGCACACCATCGAGTGTCGTCGTCGGCGACACCCTGAACGGCTTGCTGGACAAGTCGGTCGAGGTCGGCGAGACGGGGCTCAACCTTGGCGATGATCTCCCAGTTAGCAGCAATCATTACCCGTCCTCCTCGGGAATCTCTCTCCACGGCCGACGCTAGCGGTCACAGCCCGTCTCAGGTAGGGCTGGTGTCTCAGGCGGCAGGCTCCAGGTCAGCTCGTACTCGACTCCATCTTCCGACGACGCGTAGCCGCCGGGGCCGTACACGGAGACTCGCTGTGGGCGCCCGTCGCGATCCACTCGGACGTTCAAGGTCACTCCGCCGACGTTCATCCAGTAGACGTGCGCATCCATTTGCTCCACATGCAACCACGAGCCCACCACCAGCTCATCGAACTCGGTGTTCGCCAGGTGGTGGTGCTTGGAGTGCTCCCCGTCTTGGCCTGGGGCGCTGGAGACGTGGTGGGAGGTCCCGTACCGGACGTCGCTGCCAGGCTGCTTGCCAAGCCACTCGTGTACGAGGAGACGCCAGCGGCCACCAGGCCGGCGGAGGTTAGCCATGGTCGACCTCCCGGTGGTCGTCGAGAGCGGCGAGGGTGTCTCGGGCCTGATCTATGGCCTGGACGCGACAGGATGCGGCGATGGTGAGTTCGCACAGGCGACGCACGCGGGCGATGGCTGCCTCGGCACTCTCGGCGCGTTCCTGCCACCGGTCGCGGGCCTTGCACACCTGCTCGTACGCCCACGCTGTTGGGTAGGGCTGACGGTCGTGGGCGATGGCAAGGTCTCGCTCCTCACGCAGTTTCGCCACCTCCTCCTCGCGCAGACCGAGCACGAGCTGGAGCGTGAATTCGAGGTCGATTTCGTCGAGCGTGTTGGTGACAGCGAGCGCGTCGGCGTACCGCCTGCTCATTTCGTCAGACATTAGTCTTCTCCTCGGGTAGGGCGGCACGGAGGCGGGCCTGGGCGCTCACGTAGTCGCTGAAGAGCGGCTCCTCGTCGACGACGTACGTGCGGAGGTCTTCAGCGGATACGACGACCAGCCCTGCGCCGGCCAGAGCGTCCACAGCGATCCTGGCCGCGTCCGCTGCCTCACTCCCGGACAGCATGATCGGCTTGTCCAGCATGGCGTCGGTGAGGGCGCGCTTGCCCAGCCTCAGCCTCAGATGCTCGCGGAGAGCGGCCTCGATCACCTCAACGGGAGTCACGGCTGCCTCCAGTGCGGGCATCCAGCGTGGCAGGCCTGCGGCAGGTGCCCCTCGAACGGCTGGCCGGACAGCGCCGCTGTGGCGTCGTAGTGGCCGCCGTCGAAGATCGCTTCCGCTTCGGGGCTCATCCACATGTGGCCGCCGCCGTGGCCTTCATCGGCGCGCCAGCCGTTCGGGATCTTCTTGATGCACGGGTCGCCGTTGTCCGGGTTCGGGACGGGGCAGGGCATGGCGCCGTCTGACACCTCGGCTGCGGCTTGTACGGCTTCCTCGTCCTTTGAGTCTGCTGACACTGTGTTGGCTCCCTCAAAGGGAGTCTCAAACGCGGGCTCAGGGATGTCAGGCATCGGGCTCTCCGTTCGCGATCTCCAGCAAGACCCGCGCGTGACACCAGTCGCTTTCAGGCCACTCGGGAAGAGGGCACCAGCACGCAAGATCGCGCCCCGCTAGTACGGCGCGAATCTCCTCTATGGACGGGTACTCGATGTCTCGCCACCGTAGGAGGTCGGCCTCGAACTGCTTCGTTGCCTCCACCCTGGCGGTGAAGAGCAGGTTGAACGCTGGGCCGTCCAGATAGCGCGGGCTGCCGGTGACGTGCCACATCGGGTTGCGTTCGTCGTCGAACTTCCTCCGCGTGATGCGGATGTGGTTACCGAAGCGGGTTGGGCGGCCCACATACACGGCGCCCTCCGGCATGGTCCAGCCCTTCGTGCGTCTCCTCTGGATGCGCTGCGGCTTAGGGGTCTCACCCATGGTGGGGCTCCTTCAGCTCGGCTTCCCATCCCTGCACGAACGGGTCATCGGCCGTCTTGCCGGCCGCGTACGACTCGGCGAGGACCATGGCGGTGATGGCCTGGTTGCGGTTGTAGCGTCCCTGCCGGCCGGTGACTGTCCGGGAGCCGTCCGGCTGGAGTTCGGCGACAGTGTCGGATTCGTCGCTCCACATGCGGCCGAGAAGATCGTCGATCGTGGTCGTCACGGGTCAGCTCTCCTTGGGAGCGTCGGAGACCGGCTCGCACACGGTCAGCGTGGAGTAGGCGCGGCCGTGTCTGTGGGTGACGACCCAGCCGGACGCCTCCAGACTGCCGATCAGCGCCTCCCCAGCGGGCGTAGAGCGCGGGTCGTCGTAGCAGTCGCAGAGGATCACACGCACCAACTGGCGGCCGTCATCGAGCCGGACGGTCGGCAGCACCCGATCGACGAACGGCCCGGTCTTGGTTTCGTGGATCGCGTCCTGTACGGCGGTCATGGTGAGGCGGCGCTTGGCCATCCCAAGTCTCCTTGTCGTCGATGGTCTTGGGTCTGGTGCTCCCTCCTGCGTCTGAGGCTGCCCGTCCAAGCCGGGAGGAGAGAGCCGCGATCAGCTGTAGTAGGCGCAGAGCAGCCAACTCGGGCTCTCCTGCTCCGGAGTGATGCCGAGTGTGTCCAGTGCCGCCTTGAGCGTGCGGTTCCACTCCAGGAACTGGCCGAGGTCCGGGGCCACGTCCTGCTTGCCGATCACCAGCGCCTGGTCGTCGCCGACGCTGATCGTCTTGGCGGCGAGGACGTACATCGGGTCCTCGCCGTAGCTGTAGCGCTCGAAGGTGACGCCGAGACGTTCCTTAGCCGCGCTCTCCCGCTTGAAGAAGCCGTCACCCACTCTGGTCTCCCAGGTCTCAGTGAAGCCCGCAGCGGCGAGCAGGTGGCGCTCCGCCTGCGTGATGAAGTCGTCGGCGTCTTCGCTGTCGTCGTACCAGGTGACCTTCTCGGCGTCGATGCCGCCGTACTCGTCGACCTCGCGGAACTTCCAGCCCTCGCCGCCCAGGTCGTAGCCGTAGGCGAGTGCGGCGCTCGGTGAGTTACCCATGTCGATCTCCGTTTAGTTCAGGGGTAGGTCGGCCTTCCCGGCAGGAGCCGGGAGACAGGAAGGTCAGTTCGCGACGTGCAGGCGAGTCGTGGACGGGTGGTCACCGCAGCGCCAACTCCCCGGTGCGCTGAGCTTGCGGCAACCTGGGTGGACGCACATCGCGCCCAATCGCCGATCCATCTCGGCGCACCGGGCGCACGGGCAGAGCTTGGGATGGGACAGGTAGGTCTCGTGCAGCTCGTCGAAGTCGATCGCGGCGAGGTCTACGGTCTCGGTGCTCATGTCGATCTCCAGGGGGTTGGGTGGCCCGACAGGAGGAGCCGGGCCAAAAGGGGGTCAGGCGAGGCCGAACCGCTGCATCTGCCTCACGACAGCCTCAGCGAGGGCCACCCCTTCGAGCCTGTCGACGAGGAACTCCAGATCGTTTGCGAACCTCTCGCGATCAGCAGGCGCGAGGTCGGTGAGCTTTTCGGGAGTGAGGGTTGTCCGCACGGTGGGCTCCTTGCTCGTCGCGGGTTTGGGTGTGGCCCCAGAGGGGTTCCGGGGCCGGGAAAGGTCAGCGGGTGGAGAGGAACTCAGCGAGAGCCAGCAGCGGCGAGGCGGGCGGCTCCGGGTTCGGGTTGGCCGGGGTCGGCAACTCGATGACGACGATCTGCCGGTCCGCCCAGTGGATGAACGCGTCGCTGTCGACCTGGCACAGGTCGATCCAGCGGCCCCCGTCGTCGGTGTGGACGACATAGGCGTTGGTCGCGGTCTTGAGGCAGCGGACGCAGGTGTGACCCTCCGCCACGCGGGTCGCGATCAGTTCGGGAGTCACGTCGTCCGGCCGGGCCGGGGCGGCGGGCAGGTCCAGGATCAGGCTGGGGATCATGCCGTCAGCCCTGGAAGCACTCGAAGTCGAACGTGCAGTCGTTGCCGTCGGAGTCGAGGACCTCGATGTTCCAGGCGACGTCCTCGGAAACCTTCGCGAGGACCCTGCCGACGATCTCGACGCCGGAGGCGGGCAGGTGGCGGACAAGCTTGACGACCGCGACGCTCCCCTTGACATGCGTGTCGTACTGGAGGGTTAACACCTTGGCGAAGCGGCCCTGACGGTCGCGGTTGAGGGTGCCGAGGTCGACGACGGTGGTCATGTTCATCTCCTTGTTGCCGGGGGTCTTGCTCTGGCGTCCGTCCCGGGTCTCGCACTCCGGGTGACTGCTGGTCGGACTGGGGTGGCCCGGGTCGCCCCGGGCCGGAGGGCTGCTACAGGTCGGCGTGGTTGGCGAGCAGCCAGCCGTCGCAGATGCCGCCGATCGTGGTCTCGGGGCATTCGCTGGCGATCCGGGCGACCAAGGCGCACAGCTGGTAGGGGCTGTAGTCGGCGATGCGGTTCTCGGAGGCGGCGTTCATGCGACCGGAGACCATGCACTTGCGGAGGGCGTAGGCGACGGTGTGGATGCGGATGGGCAGGTCGGACATGTCGCTGCGGGAGAGCGCGGCCAGCACCTTGGCGTAGCGGCGGCTGCCGTCGCGGAGTTCGATCCCGTACTCGTCGCGCAGAACGAACTTGCGGGTGCGGGTGCCGACACCGAGGGCCTTGGCGATCTCGCGGGCGGTCATCGTCTCGCTGGCCTCGATCGTCGCGGTCATCTCGTACTCCCTGGTCGCTCTTGCTGATGACTTGAAACTACCAGATTTGGCTTAGCCGTCAAGCCTTCCATAGTCTAGTCGATTGCCTGAGATCTAAACGTGACTAAGCCACAAGCGGCTTGACCGGACCGCCAAGGAAGGTACGCTGATCACGTGACCCACAGACACGACGTCGTCGGATACGCCGAGATCATCGAGCACGCCCTGAAGGACTTCGGCGTCGAGTTCCCCATGAGCACCGTCCGCAACTGGGAGAAGTACCGCCGCGCCTGGGTAGCAAAGGGCTCACCCACGCGCTCCGGCCTACGCCCCCGCGAGATCCCCATGCCGGAACCCATCGCCCACGTGAATGGCGTGCCCGGCTGGTGCTGGCAGGAGATCCGCGCCTGGCTCATCGCCAGCCAGCGGGCCTCCGAGCCCTCCGGGGAGTAGCCCTTCACCGGGACTCCCCCGGCTTACGGGCGAGCCCGTCATGACCGGTCACCAACTGGACTGCCGCAGCGTGCGGGCACGAGCCGGCATCCCCGCACGTACACGACCAGCCCCGCCGACCCAACGTCACCTGATAGGTGCCCGACTGGCCGGCCACGTACGCGATGACGTGACCTGCCCGCCTGCCCGCGTCCTCAGCCGGCGAGGCGGAGACGACCGCGACTCGGCCGTTACGGGCGTAGGCGCAAGCTTGGGAGCGGACATCCGCTGGCATCAGGACGCCTCCCCGGGCTGGTCGGCAGCGACCTCGCGTGGGGCCCGTACCTCGGCCAGCAAGCTCGGCAGGTCGTCCGGCTTCACGAGGACCTCGCGGGCTCGACGGCCGCCGGCCTTCTCGGGGCCGACGACGCCGAGATCCTCCAGGCGGCCGAGTAGCTTGCCTGCGGTGGCGAACCCGACCCGCATCTTCCGCTGGAATCGGGCAGCCGACCCGGAGTTGACCACGAGTTCGATCGCTTCGATCAGCATCGGCAGCGAGACGGTCATCGGGTTGCCGCCTCTCCGGACTGCTGAGCGGCGACCTGGGCGAGCGCTTCACGCAGCCGGTTGATGGACACTCCGCGCTCCCGGTCGGCGCTGTAGAGAAGGCCGAACACCATCCCCGCAACATCGTCGGAGGGGACCGGGGCGAGTTGGCCGGCGGGCTCCACGAGTGCGGCCTTGCCGTCTCGGACCGCCCACGTGGCAGCCACCGTGCCTTCGCCTTCGTCGGTGACGAGCTGGGCGTGCAGGGCCAGGTACGGAAACGCCTCGGCGATGGCGGTCCAGTCTTCGGTGACCTCTTCGACGGACGGCCATTTGCCGATGTTGTAGTTGGAGCAGCCGATCCGGCCCTCCCAGTCGCACCAGCCGTGCGGGCCGCCGATCCACGAGGAAGCGATGCGGGCGTTTCTCAGGTAGTGCAGATCCAGCAGGCCCATTCGGGCTCTCCATGCCTGGTCGGCGGCGTAATGCTCCCGCCAGGACTCCGGGTTGTCGCTGGTGCGGCTGTAGTCGTAGGGGCGTGGGCGGCCGAACTCCTCAGCGAGGTCCTTGACGGTGCGCTCCCACACCCTGTCGTTGATGCATGGGTTCAAGCCGTCGGTGCGGATGAGGATCTCGTTGGCCTGCTCTCGGGTGACGTTCTCGCCGGTGACGAGTAGGCGCGGCCATTTGGTGAGGTCGCTCATCGACTTGCCTCCGTGCTGCTGGTCGGGCAGGTGCAGGTGACGTTCCCGCAGACGCCGCAGCGGGGGCAGGTGCAGGGCCTGTTGCCGCAGATGCACATGTTTTCCACTCCTCTTATCGATCTTGAGTTCGTATGTTGATCTTGATCTCGAACTGACGAGCGCCCCAGAGGGCCGTAGAGACCCCTTGGGAAACCCCGGACGACCTACGAGACCCGAAGCGCCTACAGAGCCGTCAGTGGTGGCTCAGAGGCGCGCGCACGGCCGGTTCCGTCCGAGCCGTGCATGCCGGATGCGAGAGACACGACCTCGAACTGGCCAGCGCGGACCCCGGCGACGAACGCAGCGACCTCCGCCCGGTCGAACCACAGCGTCACATCCGGCTCGTCCCGCAGCCACACCAGCCAGCCGGCGTCGACATCCGCCACCCACAGGACTCCGCCGTAGGTGAGCGTCTGGCCTGTCTTGACTGCGGCCAGGAACGACCACCACGAGGGAACCGGGACGCGCAGGATGGGCGAGGCGTCGCCGAGCTTGGAGTCCCGCACCAAGACGCTGCCAGCGACGGAAGCCACCTCGACGCAGGACGAGGCGCCGTTGCAGTCGCTGGCCGTACGCCACTCGCTCGGGATCATCGTCGGTCTCCTTCGCCGATCGGGTTGAACCTGAGGTTCGCCGCCTCCCACGGTCCGTGAACCGTCGTCAGCGCGGCCAGGTCGTCCAGAACGCACGCCTCCACCGCGACGTCGGCGTCTCCGAACGGCCACACCCCGTCCGCCTCGTCGACCTGCTCGGCCGCCGTCGGCGCCTCGTCCACGACCGTGGCCACATCCCAGAAGCCCGGCGTGCGCGGCCACGGGTACGGGCGGAACGGCCACGTCACGGAGCGCCCATCGACACGGGCAGGAACCCGCGCTTGCTCAGCTCGCCAGCCACCTGTACGCCGGTCACCGAGGCGAGCACCCGGCACATCTCCGTGGCCCGCTCGAACGGGAGGGGCTCCCCCAGCCGGTAGGCCACACGCTCGCCGTTGCGCTGGTAGACGATGGCCGCCTGCCAGCCGAACTGGTAGTGGTCGAACCAGCCCAGGTACGGCAGGTCGAAGTCGACAGCGACCGCCTCGGTCGCGGGCTCGGTGCTAGCCATGGAGAGCCACCTCCTGCGGCGTGACGGTCGGAAATTCGTCCCAGGTGCGGCCGTCCAGCAGGCGGCCGGCGGCCTTCTTGCCGACGCGGGCCATTTCGATGCGGTGCCCGTGCTCGTCCACCGGGTCGCCGACGAGCGCGTGGCCCTTCGGGGAGCGGCCGATGCCCTTCAGACCGGTGGGAGCCCACCCGCCCCACTGCTTGAACAGGTAGGCGACACCCGCCTGCTGGCACTGGTCGCGGAGTTGCCGGAACCAATCAGGGTGCGCCGGCCGAGCACCGGGGCCGGACTCGCCACCCGCGATGACCCAGTCGAGGCGGGGCCCCACGGTGAGCCGCTGCGTGGTCAAGCCCGTTGCGGTCGTCTCTTCCGCGCCCCACCCGGGGCGCCCGTCGAGCCAGTACGTCAGCCGGGGCCTGTGTCCGGGATGGACGAGCGGGCCGAACAGGTCGATGGGGCCGAGGAGGGGTTCGGCGGAGATGAACCGGACGGCGGCCGGGGTGTCGAGCAGGGCGGGGATGCGGATGTCGGCCCACTTCTGGTCTTCGCAACTGACTCCCACCCACACGTTGCGGAGCGGCTTGGCGAAGTTGCTCCACCATTGCCGTTGCCATGCACGGCGCCGCGGGCCGGAGATCGGTGACGCCTCGTCGTTCATGAGATCGGCCTCGGCCGCCTCGCACATCAACCGGAAGTCGGCCTTGTTGAGCAGGCTCTTCATCCGAGCGTGGCGCTTGGTCAGCACCTGGAAAGTGTGCTGTGGCGCGTTGGCCATGACCGCGAACACTCGGGCGATGAACTCGTCCGGCACGCGCTCGTGGAACAGGTCGCTGAGGCTGTTGACGAAGATCCGCTTGGGCTTGCGCCACCTGAGCGGCTGGTCAAGCCGATCCGCCAAGAGGTTTACCTTGCCCGTCCAGTCGATCCCCTTCTCGGTGCGCTCGGTGAGGCCAGCGAACGCGGCGGCCACCTTCGGGTGCGGATTCGCGGCGCGGATGTGCGCCTGCGTGATCGCATAGCAGCCACCTGGGTCGTCCCCGTCGAAACGGGGCATGCCGCAGCCAGGAGATACCCGGTCGCAGCCGATGACGACGTTCCACGTCGCATCGCTCCACTCGATCTTGGTGTTGTCGGCCATCTCGGCTCTCCTAGGGGATCGTTTCTGGCGGGATGTTGCTCGGATCGGCTTCGCTGACGAAGGTGTCGTCGGCGACCATGAGGATCAGCGCCCATCGGCGCATCCCCAGCAGCCGGTACCAGTGCGAGCGGTTCTGATTGCGGCGGGCGGTGTTGGCCAGTTCCCAGCCCTGCCGCCTACGAAGGCTGATCTTGAGCACGGTTCGCCTCCGTCGTGACCTCGCGGACATGAGCGAGGTGCTCGCTGATCAGGAGCTCGGTGGAACCCTGAGTCCAGCGAGATGGAGGCACCCACCCGCAGCGGCACGTCAGGGAGACGGTGGTCGTCGCTCGCGAGCCACGCCCCCGGGTGTCGTAGGTCAGGTTGAACTCGTGCGCCGCCACGATCTCGGCGTGGACGGGGCAACCATCCACGTACAGGGAACTGAACCAGTCGTCGGTTCCTGCGGGCGCGCTGGCAGCGCAGGCGGTTGCGTCGCAGTGCCAGATCTCGACGCGGGTCGCGGTCACCTGGTCTCCTTCGTGTCTGTCCGGTTAACGGCTGATGCGCCGCCATCCCCAGGCGTTTGCACAGGTTGTGGACTGTTTGGGCGGTCCGGCAGTCCAGAGCGGGAGTCGAGCCAGCACAGGACCCGTGACGCGTTGGACATCACCAGGTCCTCGCCGTTCTCCAATCGGGAGACGGTGGAGAAGCTGACACCGATCTGCTCGGCGGCGGCCCGCTGGGATAGTCCGCGTGCCCGCCGCATCTCGCGCACCAGGATCGGCAACGAGGTCAGCACCTCGGCGAGCTCCGGGTACGGGGTGGGCTGATCGTTCACGAGCCCTCCTTCCGGTCTTGCGCTCCAGGGGTGCCGAGCCACCGCAGGACAGCGACCGCAATGTCCACGCGGAAACACTCCCCGGCTTCGATACGGCCCAGCGTCGACCGCGAGTAGCCGATCTGCTCTGCCGCCGACCGAAGGCTCAGCTCGCGGTCCTCACGCGCCTCCCGCAGCAGCGTCGGGAGGTCGACCAGGAGGCCGGCCACGGCGGCGTACGGGGCAGGGCGGGCGGAGGGTCGAGGTGTCACAGCGCCTCCTCGATCGGGTCTGGCGATCCGGGGCTGACCAGCTCGGCTGCGGACCCGTCGGCCATCTCGGCGACGAGCTGGGCTAGGTTCTCCTCCGCCTGACGCCGCGAGATCGGCCGCCGAGCGGGATGCCGTACGCCTACCGGCCACGCCTCGACGCTCACCCGCCGCACCAGCTCGGCGTGAGCGCACTCCCCGCACAGCGGCTCCTCCGCCGCAGAGTGCGCGATCAGCCCGAGATGCGTGCCGCACACCTGGCGGTAGGTGGTGGCGGTCACGGCGTGCTCGCGTTCTCGTCGGCCTTCAGCCTGGAAGCAGCCGCAGCACACGCCTCCCGCGCCGCCTCCAGCTCGTCGGCGTGCCGCTCCGGATCGACCCCGCGGCCAACCGGCGGACCCCACGAGATCGGAGCCTGCGCCGGCGTCGGACGCCAACCGCGCAACCGCAGCGCCAGGATGTACTCCTGCGCGAACGGCTCCACGTCGGGCCGGTCCTCGCCGCTGGCCTCGTCGCGCTGGCGGAGCCGGTAGACGAGAGCAGCAACGGCCTCCCGCGTGGCCTTGTCCAAGTCGCTCATGACGCGTCCCCGATCGCCCGGGGCTGCCCGTCACCTTCGAGCAGACCAGCCGCCCGAAGACGCGCCTCATGAGCCGGAACCGACAACCGGCGCCCGTCCGCGTCCACGCACACCGCGCCAGGCAGGGCACGGCACGGCGGCCACGGACACGCCACCCGGAACGCCTCGATCCGGATCGGACTGTGATCCTCGCCGCGCTCCTCGATGTACTCCTCGGACGGCTCGACCTTCGCCGCGATCTGCTTCGGCAGCGAGAAGCCGCGGGCCAGCTTCTTCACCGCGTCCTGGATCGCCTCCAGGTACGGGCCCGGCTCGTCGGCCAGCTCGGCGTCGGGCGCCGGCACGATCTCCCGCGCCAGCCGCGCTTCACGGATCGCCTTCACCCGCTTGCGGACATGGGCGGGCATCAGCCAGTCGGTGCTCTCGCAGTAGTGCCCCACCACTGCGTCCTGAGCATCGAGGATGTCCAGGTCCTTGACGGCCGCATGCCAGGCGACCACGTCGGCCTCGCCGACCTTCCGCCGGTCGTACGCGGCGGCGGTGGTGAGTAGATCAATCACCTCTTCGGGGGTCATCTCGTGATCTCTCCTTGGATCGTCGGGGGATGTTGTGCCTGCTGGGAGGCGAATTTGGCCTTGAGAGCTTGGGCTTGAGCCACCCGCTCATCGGTGGTCGAACGGGTCAGTGCCGTCACGGAGCCCGGCGGCCGGAGCTGGCGAACGTTGCTCGGGCGGTCGCGCGCCCAGCCCTTCTGGCGGAGCATCCACGCATGCCAGGACCGCTCCCAGCCAGGCCGTTTGATCTCGGGCCTGTCGAGAAAGTGGATGATGAACAGCTGGGTTTCGAGATCGATGTCAACGAACGGAACCTCTTCGAGCGCCCACGCCCTCATCTCGTCGGTGACTGTGAAGTCCGCGGGAAGCGAGGTCTTCGGGACCGCCGGTTTGGGGTCCTTAGGCTTGGCGGCTTTGCGCTTGCGCTTGGGCGCCGCCTCGGCGCTGGCTTCATCGACTTTCAAGAAATCTTCACCGTCGGGGCGTGGGGGAACTTCCTCCCCCACACCCCCTACTACCTTGGCGTACCGCTTATGCGGACCCTTTTCTTTGTCATTCGGTCCGCCTGTTCGGACCTCATCGGTCTCTAAAGCGTCCTGCAGATCGGACCCAAACATTGTTTCGGTACGGCTAGGCGGACCCTTTGGTTCGGCTATAGCGTCCTGCAGATCGGACCCAAAGTGTTCACTTTCGGTACGCATAGCCGGACCCTTCCCAGCCTCAGGAGACCCCTCAATAAGGTCCGAACATGCGGACCCTTTTACGGCGGCGGCGTACACCGCCGTGTGCCTCTTCTTGCCTGCCGACAGCCGGATCAGAAAGCCCATCTCGACCGCTTCCGTGATCCGTTCCGACACACGCGCTGGCGCCCGCCCGATGCGACCCGCAAGGTCCACGCGAGGCACAGAGACGCGGCCGGAGGGATCCATCTCCTCCAGCCCCATCGAAATCAGGAGGATCTTCACCGACTCCGTGATCTGCGCCGTACGGAGGACCTCACGGAGCCAGAACGCGCGAAATGTGCCATCGCTCAGGCCGTTGAGGGCGTCTTGATCGTTCACCTCTGCGAGGTCTCCCTTTGTGCTAGTGGTGCATGAACATGGGCCTACGGGAGCAGGGCCGGTTTTCGGGCTCTCACGTGGACTCCGTCGAGGTGTCGATCTCCCGGTAGTCAAGGAGGGAGACAAGGACTCCCTGACGGTTGACGTACTCGCCATCCACCAACTGGGTGACATGCCGCTCGCACAACGGGTGCCCGTGGTCTGCGGCGTTCTGCCCCACACAGCAGTCCATGTGGCCGAGAACGCCCACGTGAGTCGCGATCTCCGCACAAAGAGGAATGAGCCTGCCGGCCGCCGAGCACATGGGCGGCCAGTACCTCCGGTGCTCTCGCACTTCCTTCACCATCGAGGCGACCTTGAACAGTCGCACGGTCCGATCAAGCTGGAGGGAACTCCATCTCGGGTCTGATGTGGCGAGGTCGAGGTTCTTTGCCAGTTCCTCCCACTCGTGCAGTTCGTCGAGCGGCATGTCCTTCAGGTATTCGAGGGCCCTACGCGCCTTGATCAAGCTGGTGGCAGCATGGACTGCGAACTGAGTGAAGAGGTGCTTGCTCCAGTCGGCACCTGGATAGTCGTAGAGCTCGAAACGAGCCAGCTTCATGGCCTGCCAACCGAGGCCGTCTGGAAGTTCCTCAAGCAGTCGTTGCGTCTGTGCCTGCAGCGCGTCGATTTCCGAGCGAAGCCCCCACAGAACGCTCTCCACCGCCTCGACGATGGGGTACCTGCCCTCTTCGTCTAGCTCCAGATCCAACGCGGCGACGGGATCGACCACGTAGGTCTTGCATTCCTCATCGGTGAACAACTCCACTACTGCGGCAACCACCTCCCCTGCGCGCTCAGGCCGCGGAGAGGCTGAGGCTGGCGGCGGGGACGGCTCGGGCCGCAGATGTGCTCGAGCAGCATTCTGGAGCTTCGCCACCTCCTTCCATGCGGCTCCACACATGTACTTGAAGACGTCATCTGCTTTCACCTGGCGCGCTGACATGGCAATCCCAATGCAGTCCAGCAGGACAGGCAGAGGCAGCCCGGCCTTGAGGAAGTTGTCGACTGACGTCTCCCAATCGCTCGGCCGTGGCAACGCTGGGCGTCCTTCGCTCCAGGACTTCCACTTGGCGTCGAATGCGGCGCGAGCCTCATCGCGCCCCTTGCGCTTGCCGAGCATGTCGCCGGCCGCAGCCTGGATTGCCAGCGACCAGCGCATGGCGTCGTCGGCCACCTTGGCGACCGTGGCCGCGTCGGGCGGGGTGGCGGACTTGCCTGAGTTGCAGTCCGCGCAGAGCGTCCGCAGGTTCGAGGGCTCGTCCGACCCTCCGAGCGCTGTCGGAATGACATGGTCGGGTTCGAGCTTCACGTCGGGCGCCTTCGCGCCGCAGCTCTGGCAGGTGTGGTTGTCCCGGCGGAAGATTTCGTGGCGGAGGCGCTTGCTGACGGCCAAGGGGGACTCCCGACATTCGCTGAATGATGATGATGTCGAGTCATGATGCCACATCATGATGCCAGTTAGTGATCTGTTATCATGATGCGACCATGCGACCATGGAGGTATGGACGTGCGCGCTGAGATCACCGCCGAAGCTGCGGCGTACCGCCGCGCCCAAGCCGAGCTGGAAGAACGCCGCCTCAAACTGGCCGGCCTCTTCCGCCGTGCAAGGAGTGAGAAGATCGGCCCCGCCGAGATCGCGCGGTTGACCGATCACCTGTACACCAAGGAGCACATCTCGCGGATCGCGCCGCCGGAGCCTTCCGACTCCTGACCGCGCCTCAACGCCCCCGAAGATCACGACGCCTCCTCAAGCTGCTCGGCGTCGTCCTCGATGGGGATCAGCGCCAGCCGCATGCCGAGTTCCCGGGCCACCTCGTCGATGACGGCCAGGTTCCGGCCGCCCGGGTCGGCCTCGAAGTGGCTGATGGCCTTAGTCGACCGGCATAGGCGCCGGCCGAGTTCGGTCTGTGTCAGGCCGACCTCTCGGCGGCGGGCCACCAGCTCGGCCACGAGCGGATGGCGGTTCATGACGCCACCCGGCGGCGGGCCTGCCGCTGGTTGGTGCACTCTTTGCAGGACGAGTGCAAGCCGTCAGCGCGGGACCGGTCGCGGCCGTAGGCTGCCGCCGGCTTGACCTGTCGGCAGGACGGGCACTCCTTCGCCGTCACCGGCTTACGCGGGGCGGGAACGGGAACAGGAACGGGGACCTGGCGGCGCATCAGGCGGCGACGCTCCTCCTCAGAGAGCCCGCCCCACACGCCGTCCTCCTGGCGGGTGGCCAGCGCGTAGTCGAGACATTCCGGCCTGGCCCTGCATCCGGAACAGATCGCCTTGGCCTTCCACTCGCGTGCCTCGCGCTGTGACGGGCTTTCCTTGCCGGGCCCGAAGAACAGGACAGGGTCCGCATCCCGGCACGCGGCGTTCCGAGCCCAGTTCTCGTCAAGCACGGTCGGCCCCCGCGTGCTTGGCCTCGACCTGGCAGCCCTTGCACGTGTCGTGGTGGGTGCTGCCGAACTGCGACTGCGCTTTCGTCTTGCCGCAGACGTCGCATGTCCGGTGGGTGGCGCGGGGATAGTCGAGGAGGCCGACAGCCTTCCGCATGTCGTCCGCGCCTGCCCTGTCTGCGGCGTGGTTCGGGTGCAGGCACGGGTTGCAGTCGCACACCTGCCGCCCGTGCTCGGGGCAGGCGGGCAGGGCCGGGCAGGCGTGCCGGCCCAGAGCCAGCCGCAGGAGCGTCCGCTCCGCCTTCGCCCGTTCCACGTCCTCCGCGGTGCCGACAGGCTTGTACAGGGTGGCGTTGCTGGCGTCGATGACGCTTCTCGACATGGCCATCAGGGAGTCTCCGTTCGAGGCTGTCCGGTCGTATCCGGATCTGTCCGATGCCGTCCGGTGAGGGTCAGCGCCATCCGCCAAGCAGCGAGTTCGAGCGTCACGACAGCGCGGGCGGCAGGCGGGGCGGACTCATCGCGGGCTGCCGCTTCGAGGTGCGGGATGTGGCGGGCTATCCGCTCAAGATCAGCGGCGAGGTCAAGAGGCATCGGGCACCTCCGCGCGCTCGCGCTTGTCCTGGGCCCGCTGCACGCTGCGGTCGTGCTCGCACGTCTTGCACACGCGGCTGGTGTGCCTCTTGCCGCGCAAGGTGCGGTTGCGGACGTAGGTGTTCTCTGGCGTCCACTCGTGGCCGTTGCTGCAGTGTGTGGCCAGCTCGGTGCCGTAGGAGCCCACGCGGCGGTCGGTGCGGTGCGGGGACAGGTGGGGCGTTTCGCCCTCGTGCCACAACTTGAGCACCTGTTTCCGCGCCTTCTGAATGCGAAAGCCGAACGCCTTGTAGCTGATTCCGAGCATGTCGGCGGCCTTGGCGTAGTCCTCTATGGCAGCCAGGGCGGCGACGGCGCTGCGGTAGGTGTCGGCCAGCGGGGCGATCACCTGCCGGACTGCGATGGCCTCGACGACCCGGCCTTCGTGCGATGGCGTGACCTGCATGTCACGCCAGTACTGCGTGAACCGCGGCCTGTTGCCGTACTCGCCGCCCGACCATGCTTCATCTGGTCTACCGCGCTCGCGGAAGGTCGTGCGAGCCTCGCGGTAGATCGCCTGCCATCCGATTCGAATCAGATCTTGGCGTGCGGGTGGCTCCTCGCTGCTGCACAGGTGCTCGGCTATCGCAGACCATGCGGTGTCCTTGCGGTCCTGAATGTCGGACGCCATCGACCGGTCAGCGATCACCGCGGCACGGGTCATCTGCTCAAGATCGAGCAACGTGTAGCCGTGGCAGACTTCGAGGTCCGCGGTCAGGTCAAACCCCATCGGGCGTCTCCCGACAGACGTGGTCGGGCATCTGGACGGTGTCGCCCGGATCGCTCTCGGTACGCAGCACTTCAGCGCCGCAGTCGAGGCAGCGGACGTCTACCGCCAGCTTCAGCAGGTCAGGCATGGGGCGCCTCCATAGGAGAAGGCCTTACGTCGCGGCCTACGTGGTGAGCGTCTTCGGGCGTGGAGTCCTGTACGGCTGGCGCCGGCGAGAGGGAGCCGGTCTCGGGGTCCTCGCGGCGGGCGTCGCACAGCGCGTAGTGGTCCAGGAGGGCTTGCTGGCAGCAGGGGCGGAGATCGGGGGCCATCACGCGGCACGCTCCAGGTCCTCGCCCGTGATGGCCTCGACCAGCGCGGAGATGATGATCTCGGCGACGGGAGGCGTCACGGCGTTGCCCAGGAGCCGCACCTTGTCCCGCTTGGCTTCCGGCAGGACCAGATAGGTGGACGGAAACGCCATCGCGGCCTGGATCTCGGCGGGCTCCAGCATCCGGAACATGACGTCGTCGAGGTCGATGTCAGCGATGCCGTTGACCACGGCGTACCGGTCACGGGTGGACAGGGTGCCGATCGGCTCACTCACGGGCCGGGCGTTGCCATTGCCGTAGTAGGGGACGAGGATCGTCTCCCAGTCGATGGCCGCAGGCGGTGCGACCAGGCCGTGGTGGTTGCCGCCGGCGGTGACCGCATGCAGCGGATCCGTGACCGGACGAGCCTTCTCGGCGTCGCCGCCACCTCGCATGGGGGTGATGAACGGCAGCCACGCCAGACCGGTTTCGTTGCGGGTTGTCTGCGTGCGCAGCGGCGCGTCGGCGGGGCTCGCCTCCTTACCGTCGCGGCCCTCGACCGGGACCAGCAGGGGCGGGATGACCAGGGCGTCGTTCTCGCGGGTGGTCCGGGCGCCCATCACGTCGGTGACCGGGGTTGCCTCGTTCCGCCACGTTCCTCCGGCGGGGACCAGGAGAGGCGGTATGGCGAGCGCTTTAGTCGCCGTGGTGGTCTGGGTCGTGATCGGCGCGTCGACGGGCCATGTGCGGACTCCGGGGCGCCGCTCGAATGTGTTGCCCGCGGCCTCCAGCGTGATCGGGCGGGCGTACTTGGCGAGGCCAGCCTGGATGCGGGCGATCGTCTTGTCCGCGAGCGGCTTGTCCCGGTCGCCGATCCGCTGGCCGGGGATGGACCAGTCGATCGCCGCGGCGGCCGGAAGCACTCCGGGCTCCACGACCTGACCGCGGCATGAGGTCTGCGGGCACTGGTACACGTACTGGCTGCGGTAACGCCCCATGTCCGTCTTCGGGTTCTTGAACACCTGGACGGCGTCCACGACCCCGTCGTGCCGCGGGCAGTACGCCTTCGGCCGCAGCCACTTGTCCCAATCGGGGCGCCGCTTCAAGCTCTTGCGCCAATAGCCGACGTACAGGCGGCAGCGGGACTGCGGCGCTCGCCGCGACGACCGAGGGGCGGCGTGCATCGAGTTGAACGCGATGACCTTCACCTCGTAGCCGAGGGCCTCGATCTCTCGGATCCACCGGTCCCAGTCGGCCCACTTGCGGCACTGGATGACGTTCTCGACGACCCCGGCGAGGACGGGCTTGCCCTTGTCGTGCATGGCCCGCAGGTAGCGAACGACCTCCTCCATGAGGGCGCGCGACCGCATCGCCTTCAGCTCGTCCTCGGTGGGCTGCTCGGCCCACAGTTCAAGCTGGTTGACCTTGTCGAAGGTCCGCTTCACCCCTCGGGCGTCCGTCCACGCCGGGCACGCCGGCGAGGACCAGAACAGGTCACACGGCGGGAAGTAGTCGCCGACGTCCTGGATGGCCTGGATGTCGCCCAGGTAGTGGTCGGCGGTCGGGTGGTTCGCGGCGTGCGACTCCACGGCTTGGACGTTGTGGTTCGCGGCGAACTTCGCTTCGACGCCCTTCACCTTCGTGGCGCCTTCCGTGCTGCCGCCGACGCCGGAGAACTCGTCCAGTAGCTTGAGCGTCACTCGTTCTCCTCAGAGGTCACGTTGCGAGCCGTGGGGTCGCTGAGCGCCCGGATCACGGATTGGAAGGCGGCGGACGCCACGCTGGCCGTCAGGTAGACAGCCACCCGGAAAGCGATCACAGCGGCGGTCACGGCTGCTCCCCCTTCTCGAACGCCTCCAGGTCATCGCGGAGGCGCTGGTGCTGCTCGGGCGAGAGAGCGGGAAGGTCGCGCGGCGGCAGGGCGGTCTTGAGGGTCTGCTGGTCGCGCCTGAATGCCCGCCATGCCAGCGCGACGACGGCAGCGGTGGCGAGCAGGGCGAGGGCGCCAATGCCGGTGAGGATGTCGCGGATCAGGTCAGCCACCGGACACCTCCCGGCGCAGCTCGTTCAGCGCGTCCAGGTGGGATGCGGCGCGCTCATCCGACAGGCGGAGAGCCTTGTCGCGCTTGGCGATCACCCGTCGCTGGTCTTCGATCGTTGTCGCGTGGACGTACAGGTCGGCGGCGAGCCGGGCGGCCTCATGCTCGGCCCGCGCCAGTTCGGCCGTGTACCGGGAGCGGGCGAGGTCGAAGCCGGCCAGCCCGCCGAACGTCGCACCGACGAACATGCAGGACGCGCCGAGCAGGAACGCTCCCAGCCCGAAGTAGGCCAAGACCGCGACGCCGAGCACGCTGGACCCTGCAGCAGCGACGACCAGCCTGTACGGCTGGACGCGAGCTGTGACGTCCCTGGCGATGCGGCGGACAGCCTCCAAGGTGAGAGCGGCCATCAGTCGCTCACCGCCCCAGCCAGAGCCTTCACCGCGCCGCCGAGAGCGACGGCGAGCATCAGCACCAGCTCGATCTGAAGCGCCCCCGCGAAGCTGATCGTCGGGATCAGCGGCCACCAGGCGTGGTGCAGGGAGCCGATCAGCAGCATCAGGACCCACGCCCCCGCCACCCAGCCAACGCCGAGCACGACCAAGAAGACAAACAAGCTCTTCACTCGCCAACACCGCCGCTCTGAGCGGCCTCGTACGCGTCAGCCATCGCGGCCAGGTGAGCGGCCAGTTCTCGCGCATTGTCCGGGCCCATCGACCACTCATCGACGCCCTGCGGAAAGAGGGTGATGCCGTCGTGAGTCAGCGCGAGCAGGTCGCCGCCCTCGTGCCACTGGATGCCTAACTCCTCGGGCCGCTCCAGGACGATCGGCGCCTCCTCGCCCTCGACGACGACCGCACGGAAGTGGAACGTCTCGTCGGTTTTGAAGCCCTCATCGTCGCTGGGTGTGATCGCGATCGCGATCATGTTGCCGCAGCCCGTGACCTCGTGGTGCCAGCCGTTGCCGCTGTCGTCGTAGTGGGTGTCCTCGGCGGCGAACAGGTCCGAGACGACATCCTCAGCGGTGAAGATCTCCATGCTCATGCCGCGCCACCCGACTCAGCCGAAGTGCCTGCGACCTCGGCGTTAATGTCTTCGTTGTCCGTCTGGCGTCGGCAGTCGCAGAACACGCCGTACTGATCGTGATCCTTCGGCAGGCGAGGGCCAGGGATGCGCCCGCACCATGAGCACCACGGGCCGGTGCCGTCCATACCGAACACGACGCTGCTGTCCGCCTCCGCCGTGGTGACGAAGTGGGCCAGCAGCGCGTCCGTCAGCGTCTCGGCGAGGGCATCGACCTGCTGCCAGGTCAGCCCAAGACCGGCCTCATCCAGTGCTCGGCGGGCGATCGGGAGGGACTCGTCCCACAGTTCGTACTTGCGGGGGTCCACGGCGTGAGGTCGGACTGTCCGGGTCTCGGTGGTTTCGGTGCTCATTGGGAGCGCTCCAGGGGGTTGGTGTCGTAGTCAGGGGAGGCCGCTTCCGGCTTGGCGTGGCGCGGCGTGTACGTGCGGGCGGGTGCGAGGCGGAGCAGGCGGCGGGCCTTGCGCAGGACCTCGGTCACGAGGTGGCCTCGCCCTCGATGGCGGACATCACGTGCGTGGCGTCCACCGCGTGAACCGACTGGACGCACCACTGGCCGCCGGCCACCCACAGCGGCCCTTCCGGGCCGTCGATCTCGTGGACGAACCCGTACCGGGCGGTCAGGTACATCGGCTGGCCGCACTTCGGGCACCCCTGCGCCGTGTTGCCGCGCTCCTCCGGGTGGACCGGCCACACCGGCTGCTCGACGGCCGGGGAGAGGTGCTGGCTGCCCAGGTCGAGGCGGTAGCGGTCCCGGGTGTCCACCAGCGCCGCCCGCAGTGCCCGACACGCCGCCAGTTCTTCCATCAGGACGGTCTCGTTGTGGTCGAACTGGGCGATGTCCTCGTCGTAACGTTCGAGACGCTCGCGCAGGAACTCGGCGTACCGCTTGGTCAGCGGCAGCGGGTTGTGGTCGGTGATGTCGAGGAGGGAGGCGTACGGCTGAGACATGTGCTAGTTCTCCTGGTGCTGTGGTGGATCTTTTGCGGGAGGCGCCTTGCTCGGCCCCCGAGCGGTCGAGCAAGACGAAGAGGGGAGTAAGGCAGGGGCCGTCACAGGCCGGGGAGGTTCACGATGCGCGCCCAGTTGCCGTGCTTGCCGTCGTGGTCCTCGTACTTGCCGCAGAACTCGCTGGGCTGGCCCGCGTTCGGGAAGCCGCACGGCTGAGGGCCAGTCGGGGGTTCGGCGATGCCGCTGCACTCATCGCAGGAGCAGGTCCGGAAAGTCATCGGGAGTCACCGCCGAACAGGCTCTGCTGGTTCCACGGACGGGGAGTAAGTTCGCGCATGGTCTGCTCGAACTCGAAGAACAGCAGCGGCAGCGCCCACGTGCGGATCTCCCACGACGACTTGTTGAAGTGGAAGAATTTGCGCTTCTTCTTGCGCGGGACGCAGCCGCCCTGCCGCAAGTAACCGGCGGCGCGGAGGATGTTGGTGAAGTAGCCGACGTCGTAGTTCTCGCCGCGTTCCTGGTAGTAGATGGCGGTCGCCTCGTCGAAGGTGATGACCTCTGCGTTCAGGTAGGTCGCCTTGCGGCCAAGCTCTCGGGGGGCGTGCGAGGCGATCGAGTAGGTGCCGTGGCGGCGCAGCGACGGGAGCACCTCGCGGTAGACCCAGTTCTGGAAGCGGATCACCTGGGCGCGGATGGCCTCGTTCTTGATGCGGGCGGGCTGCCTCTGGCCGATCGCCCGGTAGAACCCGGGCTCGGTCACATGCCAGATTTCCTGGTCGTCAGGGGTACACGCTGCCGTGTACCCCTTTCCCTTCTCTTCGTCGGGTAGGGACTCGACCAGTCGGTAGGCGTCGCGCATGCCGAGCGCCCGCGCGAAGCCAGGGGCTTCAACGATGAACGAGTCGTCCACCTCGTGAATGCGTAGCTCGAACTCGCCGTTCTCGAACAACTGGATCTCGCTCACTTGGACTCCCCCGAGTCGTCTCGGTTCTGGAAGCGGGTCAGACGGTGCTGGAGAAGTTCGATCTCACACAGCACGTTCATCAGCGCGGCCCGGTCAGCGCGGACCTCGCCGTGCTTGTTGGGCTTGTCATCCACGTACTCCCACAAGGTCGAGACGTCGCCCGGGGAGAGGTACGAGGTGCCGTCGTTGGCCTTGGCGTCGAGGCGGCGCTCGTTGTCCTCGTCGTGGATCAGCAATGCGTAGGAGTGGAACAGCGAGCTGAGCGCTTCCTCGCGCTGCTTGCTGGTCAGCGAATCCCAAGCGTGGCGGCCGGGCAGTTCGATGCTGTAGCCGTCCGGATATTCGGCGCGGGCCCACTTCTGGGAGCGGCGGAACTGCGGATACCATCCCTCGCCCTCACAGGCGTCGAGCGGGACACCCGACTCGTCGATCTCGCTCACCTGCCTCCTCCTCTCTCTCGCGTGTCTGGGGGTAGAGCCCCGCGCTGCCCACCCCCGATGAGTGAGGCAGCGCGGGGGTGGATCAGAACGGGCTATCGAGGTCGGAGGGAGAGCTGTACATCTCGGCGTCGGCCTGGCGAGTAGCGAGCCACTGCCGCTGTGCCGTCGTGCACGCCGTACAAGCGCCGCACGTGGATCCGTCCTCACGGCCGGCAGTGCAGCCGACCGCAGAGGCGGGGCAGTCGTGCCCGACAGGCTTCATCGCGTTGCACCAGCGGCAGTCCCGCATGCCCTGCACCGGAGGGTCGATCTGCATGCGGACCGCCGTTTCAACCTCGGCGGGCAGGTCCCACAGGCCGAGGCTGCCCTTGCACGGGATCGGCGTGGGCAACGGGCGGACGTCAGCCAGCCGCCAGTGGCACTGGCCGGAGATGGCCCACGACCCGCACGAGCAGCCGCGGCCGTCCAACCCCCGACAGCACAGGTCGGCCAGGTCGACCACGGCGACGATGGCTGACCTCTGCCGTCTGGCGGGCTCGACCGCGCTGTACCCGCAGCGGGCTGTGAACGCCACCGCGCTCTGGGCTTCGTCGCCGTCCCACCCGGCGCTGGCGTGGATGGCCAGCAGGCCGCGGTGGTGGGTAGACCAGGAGCGGTTCTCCACGTCCTTACCGAGAAAGCCGATGGCGTACGCCCACGGCTGACGGACACTCAGGCCCTTCATGCCGCCATCTCCTCGACAACGCACACGACCACTCCGCACCCGCACGCCAGCAGCCCGTCGCGGGCTCCAGCCAGGCCATGGCAGGCCGCGTGGCCGAACCGGTCCAGCACCTCAGCGACCGCGCCGCCGCCCGTGAGCAGATCCCACGGCCCGCACACCACGACCGGCAGCAGAACGCCCGGCACGCATGCCGCCTCAGGTGCGGGTCGGTGGCTGCCGTCATCGCCGAGCAGCACCCAGCCCAGCCGGAAGTGAAGGACAGGCACCTCGGACGGGCGGGCCGCACCGTGGCGCACCTTGTAGCCGTGCACGTACGACTCCGCCACTGCGGCCCGGTCGATCAGGTCGTGGTCCCGGCGGCAGGCGTCCAGGAGGACACTCGGCATCGAGGACGCCTTGCGGCCCTTCGACCCTGGGCCGCCCATCCCCTTGCCCAGCCGGTGTGCCCGCTCGGTCGCCGGCGCCTGTCCCAGGCAGACGATGCCGATCTCGCACAGCCCGCCAGAGCGAGCCTTCACCAGGTCGACGATCCCCTTCGACGCGGTCTTCGGGCGCGACGCCTTCCGCTCGGGCGGGTTCGCGGTCCGCTTGAGGCCCTTGCCGGGAGGGATGGCCTTGCACGTCTTCAACGGCGTCTTACGGGCGATCGGTGTCTTGTTCTCCAGCCGCTTCTTGCGGCGAGGCATCGGCGAGTTCTTCATCGCGGACCGCCCCGGTGCTCCTCGTAGAAGACCTTCGCCAGCGAGTTCAGTGACCGCATCACCTGGACCTGGTCCTTGACCACGCCCGCATAACTGACCGCGTTCCTCCGGTCCACCTGGGCACGGCGGAGAGCCTGATGCTCTGCTGTGATCCGGTCGGCGAACCACGCGTCGACCTGCTTCTGTGTGACCCGGCCGCTCCTACGCTCCCGGTCCGGACAGTCCTCCTCGGCCAGCAGCGGAAGCCGCGCCTTCAGGTACGCCTCTTCGGCGTCCAGCTCCGCGTCACGCGTCTTCTTGACGGCCAGCTGGGCTTTGCCGAGCTCGTTGTGCAGCAGCTTCAGGAACAGCTCTGTCTGGTCTGGAGTCAGCACGGTCGCCGTGTCGATGAATGTGTAGCCCGACTCGGTGTACTGAAAGACCTCGCTCATGACTGGCCGCCCTCGCCCGGCTTGGTGACCTCAGGCCAGTCGCCGTTGTCGGCCTGCTCGTCCGTGCCCGTCTGGTCCTCGTCGTTCGGGTCGTCGATGACCTCGCCCGACACGTAGGCGGTCGACGACTCCGGGTCCGCCTCCGGGCTCAGATCGACCCGGACGCCCTCATCTGCCGCGATCGCGGAGGCGAGTTCAGCGGACTTCGGCATCCACTTGGCGAGCTGGCGCACGCACGTCTTGTGCGCCATCGCCTCGAAGTTGTCCTTCCAGACCCCGAAGACGTAGCCCTCTTTGGTCTTGGTCGAGGCGTACTGGTCGCGGTAGGCGAGCATCTCCGGGTGGGACATGACATAGAAGGCGTGGCCGCCGTTGGTGAACTTGACGATCGCGTAGTAGGCGATCGGCTCGCCGCGGTTGCCGTTCATGTTCGGCTTGTGGATCAGGTTGTCCGACAGGCCGTAGTCGACCTCGAACACGTCGCTGGCGTGGACGGTGCGGGCGATCAGCGAAGCCACCCGGCCAGAGCGGTGCGCGAGCTCGACCAGGCCCTGGTAGCCGATGACGAGCTGCGCCCGGTAGCCGCCGCGAGGCTTCCGCGTGCGCTCGTCGACCGGGCCGGCCTTGCTGTCCCAGAACGGGACAGGCCACGCCTGGCCTAGCACGCCCGGCCGCAAGCCAAGCTGGGCGCATGTCATCAGCGCGCCGAGAACGGAGGCGGCCTCGCACTGGTCGAGCTTCTTTATCGTCCGCAGGCACGTCAGCGCATCGCGCACCAGCTGCACGGCTTCGACGCCCTTGGGCATGGCCCGCTGGTATTCGACCTGCATGCGCTCGATCTGCTGGGCGAGCGTCATCTCAGGCTTGGCCACCTGCTGGCCGCGCGCCTGCTCGGCGCGCTGGGCTAGATCGCGTCCCATTAGAGGGCCTTCCTGATCGGGTTGAAGCGGCGGCCCCGGTGCGCCGCGTACAGGGACGAGTGGGCTGCGGCGAGCGCCTTGCGGGCCAGCCGCTCGACGGTGACGCGCTCGGTGAACTCGGCGACGATGTCGGGCGCGGTTTCGCGCAGTAGGTCCTCGTCGAGGTGGCCGACGTTCTTCCACGTGACGACCGGCCGGCCGTCGTGGGTGCCGAGGATGGCGTCGCCGAGTTCTGCGCTGACGACGTTCTTGGCGGTGTTGCGTTCGTCGGTCAGGTCCTTGATCTGGCCGCCCAGCTCGACGTACCTGCGGAGTGCAGTCAGGGCTTCGTCGGACAGTTCGACTTCAAGGTCTTCCTGCGCCCACGGGTAAAGGTGGGCGAGTGCGTCCACGGTCGCCTGCGATCCGTCCAGCGCGGGAGCTGTACCGGCTTCGACCAGGTGCCACAGTTCGGCTTCTGCCTCGATCAGCAGGCTGATCAGCCGCTCGTCGCGCTCGACGTGCCGGATCTCCAGGCGCTGCCCACCGATCAGCGCCGCGGCGTAGCCGTGCTGCAGGCCGGTCACCGCGAGGTAGTGCTGAAGCTGCGCTTCGGCAGCGTCGGCGAGCTGGTCGTCATCCCAGTCCGCGGCCCGGTAAGAGGAGGTTGTCTTGATCTCCAGAACGGCGCCGTCGTCCGTCAGCCGGTCCACCGACGCGAGTTGCCAGTCCCGGTTGACGTGCCGCATCAGCCCGCACACCGACGTGCCGATCCCGGTCTCCTCCATGAACGCCTCGGCCACGATCGGCTCCAGGCGGCGGCCCCACTTCATCGCCTCGTTGTCGTCGCTCTCAGGCAGCAGGCCGCGCTTGTCGGCCCACACCGAATAGCGCGACGAGTACTGCGACAGGCCCAACGTGGCCAGCGCGTCCGAGCCGCCGAGGCCGAACCTGCGAGCCTCCAGCCACGCCTCGCGAGGGGCGTCCGGAGCGAGGATCAGCACGCCCTCGGGCGTCACCAGATCAGGTGCAGTCGTCGTCACTGCTCGTCGTCTCCCTCGCGGTTCTTGATGTCCAGCGGGTGGATGTGCCGGGCGTACACGTGGATGGCGGACGGGGTGCCGTTGCTTCGGGTGGTGACCTCCCACACGTGACCGGCCCAACCCCCGCGGCCCTTGCGGATCCGGCCGGTGAGCCGGCCGACGTCCTTGTAGCCGCCGATGAGGATCCGCGCCCACTTCCCGGAGTGCTCGATCAGGACAGCGATGGTGTGCGCCCACTCCTCGTCCTGCGTGCTGGCGGGTGGGGGCGGGTCCATAAACTCCGGCTCCATCGGCGCGCTCATGCGTCGTCCTTGCGGCGCTGGAATTCGTCCTCGATGTCGAACGGCAGCACGGGGCCGCCTCGTACGGTCGGCTTGCTCTCGGCCAGGAGTGCGCCCCTTGAGGCGTCCAGCTCCGAGGCAGGCAACGTGGACAGGTAGGCAGCGAGGGAGGACTTGAGCACGCCGTAGTGGTCGTGCAGCCAGCTCACCTGCAACTCGTTGGCGTCCGCGAGGCGGTGGATGTCGTCCACGCTCACGGGCTTGCCGGTCACGTCAGCGATGCGGGAGGCGGCGGCGGACAGCGTCAACCAGGAGCCCGTCATAGGTCCTCACCACCGAGGGCGTCCAGGATGTCGGCGTCGCGGGCGGAGTCGAGCACGACCGACTTGCCCTCCATGCCGACCATCTGGAAGGTGCCAACGGTGCTGCCGTCAGTCACGAGCTGCTGAGCGGCCGACAACCGGTAGTCGTCGTGGTCGACCAGATGGGAGATCAACCCGTCGGCGGAAGAGAACACAGGCGTTACCGGCGACCCCTCGGAGACGGTCTCCCAGACCTGCCAGCCAGGGCCCGCCGGCGGGTCGGTCGGCTGCCACTTGTCGGCCTCTGCGCGCTGCCCCGGGTAGCGTTCGACGCTGGCGTGGCCGTCGCAGGTGGCGCAGACTTCGGCGATGCCCAGCCGCTTGCATCGGGCTCGGATCACCACGGACGCGTTGATGGAGTCGTGGCCGAACCCGTGAAGCGACCAGTCGTTGACCTGCTCAGCGGACGGGACGACCATGGGCTCGTTGGGCTGCCAGCCGACGCCCTTGGTCCACGAGTGCGTGAAGTCCACCAGTCGCCCGGCCTCGACCAGCGCCGCCACGTCGTCGTCGTTGAGATGGTGACTCAACATCCCGTTCCACAGCCGGATCAGACGTTCACCTTCGCGCCAGATCGCGAACTCGCCCGTCCCGTAGTAGTCCGGGGACTGAGTGACATTGCGCTCGGCGCGCATGCGGACCGTCGGAGTGTCCGAGGTGAGCGGCGTCGAACCGCTATCGGCGGGGTCGAACGGCACGTAGCCATACCAGAGGTCGAACAGGTGCTGCGCCTCAGGCGAGTAGCCGTTCTTACAGTCGGGGCACTTGTCCCCATCGAGGCGGTCGGGCATCAGGAAGCCGGACCACACCTTGTTGAGCGGCCAGTCGAAGGTCAGAGGCACGCGCTTCACTTCGCGGCTCATCAGCGCACCGCCTCAACCGGGCGGGTGACCTCACGAACCTCGGCGCGCACAGCGGTCCAGCGAGGCTTGCCGTAGTAGTCGCGCACCTCGTAGCGGACGTACACGACGTCCGCGCGAGCGAGTAGGCGGGCGGCGGCGTGCCACGCTTCCCGGTCCAGCCGGTGGTGGCCGTTACGGATTCCCTGGAGCGACTCGTACCAGCCGACGGCCCAGCCCCAGCCGATCGTCTCCCGATCTCCGGGGACGACCGCGAAGTACCGAGTGGGCAGCGGCGGCTCGTACTCCCGTACGCCGGCCGGGTGATGCACACGGGCCGTCACGCCGGGCGGCAGCTTCAAGACCGCGACGTCGTACGCGGACGGGAATGCCTCAACCATGTGCAGCGTCTCGGCGTTCACGTGGACACCTCGGCGGGCTGCTCGTCGCGGGCGTGGCACGACAGCCTCACGGGGACGCCCCGATAGACGCCGTCCGCGCCCAAACGGGTGTACGCCTTGCCGCCGCCGATCACCGACGCCTCGACACTCAGCAGGTGCAGGTACTTGTCGAAGACGTCGCGGTCGGTCGTGTAGCCGGAGATCGTGCCCCGCGACAGGTCGGACAGCGTCCAGTCGATACGGGGCAACCCCTCGTCGAGGAGGTGCGCCAGCGCCAACGCCGCCTTGACGTCGGCGATGCGACGCAGGTCCTCGTCGGTGACGTCCGTCCAGGTGCCCATGTCGTCATCGAGGAACACCTGCAGCGTGGAGTTGGGGAACGCCATCCGCGTCTGCACGATCTGGATGCGGGCCTCGTCGAGGTCGCCGGTCGCATCGAGGTATCCGATCGCGTCCCGCTCTTTGGTGCGGACGGCGACGCGGAAGTTACTGGGAGGAGATGAGATAGTCATTGAGGTCCTGCTCTCTTCGATGTCAGTGCTCTTTGAGCGGGATCAGCGGGTCCGGCAGGGGTCAGAAGCTGTCGGGCCCGCACCTTTTAGGGCGTGGGAGCCGCGATCTCGGCGGCGAACTCCAGGGCGTCATCGATGGCGCGCAGGATCCTGTTGATGAGGAAGCGGGCCTCAACGCGGCGGTTGTAGCGCTCGGTGGCGGTCATGCCGCCGTCTCCCCCGCTGCCTTGCGGGACTTGGCCCGGCGTGCGGCGGCGGCCTTGAGCGACTTCTCGCGCATGTAGGCCCGGTAGGCATTCTGTCCGGCGGCCTGGACGTCCTGCTCACGCACGACCCCGTCGGCCCTGACCTTGGCGATCCAGTAGGTGAGGGAGTTGGGAGACGCAGCGCGTGCGGCTGCGGTGCGCTCGGCCCGGTTCGGGGTTTGCGCCCACGACTTATCCGCAGCGATGGAGCGGACCGTGGAGATGTAGGCGCTCTTCGGGTCTCTTGGGCTTTTGTCCGAGGTGGCCATCAGGATGCCGTCCGCTCTTGGAGGGCATCCTGATCAGGCTGAGCGGTTGCGAGCGGCTCTCGAACGATGGCGGCGATCCGGATAGACAGGGCAACGCACAGTCGTTCGGCCTTGACGGTGGGCAGCGCCTTGTTCTCAAGCTCCCAATTCCGCAGGGCGGAGGGAGAAACGTCGGCGCGTTCGGCCAGGTCAGCGACGCTGAGCCCACGAATCTCTCGGAAGCTCCGCAGTGCGTGTCCGTTCTGGCGGACGGTCGGAGTGGGTGGCATGTTGGAAACAGTAGAAATCAAGTGGATCCACGTCAACCCCTTGAGACCACCCGATTGGAATCAATAGGCATCACGTTTCGGACACTCACAACCGCCACTTCGGCCACGCATGCCGCCTCGACCAGCAAACACACTTCGACACTGTGATCGGTTGACGTTTCCGACTGTTTCCTTCAGGATCCTTGTGAAGCGCACACCCACAGACCCGTCAACTCCGCAGGAGCGTCATGTGAGCACCGATGCCCCTGACTGGAAGGCCTTGGGGGACCTTCTCGTCATCCGGCGCGTCCAGCTCCACCCTCAGTACAAGAACCGCCGCAAGTTCGTCGCTGACACTCACAGCGGCAGCTCCGATAGCTGGTATCGGATGATCACCAGCATCGAGACCGGGGCCAGAGATAATTACGGCCGCGAGACCCTCGCAGCAATGGAGGTGGCCTACCAGCTCGAAGCAGGATCCCTCGCGCGCACCCTGCGCACCAAGGTCCTCGAACCCAGAAGACGGGAAGCCTTGGTGCCCCAAGGCGCCGGCGCGCTCGCGCTCGAACCGTCGGCTTCAGAGACCGAGCGCCGAGTCCTCGATGTCTTGCGGGCTCAGGCGGAAGCGAGCGACAAGTCGATAGGAGACATCCTCGTCGAGCGCGGCCTGGCCACACGTGACGAACTCACCCTCAGCGAGGAGAAGCGCGGAGACCGGCTCGTCGACGACATCCTTCAGTCCAATCTCCCAGAAGAGACCAAGGACCGAATCCTCGTCGACTACGTCGGAAGGCGCAGGCACCACTTCCGAAAGGAAGGCCTTATCGAGGATCCCGACGAGAAATAGCCGCGAGGGATGTACCTCGCGGCTATTTCGCGTGTTCAGCTGGGTCCGATGGAGATTATGGGCAGCGGCCCAGTGTCACTCCCGTGGCGTCGAGCCGCCTCCATGGCGGCGTCGTACTGGGCGATGGTTTCGCCGCGCCACTTGCTAGCTATCAGGCGCTCCGCTGTCAATACGTCACTGCGGAGTCGGTCCCCGTGCCCCTTGGTCGCGATCTCCATTCGTGTCGCGTGCTCCCCGATCGCCGCGCACACAACCCTGACGGTTTCGTCGAACGAGGCCCTCCCCGCCTCGTACTTTTGGGCATCCCGCGCTCTGGTCATGTTGTCATTCAGGATGATCAGAGCCCCGATGCTGGCCACGGCCGTGGCCAGCATCAGCGCCAGATACCAGTGCATCGTGAGTTCCACGGACGCGGCGAGGGCGGTGGTAACCCATAGCGCCGTGGCCATCATGCTGATGATCCAGAGGGTACTACTCTTCCTCACGTCCACCCCTTCGTGGCCGATGTCGCAGGATGCGGCGGCCATACTGCGGCAATCCTGTTCCCGAGGCTCTCGCGGCAGTCCATGAACTCTAATTCACTGTTCGGCCATTCGGAACAGGACAGAAGCTCTTTTTTGGTGCGACAACATCGCGAATTACCGAGTGGAACGAAAGCGCTCACAGTCGGTCACAATTACCATGAGCAATGCTCATTATTGACCGGAATGACCGAAAAGCCCGCATTCATAGGTAACAGCGGTGTCACGGGATGGATAGTGTCCCTGGCGGAACGCGCTCGTTAGACCTTCTCCTCCGCGAGAGCACCCCGCATATCCTCGCCCGCACCTCTCGGCGCCGAAGCGACCTCTACTGGCGATCAAGCGCCCAGACGTTACCGCGCCCCACGGCCAAGATCGCCGATAGGCAGCTTAATTGTTGCGCACACAGATCACAGCGCGCCTGCGTAAAGTGGGGTTTCCACACAGGTAGGTGGTCCCTAAGTGCAGGTTAAGCCGGTGATCAGAACTGTATGAGAGGGTTGACGGCAGC
>NZ_JBEZFW010000040.1:0-44149 GCF_040649695.1 Nonomuraea sp. NPDC048901 | reverse complement strand
TGCTCGGGGTCACCGGCACCGTCGACGATGGTGGTCTCGTCCTTGGTCACCACGACCTTGCGGGCGCGGCCCAGCTGGTCGAGGGTGGCGTTCTCGAGCTTGAGGCCGATCTCCTCGGAGATCACCTGGCCGCCGGCCAGCGTGGCGATGTCGCCCAGCATGGCCTTGCGGCGGTCGCCGAAGCCCGGAGCCTTGACCGCGACGGAGCGGAACAGGCCACGGATCTTGTTGACCACGAGGGTGGCCAGGGCCTCGCCCTCGATGTCCTCGGAGATGATCAGGAGCGGCTTGCCGGACTGTACGACCTTGTCGAGCAGCGGCAGCAGGTCCTTGTTGGCCGAGATCTTCGAGTTGACGATCAGGATGTACGGGTCCTCGAGCACGGCCTCCATGCGCTCGGAGTCCGTCACGAAGTACATCGACGTCATGCCCTTGTCGAAGCGCATGCCCTCGGTGAGCTCAAGCTCAAGGCCGAAGGTGTTGCTCTCCTCGACGGTGATGACGCCTTCCTTGCCGACCTTGTCCATCGCCTCGGCGATGAGCGAGCCGATCTCGGGGTCGGCGGCGGAGATGGAGGCGGTGGAGGCGATCTGCTCCTTGGTCTCCACGTCCTTGGCCAGCTTGGACAGCTCCTCGCTGACCCGCTCGACCGCCGACTCGATGCCCTTCTTCAGCGACATCGGGTTGGCGCCGGCGGCGACGTTGCGCAGGCCCTCGCGCACCAGCGCCTGGGCGAGCACGGTGGCCGTCGTGGTGCCGTCACCCGCGACGTCGTCCGTCTTCTTGGCGACTTCCTTGACCAGCTCGGCGCCGATCTTCTCCCACGGGTCCTCGAGCTCGATCTCCTTGGCGATGGACACACCATCGTTGGTGATCGTGGGAGCGCCCCACTTCTTCTCCAGCACGACGTTGCGGCCCTTGGGACCCAGGGTCACCTTGACCGCGTCGGCCAGCTGGTTCATGCCGCGCTCGAGACCGCGCCGGGCGTCCTCGTCAAACGCGATCATCTTGGCTGCCATAAGGCTAGACCTCCCAGATGCAGGGTGGCTTCAATGGACCGAGCCGACGCCCGCGACGGCATGGGCCTGCATCTCCGTTCGGCAGACCCCATCGTCCCGATCCAGTGTTGGCACTCTCGAACAGAGAGTGCTAACGAACTGTTTAGCACTCTACCCTGCCGAGTGCAAGCTGAGACACCCGCATGCCCAGGTCAGTCAGTACGGCGGGCCCGCCCGGACCCGCCGTAGCCGAGTCGACGAAGGATGAGTGGTGGTTTCGCCCGGACTGCGCTGCCGTGCGACCTGCCGGTACATACCAGCTTCGTGAGTTCAGACCGCTCGCACGGACTCCGCTTGGGGGCCCTTCTGCCCCTGCGTGATCTCGAACTCGACGCGCTGGCCTTGTTCGAGCGAGCGATAGCCATCCATCATGATCGCTGAGTAATGGACGAATACATCCTTGCCACCGTCTACCGCGATGAAGCCGTAGCCCTTGTCCGCGTTGAACCACTTGACGGTGCCCTGCGCCACTTCCGACTCCTCTTACTGGGCTCATAGATCCCGCCCATTCCTACGCGAGACCCTCAATCGCCTGACATATGGAGAAATCACCAGACGATCGCCCTCGACCATACCTGTGGCACAGCGTTTGGCAACAGAGTCAATCAACAAATTACGCATTTCATCGGCGAGTGAGTCGTTCAACGTTGAATTGTCGGAAAAAACAGAAGGCGCCCCAGATGGGAGCGCCTTCTGAAGTGAGCGGGTGACTACCCTCCGGCGACCGCCGGGATGATGGAGATCTGCGCGCCTTCGGGGGCGGCCGTGTCAAGTCCGTCGACAAAACGGACATCCTCTTCGCCAACATAAACGTTGACAAAACGACGAATCTTGCCCGATTCATCCAGAATTCTCGCGCCGATCCCCGGGTAGTCGGAGTCGAGCTTCGCCAGCACGTCACGGAGAGTCGCGCCCTCCCCACTCACTTCCGCGTTACCACCGGTGTAGGTGCGCAGAATGGTGGGAATCCGCACAGAAACGCTCATGATTAACTTGCCTTTCCTGGTTGTCAGACAGCCGCGCGGAACGCGTCGAGCGAGGGCCGGATCACTGCCGTGGGCTGGGCGTCGTCGGCGACGGCGTCGAGCGTCTTGAGCCCGTCGCCGGTGTTGAGCACCACGGTCTCGGCCTCCGGGTCGAGCTGCCCGGTCTCGACGAGCTTCTTCAGCACTCCCACGGTGACGCCGCCGGCCGTCTCGGCGAAGATGCCCTCCGTAGAGGCCAGCAGCTTGATGGCGGCGACGATCTCGGGGTCCGTGACGTCCTCCACCGCCCCGCCGGTGCGGCGGGCGATGTCGAGCACGTACGGGCCGTCGGCGGGGTTGCCGATGGCCAGCGACTTGGCGATGGTGTCGGGCTTGACCGGCTGAACCACGTCGTGGCCGGCCTTGTACGCGGTCGACACGGGAGAGCAGCCCTTGGCCTGCGCGGCGAAGATCTTGTAAGGCCGGTCCTCGACCAGGCCGAGCGCGATCAGCTCCTTGAAGCCCTTGTCGATCTTGGTGAGCTGGGAGCCGGAGGCCACCGGGATGATGATCTGCTCGGGCAGCCGCCAGCCGAGCTGCTCGGCGATCTCGTAGGCGAGCGTCTTGGAGCCTTCGGCGTAGTAGGGCCGCAGGTTGACGTTGACGAAGCCCCACTTGTCGCCCAGCGGGTCGCCGATGAGCTCGGAGCAGAACCGGTTGACCTCGTCGTAGGAGCCCTCGATGGCGACCAGCCGGCCGCCGAACACGCGAGCCATGGCGATCTTGGCCTGCTCCAGCCCGGCGGGGATGAACACGCACGCGTCGAGCCCGGCCCGTGCGGCGGCGGCCGTGACCGCGCCCGCGAGGTTGCCGGTAGAGGAGCAGGAAAGGGTGTGGAACCCGAAGTTACGCGCCGCCTCGACGGCGATGGCCACCACCCGGTCCTTGAAGGAGTGGGTGGGATTGCCCGAGTCGTCCTTGACGTACAGGGACTTGATGCCCAGCGCGCGGCCGAGGTTGCCGGCCTTGACGAGCTTGGTCCAGCCGGGGTTCATGTTCGGCTTGGTGGCGACGTCGACGGGCACGGGGAGCAGTGAGCGGTAGCGCCAGATGTTGGCGGGGCCGGACTCGATGTCCTTCCGGGTGACGTCACCGAAGGAGTAGGCCGCTTCGAGCGGCCCGAAACACTCCAGGCAGGCGAAGCTGGGACCGAGTTCGTAACGGGTGCCGCACTCGCGGCAGGAGAGAGCGACAGCGGGTCCGAAGTCGTGCGACATGAAGCGAGGCCTTCCCTCATCTTCGCCTGCGGCCACCTTGACCACAGACCGGAATTGGCACCTTGTCCCGGTCGGCCTCGCCCTGTCGCGAGTCTGAATCCGGGAGGGTTGCCGGGGCTTCGCAGGGCCGGTCCCTCCACCCCTCTGGATGAGCAATATTCAGTTGTCTGAGCTGACTCTACCTGGCCAGGCGCGTCAAGCCACCAACCGTCTCACGAAGCGAGACGTACAGTCTCAGCGGTAATCTTCCCCCAGCACGCCCTGCACGTACTTGCGCGCCTGGTGGATGCGGGATTTCGCGGTGCCGAGCGGGATGCCGAGCTGCTCGGCGACCTCGTTGTAGTCGAGCTGCACGATGTCGCGCAGCACCAGGGCCTGGGCCAGGTCGGGCTTGCTGGCCTCCAGCGACTCCATCGCGTCGAGCAGGTCGAGCCGCGACCCGGCGATCACGCTGACCCGCCGCGCGTCGGGCTTCTGCATGGGGAGCTCGTCGGAGGTCTGCTCGGCCGAGCGGCGCTTCAGCGTGCGGTAGGTCGTACGGGCGCAGTTGGCCGTCACGATGTGCAGCCAGGTGCTGAACCTGGCCCGCCCCTCGAAGCGCCCGATGTTGCGCGCCACGGCCAGCAAAGTGTCCTGGGAGGCCTCTTCCGCATCCTGGTGATAGGGCAGGATTCGGGCGCAATGGCGCAGAACATCGGGTTCGATCCGCCTCAGGAGCTCGCCCAGTGCGCGATGATCTCCGGCAGCGGCGGAGCGGGCGAGTTCCTCGGTTAGGTCATCAAGCGCCATAGCTGGGATCCTATGGTCGGAGGGAGCTTTAATGAACAGCGTCCTGGTCGCCTCTAACAGAGGACCCGTCTCGTTCACCGTCTCGGACGACGGTGTGCTGACGATGAAGCGCGGCGGTGGCGGCCTGGTGTCCGGGCTCTCCGGGGTCCTGAAGGACGACGGCGTGCTGTGGGTCTGTGCTGCTTTGACCGATGGTGACCGCGGTGCCGTACGCCAGGCGCCCGGCGGCCGGCTCGACCAGGCCGGCTACGACACCGGCGCGCTGCGGATGCTCGACATCCCGCCGGCCACCTTCCACCGCGCCTACAACGCCGTGGCCAACTCCACGCTGTGGTTCGTCAACCACCTGCTCTACGACATTCCCAACGCGCCGTTGTTCGGCACCAGGTTCGAGCGCGAGTGGGAGTCCTACCGCGACTACAACGGCGCGTTCGCGCTGGCGCTGGCCGAGGAGGCCGGGCACGAGGCCCGCGTGATGGTCCAGGACTACCACCTCACGCTGACCCCGGCGATGCTCCGCGCCGAGCGGCCCGACCTGCGCATCGCGCACTTCAGCCACACGCCGTGGGCGCCGCCCGAATACTTCTCGCTGCTGCCCGACGACGTCGCGCGCGAGGTGCTCGAAGGCATCCTGGGCGCCGACCACGCCGGCTTCCTCACCGAACGCTGGGCGGGGGCGTTCATGGACTGCTGCCGCGCCCTGCTCGGCGCGGAGGTCGACCGGGCCGGCCGTACGGTCACCCACGAGGGCAGGACCACCCGCATCGGCGTGCACGGCCTCGGAGTCGACGGCGAGGCGCTGTGGGCGCGGGCCCACGAGCCCGACGTCGAGTCCAACATCGCCGCGATCAAGGAGCAGGTCGGCGACCGCCGACTGATCGTCCGCATCGACCGCACCGAACTGTCCAAGAACATCGTCCGCGGGCTGGTGGCCTACCGGGAGTTCCTGCTCGCCCACCCGGAATGGCACGGCCGGGTGGTGCATCTGGCGTTCGCCTATCCCAGCCGGCACGACCTGCCCGAATACCGCGAATACACCGCCTCGGTGCAGCGCTGCGCCCAGGAGATCGAGGACGAGTTCGGCACCGAGGACTGGGATCCGCTGATACTCAACGTCAACGACGACTACCCGCGCTCGCTGGCCGCCTACCGGCTGGCCGACGTGCTGCTGGTCAACCCGATCCGCGACGGCATGAACCTGGTGGCCAAGGAGGGCCCGATCCTGTCGTCGCGCGCCGCGCTGGTGCTCTCGCGCGAGGCGGGCGCGGCGGCCGAGCTGGGCCCGCACGCGCTCCTGGTCAACCCCTACGACGTGAGCGGCACGGCCGTGGCGCTGCACGACGCGCTGGTCATGCCCGAGGAGGAGCGCATGAACCGCCGCGATCGGCTGGAGGCGGCGGCCACCGCCCTCCCGCCGCAGAAGTGGTTCGCCGCCCAGCTGGACGCGCTGGCCTAGCATGTCGGCGATCTCAGAGAGCACCCGGCTGACCAGGGACCGGCCGACCTGGCTGATCTACCTGATCCTCGGTACGTTCGCCACGTTCATCTACGGCCTGAGCGCGGCCCTGCCGCTCCTCCGCCTCCAGCAGCGCACCTCCGGCACGGTCGCCGGCCTGCACGGCACCGCGATGGCCGTGGGCACGATCCTGGCCGGCCTCTCCCTCCCGCTCCTCACCAGGCGCTACGGCAGGCGGACCACCACCTGGATCGGCCTGGCCGGGATGAACGCGGGCGTGCTCCTGATCGTGCTGTTCTCCGCGCTGCCCCTGACGCTGCTCGGCTATGGCGTGGCCGGCGGCTTCGGCTCGATCGCCCTCTACAGCGCCATGGCCGCACTCAGCGAGCACCACGGGCCGGCCGGCCCGGCCGCGCTGAGCGAGGCGAACGCCGTCGGCGTCGTGGCGGGCGTGGCGGCGACCTTCCTGCTCAGCGCGGTCGCGCAGACCGCACTCGGCTGGCGGGCCGCGCTGCTCCTCACCCCCGCGCTCACCGCGCTGCTGGTCGTGACGATGGCGCGGGTCTGGCCCCCGGCAACGACCTCGGCGGCCCTGCTTGTCGGCGAACGGTCGACGCCGCCCGGGTGGCGCTTTTTCGTGGCGGGCGGCGTGCTGTGCTGCTGCGTGGCGCTGGAGTTCTCGTTCAACTTATGGGCCGCCGAACTGTTCGCCGCGCGCACCGGCCTGAGCGCGGCCGCGGCGGCCACCGGGCTGACCGCGTTCCTGGCCGGGCTGGCGGCGGGCCGGTTCGCCGGCGCGTACCTGGCCTTACGCCTGCCACCCGCGCGGCTCTTCCTGGGCGCGCTGGCGGTCACCGCGGTGGGCTGGCTGCTCTTCTGGCTGAGCACCTGGCCCGTCCTGTCCTACGCGGGTCTCGCGCTCAGCGGGCTCGGCGCGTCCCTGCACTTCCCGCTCGCGCTGGCCGCGCTGATCACGCACGCGGGCGACCGGCCCGACCGGGCCGGCGCGGCCGCGCCGATCTGGGCCGGGTCCGCGATGGCCCTCGGCCCACTCGCGCTCGGCGCGCTCGCCGACGGCTTCGGCACCTGGAACGCGTTCCTGCTGGTCCCCGTCCTCATCGGGCTGGCCGCCGGCGGTGTGCTCATCGCCAGGCCACGCGCCTGAGCGCTTATCGCCAGGTCGCGTGCTTGAGTACGCCGGGCAGGCCGGGGGTGTTCCATGAGTCGACGACGAGGACGCCGCTCTTGGGCAGGTACCACTCCCGCTGGACGAAGGTGGCCCGCGCCTTGCCCGTCCCGGTGACGCAGGTGCCCTTCCACGCGCGGTAGTACGCCTTGTGGCCGGGCCCGACCTGGCGCAGCCCCTTGGCCGCCGAGCCGTTGAACGTCTGGCTCCACTTGCGGTTGAGCGGGCAGGGCTCCACGTCGGTCGCCGAGTAGAAAGGCCGGTCGGGCGTGTACGGATTGAGCTCGTGACCCACCTTGATGGCCGCGGGCCCGAGCACCCAGAAGCCGCGGCACTCCGGCGTGAAGTACTCCCCTTTGGGCTTGGCGCACTTGCCGGTGACGACATGGATCCAGTCGCCCTTGCCGTACACCTTCCATGAGCTCGGAAGGGACAGCGTCAGCCCTTGGCGCAGCTTGAGCGGATGGTTCGCGGTGCTCGCCGAGGCAGGGGCGGCCGGGACGAGGAGGGCGGCGGCCACGGACAGGCCCGCCACGGCGAGGTATCTCTTCGACATCCCGCGACCGTACCGGCGCGCGCTTGCACGCGGGTTGCGTACTTGTAGGCGAGTTAGCGCGAATTAGTGCCCCTTGAAAGCCGACGCGAGCTCCCGCAGCAGGGCCACCACGCCGTCGGGGCCGTCCACCACGATGTCGGCCCGCTCGGCCAGCGCGGTCACCTCGGCCGAGCCGCTGCACACGTTCACCCCCGGCAACCCTGAGTTCCTGACCGCGTCGAAGGCCGCCAGATCGCCCAGGTCGTCGCCGACGAACATGACCGACCTGGCCGCCCGCTCGGCCAGGAACAGGCCGAGCGCGTGCCCTTTGTCCATGCCCGGCGGCCGCAGTTCGAGCACCAGCCGGCCGGGCTCGACGACCAGCCCGTGCTTCTTCGCCAGTGCGGCCAGCGGCTCACGCAGGGCCTCCAGCGTGCCCTCGGGGTCGGCGCTGCGCCGGGTGTGCACGGCGACCGCCCGGCCCTTGTCCTCGATCGCCACGCCTTTCACGCCGAGGGAGACGAGCAGCAGTTGCAGCTCGGCCTCGGCCTCGAGCACGCCGGGCGGGGGCGGCGGCGCCGAGACCCGGCCGTCCTCCCAGCGCTCGAACCCGTAATGCCCCAGCACCACCAGGCCGGGCACATCGGCCAACCCGGGCGCGTCGGTCGGGCCGGACGCGTCGGTTGAGCCCGGCGCGTCAGCCAGGCCGGACCCGAGCCGCAGAGCCGTGGCCACCGGCCGGCCGGTCACGATCGCCACCGCATTGACGTACCTGCCCAGCTCGGCGAGTACGGGCGGCGCTTCCGGATGAATCCTGGCGGAGGCGGGATCGGCCACGATCGGCGCGAGGGTGCCGTCGAAGTCGAGCCCGATCACGGCTCCCGCCGGATCCTTCAGGATCGCTTCCATACCGGGTGATCCCGTTTGTCTGATGTTCTTCACGCGCCTGCCTTACCCAGCAGGTCAGGGGCGCATGCCAAACCGTCTGGCGGCGCGCTCGCGCTGGCGCGTGGAACGCAGCCGGCGCAGCCGTTTGACCAGCATCGGATCCTGCTGGAGCGCCTCCGGCCGATCGATCAGCTCACCGAGAAGCTGGTAGTAGCGGGTGGCGGAGAACCCGAAGGTCTCCTTGATGGCCTGCTCCTTCGCACCCGCGTAACGCCGCCATTGGCGTTCGAAGGCGAGGAGTTCGAGATCGCGGTCGGAGAGGGGTCGTCTGGACGGTTCCTGGGCAGCACTGTCACCGCTGACCGGCGCAGTGTCCATGGTGTCCTCCTCGGAAGGGCGCGCGACGATCACATCGTGGGCACGCGGGCCCGTGCCAATCGTAATGTGCGGAGTGCGGGTGTTCACGGCGGATTGAGAGACGTACAGTCACCAAATGTGACCTCAGTCATCACACTTCTCACCGACTACGGACTCGAAGATGGCTATGTGGCCGCCTGTCATGGAGTGATAGCCGGGATCGCCCCCGAGGCCAGGGTGATCGACGTGTGCCACCTGATCCCCTCGGGCGATGTACGGCGCGGCGCCGCCATACTCTCCCAAACCATCCCCTATCTCCCGAAGGGCGTACACATCGGGGCGGTCGACCCCGGCGCGGGCGGAGCCAGGCGGGCGGTCGCCGTGGAGGCGGGCGGGCGGGTGTTCATCGGCCCCGACAACGGGCTCCTGTCGTGGGCCATGCACGCCAGCGGCGGGGCGGAGGCGGCCTACGAGATCAGCAACGCCGACTACTTCCTGCATCCGGTCTCGCCGACCTTCCACGGGCGGGACGTGTTCTCGCCGGTGGCCGGGCGGCTGTGCGGCGGGCTCAAACCGGCCGAGCTGGGACCCGAGGTTCCGCTCTCGCGGCTGGTTTCGCTGCCGGAGCCGACCTCGAAGCTCCGCGAGGGGTGCGTCGAGGGTGAGGTGGTTTCGGTCGACCGCTATGGCAACACCCAGCTGTCGATCGCGGCGGGCGACCTGGCGGCGCTGGGCGTGCGGATCGGGGACACGCTCGGGGTCTGGCTGGGGCGCAGGCAGTTGGCGCTGCCGTACCGGGAGACGTTCGCGGCGGTGCCGCCGGGCGAGCTGGTGGCCTTCGCGGACTCGGCCGGGCTGATCGCCATAGCCGTCAACTCGGGCGACGCGGCCCAGCGCCTCGGCCTGCCACCGGGCGCCCACGTGCGGCTCTCGCCCTCGCCCTGACCAGGCCCATGTGCGGCTCTCGCCCGCTCCGCGAGACGAAAGCCGCCAAAAGGAAATTACACCGCGTATCGGTCTGTTTACCGAAGCGTCAGATTGGACCGTCGATCGCGTGTCAGAATGCACGGGCATCGGGCGACCCCTCCCCTGCCCGCGAGGTGCACGTGTTCCCTTTGTCTGTTGTGCTGCTCTCACTGCTGTCCGCGGCCCTGCCGTCGTCGGAGCCACCCGTGCCGGAGCGCTGGCACGCGTGGCCGGTGGCCAGGGTGTTCCCGAGCTCCGTACCCGGCACCAGCCCCTCTGGGGCCCGCGTGACCTATGTCCTGGCCGGCGTCGCCCCGGAGTCGCCGTGCCGGGTGGCCTTCCAGCCCGGGGTCGCGCGGCTGCTGCGCGGGTGCGTCACGGCCTTACGCGCCACGTACGCGGACAGCACGCAGACGTTCGTGGCGACGGTCGGCATCGCCGTACTGACCGGCCCTGACGCCCTCCGGCCTCTTGACCGCCTGACGGACGACCTCCCGCTGACACTCGCGGGCCGCCTGCCGACCGGGTCACCAGAGTCCGGCCCCGGCTGTATGACCGGCGGGTCGCGAGCGATCGCCACCGGCCGTCCCGACGGGCCGTCAGGGGCCGGTACCGGCGGTCCGCCCGACGGCACGCCAGGGACCGGCGCCGACCGTCCGCCCGACGGCACGCCAGACACCGGCGCGGGCCGTCCACTCGGCAGATCGCGAGCGACCGGCACCGGCCAGCTGCCTGGGGCGGCCACCGGACGCTTGCCGGGGATCGGGCCCGAGACCGGTACCGGACGTCTGCCCGGCGAGGCGCCAGAGACCGACACCGACCAACTGCCAGACCCGGCCACCGGACGCTTGCCGAGAGTCGGGGCAGAGACCGGCACTGACCGGCTGCCGGACTCGGCCACCGGACGCTTGCCCGGAATCGGGCCCGAGACCGGTACCGGGCGCTTGGCGGGCCTGGGGTCGGGTGCCGGCCGGGGTGATGGGCTGGGTGACCGGTCCGGGACCATCGCGGGGCGGTTGCCGACCGTGCGGCCGGTGGCCTTTCCCGGTGGGCCGGCCGAGCGGTTCGGCGAGTCGCAGTACGTCACCGGCGCCCTGATCTCGTCGAACGACGCCTACGTCGTCGCGACGGCCGCCGGGTACGCGGACGGCCGGCCATACCAGCCGGGCGAGCTCGTCGCCAGACGCCTCGGTGACACCGCCCGCCGGCTGGCCACGGCCCTGTACGGAAGTCTGACCAGATGATCAGGCCCCTGGCCGGCTCGCTGGCGGTGGGCCTGCTGATGGCCGGGCCCCTGGCGGCGGGGGTCCTGGTGGCCGGGGCGGGACCGAGCGCCTCGGATGACGTGGGCTCGGCGGCCCGCGCCGGACAGTGGCAGCTCGCCACCCTGCGCCTGCCGGAGGCGTGGAAGCTGAGCCGGGGCGCCGGCGTGCTGGTCGCCGTACTGGACACCGGTGTGAACGCCCGCCACCCCGACCTGGCCGGCGCGGTGGTCGCCGGGCCCGACCTGACCGGCGACGCCGGCGAACCGGCCCTGTGGGGCCACCACGGCACCGCCATGGCCAGCCTCATCGCCGGCCACGGCCACAGCGCCCCGACAGTGAACAGCCTGACAGCGAACGGCGGGACAGCACGCATCCCCGCACCACACAGGGCCGCAGTAGGCATCCCTGCGGTGGGCGACCACGGAACAAGGGCTCCCGCAGCAAGCGGGACGGCGATTGGCAAAGTATCGACCGGCACCGAGGGCGGCGGTTACGCGGACAGCGGTGTCATCGGGGTCGCCCCCGCCGCCCGCGTCCTGTCCGTCAGGGTCACGCTGGAGAACGGCGACCCGCTCCGCCAGAAGCAGCATGCCGGCGGCCGCGACGCCCTCGCCAAAGGCATTCGCTACGCGGTCGACCACGGCGCCGACGTCATCAGCATGTCGCTCGGCGGCGGCAGCGGCTCCTGGGAGGGCTCGGCCGCCGAGGAGGAGGCCGTCCAGTACGCCATCAGCCGCGGTGCCGTCCTGGTGGCCTCGTCCGGCAACGACGGCGACACGACCAACAAGAAGAACTTCCCCGCCGCCTACCCCGGCGTGATCGCCGTGGGCGCGGTCGACCGGCGGCTGGAGGTGGCGCCGTTCTCCAACCGCCAGGACTACCTTTCGGTGGTCGCGCCGGGGACCGGCATCGTGACCGCCGACGGCGCCGACTCGTACGTGGTGGGCGACGGGACGAGCTCGGCCGCGGCCATGGTGGCGGGCATCGCCGCGCTGATCAAGGCGATGTACCCCGACCTTTCGCCGTACCACGTGCGGACGGCCATCGAGCAGGGCGCCAGGCGGCGGCCCGCCGACGGCTACAACCGCTCGTACGGGCACGGGGTGGCCAACGCGCTGCTCGCCCTGCGCGCGGCCGACCGCCTGGCGAGGCCCGCCGCCGCGTCCGCCGGGGCCGGTGTGGGGACCGGTGGCTACTTCGGCGACGGCCCGGTTTCCCGCCCGCCGGCGTCCCAGGCGCCGTCGTCGCGGCTGCCGGTGGTGCTCGGCATGGTGCTGCTGACGGCGGTCATGTCGGGCCGGGTGCTCGTCCGGCACCGGTGGCGCAGGAGGGATGTAACCTAGCAAGCGCTTGTGTGATACTCCTCCCTATGAGCCTTGCGATCGACGGCTGGTTCGTCATCGAGGACGCCGGCACCCACCTGATCGGCACCCGGTGCGCGGCGTGCGGCACGGTCTGCTTCCCGCCGCAGCGCGGGTTCTGCCGCAACCCGCACTGCGACGGGGAGTCCATGGAGGAGACCAGGCTGCCGAGCCGCGGCCGCGTCTGGTCGTACACGAGCGCCGCCTACCCACCGCCCGAGCCGTTCGTGGCCGCCGAGCCGTACACGCCCGTGACGCTGGCGGCGGTGGAACTGACCGGCGCGGGCATCGTGGTGCTGGGGCAGGTCAAGGACCTCACGGCGGACGAGCTGGAGGTCGGCATGGAGGTCGAGCTCACCCACGGCCCGCTGGCCGACGGACCCCTGGTGTGGATGTGGGGGCGCGCGTCGTGAGCGTCGTGGTGCTCGGTACGGGCATGCACCCGTGGGGCAAGCAGGGCAAACCGTTCGCGGAGTACGGCGTGGCGGCGGCCCGGGAGGCGCTGCGGGACGCCGGGATCGCCTGGACCGACGTCCAGTTCCTGGTGGGCGCCGACACGATCAGGAACGGCTATCCGGGGTTCGTCGCCGGATCCACCTACGCCCAGGCCCTCGGCTGGTCCGGCGCCCGCATCGCCTCGTGCTACGCGGCGTGCGCGTCGGGGGCACAGGCGATCGACATCGCGCGCATGCGGATCATGGCGGGGCTCTGTGACGTGGCGCTGGTGGTGGGCGCGGACGCCACACCCAAGGGCTTCTTCAAGCCGGTCGGCGGCGACCGTCCGGACGACCCCGACTGGCTGCGGTTCCGGCTGCTCGGTGCCACAAATCCCGCATATTTCGGGCTTTATGCCCGTAGACGGCTGGCCCTGTACGGCGAGACCACCGACGACTTCGCCGCCGTCAAGGTCAAGAACTCCCTGGCCGGTTCGCTGAACCCGATGGCCCGCTACCGCAAGGTCGTCACGGCCGAGGAGGTCCTGGCCTCGCCCATGGTGGCCGACCCCTTGCGCCTCATGGACATCTGCGCGACCTCGGACGGCGGTGCCGCGCTGGTGCTGGCCTCGCCGGAGTACGCCCGCCGGCTGGGCGTGGCCGACCCGGTGCGCATCGCCGCCGTCTCGACGGTGACGCCCACGTTCCCCAACACGGTCCTGGAGCTGCCGAACTTCGCGACCGACTCGTCCGCCGCCGTACCCCCTCCGGAACGCCCCTTCAGGGCCGCCATCGCGCACGCCGCCTACGAGGAGGCGGGCGTCGGACCGGGCGACGTCTCGTTCGCCGAGGTGTACGACCTGTCCACGGCCCTCGAACTGGACTGGATCGAGGACGTGGGTCTCTGCCCGCCAGGCGAGGCCGGCAAGCTGCTGCGGGCGGGCGACACCGCGCTCGGCGGGCGCGTACCGGTGAACCCGTCGGGCGGGCTCGCCTCGTTCGGCGAGGCCATCCCCGCCCAGGCCATCGCCCAGGTCTGCGAGCTTACGCGGCAGTTGCGCGGCCGGGCGGGCGAGCGCCAGGTCGAGGGCGCCAGGGTCGGCCTGGCCGCCAACCAGGGCCTGTTCGGCCACGGCTCGGCCGTCATAACCACCCGCTGACCCAGCCTGCCGTACAACCGCCAAGGCCCTCCGCGGGAAGCTCCCGCAGAGGGCCTTGGCATCGGCGGTCAGCCGACGTGAACCACGTCGTGCGTCTCGGCGAAGTGACAGGCGCTCTCGTGGCCCGTCCCCGGCCGGATCTGCAGCAGCGGCTCCTCCTCCGCACAGATCTCCTGCGCCTTCCAGCAGCGGGTGCGGAAGCGGCAGCCCGACGGCGGGTTGGCGGGCGACGGCGGGTCGCCCTGCAGGATGATCCGCTCACGCTGCTCACGGCCCTCGGGGTCGGGGACCGGCACGGCCGACAGCAGCGCCTGCGTGTACGGATGGGCGGGCTTGTCGTAGATCTCGGTGTCCTTACCGAGCTCGACCACCTTGCCCAGGTACATCACCGCGACCCGGTCGGAGATGTGGCGCACCACCGACAGGTCGTGGGCGATGAAGATGTACGCCAGGTCGAACTCGTTCTGCAGCCGCTCCAGCAGGTTGATGACCTGGGCCTGGATCGACACGTCGAGCGCGGAGACCGGCTCGTCGCAGACGATGATCTCCGGCTGGAGCGCCAGTCCGCGGGCGATGCCGATGCGCTGACGCTGCCCGCCCGAGAACTGGTGCGGGTAGCGGTTGATGTGGTCGGGGTTGAGCCCCACGACCTCCAGCAGCTCCTGCACCTTGCGGCGGCGGTCGCCCTTGGGGGCGACCTCGGTGTGGATGTCGAACGGCTCGCCGATGATGTCGCCGACGGTCATCCGGGGATTCAGGGAGGTGTACGGATCCTGCATCACCATCTGGATGTTGCGCCGCATCCGCTTGAGCTCGCCACCCCTGGCCTTGGCGATGTCCCGGCCCTTGATCTTCACCGAGCCGGAGGTCGGCCGCTCCAGCGCCATCAGCACCTTGGCCAGCGTGGACTTGCCACAGCCCGACTCGCCGACGATGCCCAGCGTCTCACCCTTGTCGAGGTCGAACGAGACACCGTCCACGGCCTTGATCGCGCCGATCTGCCGCTTGAGGACGATGCCCTGGGTCAGGGGGAAATGCTTGACGAGGTCGCGGACTTCGAGAATGCGCTCACCCTTGGTCGCCATCGAGGACCTCCCTCCAGTAGTGGCAGGCGCTGCTGCGCGTGCCGCTGATCTCGTAGAGCGGGGGGTTGTCCGTCACGCAGTTGTCCTGGCGATACGGGCACCGCGGGTGGAAGGCGCAGCCGGTCGGCATGTCGAGCAGGTTGGGCGGCAGGCCCTTGATCGCGTACAGGTCCTGACCCTTTTGGTCGACCCTGGGAATCGACTCCAGCAGCCCCTTGGTGTAGGGGTGGGCCGGGCTCGCGTAGATGTCGTGCACGAGGGCGTTCTCGACGATCCGCCCGCCGTACATGACCGCGATCTTGTCGGCGACGTCGGCGACGACGCCGAGGTCGTGCGTGATCAGGATCATGCCCATGTTGCTCTCTCGCTGGAGTTCGGCGAGCAGCTCCATGATCTGGGCCTGAACCGTCACGTCGAGCGCGGTGGTCGGCTCGTCCGCGATCAGCACCTCGGGGTCCAGCGCGATCGACATGGCGATCATGATGCGCTGGCGCATACCCCCGGAGAACTGGTGCGGGTAGTCGTTCACCCGCTGCTTGGCGGCCGGGATCCGGACCCTGTCCATGAGCTCGATGGACTTCTTCACGGCATCGCGCTTGGACATGCCGCGATGCACCCGGAACATCTCGCTGATCTGCCAGCCCACGGTGAAGACCGGGTTGAGCGCGGACAGCGCGTCCTGGAACACCATGGCGATCCGCTGACCGCGCACCTGGGTGCGCGCCTCGTCCGACAGCTTCAGCAGGTCGGTGCCGTGGAAGCGGATCTCTCCCTTGGGGATGCGGGCCGGCGGCATGTCGAGGATGCCCATGATCGCCTGGGCGGTCACCGACTTGCCGGAGCCCGACTCACCCAGCACGGCGAGGGTCTCCCCGGGGCTGAGCGAGTAGCTGACCCCGTTGACCGCACGCACGATTCCCGGGCGGGTGTGGAACTCCACGTGCAGGTCCTCGATGGCGAGCAGCGGTTCGTTACCCAGCCCTCCCTCGGCGGGCAACGTGTCCGTTGTTGCCTTTCTCACTTGAACCCCCCTCCTACCTGAGCTTCGGGTCGAGGGCGTCGCGCACCGCGTCGCCCAGCATGATGAACGCGAGCACCGTGATGCTCAGGAACAGCGCCGGGAAGAACAGCGGCAGCGGCGCCTCCAGGAACCGGTTGCGAGCATCGGCGATCATCAGACCCCAGGAGATGTTCGGGGACTGGATCCCGACTCCCAGGAACGACAGCGCCGCCTCCGCCGCGATGAACCCGCCGAGGTTGATCGTCGAGACGACGATCACCGGGGCGAGCGCGTTCGGCAGCAGGTGCTTGAACATGATCCGGCTCTGTCCGGCACCCAGCGCACGCGCCGCGAGCACGAAGTCCTGGCTCCTGGCGGTCATCACCGCCGCCCGCATGATGCGGAACGTCATCGGCCAGGACAGCACCGCCAGCGCGATGACCACGATCCAGATGCCCAGGTCGACGTCCCGGAAAGTGGCCGTGATGAGCAGCGAGCCGAGGATCCACGGAATCGCGAAGAAGACCTCCGTGATCCTGGAGGACACCGTGTCGATGGCTCCGCCGCGAGCGCCCGCGAGCAGGCCGAGCAGACCACCGACGACCGCCGTGACGATCATGGTGGTGATGCCGATGACGATCGAGTTGCGCGCGCCGTAGATCGTCCTGGCGTACACGTCGCAGCCGAGGTTGTCCTTGCCGAAGATGTGGCCCGCGCTCGGTCCCTGCCGCGCCGTGGCCAGTTCGCAGGTCTTGGGATCGAACGGGTTGATCGAGGCGAACAGCGACGGCCAGATCGACATGACCAGCAGGATCAGGATGATCCCGACCGAGACGATGAACATCGGCCTGCGCCGCAGGTCGTAGAGCGCGTCGCTCCACAGGCTCGCGGGCTTGTCCTGCCGCTTGGGCTTGGCCTGAGGAGGTGGCGCGGTCACGGTCTGCACAGGTCCTAGCTGTGGGTCATTACTCATAGCGGATCCTCGGGTCGAGCACGGCGTACAGCAGGTCGACAAGCAGGTTCGCCAAGATGTAGACCAGCACCAGAATCGTCACGATACCTACGACAATGGGTTGCTCCCTCAGATATACACCCTGGTAGATCTGAAGGCCGATGCCCGGGATGTTGAAGATGGTCTCGGTGATCACCGCACCTCCCATGAGCGTGCCGACGTCGGCGCCCAGGTAGGTGACCAGCGGGATCAGCGCGTTGCGCAGCCCGTGCCGGCCGATGACTCTTCGTCTCGGCATTCCCTTGGCAGTCGCTGTTCGTATGTAGTCGGATCTCAGCGTCTCCACCAGGCTCGTCCTTGTGAGCCGGGTGAGGTACGCGATCCCCGACCCCGCCAGGACGAATCCGGGCAGCAAGTACGCCTTGAACCCCGCGGTGATGCCCGCGATCGGGAAGATCTCGAATCCCACCTGCTGCTTGAGCCACACGCCCAGCCACAACTGGAGCACGAAGCCGGTCACCAGCGGCGGAACGGAGATGAGCAGCAGCGTCGAGGCGAGGATCATGGTGTCGATCGCCCGGCCGCGGCGCAGCGCGGCCCACAGACCGAGCAGGATGCCGGCGATCGCCTCCATGATGAGGGCGACGAGCGCCAGGTTCAGGGTGACCTGGAACTTTCCGGCCATCAGTTGGGTCACGGGCACTCCGGCGAAGGTCTTGCCGAAGTCGCCGTGCAGGAAGATGTTGCTGATGTAGTACCAGTACTGCAGCAGCAGCGGATCATTGAGGTGATACTGATCCCGCAGGATCAGCACGATGTTGGGATCTTGCCTCTTCTCGCCGGCCAGCGCCGCGATGGGGTCGCCAGGAAGCGCGAAGACGATGGCGAAGATGAAGAGGGTGGCGCCCAGCAGGACTGGTATCGCCTGGATCAGGCGCCGGATAACGTAACGGCCCATTCAAGCCTCCCGTACATGCCAAGAAGGCAGTCGCCGGGACCTGGGGTTCTCACGGCCCCAATGACTGCCTTCGTGGCGGGCTCTCGAGGAGCGGGCGACTAGGCGCCCGCCCCCGCGAACAGCGTCAGGCCTTCTCGACGTCGGCCCACTCAACCTGGTTGAGCAGGTTGATCTTGACGTTCTTGACCTTGGTCGAGTATCCCGAGTTGTTACGGTAGAAGTACACAGGGATGTACGGAAGGTCCTTGATGAGGATGTCGTCCGCCTGCTGGTAGAACTTCAGCCCCTCTTCGGGAGTCGCCGCCTGGTCGCCCTTGGCGACCGTCTCGTCGAACTCCTTGTTGGAGTAGCCCGCGTAGTTCGAACCGGTCTTGATGGCGCCGGTCGAGAAGATCGGCGTCAGGTAGTTCTCGGCGGACGGGTAGTCGATCGCCCAGCCCATCCGGAACATGCCCTTGTATTCCTTCTTGTCGAGGGCGTCAAGGATGCTCGCGAACTTCTCGAACGGCTTGACCGTCACCTCGACGCCGAGGTTGGCGCGGAGGTTGTTGGCCGCGGCCTCGATCCACTCCTTGTGGCCACCGTCGGCGTTGTAGCCAAGCTCCAGCTTCGCCGGACCATTGGCCGCCTTGTACTGCTCCTTGGCCTTGGTCGGGTTGTACTGGCAGGCCTGGCAGGCGCCCTGGCGGTAACCGTCGATGGCCGGGTTGATGAAGTCGTCAGCCGGCGAACGCGTGCCGGAGAAGACCGTCTCGGCGATGGTCTTCCTGTCGATGGCCATCGAGATGGCCTCGCGCATCTTGACGTCCTTGTACTCGTCGTTGTACTTCAGCGGGAAGCCGATGTACCCGACGCCGGCGTCAGGCTGGTCCTGGTAGCGGTCGCCGAGCGCCGTCTTGGCGCTGGAGATCGCCGAGGCGGGCAGCGAGTCGTGGATGTCGACGTTGTCGGCCTGCAGGTCGTTGTAGGCCGTCTCAGAGCTGTTGTAGAGCTTGAACTGCAGCTTGGTCCAGCCGGCCGGCTTCTTGGCCGGGTACTTGTCGTAGACCGACAGGTCGATGGACTGGTCGGTGCCCTTCTTGTAGGGCTTGTCGAGCTTGAACAGGCCCTGGCCGATCGGCTTCTCGCCGTACTCCTGCGTCACCTTGCCGTCGGCGCCAAAGGCGGTCTTGGGCAGCGGGTAGAACGCGGTGTAGCCCAGCATGGTCTTGAACTGGGAGAACGGCGCGGTGAGCGTGACCTGCAGCGTCGAGTCGTCGACCGCCTTGAGGCCCTTCATCTCCTTGGTGGTGACCTGCTTGCCCTCGCCAGGGTTGAGGTCGGCGTAACCCTCGACGCGGCCGAAGAAGTAGCCGGCGCCCTGGGCGTTGTCCTGGTTGGCCGCGTAGTTCCACGCGTCGACGTAGTTCTGCGCGGTGACAGGCTGGCCGTCCTGCCACGTGTACGGCTTGAGCTTGATCGTCCACACCTTGTTGTCGGTGCTCTCGATCGACTCGGCCGCCGCCAGGACGACCTGCTTGTTCTCGTCATAGTTGACGAGCGGCTCGAACACCGCAGCGAGGACTTCAGCGCCCTCGGACTCCGTGGTGTTCGACGGGACCAGCAGGTTCTGCGGCTCGCCCAGTTCCATGCGGACCGGCGTGTCGCCGCCTCCGCTCGACGCGGGGTTGCCGGTCGTGGATCCGCCGCCGCCACACGCGGCGACCGCGAGGGCTAGCAGCGCGGTACCGGCGACGATCTGTGCGCCCTTAGTAACACGCATGGTAAAAAGATTCCTCCCTCAAACAGGTGGGCGTAAGCGCTGAGCTGCGATGATCGTGAGCAGCCTGACGGGGGCTCCTTGTCGTCCCCCGGGTTTGGCTGACCTGGTCAAACCAGCCGACGCCCTGCCAGTCGATCGCGACTATCCCTTACTACTTGCCACCACGGAGTCTCTGGTGCGTTGCAGTTCGGTCACACGTGCGCTTATCCAACGTCACAGTCATTTCTCGCATAGAGCACCAAACCCACCGAAGAACCTCTAAAGCGGACACTACGGGACGTGAACAGCTGATGAAAAATACCCCCTTGGCGCCACTGGTCGCGCCCTAGCCGCCATCCCGCGTGTCGCTGAGCTACGGTTGAGCGAGTCTTGGCATGCCCTGGTACCAGCCTTGGAACCGGTCAACGCGGGACACCGTCCAACAGTCTGTCGCGAACCGTCGCGGCAGACACCTCAACGAGCCGGATCCAATAGAGTCCTTGCCATGAGCCAGCCGGAATCCGCTGTAGCGGACGCCCAGGCGGGCGGCCGAAGCGGGGAGCCGCTGGCCAAGCTCGCCCAGAGATACGGGCTTCGCCGTGCCATCGCGCGGCCGAGGTTCCCTGTCTACGTGCGCCAGCTGTGGGAGCGCCGACACTTCATCCTGACGTACGCGACCTCGCGCAACGTCTCGAAGTACTCCAGCTCGGCTCTGGGCCAGCTATGGCAGGTCCTGACTCCGCTGCTGAACGCCGCCATCTACTTCCTGATGTTCGGCCTGATCCTCGGCGGCAACAAGAACATCGACAACTACCCGGCCTTCCTGCTGACCGGGATGTTCGTCTTCACCTACACGCAGCGCACGGTGACCGCGGGCGCCAAGTCGATCTCGGGCAACCTCTCGCTGATCCGGGCGCTCCACTTCCCCAGGGCCTCCCTGCCGCTGGCCTACACGATCCAAGAGCTCCAGCAACTCGCCATCTCCATGGGCGTGCTCCTGGTGCTCGTGGTGGTCACCGGCGAATGGCCCACGTGGTTCTGGTTGATGATCCCGGTCGTGCTGCTGCTGCAGACGCTGTTCAACATCGGCGCCGGCCTGGTGATCGCCCGGCTCGGCTCCTCCATGCGCGACCTCAATCAGCTGCTGCCGTTCATCACCCGCACCTGGCTCTACGCCTCGGGCGTCTTCTTCTCGATCCAGGACAAGGTCGTCGGCGCCGCGCACCTACCTCAGTGGGTGGCCGACGTGATGTATCTCAATCCCGCGGCCTCCTACATCGAGTGGATGCGCGACATCCTCATCGAGACCTACCATCCGGAGAATGGGCACAACCCCCCGATGATGGTGGTGCTGTCTTGCGTATTCTGGGCAGTGTTCGCACTCGGCTTCGGCTTTTGGTACTTCTGGCGAGCTGAGGAGAGGTACGGGCGTGGCTGAACTGACCAAGGAGCTGTCACAGGTGAAGGGCCAGGAGCCCGCCGTCCCCGGCGAGGTCGTCCCCAAGGCGGACGCCCCCAACAAGGACGTCAGGGTGCACCCCAACCCGGCCCCCGCCGGCAAGCGGCCTCTGGACGTCCCCACGGGCACGCCCACGGTCATCGTGGACGATCTCCACATCGTCTACCGGGTCTACGGCGCGGCCAGCGACAACGAGAAGGGCAACGCGGTCAACGCCCTCACGCGGCTGGTCAAGCGCCAGGGCCGCCCGCAGATGAAGGAGGTGCACGCCGTCAAGGGCGTGTCCTTCGTCTCCTACCACGGTGACGCGATCGGCGTCGTCGGCCGCAACGGCTCGGGCAAGTCCACGCTGCTGCGCGCCATCGCCGGCCTCCTGCCGCCGCACTCGGGCGCCGTCTACACCGACGGCCAGCCGTCGCTGCTCGGCGTCAACGCGGCGCTCATGCGCGAACTCACGGGCGAGCGCAACATCGTGCTGGGCTGCTACGCGATGGGCATGACGCCGAGCGAGGTCAAGGAGAAATACCAGGAGATCGTCGACTTCTCCGGCATCGATGAGTTCGTCCAGCTGCCGATGTCCACCTACTCCTCCGGCATGGGCGCCCGGCTGCGCTTCGCCATCTCCTCGGCCAAGACCCACGACGTGCTGCTGATCGACGAAGCCCTGGCCACCGGCGACCGCGAGTTCCGCAAGAAGAGCGAGGAACGCATCAAGCAGATCCGCGAGTCGGCGGGCACGGTCTTCCTCGTGGCCCACGACCTCAGGGTCATCGAGGAGACCTGCAACCGGGTCATCTGGCTACACAAGGGCAAGATCAAGATGGACGGCGACCCCAAGGAAGTCCTCGCCGCCTACAACAAGGGCTGACCCTCTAGGGCTGACCCTCTAGGACTGACCCCCTAGGACTGACCCCCTAGGGCTGATCCCCGCCCCTCAACCAGGGCTGATGCCCGCCCCTCCCGCGGACGCCGCCGTCAGGCGTCCGCGGTTCTGTCATGCCCGCGGTCATGCCCGCGCGACTCGCGGGGCAAATAACTGACACCGTGGCCGGTGTTCCGATATCATTCGAACGTTGTTTCGATACGAGGACGCCGATGGAGTGGGAGCGCGCGATGGGAGAGCTAGCGGCCGCGATCGACCATCTGGCCGTCGAGGACGTGGCAGACGTTCCCCGGGCCCAACTGACCGAGCAACTCATCGACCTCCACTGGCAGATGGCCAGGCTGCAGGCCCAGATAGCCCGCCGCACCGGCGTCCGCCTGCTGTAGAAATGACGATGCCGCCGGCCCCGGGGATCCGGGACCGGCGGCGAGCCGCGACTCACGCGGCGCCACAGCCCTGCAGTGTGGCGGTGCGCGGGCGCGGCCCATGCCCGGGCGCGTCCGCCCGGGCCGGCCAGAAGACCACCCGCTCTCGCGGGCGGCTCGTGACGTATGCGTGACGGCCGTGTCGAACACCCCGGCACCGTTGGGGCTCGCCGACCGGCCACGCCGGCTCTGTGGCGGTGCGTCCCACGTTTCCGGGACGCACCCGACCCTCGATCATGTTTCCCGCCGGACGCGCCGTCTCGTGGCCGTCGCGGCCCGTTCCTGAGCGCACGCACCTATGACACTCACGAACCGCCACCACGGCTCGAACGCCCGACATCCGGAAGGCGTCGCGGCCAGATCGCGATCACATCGCGATCGGCCTGGGTCAGATCGCCATCACGCCGCGATCGGCCGTGCGGGAGAAGCCCGAGACAGCGTCCGCCGTCGCCTCAGTGGTCCCCGCGAGCGGGGTCACCGTGCCGCCGAGGCTCCCGGCGGCCTTCTTCCCGTAGGTCGAGACCGCGTGGGACGCGTCCTCGACGAGCGGGGCGATCTCGTCGACGGACGCGACCGGCTCCGCCAGACGCGCGGCACCGGGCACCTCGCCCACGCCCGCCTGCTCGCCCGTACGCCGATCCGTGCGCGGGTCCCTGCGCGGGTCCGTGCTCGGGTCCTCAAACTGGTTCTGGAGCTGGTGCTTCAGCCGGTCCTCAAACCGGTTCTCGAACCGGTCCTTGCGCCTGCCCGCACGTGCGTCCGCACGTCCGTCCGGGTGATCCCCTGCCTGGGCGTCCGCGTGGGCGCCTGTGCGAGTGCTCGCATGCGCATGCGCCTCCGAGCCCCAGCCCCTACGCCCATGCGCACGCGGGTCCGCGCCCCAGGTCCAACGCCCGTCCCTACGCCCATCCGCACGCCCGTCCGCACGCCCGTCCATGCGCCCGCCCCTGGGCCCATCTGCGCGCCCGTCCATGGACCCACCCTTGGGGCCGTTCATGGGCCCGTTCACGGGTTCGTTCACGGGTCCGTTCTTCGGCCCGTTCACGGGTCCGTTCATGGGCCCGTTCATAGGTCCGTTCTTCGGCCCGTTCATAGGTCCGCTCTTCGGGCCGTTCATGGGCCCGTTCATGGGCCCGCCCCTGGGGCCGTTCAAAGGCCCGCTCCTGGGCCCGTCCATGCGCCCATCCATGGGCCCTCCCCTGGGGTCGTCCATGCGCCCGCCCCTAGGCCCATCCGCGTGCCGGCCCGTGCGCCTGCTCGGCGGCGGACTCATCAGGCGGCCGCCGAAGTACGGCGAGACCTCCTCGGTGGCGGCGCCCCGCTGGGGAACGGCCCGAAGAGCGACCCCCTCAGCCCGCTCGGAGGCGGCTCGCGGACCGGACACCTCACTGTCGAGAACCCCACCGACCTTTGCCCCGGCGGACAAGCCGTTCAGGCTGTTCACACCACCCAGCGGCTGGATCGGGTCACCGCCCCCCGGCAGGCTCCCGACCGCGGAGTAACGGGCCTCAGCTTGGGCGGCCGACGCGAACGACGCCGCGGCCAGCGCCAACCCCGCGACGGCGACCGCCGTCTTGATAATACGTTTCATGATTTGCCTTCCCGGCTCGTGATCGAGCGCTCTCAAATAATGCTGAGATGCGTCTCGATAACCCCCGAATGCCGTGGCGTACACGCTATGGGCACCACACGAAGCGCGCCGTCCCGGCTGAGCTACTGACGCAGTTGTATCACCGCGGTCGGCCGGGTGCAGGCCACGGAAAGTCCACGTCACACGGCCTTCAGCAGCCCAGAGGCGATCATGGGAGGGGTGTCGAGTCGGGAGACAAATCGGGAAATAGCCGGGGTGTATATCCGATATTCCGTTGACGTCACCCGCATTCAGAAGAGGCGCCCCGACGGCCCGTCGACAACGGTCGGGAAAACAATTGTCACGGGCCGGGGGCTCAATCTTTCCGCTTGCGGGGCACGCGCTTGACCGCTCAGGCCGGCACGAGCATGTCTTCCACGGATACCTCGAACGGGAAGCGATCGGCGAAGGCCGGACGCAGGTCCGTCAGCCACACCGCTGACGGGTCGTACTCGGCGAAGAACGGCCGGCCCACCAGAGAGGGGTCGCGGGCCTGGATCAAGTGGAGCACGAACACCCGCCGACCGGCGATCTCGGTCACGCCGTCCACGCACACCTTTCCGGGGGTGGCCGACATGGAAGGCCCCCGGACGGTCCGGCAGAGCCCTGAGACCTTGGAGTAGGCCTCCCTGAAGACCTCGTACGCGCGGGCGAGCGGAACCGCGAAGTAGTCCTGCGGGCCGGTGTCGCGCTCGACGAACATGTAGTACGGGATCATCCCCATGCTGTGCTGCCGCCGCCACATGCCCGACCATATGGCGGGATCGTCGTTGATCGACCGGATCAGCGGCGCCTGGGTCCTGATCGTCGCCCCGCTGCCGAGGATCCGCTTGACCGCGGACTCGACCAGCGGCGACTCCAGCTCGCGCGGGTGCGTGAAGTGGGCCATGAACGCCAGGTTCTTGCCCCCGGCCACGACCTGCTCGAACAGTTCGAGCGTGGCGTCGGCGTCGGGGTCGGATACGAACCGCTGCGGCCAGTAGGCCAGCGCCTTGGTGCCGATCCGGATCGACTCCAGCTGCTCCAGGCCGATCAGCGGCTCGATGTATCGCCTGATCACCGGCTCGCCCATGATCATGGCGTCGCCGCCGGTGATCAGCACGCTGGTGACCTGGGGGTTCTGACGGATGTAGGAGACCATCTGGTCGATGTCGTCGGAGGCGAACTTCAGGTCCGCGTCGCCGACGAACTGCGCCCATCGGAAGCAGTAGGTGCAGTAGGCATGACAGGTCTGCCCCTGCTTGGGGAAGATGAGCACGGTCTCGGGGTACTTGTGCTGCAGCCCCGGCACCGGCTCCGCGCCGATCCGGGGGACGTTGAGCTCTTTCTGCCCGGCGGGGTGCGGGTTGAGCTGCGCACGCACCCGGTTGGCCTCGGCTTGGATCTCGACGTTGGGCGCCTCGGCCTTGAGCAGGTCGGCCAGCCTCGCGACGTCCGCGGCCGGAAGCATGTCCTCCTGGGGAAAGACGAGACGGTATATGGGATCGTCGGGCGCTGCCGACCAATCGATGAGCTCGTCCACAACGTAGGCGTTCGTCCGGAAGGGCAGCACGGTGGCGACGGCGCGTACCTTCAGCCGCTGCTCATCGTCGAGCCCCGCACGTCGCAGGAGCTCGTCGAGGTGCTTGGACGTGTACGCCCTGAAGCGGCGCGTGCCCGCCTGGTTCAAGATCACTAAGCCTTTCCCATCTTTTTTGTTCGATCCGCTGTAAACCTCTGGCGCCTGTCATGCGTCTACGGTTCTTATACCCGGACGCTATGCACAGCGTCCCCGGTTCCATTGGTCTCCAAGTTTTCGCTGAGGTTTGACCGCTCGCGACATATCTCGATAGGGAATAGACTGGCAAATTGTGACCCCTGATCCCGTTATGCGCGCCTCCGACGCCGACCGCGACCGCGTGGCCGCGGTGCTCGGTGAGGCCCTCGCCACCGGAAGGCTCACCAGCCTCGAACACGCGGACCGCCTCGACGCTGCCTACACGGCCAAGACCGTCGGTGAACTGGTCCCCATCACCTCTGACCTGCCCGATGTGTCGGCGCCAAACATGGTGGCCCTCGGTATTGAGCAGCAGACGATCGACTCGAAGTTCAGCAAGGTGATCAGGAAGGGCCGCTGGGTCGCCTCCCGCCACACCAGGTTGTCGGCGAGGTTCGGCGCGCTGATCATCGACCTGACGGACGCCGTGCTGCCCGGCCGGGAGATCACCATCGAGGCCGACGCCCGCTTCAGCAAGCTGATCGTGCTCGTGCCCGACAACGCCCAGGTGGTCGACGAGGGCGGCTCCATGTTCGGCAAGCGCCAGGTGAGCGGCGGCACGCGCGAGGACGGCCCGCTCATCCGGGTCACGGGCCGATCGATGTTCTCCAAGGTCATCGTCTCGCGCGAGGTCTCCGACTGGAACCTGAACAGCGTCGGCTGACGCGGCCACCCGCCGATCGGCCCGGCGGACAGCCTGCCTACGATGCGGACGGGGGCGAAACGGGGGGCCGACCGCGGCGCGACCGCGTTCCGGCCGCACCACAGGAACGCTCCGCGAGCCGTACGAGGTGACCTTTTGTCCGACACCAGGCCGATCGCGCTCGACGCCATGGGCGGCGACCACGCGCCGCACGAGATAGTGGCGGGGGCCGTGCACGCCGTGCGCGAGCGCGGGCTGGCGGTGGTGCTCGTCGGCTCGCCCAAGGTGCTGTACGAGGCGCTCGCCGACCACGACGCGACCAAGGAGATCCCCATCGTGCGGGCCGAGGAGGCCCTGGCGATGGACGAGGGCGCGCTGGCCAGCCTGCGCCGACCCCGCTCCAGCATCGCGATCGCCTGCCATCTCGTACGGCGGGGCGACGCGTCGGCGGTGGTGTCCGCGGGCTCGACCGCCGGGATCGTGACCACGGGCCGGCTCAGGCTCAAGGCCCAGCAGGGCGTGCTCCGGCCGGCCATCGCCGTCGCGCTGCCCACGCTGCCGAAACCCACGCTGCTCCTCGACGCGGGCGCGAACGCCGAGGTCAAGCCGGAGATGCTTGTGCAGTTCGGGCATCTGGGGTCCGTCTACGCCGAGCTGGCGTACGAGGTCTCCACGCCCAAGGTCGGCCTGCTCACGATCGGCAGTGAGGCCGAGAAGGGTAACAAGATCGTCAAGCGGGCCCACGAGCTGCTGCAAGGCTCCCCCGGCCTCCATTTCATCGGCAACATCGAGGGCCACGACCTGCTGACCGGCATCGCCGACGTGATCACCACCGACGGCTTCACCGGCAACGTCGCGCTGAAGACCATGGAAGGCGCGGTCCGCTACGCGTTCGGCGAGCTCCGGCGGACCATCGACGACAGCAGGACGGCCAGGCTGGGGGCGTTCCTGCAGCGGTCACGCCTGCGCGAGCTGCGCAGCCGCCTGGACGCCGAGGCCCATGGCGGTGCCGTACTCCTCGGACTGAACGGGACCGTGGTGATCGCCCACGGCTCGTCCAGAGCGGCCGGCATCAGCGCCGCCTGCCGGCTCGCCGCCGACCTGTCGGCGCAGGGCGTCGTGGCACGCATCGGCGACAGAATCGCGGCCGCACACCGCCCGCATCGCCTGAGAACCCCATAGTCTGTGGCGGATCCACAAATCTGGGGGTTGTGTGGACGGCTTAACTTCAGCACAGGTCTCGGGGGCGAAGACCAACCATGTGCCGCGCCGGTCGAGCAGGTCGCTCGGCGCGATCATCAGGGCGAACGTCTTCACCCTGTTCAACCTGGTCATCGGCGTGCTCTGGGCGCTGGTCCTGATCTTCGGCGCGTGGCAGGACGGGCTGTTCGGACTGGTCATCGTGGCCAACGCGCTGATCGGCATCGTGCAGGAGCTCCGGGCCAAGCGCACGCTCGACAGGCTCGCGGTGATCAACGAGGCGCCGGTCACGGTCCGCAGGGACGGCCGCGACCAGGAGATCCCGCCTCGCCAGGTGGTGCTCGGCGACCTGATCCTGCTCGGGCCCGGCGACCGCCTGCTGGTGGACGGCGAGGTCGTCGAGTCCGACGGGCTGGAGATCGACGAATCGCTCCTGACCGGCGAGGCCGACCCGGTGCACAAGCTGCCGGGCGACCAGGTGCTGTCGGGCAGCTTCGCCGTCGCGGGCTCGGGCGCGTTCGTCGCGACCAAGGTCGGCACCGACGCCTACGCCGTACGGTTAGCGGAGGAGGCGAGCCGGTTTCACCTCGCGCGCTCGGAACTGCGTGAAGGCGTCGCGAACTTCATCAAGTACATCACCTGGCTCGTCATCCCGATCGGCACGCTGCTGATCTACAGCCAGCTGCGCAATTCGGCCGACTTCGGCACCGCCATCACCGGCGCGGTCGCCGGCATCGTCACCATGATCCCCGAGGGCCTGGTGCTGATGACCTCGATCGCCTTCGCGGTCGGCGTCGTACGGCTCGGCCGCCGCAGCTGCCTGGTCCAGGAGCTGCCCGCGATCGAGGGCCTGGCCCGGGTCGACGTGCTCTGCCTCGACAAGACCGGCACGCTCACCGCGGGCGGCATGGACCTCGGCGAGGTACTCCCCCTGAGCGACGGCCGGCCGATCCACGACGCGCTCGCCGCCCTGGCCAACGTGGACCACCGGCCCAATGCCACGGCCAAGGCCATCCAGTCCCGCTACCCCGCGGCGGCCGACGGGTGGACGGCCGTCGACGTCGTGCCGTTCTCCTCGGCGCGCAAGTGGAGCGGCGCCGACTTCGGTCCCCACGGGGTGTGGCTGCTCGGCGCCCCCGACGTCCTGCTCGACGCCACCGCCGACGGCTACGAGCGGGCCGCCGAGCTGGCCTCGACCGGCGCCCGCGTGCTGGCGCTGTGCCGTACGGACAGCTTGGACAGCTTGGCGTCCGGAAGCGTGGCGTCGGCCGCCGGGACCGAGAAAGCCGCCGACGGAAGAGCGGAGGCCGTCGCGCTCGTCACGCTCAAGCAGCGCATCAGGCCCGATGCGCACGAGACTCTGCGGTACTTCGCCAAGCAGGGCGTCACCGTCAAGGTGATCTCCGGCGACAATCCTGACGCCGTCGCCGCGATCGCCACCGGCCTGGAGATTCCGGACGGCCATCGCGCGATCGACGCGCGTACCCTGCCGGCGGACGACCCGGCCAAGCTGGCCGAGCTGCTGGACACCCACACCGTGTTCGGCCGCGTCACCCCTCAGCAGAAGCGCGCCTTCGTCGGCGCGCTCCAGTCGCGCGGCCACACCGTGGCGATGACCGGCGACGGCGTCAACGACGTGCTCGCGCTGAAGGACGCCGACCTGGGCATCGCGATGGGCGCGGGTAGTCCGGCCACCAAGGCCGTCGCCCAGGTGGTGCTGCTGGACGACAAGTTCTCCTCGCTGCCGCACGTCGTGGGCGAGGGCCGACGGGTGCTGGCCAACATCGAGCGGGTCTCGAACCTGTTCCTCACCAAGACGTTCTACGCCATCGCCCTCTCGCTGCTCACCGGGGTGCTCGGGCTGATGTTCCCGTTCGCGCCGCGCCATTCCACGCTGGTGAACGCGCTGACCATCGGCATCCCGGCGTTCGTCCTGGCGCTCGCGCCGACACTCGAACGCGCCAAGCCCGGGTTCGTGCCCCGGGTGCTGCGCTTCGCCGTACCCGCCGGGCTGCTCTGCGCGGGCGCGGTGTTCCTGGCGTTCTGGGCCGCGCACAGCGGCACCTCCACCCTGATCGAGGATCGTACGTCGGCGACGATCGCGCTCTTCCTCACCACCTGGTGGGTGCTCATCCTGATCACCAAGCCGCTCACCCTGGGGCGGGTCGCCATGATCGGCGCCATGGCCGGGCTGTTCGCGCTGGCCCTCGCGATCCCCTTCATCCGCCATTTCTTCGCCCTCGAACCCGGCGATCTGAGCAACGATCTGACCGCCGTCGGCATCTCCGTGGTGGCTGCCGCGGGCATCAGCGTGGCGGTCAAGGTCGCCGGTACCCTTAGACCATGACCGACCCGCAGACAGTGCTCACCGAGCGCGTCCAGCAGGCGCTGGCGCACGCGTTCGGCTCCGAGTACGCCGACGCAGATCCGCTGATCCGGCCCTCCCAGTTCGCCGACTTCCAGGCGAACGTCGCGATGAGCCTGGCCAAGCGACTGCGACGCGCTCCGCGGGAGGTCGCCGAGGCCATCGCCGCGGAGCTGTCCGACTTCCCCGGCACGGTCGAGGTCAGCGGTCCCGGCTTTCTCAACATCGCGCTCGACGACTCGTGGATCGAGTCCGAGGCGACCGCGATGCTCGACGACCCGCGCGCGGGCGTCGGCTTCGCCACGCCGCCGCAGACCGTGGTGGTCGACTACTCCGCGCCCAATGCGGCCAAGGAGATGCACGTCGGTCACCTGCGCACCACGATCGTGGGCGACGCGCTGGCCCGCATGCACGAGCACCTCGGCAACACCGTCATCAGGCAGAACCACCTCGGCGACTGGGGCACGCCGTTCGGCATGCTCATCGAGCATCTGCTCGACATCGGCGAGGAGGCCGCCGTCGCGCAGCTCGAAGCCGGCATGGGCACCGAGTATTACCAGGCGGCCAGGAGCCAGTTCGACGGCGGCGAGGAGTTCAAGGTCCGCTCGCGCAAGCGGGTGACCATGCTCCAGTCGGGCGACCCGGAGACCCTGCGGCTCTGGCACGTCTTCATGGACGCCACGATCCGCTACTTCAACAAGGTCTACGGCATGCTCGGCGTCACACTCACCGACGCCGACATCGCCGGCGAGAGCATGTACAACCCGATGCTCGAGAAGACCTGCGACGACCTGGAGGCCGCCGGGGTCGCCGTGCTGAGCGAGGGCGCGCTCTGCGTCTTCCCGCCCGGCTTCACCGGCTCCGACGACAAGCCGCTGCCACTGATCGTCAGGAAGAGCGACGGCGGCTACGGCTACGCTTCCACCGACATGGCGGCGATCCGCTACCGGGTCGACGACCTCAAGTCCGACCGCATGCTCTACGTGGTGGGCGCCGACCAGGCGCTGCACTTCCGCATGGTGTTCGCGGCGGCCAAGCTGGCCGGCTGGCTGCCCGAGACGGTCTCGGCCGAGCACGTCCAGATCGGCATGATGTTGGGCAAGGACGGGCGCCGGTTCAAGACCAGGTCCGGCGAGTCGATCAAGCTGATGGACCTGCTGCAGGAGGCGGTCGACCGGGCCGCGGCGGCCATCGCCGACCGCGGCTACGACGAGACCGCGCGGGCCGAGATCGCGCACGCTGTGGGCATGGGTGCGGTGAAGTACGCCGACCTGTCGGTCAGTCACGACAGCGAATACGTCTTCGACTACGACCGCATGCTCGGGTTCAACGGCAACACCGGCCCCTACATGCAGTACGCGACGGCCCGGATCCGCTCCATCTTCCGCAAGGCGGGCGTGGCCCCGGCCGACGCGACCGGCGACATCGTGCTCGGCGAGCCCGCCGAGCGCGCCCTGGCCCTCCACCTGCTGGGCTTCGGCGCACTGGTGGAGCAGGTCGCGGCCCTGTCGGAGCCGCACCGGCTCTGCGCCTTCCTGTTCGAGACCGCCAGCCTCTTCAGCACCTTCTACGAGGAGTGCCCGGTGGCCAAGGACGGGGTCGACGCCGAGACGAAGGCGCACCGGCTCGCTCTCTGCGCGCTGACCCTGCGAGTCCTGGAGACAGGGCTCGATCTGCTCGGCGTCCCGGTGCCCGAGCGCATGTAGCACGTGCGGGCGCGCCTCCACCTGGACGGCGCGCCCCCCGGCTAGGCTTTACGCGGTCATGAACTGAGGCCACTATGGGGGAGTTCTCTGCCTTGAGCACGGACCTGACTGCCGACCCCCAAGCAGCAACCGAGCTGCACCGATATGCCGAGGCGCTGCTGTCTCACCTGGCCGCCAACGGCGCCGCGCCCCCGGCCCCGCCCGACTTTCCCGACAAACCTGGCTACTGGCTGCCACCCGCCGTCGAAGCGCTGGTGGCGATCCTCGCCGGTGACGACCCGCTGGCGCCGCTGAGCAAGGCGGCCGGGCGCGACCAGCAGCAGACCGCGCTCTTCCTGGCGCTCGCCTTGGCCGTCGCGGGTCACGGCAGCCGCATCCACGCCTCCTGGCTCGGCACCGCCTTCGGCGACCTGTCGCTCGACCAGCCGGTCACCCACGGTCAGCGGGCGCTCTGGCTGGCCGCGGCCAGGGGCGCGTACGGCCCCGCCGGGAAGATCTTCGTGCTCCGCAAGCTCGACGCGGTGGCCGTACCCGAGCACGCGGACGCCGCGCAGTGGACGCAGGCGCTCCTCCCCGGCGAGCCGTCGGTGGTGGTGCCCCCTTCGCTGCTCGACTTCCCGGAGATGGCGGAGATCCCCGAACTCGCCACGCCCGTCCAGGCAGCCGCGCGGCTCGCCCGGCTGCGTGCCCGATGCGCGGAGATCACCTCGGCGAAGCAGGCCGAGCACGACTCCTCCACCCCGCTCACCAACAGCTCCGGCAGCCCCGCCGCCGCGTGGGAGGAGGACGAGCCGCTGGCCGTACTCCGCTCACTCATCGGACTCGGCGGCCCCGCAGGACCGATGGCCGCGCTGAGCTCGCACCTCCTCGACGACCTGCGCCCCGGCGCCGATCCGCATCTGGCGGCGCTCGCCCTGCACGTGGCGGGCCCGATCCTGCGCGGCGTAGCGGAGGAGCTCGAATCCGACAGCCGGCTCGCGCCGCCCGACACGGTGACCGTCTCATTGCTCGGCCACGACATCGAGCTGCACCCCGAGGGGCCAGACGATGCCTCGCTCGCGGCGGCCGAACGCGAGATCGTGGACCAGGGCACGCTGCGGCGACGGCCGCCATGGGCGGCCGTCGCGCTGATCGTGGCGGGGGTCGGTCTGCTCCTCGGAGCGCTGCTGGCCGACGGGCTGGGGGTGCCCGTGCTCGCCGCACCGGGGGTGGCACTGCTGGGCCTGGCGGGCTGGCAACTCTGGCGGCGCCGCAAGGCCGTTGAATCGGACGCCCGCTACGTGGCCGCGCAGATCGCCGAGCTCAAGGAGCTGGCCGACGGCGCGGTGTGGGCGCTGCATGGATACGCGCGTGAGGCGGTCACGCGAGCGGAACAGGCCGCGGACGACTCGGCCGAGCTCACCCGGCTGATCCGTCGCGGCCCGCGCGCGGCCTAGGAGTTCTCGATCTCCACGTGGGCCGGCGCGAGCAGGAACACGCGGTCGGCGATGCGCTCGATCCGACCCTCACAGCCATAGGCAAGGCCGGCCGCGAAGTCGACCATCCTGGTCGCCTCCGGCATCGGCATGCCCGTCACGTCCATGATCACCGTCTGGCCATCACGGAAGTGCTGCCCGATCATCGGCGCGTCGTTGTACTTGAGCGGCTGAACCATCACGATTCGTGACGAGTCGGCGGTCGAACGCCAGCGCCTCGCCGCCCGCTCCGTCGCCGGCATGTACTCCTCTTCGTACTGCTCGTCGTCGTAGCCGTCGTCGTAGTGGTCGATCCCGCCCAGGCCAAGGTAGCTCACCACCTTGCGCACTGCCCCCATCGGCTTGTCCTTTCCTCAGGAACTCACCTCAATCGGCACGTCCCACCATTGGACGTTAACCGACGACGAGAAGTTCGCCGTGCGACACGCCCACAACTAATTCCATTTTGTACGGCTAGCGGCCAGGTATCACCTGGATATCTCTCCCCCGATAGCCTCGATACATGCGCGTGTTCACTGTAGATGCCTTCACCGACACTTCTTTCCGGGGCAATCCGGCCGCGGTGTGCCTGCTGGACTCGCCCTCTCCCGAGTCATGGATGCAGGCCGTCGCCACGGAGATGAACCTGTCGGAGACCGCCTTCCTGCTCGGCGATTCGCTACGCTGGTTCACCCCCGCGGTCGAGGTCTCCCTCTGCGGCCACGCCACGCTGGCCACCGCACATGTGCTCTATTCCACAGGTGCGGCCGGCGGTCAGCTCGAATTCAGTACGGCGAGCGGAACACTCACCGTGAATCGCATGGCCAACGGCATGATCACGATGGATTTCCCGGCGAAGGAAGTGTCGCCGACGGCCGTTCCCGACGGGTTGGAAAATGCACTCGGAGCTGCACCGGTGCAGGTCGGGAGGAGCAATCTCGACCTGGTGGTGGAGCTGGAATCGGAGGCGAAGATACGTTCACTCGCACCCGACATCGCGGCACTGGCCACCATCGAGGCCCGTGGCGTGATCGTCACGGCGCGGGGCTCGTCGACCGACTTCGTCTCCCGCTTCTTCGCCCCGAACGTGGGCGTCCCAGAGGACCCGGTGACGGGCTCGGCACACTGCGCACTGGCCCCTTATTGGGGGCAGCGACTGGGACGGGACACCATGGTGGGCGCGCAACTGTCGGCCAGGGGCGGGCTGGTGCACGTGCGATTGGACGGGGATCGCGTACACCTGGCCGGGCGAGCGGTCACGGTGCTGTCGGGGGAACTGCACGTCTGACGGGATGAGTGGATCGTGGCAGGACCCTGCATGTTCGACGGTGGGAACCGCACCTTTGACCGGACCCGCACGCGCGATGGGACGTCCGCTGGACGCGGCCCGCACGCTTCACGGGCCTGCGCGAGTGACGGGACGTCCACTGGACGGGACCTGCACGTGCGAGGCGGACTGCATGTGCGACTGGGCCTGCACGTGCGAGGCGGACTGCATGTGTGACTGGGCCTGCACGTGTATCGGCAGTCTGACTGTTGGCAGGGACCCGCACGCTTGACGGGACCAGCAATTTGACGGGACAGACTTGCCGAGCCCGTATCCCGGACATCCAGGGACCGCCGTGACGGTCGTCCGTACCGGCCGAGCCTCAGCCGGCGGAGCCGTGACGGCGGCGGTGCAGTTCCCGGGGTTCCGTACCGGGCCGACCTCAGCCAGAGGCGTTGTGACGACGTCGGTGCAGCTCCCAGGGGTCCATATCGGGCCGACCTCAGCCAGAGGCGCTGTGACGACGTCGGTGCAGCTCCCAGGGGTCCATATCGGGCCGACCTCAGCCAGAGGCGCTGTGACGACGTCGGTGCAGCTCCCGTACCTGGGCTGCAAGCTCGGGCACCGGTCCCTCCACCACGGCACCCGGAACGACCTGCTGGATCGGCAGTGTCCGCACCGGCGGCGCGGGAACGCCCAACTCGGCGAGCCACCCGGCAAGCTGCTCCGACGAACTCGCGTACACAATGCGCCCCAGCCCGACCCACCCGTGCGCGGCCGCACACATCGGGCAGTGCTCCCCAGAGGTGTAGACGGTCGCGGCCGCCCTTTCCTCAACCGTCATATGCGCTGCTGCCCACCGAGCGAGCTCGAACTCCGGATGCCGGGTATTGTCACCGGCGGCCACGCGGTTGTGATCCTCGACGAGGACGATCCCGTCAGCGGACACGAGCACGGACCCGAACGGCTCGTCTCCCACCTCCAGCGCCTCCGTCGCCAACTCCACACATCGCCGCAGGTGCCGCAGGTCGGTTTCGGTCGCCACAGTGCCTCTCCCGGAGTTCCGATCTTCGAGGTCCATGCTAGGGCTTCGGGATTTAGCACCTCTCAGCGCATCGGTGCCAGCGCACCAGGCGAGGGCGACGCGGGTCTCATCGCACCGGGCCAGAACCGCGTAGATCTCAGCACGCCAGACCGGGCCGGTGAGGGCGAACGTACCTCCTGAACGTGACCCGAGCGCGGCTTCGTACGCGTGGCCGGATCGCTGCCGAGCCATCGCACGGTGAATGCGGCCGGATCAGCCCTGACGACTGGGATCTCAGTAGGAGACAGTGAGCCGACCCACCACGTACCGCAGAGGCACGCCCCCCCGCTACTGCAGAGGCGCGCAGCTTACCCCCCGTACCCCAGGAGCGCGACTCGCCTCCGTAGCCTGAGGCGCACGTGATGCCCAAGTACCTCAGAGGCGCGCGGCCTACCCCCGTACCCCAGGGACGCGCGACTCACCCCAGGCCCTACGGCGCGTGACCCCCAAGTACCGCAGAAGCGCGCGGCCTACCCCCGTACCCCAGGGACGCGCGACTCACCCCAGGCCCTACGGCGCGTGACCCCCAAGTACCGCAGAAACGCGCGGCCTACCCCCGTACCCCAGGGACGCGCGACTCACCCCCGGAACCAGGGGCGCCCGACCCCCAGTACCGGAGGGCCGCGCGACGGCGATCATCCTGTTGCCAGTGAGGTCTGCGGGCACATCTGCCGGATGCCCGAGGGGCGGCGCGCCCGTGGCGCGCCACCCTCCGAGTGGTCAAAGACCGCCTACAAACAGTCAGGGACCCTAGCGATCAGAGGCTGTTGGTGCGGTCGCCGCAGTGGGGGTCCGAGCCGCTACGGTCGAAGACGAAGTTGAAGTCGACGTGGACCTTGTCGCTCCGCTTGACCCGGATGTTGGGGACCGACCTCCCGCCGCCGCCGGGCGACACGTTGTCCCCGGACGTGTACGACCAGATCGTCTTGTCCGGCAGGCCCCGCCGCTCCAAGCGGATCCTCAGGCGGACGTTGTTCTTGTTCCTGAGGCCGGGGCCACCGAGGTACCAGTTGATCCGGTTGAAGTAGTCGTACCTGCCCTGGGTGTAGTAGTAAGCCTTGATGTTCCCGTAGTTGCTCTTCGCCGCCTGGCAGCCGCCGGCCAGGTAGGCGGCGGCGCTGGTGGTGACGCTGGAGACGTTCGACGTGCTGAGCGGCGCCGATGCCTGTGCCGCGGTGTCCATCGTGCCCAGCGAGAGCACTGTCACGGCCACTGCAGTGGCGAGCTTCGTGATCGGCTTCATGTCCTGCTCCTCCGTTCGAGATCTTCCGTTCGAGCTTGTGAGAGGAAGATAGGGAGCCGGACGTTGAGTATTTGTTGAGGATCTGTCAGGTGAGTCAGGTACGACCGACAAGGTCCCACGAGGACCGGTCTATCCGCTCACGAACGTCGGCAGGCCCAAGCCTGTACTCAGGAACGTGGCAGGTCCGGTCTGTGCGCTCACGAACGCAAGCAGGCCCGGCCCGTACTCACGATTGTGGGCAGGACCGCTCTGCGCGCTCACGAACACAAGCAGGCCCGCCCTGCACTCACGATTGTGGGCAGGACCGCTCTGTGCGCTCACGAACGCGGACCCGCCATGGGATCTGCGAACGCGGGCCAGCCTCTGTGACCCACAGAACTTCTCCGGCGCATGTCACCAACGGCACAGAACCGCTGAGACCCGCGAAACTACTGCGATCTCGATCTCGCAGCCCCGCCTGACAGCCAAAGGGCTTGTGTCCTCAGGGGGTTGAGCAGGCGCCGCTCACAGCAGAGGCGCCCCGCACGTTGGAGGTGCGGATGATCAGTGCTGTCTCGATCGTATTGCCTCCTTCCAACGAGGCGGTCCGTCGCGTTGCTCCCTTTCGACCAGGCGGTCCGTCGCGTTGGCCCCTTCGAACGAGGCGGTCCGTCGCGTTGCTCCCTTCGAACGAGGCGGTGCGTTCGGTCAGCTGCGGTCAGGCGTCGCGGCGGGTGATCGCCAGGGTTGCCGCTAGGAGGGAGATCACGACGTAGCTCACGAGGATGATGGTGGCCGAGGCGGGACCGAAGCCACCGGAGTCGGGAACGCCGGCCACTTGCCTTGTCAACGACGAGACCGTCAGGGAGCTCATCCAGTCGTTCCAAGGAGCGGGGACGAAGCGCTCCAGCCCGGTCGGGGCAAGCAGGAGGGCAACCAGCCCAATGAGCGCTCCCGGTGTCGACCGCAGAATGGTGGCCAGGCCTAACCCCATCACCGCGGCAACAGCGGAGCTGGCGCCTGTCCCCAGCACCTCGGTCAGGGCGGCCGGTTCGGAGAACGAGGCGCCGATCGGGCGCCCACCCACCACTGCCTGTGCGGTGAAGTATGTGGCGAACGCCAGCACCTGGCCCGCGACCGCGGCTACGGCGGCCACGACGACGGCCTTGGCCAGGAGGAGCATCCAAGGGCGCCGGATCGTGGTCAGCGTCAGCCTGATCATGCCGGTGCCGTACTCGCCGGAGATGGCAAGCACGCCCAGCATGCCGAAGAGTATGGGGGTGATGTCGGCGCCGAAGCTGAGCCCGGTGCCGACGGGCTCCCCGCCGAAACCGTTGGTGTCGAAGTAGTGCGAGATCGAGAAGGCGGCGAAGCCGGTGAGCGCCAGGGCCGAGAGCGTGGCGGCCAAGACATAGTAGGTGGATCGGAGCGAGCGCAGCTTGAGCCATTCCGATGCGATGACGTTGATCATTTGGTTATCTCCGTGAAGGCCTCTTCCAGCGATGCCCGACGCGGCGCCAGTTCGTGAACGGCGCAGCCGTTCGCCAGGGCGACGTCGCCGATGGTGGCCGCGGTCAAGCCGGACACCAGCAACTCCTCACCTACCTGCGAGGAGAGAGCCGAAGACGCGGCACCGACCTGCGAGGAAAGGGCCGAAGACAGAGCGGTTTCGCTTGCGGCGGGCACGCCCGTCTCGTGCGTGGGGCGCACGCCCATCTTCTGCGCGGGGCGCACGGTTGCCCCCGCGGCTTCGAGCACCCTGGCCAAGCGGTCCGCATGGGGCGATCGGACCAATACGCCCCCTTGAAAGCGCGCCAGGAGCTCCGCTGTCGTGGTGTCCTCGATCAGCTGACCGTGGCCGATGATGATGAGCCGGTCGGCGGTGAGGGACATCTCGGTCATCAGATGGCTCGACAGCAGAACGGTGCGCCCCTCGGCCGCCAGCGATCTCAGCAGCGTCCTGAGCCAACGGATGCCGTCGGGGTCGAGGCCGTTGACCGGCTCGTCGAGAATGAGCACGCCCGGGTCACCGAGCAGCGCCGCCGCGATGCCGAGGCGCTGCCGCATCCCCTGGGAGAACCCGGCGATTCGCTTGCGCGCCGCTCCGGCCAGGCCGACCTCCTCGAGAACTTGTACGACCCTGCCGCGCGCGATTCCGCCGGCATACGCCAGCGCTTGGAGGTGATCGAACGCACTGCGCCCGCCCTGCACCTCGGCGGCGTCCAGCATGGCACCCACCTGACGCATGGGGTCCTGAAGGTCGCGTTTGCAGACGCCGTTGATCAACGCCTTGCCCGTCGTGGGCGTGTGAAGGCCGAGGATCACTCGCATGGTGGTGGACTTGCCGGCTCCGTTGTGCCCGAGAAAGCCCGTGACCTGTCCGGGCTTGACGTCGAACGTCAGTCCCGAGACTGCCCGCGTGGAGCCGTACAGCTTCGTCAGATCTGCGACTTCGATCATTTTCCCACCTGTTGGATGCGTTCGGCGGGGCAGCGTGTGCCCGGAGCGGGCAGCGCGCCCGTTGTCAGATAGGTGAAAACGTGCCGCCGCAGGCAGATGTTGGCTGCCCATGACGCGTGTCCGTCGCCGTGCCACAGGACCTGCGCGGAAGGAATCTGCTCGGCGACGTGCTGCTGCCCGAGATAGTTGGTGTTGTTGTCGAGCTCCCCGATCGCGAAGAGGATCGGTGGGACGTCCTTGACGCGCAACGGATGCGGCGCCCAGGACGCGCCGCCGCCGCGCCCCCAGCACCGCCCGAGCTCGAAGCGCCCCTCGAGCCAACCGAATCTCGACGCGATCTCACGGAGTCTGGCCTCGATGCCCTGGAACTCCTCGTACGTCGGCAGCTTCGGCATGAAGTCGTTGCACAGGGAGTCTTGGCTCACGGACGAGCCGCCCTGATCCGGCGCCAGCTTTGTCAGGAAGTCTCCGGCATCGCCGTCGAGGGCCTTACGGATTGCGGTGGCGAGCTGGGGCCAGAACGCCGGATTCATGCCTTTGACCGCGCCGGCGTACAGCTGCCCCTCATGCACCGTCCGGTCGGCCGACGCCGGCAGTGGCGCGCGGCGCACCCTGGCAACGAGCTCGTCCCACGCCTTGGCGGCGTCCGTGCCGCGCAGAGCGCAGTCGGTGCGGCGGGCGCACCAGTCGCGGAAGCGGGTGAGATGGCGCTCCTGCGTGAACGCGTAGTTGCGGATCCAGGACTCGAATTCCTGCTGGGTGTGATCGGCGGTTCCGTCGAAGTACATCCGACCGACCCGCTGCGGGAACAGCTCAAGATAGGCCTGGGCGTAGACGGTTCCGTACGAGTTGCCCGCGTAGATGAGTTTGTCCTGGCCGAGTGCGGCGCGCAGCGCGTCGATGTCATGTGCCACATTCCAAGCCGTCATGCCGTACCACGCCGACTTGACCATTTTGCGGCAGCTTGCCTGATGGGCGGCGTTCTTGGCGGCGTGGGCGTCCCAGTCCTGCTTCGTCCGCGCAAGGATCAGGCCGAAGATGGAGGCATCTGGCTCCGCGCAGCTCGCTCTCTTGCCGCTCTGGGGCTCGGACAGCCCGCGCGGATCGATGGCGATGACGTCGAACCGGCGCTGCAGCTCGTTGAGCAGTGCCGGTAGCTCCGGTGGGGCGTCGGGGCCGGTTTTCCGCCTGAGCACTGATGTGCTGGTGCCCGGACCCCCGAAGTTGACGATCAGTGGCCCCATGCTCGCGCCTGTCGCGGGCAGTTTAGCCACGTGCACCGAGGTCTTGGGCCCGCCCGGATCGGCCCAGTCCACGGGAACGACCAGCTCGGCGCAGCGCAAGCCGTCACCACACTCCTTCCAAACGAGGCGATACGCCCGCGCCGAGGCCAGCGCGATGCCGCCGAATGACACGGCGAGGCAGGCGGCGAGACACAGGGCGATGAGTCCGCGTCGATTCATGCGGGCCACGATGCTGCACGGCGGCGGGTGCGCGCATCGAAGCCAGGTCCGATCTTGCCTATCCGACCACGGTCGTACGGTGCAGGCCTGTGAGAGCGGAGTACGACTACGGTCTGACGGCCCGTGCTCCGATTCGCCCGCGCTCGTTCATCGATAACGTCGGGCCGTGAACCTGCTCGCCCGACGGCCCTCGCACAGGCTGCTCATTCTGGCTGACACCATTGTCGCGGTGCTGCTCGCGCTGGCGTCCACGATGAATCCGCCCGGCCTGGAAGTGAGCGCCGCGTCCGCGTTGAGCTGCTGGCTGCTCGTGATACCTGTGGCGGTGCGGCGGATCTGGCCGGAGTCCGCATACTACGGTGCGCTCCTGGCCGGCCTCCTGGTGCTCGCGCTACAGGTGAACCGGCTGATGCCGGTCATGGTGGCAGCCTTGACCGTCTACCTGGTGGCGTGCACCCGGCCCGTACGGCGTTCGGCGATCGCCCTCGTGTCAGGCCTGCTCGTCAACGGAGGCGCCCTGCTGGCCTCGGCGATGAGCGCGGCACCACGGACGGACGGCTGGCCAAACCCTGTCTTCATCGTCGGGATGGCCTGGCTCGTCCTGACGGCGAGCTGGAGTCTCGGCACGACAGCACGCACCCGCCGCGAGTTCGCCGCGCGCGAGGCCGGGAGGCAGGCCGAGAGGGCTGTGGTCGATGAGCGCCTGCGGATCGTGCGCGAGCTGCACGACGTCGTCGCCCATTCGATGAGCGTGATCACCGTCAAGGCGGGGGTGGCGGCCAAGGTCATGGACAAGCACCCGGAGGAAGGGCGCGAGGCGTTACGGGCCATCGAGGAGATCGGGCGCAGCTCTCTCGTGGAGATGCGCCAGTTCCTCGGCGCGCTGCGCGCACCCGGCAGCGCACCCGACAACGCGCCGCTGCCCGGCCTCGCCGACCTGCCGTCGCTGGCACACCGGGCAGCCGAGGCCGGCGTGCGCGTCGACCTCTCGGTGAGCGGGGCCGTGCCCGAAAGCATGGAATTATCCGTCTACCGCATCGTGCAGGAGGCGATCACCAACGTCGTCAGACACGCCGCTCCCGCCCATTGCCAGGCCAGCGTGTCGGTGGTCGATGGGATATTGAGCATCTCCGTCGTCGACGACGGGCCGGGGCAGCGACGCCTGCCGGGCGTGGTGGGCGGACACGGTCTCAGGGGAATGCGTGAACGGGCCACACTGCACGGCGGCACCTTCGAGGCCGGACCTCTGCCGGGGAGCGGGTTCGGCGTGTACGCATCATGGGAGATCCCTTGACTGCCCCAGCTCACGCCGGTCATCAGAGATCCCGACGTTCAGCTCCACTGACCGCCCGGGCTCACGCCGATCACCAGAAATCCCAGCGCACAGCTCCACTGACCGCCCCGGCTCGGTGGTGTCCCATCCAGTGGTGGATCAACGATCTCGTTGTGTGTTTCCTACGTGGGCGAACAGGGCTGAGCGGATGGGAAATTACACCGCTCTGCGGGACGTCATCCCCGGCTCACGCCGGTCACCAGAGATCCCGACGTACGGCTCCGCCTCGCGTCGGGCCTTCGGGACCATATCGTGGACGGCGCCATGCCCAGGGCGGCGCCACCCCTCAGTGTGCTTGGGCTCTGGGGAGCTTCGCCACACCCGTGCAACGCAGCTCGAAGACGGCGATGTCCCGCGACAGCGGCGGTTCTGTGGGGAGTGTCCCGGCGAGGGGCGGCAAGTCGGCAGTGGAGGGACCGTTCCGGCTGGTGAGAGCTGTGCCCGCCACCCGCCTTCGACCGCGCTCCCACCGTTTGCCGGCCTGTCCCGATCTGTGCGCGAGCGTCAGGGGTTGATCCGCCATGGGGTGCGCGATGTTGGACCGTGAGCGTAAGTCGGCATCTGTGGTGTTGAAGGGTAAGTCGGCATCTGTGGTGTTGAGTGGCATAAAGACAGAAGGCGGCGTCGACTGGGACAGTGTCCAGCGGATCAGGCCGAGCCCGCTGACGGTGGGCGTGTTGTGGGAGATCTCTTGATTCGAGTGCTCGTCGCCGACGATCAAGCACTGCTGCGTGGCAGCTTCCGTTTGCTGATCGACTCGGAGGACGATCTCACTGTGGTCGGGGAAGCGGCCGACGGACAGCAGGCGGTGGCTCTTGTGCGGACGGAGTCACCCGATGTGGTGCTCATGGACGTCCGGATGCCGGAGATGGATGGCATCACCGCGACCAAGCAGATCGCCGGGGATACGCGGGTGCTCATTTTGACCACGTTCGACCTGGATGAGTACGTCTATTCGGCGCTGCGGGCAGGCGCCAGCGGATTCCTGCTCAAGGACGCGCCCCCCGACGATCTTCTGAAGGCGATCCGGGTGGTCGCGTCGGGCGAGACGCTGCTCGCGCCGAGCGTTACCACGCGATTGATCGCGGAGTTCGTCCGGCGGCCGGCCCAGCCGGTCTTCCGCGGGCTCGACAAGTTGACAGATCGGGAGCGCGAGGTGCTCACCCTCATCGCCCACGGACTGTCCAACGCCGAGCTGAGTGCCCAGCTCCAAGTGAGTCCCGGGACCGTGAGGACGCATATCAGTCGCCTGCTGGCCAAGCTGCAGGCCCGAGACCGCGCCCAACTCGTCATCGCCGCCTACGAGGCCGGCCTCGTCACGCCGCGTTAGTCCAGCGGGTGGATGCGGTGGAGTCCGGCAGATGACGTCCCGCAGAGCGGTGTAGTTTCTCAACGCGTTAAGCCCTGTGCGCCCACGTAGGAAACGAACAGCAAGATCGTTGATCCACCGCTGGGAGGAACACCACCGTCCGGATGCATTACCCCCTATCAAGTCGCCCCGTCACACCGCGTTCCCCTTACACCGCATTCCGTCACACCGCGTTAGTCCAGCGGCTGGATGCAGTGGAGTCCGGATGCGTCACCGCGTTACCGCCGAGGGGCACCAACGCCTGAGCGGGGAAGCCGCGTTGCCGTCGAAGAACTACCTGCATCGGAGTGCAGACACCGTCTTACCACCGAAGAGTCGGCAGCGCCGGAGTGCTAACACCGCACGCCCGTCGAGGAGACGCTCGCTGACGACTGGGTGTGGACATCGCGAGTTGCTGCGCTGACGCCCACAATGACGCGTCGCGTCCACTCGGGCGCCGCCGCCCGTAGACTCCCCTTCGATCTGGATCTGTGTGCCGCGGCCCGGCACAGGGTCGCGGGCATTCCCCACGACATCGCTCCGCAAGCCGTTCCCCTCCCACGTTCGCCGTCGCTCCAGCAGGCCGCCTTGTGCAGATCGAGCTCTCAAGGCCCAGGAACGCAAAAGGCCCCACGCCCAAGACGTGAGACCCATCACCGCGAACGAGCCGAGTGCTCTGGCGCCCGTAAGCCCTGACCGAGCCCAGCGCGCCACCACCCTCCCGCACAACCCTTCCGCGCCCGACCCCCCGGGAACGACCCGTACCGACCCGTAACGCAAAAGAAGGACCCCAACGCGCAAGGCGCACGACCCAACAACGCAGAAAAGGGGCCCCACGCACAACGCGCAAGGCCCCGCAACGCGTGAGGCCCCTGAAACGCGGAAAAGGGCCCCACGCGTGTGCGTGGAGCCCTTCCCCGTCATCAAAGATTGTCCGGCGGTGACCTACTCTCCCACACCCTCCCGAGTGCAGTACCATCGGCGCTGGGAAGCTTAACTTCCGGGTTCGGAATGTAAC
>NZ_JBEZFW010000039.1:0-44875 GCF_040649695.1 Nonomuraea sp. NPDC048901 | reverse complement strand
AATGCACAGTCCCGTCACGTTCGAGAGCCTCTACCGGCCCTCAGACGCCACTGAGTGACCTCACCTCAGGTGTCCGTGCAACGGGGGGAACCTCAGAACGGCCATACCACCGCATCAAACCATCAATCCGGAAGCATCGTGTTATTTCTTTACGGCTTCGGTGGATCACACACGTCTGGACGATGGTGCGCGGCCAGACCGCCTCCACCGCCTGAGGCAAGCCCTTGAGGCCGTCGCAGACCAGCATGAGGACATCGTCCACGCCGCGGTTCTTCAACTCGGTCAGCACCGCCAGCCAGTGTTTGGCGCCCTCGCCGCCGTCGCCGGCCCAGATGCCGAGGATGTCGCGGTGACCGTCGACGGTGACGGCCATGACCAGGTAGATGGGCCGGTTGGCGACATGACCGTCCCTGATCTTGACGTTGATCGCGTCCACGAACAGGACCGGGTACACGCGATCGAGCGGCCGATTCTGCCATTCGGCCATGCCGTCCATGACCTTGTCGGTGATGGTGGAGATGGTCTGCTTGGAGACCTGGGCACCGTACACCTCGGCCAGATGCGCGGAGATCTCGCCGTGCGTGAGGCCCTTGGCCGACAGCGACAAGACCATCTCATCCACTCCGGACAGCCGGCGCTGCCGCTTGCGGACCAGCTGGGGCTCAGAAGGTGCCGGCCACATCGCGTGGTACCCGCACCTCCACCGGGCCGACGTCGGTCACCACGGTCTTGCTGCGGGTGCCGTTGCGGCTGTTGCCGCTGTTCTTCCCGGCCGGGTCGTGCCGGTCGTAGCCGAGGTGATCGGTGATCTCGCCTTCCAGCGCCGACTCCAGTACCCGCTTGGTCAGCTGCTGCAGCAACCCGCCCTCACCGGTCAGCTGCAGACCCTCGCTGCGGGCTCGACCCACCAGCATCGAGATCAGTTGCTCGTCCGTCATTGAGCGGTCCGGCTCGGCAGGCACTTCGTTCATAGACAGCGACTCCACGGCAGTCTCGGACATCAAGTGTGTCTCCCTTGATCATCAGATCCGCCGTTAGTTTTACAGTCCCCCTGGACAGCGTCCGCGCTGCGGTATCTGGCCCGACACGCGTTCGAGCGGGCCGGCGCATCCGGGGTAGCCGCCACCAGGCTCCCGGCGGGGAGACCGCGTGTTTCATTCACGCACGCATGCGGCGCGTCATCGACACCGTGACGACTCGCCACCCGGGCGCGACCATCGTGCTGGTCAGCCATGGGACGTTCTTGCACATCGGCCTTACCGAGCTCCTGCGAAACGTGTCCCCTGAGTGGGCCGAAGGATTCCCCCTCGTGAACGCGGGCACAATCGTGGCGCTGCACGGACCGGATGGCCTTCGGTGTGAAACATGGTGCGGAGCGGTGCCGCCCGGCGACTCCTAATCAGGTCGTTGTGGCGAACGGCCGATGCTCGGCCGGCTACATGGGCGTGTCAGTACGTTCCCGGACACCCCTTCGGCATCCTGGCCCCACTGGCCACGAGCGTTCTCAGCGTGGTGGTTCCTGGCCTGAAATGACCTCAGCACCTCAGCACGGCGCAGCTCCGGGCTGGCTTCTGGTCGGCCCGCGGGTTAGCCCAGGCGGAGTCGCGAGGATCCCGCAGGTGTCCCGAAGCATGTCCAGAACCAGGGACGCCCCGTGTGGCCGGAGTTATGCGGTGCGGTTGCCACCACATGGGGCATTATGACCGGCGACCGGAGCGGGTTGGCCGTAAGGCTGGGAACAAGCTGCGCACCCCGGGCAAGCGCTACCGCCAGGCCGGCCAGCGTGTGCGGACGGCGTGGGCCATCAGCCGTCGCCGGGCCGGGCTCCCCGTCGCGGTGCAGCAACTGGTCGTAGGCGGCGGAGTGGCAGTTGGTGGAGCCGTTCTTGCCGGTGGGTGAGCGCGGGCCCTACCCAGCTTTGCGTCGGCCGTTGATGCCGTGGTGTGGCGATTTCGGACCGGGAGCCCGTGGCGGGATGTGCCTGATCGCTACGGGTCCTGGTCAACCGTCTACAACCTCTTCCGGCTGTGGGTGACCGCGAGTACCTTCCAGGCGCTGATGGACGAGATGATCGCTGAGGCCGCGGCCCGGGAACAGGTCGACCTCAGCCTGGTCAGCGTGGACTCCACTGTTGCCCGCGCCCAGCACGCAGCCGGAATGGTCGTCGACTCTGAGCTGCAACAGGCGCTGGAGCAGGCCGTCGCAGAGGAAAAGGGGATCCACCAAAGAGGCAAAACGGGCCGTGAGCAGCGGTCGAGGACCCCGGTGAGGCGGTGCGGCGAAGAGCGCCGACGCCAAGCGCTCCACACCCACCGTAATACCGTCGAGCGCTGCATCAGCAAGATCAAGCAGTGGCGCGGCATCGCACCCGCCACGACAAGACTCCCGCGAGCTACCTCGCTGGCCTCCACCTCCGCAGCGCCATGCTGTGACTCCGCGACCTTCAATCCCCCACTACGGGAACTAGGAACAGGCCCAAGCGGCTCTCGGCGGACGGCCGCGAGCGCCACGGCCGCGCCCGGACGTGTCAGGCGGCGGTGTAGCAGGCGAGGACGGCGGTGACCCCCTCGACGTCGCCGAGCAGAATGCGTCGCACCAGGCGTACAGACTCACGGCCGCGACGCCCGCAGTGAGCCTGCAGGACGGCTCCGGCAACCGCCGCCGCCCTGCCCGCCACCGCAACCATCACCCGGACGCGGGCCGGCGCGCCGGGCGGACACCCGGGCCGGGCGGGGGTGCGCCGGCCCCAGACGGCACCCCGGCGACCGAGACCCGCATGATCGGCCAGTGCACCTGCAGGGCGATCGGTGGGTGCGGCGGAGTATGGATGACAGCCTGACCCTTCAACAGGAAGACACTCGCCGATGACAGAGAAAGTGACGTGACCGCCAACGCGGATGAGCAGGTGTCCGACAGCGATCTCGGCGCCCGCTTGCGGTCAGAGCCGGAGCTGTTCACGGTCGTGCACCATCGCTACTTCCAAGCCATCTACCGCTACGCCGCCGGGCGGCTGGATGCACAGACGGCCGAGGACATCGCCGCCGACACCTTTTTGACCGCCTTCGACCGGCGTGATCGGTTCGATCCAGGACGTGGCAGCCTGCGGCCCTGGTTGTTCGGCATTGCCACCAATCTGATAGCTGGGCACCGCCGCAAGGAGGCCCGCCACTACGCGGCGTTGTCGCGTATCGCGCCCGAACCGGACGTCGAGGGACCCGAGAACCGTGTCGTCACCTTCGTCGCCGCCCAGCGGATGCAGCCGCACCTGGTCAAAGCCATGGCCGCGCTGTCACCGGGAGAGCGCGACGCGGTGCTGCTCGTTGCGCTGGGCCAGCTCAGTCACGAGGAGGTAGCCGAGGCTCTCGGTATTTCCGTCGGCACGGTGAGCTCGCGGATCAGCCGCGCTCGAGCCAAACTCCACAACACCTTCGACAAGGAGGCACTTCATGGATGAACTGCAGACCCTTGCCACATTGCTGGCCGCGCCCGAGTCACCCCAGGCGGCCGAACGCAGCCTGCGCCGAATCCAGCAGCGGATGCGCCGTCCCTCGCGGCCGAGCCGCAGAGCATGGTTTGCAGCTGGCGTGAGCTTGGCAGCTGCCGCTGCCGCTGCCGTCGTGGTCGTCTCCGGTACGGCTGCACCCACGGCCGCTCCGAACGGCCCGCCGCCTACCGCGGCTCAGCTAACGGCCGGTGGGATACTGCTCGCCGCTGCCACCACTGCGGAACGCGAGCCTGAAGGCTCGGGCGCCTACTGGCATGTCAAGACAAGCTACAGCGGCAATGCATTGGAGAGCTGGACCGCTCGAGACGGACGCACCTGGTGGCGGGGCGACAAAACGGCTGGCAAGGTGGTCAAGCTCGCCAGATCTACCCCCTTCCGGCTCGGCGGCCTGGAGGTGAGCTTCGAGCAGCTGCAAAAGCTGCCCGCCGAACCCGACGCGCTGAAAACCTGGATCAGCGACGGCCTGGAGCACAGCGATGTCAAAACCAGCGCTGGGCGACTGGACGCCGCAGGGCAGGCCCGCTCGGTCTTCAGCGGACTGGTCTCCCTGGTCTCGCAACTCCCGGCCTCGCCCGAGGTCCGAGCCGCAGCCTTCCGGGCGCTGGCCTCCTACCCCGAGGTCAAGAACCTGGGCGCGGTCGATGGCGGGGAGGGTCTGCTGATCCCCTTTGCCGAATCACCAGTACAGCTGGTCGTCGATCCTGCGACCTCCCAGGTGCGCAACACCAACTTCTACGTCACCGCCGACGGAGCAGAAGTCACTGTCCAGGACAAGCCGGTGACGATCGACGCTGGATGGACCGACACGCTCCCCGCTGGCGACTAGACAGTGCCTGATAAATGATCAGCGCCGGTGCGGTTGAATGATCGGTCACGGTAAGGCGTGGCGAGCTGACCGATAAAGCCTGGCAGCGGATCGAGCCGCTGCTGCCCGTCACGGACGATCGTGGTCATCCGTGACGGGATCTTGTGGCGGTTACAGGCAGGAGCGACCCGGCGTGACATCCCCGAACGGTACGGTCCCTGGCAGACCTGCTACGAGCGGCTCACCCGCTGGGACCAGGACGGCACCTGGGCCCGCTTGCTGGAGGAAGCCCAGGTCAAAGACGACTCGATCGGCAACGTGGAGTGGAGTTTCACCATCGGCTCCACCATCGCCCAGGCACACCAGCACGTGGCCGGAGCTCGAAAAAGGGGGAGACGCGGAAGGGACGATGGATACGAAGCAATCACAAAACGGCAGCCGCTCGACCGGTCCCGAGCAGGGCTCACCACCAAGCTCCACCTGATCACCGACGCCTGCGGCCTGCCCATGACCCTCCACCTGACACGCGAAACGTCGTGGACTGCACCGCGTTCGAAGCGGCCATGGCCAAGCCGCGACTGCCTCGCAGCGGCAAAGGCCGACCTACGGGTGGCACCGGAATACGGCAGAAACGGGCCGCGAGCTTGATCACCGGTCGTTAGGATCTGAGGGTTCGCGCTGATTGGTGACGGTTTCCGGGGGTTCGGGTGGCGTCGATCGATCGGACGGCCTACCCGAGGTTCGCGCGGGCGGTGTCTGCTCGGGAGCTGGCGGAGGTGTTCACCCCGTCGCTGGCTGAGGTGGAGTGGGCGCGTGGCAAGACGCAGGACGATCAGCATCTGCTGGCGCTGCTGGTGTGGTTGAAGGCCTACCAGCGGCTTGGGTACTTCCCGAAGCTCGGGGACGTCCCGCCGGTGGTGGCCGAGCACATCTGTGGTGTGGTCGGATTGGCAGAGCAGGTCGTGCTGACCGATGCTGCGGAGCGGTCGGCCAAGCGGCATCGGAGCTTTGTACGCCAGCGCATGGGTGTGGTGTACGACGCGGCCGGCGTACGGGCGGTGGCGGCCGAGGCCATCCGCAAGGCGGTGCAGGCGAAGGACAACCCGGCCGATGTGATCAACGTGGCGTTGGAGGAACTGGTCCGCGCGCAGTGCGAGCTGCCCGGTTACACGACGCTGGACGAGCTGACCAAGAAGATCCGTACCGAGGTCAATCGCGGCTTCTTCACGCTCGTGGCGGGCCGGGTCGACCCGGCCGCACGCGCCAGGCTGGCCCGGCTCCTGGTGGTCGATCCGGTCACCCGGCGCAGCGAGTACGACGGCCTGAAGGACGTGGCGCAGGCCGCGTCCCTGGGCAAGTTCAAGGCACGCTTGGCGTTCTTGCAGAACCTGGACGCGCTCGGCCCGACAGAGAAGTGGGTGGAGGCGATCCCGCCGGGGAAGGTCGCGCATTTCGCGGGCGAAGCGCGAGTGACCGACGTCGCCGACCTGCGCAAGGTACTGGATGAGGACAAGCGGCTCACTCTGATTGTCAGCCTCTTGCACACGGTGCGGACCGGGGTCCGCGACGACGTGGTGACGATGTTCTGCAAGCGGATCGCCGCGATCCACAAAAGGGGCCGCGACCAGCTGGAAACGCTGCGGGAGACCCACCGTGCCGAGTCCGAACGGCTCCTGGGCGTGTTCGGCGACGTCCTGGACGGCGTCCGCGAGGCCATGACCTCCGTGGAACAGCAGAACAGTGAGGACGATGCCGTGGGCACACCGGACAACGGCGATGGCCGGGAGGCGGTGACCGAGCGGGCGGGCCGGTTGGTGCTCAAGGCCCTGGACCAAGCCGGAGGTCTGGAGGCGCTCAAGACCGCGCACGAGGCGGTCTCTGCCCATCACGGCAACAACTACCTGCCGCTGCTGGACCAGCACTACCGCTCGCACCGCTCAGCGTTGTTCACCTTGGTGGAGTCGATCGACCTGGAGTCGACCAACGCCGAGCGCAGCGTTCTGGCTGCGGTGGAGTACGTGATGGCCCAACGCGGCGCCCGTTCCGCGTTCGTCCCCGAACGCCTCACCGTGGAGCGGCAAGATTCCGATGGCGCCCCGGTGACTGTGACGCTGTCGGTGGCTGTCGACGCGTTCGCTTCGGGGATGTGGCGGAAGATCCTCAAGGATCCGGCCCGGCCAGGCATGCTGGTACGCCGCCATCTGGAGGTGTGCGTGTTCTCCTACCTCGCCGCCGAGTTGCGATCAGGCGATATCGCGGTGGCCGGGTCGGATTCCTACGCCAACCTGCACGACCAGCTCATGCCCTGGGAGGAGTGCGCGCCCCTGGTCGAGAAGTTCTGCACCGAGGCCGGGTTGCCGACCGAGGCCCGCGACCTGACCGGCCACTACAAGAAGCTCTTGGCCGACACCGCGGCGAGCGTGGACGCCGGCTATCTGGGCAACACCGACCTCCTCCTGGAGGGTGGCCGGCCCGTCCTGCGCCGCCGCAAGGGTGCCGAGCGGAGCGCAGAGGCACTCAAGCTAGAGGAGGCGGTGCATGATCGGCTGCCGCAGCGCGATCTGCTGGACATCCTCACCCGCACTGCCTACCAGCTGGGATGGCACCATCACTTCGGGCCGGCCTCCGGCTCCGACCCGAAGATCAAGGAAGCGCTCGGCCGGTATGCGCTCACGGTGTTCACCTACGGCACCCTGCTCGGTCCGGCCCAGGTCGCCGCGCACATGCGGGGAAAGGTCAGCGCCGCCGAGCTCGCCCTGGCCGCGAACAAACACGCCACCAGCGAAAAGATCGCCAAAGCCTCCACCACGGTGATCAACGCGTTCAACCAGCTCGACATCGCCTCGGTATGGGGTGACGGCAAGACCGTTGCCGCAGACGGCTCCCAAGTCGAGACATGGGAGAACAACCTGCTCGCCGAGTCTCACATCCGATACGGAGGCTACGGAGGTCTGGCCTACAGACACATCTCCAACACCTACGTCGCCTTGTTCAGCCACTTCATACCCTGCGGGGTGTGGGAGGCGGTCTACATCATCGAGGGCCTGCTGAAGAACGCCTCGGAGATCCAGCCGGACACCATCCACGCCGACACGCAAGGCCAGTCGCTGCCGGTCTTTGGCCTGGCCGCACTTCTGGGATTCGATCTGCTGCCCCGCATCCGCAACTGGCACGACCTGATCTTCTACCGGCCTGACACCGAGACCCGCTATGAGCACATCGACTCGCTGTTCGGCGACGAGGCGATCGACTGGCGGCTGATCGAAACGCACTGGACTGACCTGCTGCGCACCGCGATCTCCATCCGCCAGAACCGGATCTCCTCGGTCACCCTGCTGCGCAGGCTCGGCAACCACTCCCGCAAGAACCGCCTCTACCGCGCCTTTCGCGAACTCGGCCGCGCGGTGCGCACCATCACGCTCCTGCGCTATCTGTCGGATCCCGACCTGCGCGAGCAGATCACCCAGGTCACCAACCGCAACGAGGCCTTCCACGGCTTCGCCGACTGGCTCATGTTCGGCGGCAAGCTCATCGGCCACAATGACCCCGACTACCACGAGAAGATCGTCAAGTTCAACGAGTTGCTGGCCAACTGCGTCATCTATTCGACCTCCTGCGACATCACCGACGCCGCCAACGCCATCGCCGCCGAAGGCCGCCCCGTCGATCACGACGACCTGGCCACCATCTCGCCCTACATCACCCACGTGATTCGCCGGTTCGGCAACTGGATCCTCAACCTCAATACGCCAGCCGCTCCCACCACCCGCCTCGACCTTGAATCCCGCGTCCTGTTCGCCCCATGAGGGGACCGGCGATCATGCTTGGTCCACTTTCTGGATAGACGTTTCTGGACGGCATCGTGCCTGGTCGCTACGGTGTTCAGAAAGGTAGACGTTTCTGGACGCTGCTGGAGATAACCAGTGACAGTTTGGGCGTACGCACGAGTCTCGACGCGTGACCAGAACATGCAGCTCCAGCTCGACGCCCTGGCGGCCAGCGGCTACGACGAACTGGTCATGGAAAAGGAGTCGGGCAAGCGCGGTGTCGCGCGGCCGGCGTGGGAGGCGCTCATGGCGCTGCCCAGGCGGGCGACACACTGAAGTTCTGGAAGTCCGACCGGTGGGGCCGCTCAGCGGGACACGTGCTGGCCACCGTCAACGAGCTCCGCGACCGTAGCATCACGGTGGTGTCGCTGACGGAGAACTTCGATCTGGGCACCAAGGAGGGCCGGTTCATGTTCGCGGTCCTGGCCGCGGCCGCGGAATACGAGCTGGAGCTACGCGCCGAGCGCCAAGCCGAGGGGATTGCAGCCGCCAAGCGACGCCAGGCCGCTGGTGCCATGCTGCCCGGCAAGAAGAAGACCGGCCGGCCCCGCGCTATCGGCCCCGCCGAACTGGCCACACTGCGCCGTCTGGTCGACGATGGCGTCTCAGTCACCGAGGCCGCCCGTACTCTCAAGATCGGCCGCTCCACCGCCTACGCGGCACTCGCGAGACGCTGACCAGCAGCTATCCCACCCGCATCCTGCTCCCGCCCGTCGGCGTCCCTCATGGATGTGTTGAGCCTTCTGGATGATGGTGCCCACGTAGCAGTTGGCCGCTGAGCAGGACCGCGCAGGACCCGACGGTCAGCAGCCCGCCAGCGAGGAAGGTTCCCCGTACATCGGCGAGTGGCAGGACCAGTCCGCCAAGTGCGGCACCCGCCGCGATGCCGGCGTTGTAGGCGCCGGAGTTCGCTGCGAGGGCGATGTCCGTGCGGCCCGGCGCGCAGTGCAGCATCGCGTTCTGCGTGGTCATGAACACCGGCCCGAGTGCACCGCCCATCAGCATCAGGAACACCACCGCCGCCATCTGATGAGCGCCGAACGCGTACAGGCCGAGCATGCCCACCGCCTGCGAGGCGACGGCGGTGGCAAGCGCGGACTGCGGAAAGCGGTCCAGAAACGCCCCGGTAATGCTCACCCCGGCCAGACACGCGACACCGAAAACCATGAACAGGACGCTGACCGCGCTCGGGGAAAACCCGCTCACATCGCCCAGGAACGTCACGATGTAGGTGTATCCCGTGAACGCTCCGGTGGCGGACAAGGCTCCGGCCGCCAGCACCGTCCCGAACCGCCGTACATCGGGACTGCTCGCGTACGCGGCGGGCTCTTCTTCCGGGCGCGAAGTCGGCAGCAGGACGGCGATCGTCACCAGAGAGATGAGCCCCAGAGCCGCCAGCGTGGCGATGGGCACCTGCCAGTCACTCTGATTGCCTAGCCAGGTCCCAGCGGGAACGCCCAGCACGAGAGCCAGCGAACCAGCGACGGATAGCGCCCCCACCACCCTCCCCCGGACCTGAGGCACGAACAGACCCACCGCGACCGGCCCCATCACGGACCAAAAAAGCGCCTGGGCAAGCGCGGTCAGCAGCCGCGCCACGAGGAGCAGCCAGTAGGAGGCAGCCAGTGCCGCAACCAGACTCGACACCACGAGCGCAGCAAGCAGGCCCACCAGCACATAACGTCGGGGCACGGCCCGCACGACGTGGGCGAGTGGCACAGACGCGAGGGCCACCGTCACGCCGTAACCGGTAACCAGCAGACCAACCGCTGACAGGGACACCCGCAGGTCTTCGGAGATGAGCTCCAAGAGGCCGACCGGCAGGTTCTCCGCGGTGTTGAAGGTGAGAGCGGCCAGCATCAGGGCCCCGAGCACCGCCAGCCTGTGCCATGGAGCCGGTCGCCGCGTGCTCGTACTGTCTTGCCCTGTCCTCGTGCGTTGTACCTGCTCAGTAGCACCGTCCATGCAGGTACCCCACCAGGCGCGTCAGTCCCGCCGCAACTGGATTCATGTGGCTTCGCGGCCTTGCGGCCCGTTTCTGCCGTATTCCGGTGATACCCGACCTACACCCGCCCGGACCCAAGTACTGAAACGACATAAACCGTGACGGTATGAGATCGATGACCGCCTACCAGCCGGTACACCTAAACCGAGATCAACTCGTCCGCGACGCTCGGCCCGCAACTCCCTGACCTGCGGCGGAGGCTTATCGCTCAATTCCGACCTCACCAGTACCAGGCCCCAGCCGGCTGCGTGCTAGGTCAGCCGGGCCTCCAAGCCAGCGATCATCTGCGTCAGCAGGCTGGTCGGACTACCTGCGAGCCGACCTTGTCGAGACCGGCGACCTTGGTGATGCACTCGTCGGCGGCCTGGGCCATGGTGGCGAACTCCTGGCGCGCGATCGAGTGGGGGTTGGCAGCCTCGTAGGTGGTGGCGCGGTGCATGTCCTTGACCGAGGTCATCGCCGCGCGTGCGGCCGACATCGCGTCGCGGGCGCTGAATTCGTCGCCGTGCCCCTCGCGCATGTAGCGGGTGGTCCAGACCCGGCGCCGGGCAGAGTCACGCCGGGTGGGGTCGGCCGACGGCTGGAACCCTTCCAGGCGGTCGCCTCGGTTGGCCGCGATCACACGGACGACCTTGACGGCCCGCCGCAGGCGGGCGCCGTCCTTGCCGCCGGCGTCGGCGGCAATGTCGGCGTAGCTGAGCTCGCGGCCGTGGTTGCTGCGCAGCCAGATCATCACCTCGGCGACGTGGTCTCGGCGCGAGTCCAGCCCAGCTCATCACGGCGTCGGCTCACAGGAATTTCCCGTTCTCATCCATGAAAGCCGCGAGCGCGGCGTCGTCCAGAGCAGCGCCGGTGGCCATGTCACGGACGGCGGCGATAGCCGCTTCGGCGCCGTCACATAGCTCCGCGATGGCCTCCGCGCGGTCCGATGGCACCGGCACCATGCTGTGCTTCCTCTCGGTCGTGGCTGGCCCAATTTTGTTCGATCCGACAGTCCGAATGAATCGATATCCGACGAGAGATGTTTGCGCGGGCTTCATCAAATGTCCCTCACAGGACGCTGAGATCGAGTCGCGAAGTATGCCCTGCCCAACTGATGTAGGACGTTGAGGTCCGAAGATTCAACATTGGTTGCTTGTATAGCGGAGGCCAGCCGCGCAGGGTGTTCTCACCACTTCACGTGACCCTCTGGGCGCGGCGAGCAACTGGTTATCCGATCAACACGTGGTCATGCGACTGGAGCAGATCACCTATAGGCAACTGCAACATGGAGGGTGTCATGGAGAAGCCGGTTCCACCGGTGAGCGGAGAGCGCCTGATCCGGTTCGATCATGATTTTTCCCGACGAGACGCTCTGCGCCTGCTCGGTTGGGGCGGAGCGTTGTTCACTGTCCCCGGCCTGGTCGGATGTGGGGCCAGTGGTGGATCCGCTGCTTCGGACTCGCGCATCGCGCGACAAGGGTCGGACAAGCCCATCCCCAAGCTGACCTGGGCGGTGGAATCGGGTCCACGGAGCCTCGATTTCAACCACGCCTTCGACGGGTATTCCTGGGTCGTCTTCAGCGAACTGGCGGAGCCGTTGGTCGCCACCAGTCCCCAAGGAAAGCTGCTTCCGAAGCTGGCGGTCTCCTGGGAGCAGCCGAACCCGAACAGCATCGTGGTCACACTGCGCCAGGGCGTCAAGTTCTGGGATGGCAAGCCACTCACGGCCGAGGACGTGGTCTGGTCGCTGAACCGCACGGGGGATCCAAAGGTCGCCTCCGAATTCGGCCCGAACTGGCAGAACGTCGACTCGATGCAGGCCACGTCCGCAGACAAGATCACTATCAGGTTGAAGGAACCCGACAACACCTTCATCTACAATCTGCGCTTCCCGGTGATCTATCAGAAGGAGCACGGCATTGCCGCCGGCGAGAACTTCGGGAGCCCAACAGGTTTGATCATGGGCACTGGCCCATACCAGATCAAGGCTTTCTCGCCCGCCACCGGTGCAACCATGACCCGCTTCGCTGGGTATTGGGGGACTCGACCCCTTGCGGAGCAGATCGAGGTAAAGGTCATCTCCGACCCGGACACACTGCGCCTGGCGATCCAGTCAGGTGACGTCGCCGGGACGTTCAACGTTCCCCAAACCAATGCGTCCGCATGGGACACCATGACGTCGGCGAGCGTCACGTATGGGCCATCGCCCAGTGTCACCCTTCTCATCCTTGATCCCACCCAGGCGCCGTTCAACGACGTTCACGCGCGGCAGGCCATCGCCTATGCCTTGGACCGTCCTGGCATCGTCAGAGCTATCGGGCACGGTCACGGGTCGCCCGCCAACAGTGTCTCCAGCCCTTTCACGTGGCAGAACGCGGCGTCGGCGGCTGAGGTGGACGCGTTCTTCTCGACGCTGCCGAACCTGACGCTGGATCTGGCGGCGGCCAAGGCCGAGCTGGCCAAGTCCGCCACTCCCAACGGGTTCTCCGTTACGGTCCTGGTGCCCAGCAACGCGTTCACCGAACTCAGCTTGATCATGCAAACGCTCAAGGAGAACGTGAAGGGCCTGGGCATCACGATCGACGTCAAGGAGGTGCCGCTGGCGGACTGGGCCGGCTCGGTGCGCGGCAAGAAGAAGCCGCCGATGAGCATCGCCGGACTCAGCCCGCTTTCGCCGGACCCGCTTTCGCTGGTCGGGTCGCTCCTCACGGGCGGCTTCAGCACTTACGCCCCCTCGGGGATGACGTCGGATCTGGCCAAGTACAAGTCGGCTGCTCCCGCCCGCCAGCTGGAGATCGCCAAGAAGGTTGTCACGCAGTTGTCGGCGGAGATGCCCTTCGTGCCCATCGTCTACGGCACCGCCAGCATCGCCTTGGGCAAGGACTTGGTCTTCACCAGCGATATCACTGGCAATACGTCTACCGGCGGTGGGTGGGCCCAGTTCATCAAGTTGACCTCGTGATGCCGGTCCCGGTTCACGACACGATCGGCGCTGCCCGCTCTGTTCCCACCACCGACCAGTGGCGGGAACGGTGGGAGCCGTGGGCAGAGGGGGAACGTGAGTGAAGGGTCTGTGGTGGGTGGGGCGGCGGCTGCTGACCATCGCGGCACAGCTCCTGATGGTCTCAGTGGCGATCTTCGCGGTGCTGCACCTGACGCCGGGGAAGCCGGAGCAGATCCTGCTGGGCACACAGCCGTCCACCCCTGCAGCGCTTGAGGCGATTCGGGCGAAATATCACCTGAATGAACCGTTGGTGGATCAATACTGGTTGTGGCTGCAGAAGGCGGCCCATCTGGACTTCGGCCGGTCTATCCAGACCGGTCAGACCGTGACCGGCGTGATCGGCGAGCGTCTGCCCGTCACGCTCTTTCTCGCGGTCTACGCGTTGGCTCTCGTGGTCTTGGTCGCGGTACCTCTTGGTCTGGTCGCCGGGGTGCGTACTGGTACGGTCGTCGACCGGATCGTCACGACGATCACCACGGTGGGGTTCAGCGCTCCGGCGTTCGCGGTGGGTATCGCGTCGTTGTACGTCTTCGGCGTCACGCTGGGTTGGTTCCCGGTTTATGGCTCGGGCGATGGCTTTGTCGACAGAGCCTGGCATCTCAGTCTCCCGGCGGGAACGCTGGCCCTCACGGTCATCGCCCTGATCGCACGGCAGGCCAGGGCGTCGGCCATCAAGGTCAGCGATCAGGACTTCATGACCTTCGCCATGGCTCGGGGGCTGCCGCGCCACCAGGTGTGGGGGCGATACCTGTTGCGCAACAGCTCGCTGCCGATCGCGACGTCCATCGGCCTGGTACTCGGTTACTTCCTGACCGGGGCAGTGATCGTCGAACAGACCTTCGCGTTGCCAGGTATCGGATCGGTGATCTTGAGCTCTATCAGTACCAAGGATCTCCCGATGGTGCAGGGGCTGGGTTTGCTTGCAGCGCTGTTCGTCCTGCTCGCCAACCTGCTCGCCGATTTTTCCTACACGATTCTCGATCCGCGGTTGCGCAGGGAGATGTTCGCATGAACCTGAACGTCCTCACACAGAAACCGTCGAAGCCACCGGGATCGGCAGGACGGCGACTGCCGGTTCTCGTCCCGCTTTCGTGCTGTTGCGTGCTGGCTTTGGCGTTCGCCGCGGTGTTCGGGAGTTGGCTGGCGCCCTTGGATCTGTCCCAGCAGAACCTGCTCGAAGCGGGACTGCCTCCGGCGGGTGGACATCTGCTGGGCACCGACCAGTTCGGGCGCGACATTTTGTCACGGGTGCTGGTGGGCACAAGGGCGGCGATGGAGGGACCGCTGGTGGTCGCCCTGTGTGCGACCGCCGTAGCCGTCACACTCGGGCTGCTCGCGGGGTTCAAGGGCGGTTGGACCGACGCGGTCATCATGCGTGTGATGGACATGTTGTTCGCGATCCCGGGCTTGCTCGTGGTCACCGTGGTCGTGGGTCTGTTCGGTGGCGGGTACTGGCTGGCCGTGATCATGCTGGTCGTGTTGACGGCGCCAGGTGGGACGCGGGTGATCCGCTCGTCGGTGCTCGCGCAACGCAATCTGCCCTACATCGAGGCCGCGCGCACCCTGGGGGTGCCCACCCGAAAGCTGATGTTCATCCACATCCTGCCGAACATCCTGCCGAACGTGGTGGCTGCGGCTTTGCTTGACTTCGTGGGTGGGCTGATCTCCCTGTCGTCTCTGTCGTTCCTGGGCCTCGGCTCGCCCCCGGGGGCGTCGGACTGGGGGCGGATGCTCGCCGAGAACCGTGGCCTGCTGGGGCAGAACCCATGGGCCGCGATCGCTCCTGCCCTGCTGCTGATCGTGGCTGCGTTTTCGGTGACCGTACTGGGTGACTGGGCCTACGCCCGGCTGGAGGAGGGACGGAATGTCCGCGACTAGCGGGATGCGACCGGACGCCGCACAACAGGCAACACCACCGGGAGTGGAGCCGGACGAGCTGCTGAGGGTGCGGGACCTGAGGATAGCCAACACCCGCTCCGGGCGCACGCTGGTCAATGGCATCGGCTTCACCGTTCGGCGTGGTGAGACAGTCGCCCTGGTCGGGGAGTCCGGGTCGGGCAAGTCGCTGACGGCCAAGGCACTGGTGGGCCTGCTCCCCAAGGGACTGAGCTGCTCGGGTTCGGCGATGCTGGGAAACGACGACCTGCTCACGGCTTCCCCGCGACGGCTGCGGCAACTGAGGGGCAGCGGTGTCAGCATGTTGCTGCAGGACCCGTTCACCATGCTCAACCCGCTGATCCGGGTGTCAACGCTGCTCGGCGAGACGCTTCTCGCCACGCCCTCTGGCGCGCCGAGACGGTCCAGGACCAGGTTGACTGCCGAGATCGACAGACGGCTGGCCGAGGTCGGCATCACCGCCGCGGGCGCATCGCGCAAATATCCATGGGAGCTGTCGGGCGGGATGCGTCAGCGTGCGGGCATGGCCGCATCGATAGCGAAAGACCCAGGTCTGCTGATCGCTGATGAGCCCACCACGGCGCTGGATGCCACGATCCAGCGCGAGGTGCTGAGGCTGCTCCACCGCATCCAAAAGGACCGCGGGATGGGGCTTTTGCTGATCACACACGATCTTCGAGTCGCGTTCTCGATGAGTGACCACGTGCTGGTCATGTCGGACGGCAATCTACTCGAACAAGCCGACCCGCAGACTTTGCGCCAGCACCCCAAGACCGACTACACCAGGAAACTGCTCGCGGCCGATCTGCCCTTGCATCGCCGCCTTGAGCAACTGCACCGAGAAGCCCTCACCCCCGAACCGAGCAGCGGAGATTCAACCACGGTCTCTCCCACCACGAGAGCGCCTGACGCCGCCCCGATAGTGGCCAGCGGCCGGGACGACAACGGCCCCGGCGCCTTGCTCCAGATCCGAAATCTGAAAAAACGCTTCGGCTCGCCCTCGCCCGAAGACCAAGCTGAGAATCTGTGGGCGCTCAACGGCGTCGACATCGAACTACGCGACGGCACCAACGTGGGGATCATCGGCGAATCCGGCTCCGGCAAGACCACCCTCGCGCGATGCCTGCTCGGACTGGAGACACCGACATCGGGCAGCATCGAGGCCGCCGGGTTGCGACTGGACGACCGTTCCACACTTGACCGAAATCAGTCCGGCCGCGCGCGCCGCCTGATCCAGTGTGTCTTCCAGGACCCCTACTCGTCCCTGAACCCCGCCCACGGAGTCGGCTACATCCTCGGTGAGGCGATTCGTCTCCGATCGGGCGGCGAGCTGGACAGCAGGTCGGTAAAGGCGGAAATTGAACGACTACTCACAGAAGTCGGCCTGCCCGCCGATTTCGCTGGCAGACGGCCTGCGACGCTGTCGGGCGGTCAGCGGCAACGTGTCGCCATCGCCCGCGCGCTGGCGATGCGACCCAAGATCCTCATCTGTGATGAACCTGTGGCCGCTCTCGATGTCTCCGTGCAAGCACAGGTCCTGCAAGTCCTGCGCGATGTTCAAGCGCAAGGCGTCAATCTACTGTTCATCACCCACGACCTGGCGGTCGTACGGCAGATGACCCAAGAGCTTGTCGTTCTTTACCACGGCGAGATCGTCGAACGTGGCGCCACCGCCGAGGTGATCGACAGCCCTCGGCACGACTACACCCGGCGACTTATCGCGGCTGTTCCCACCGGAACCCCCGACTGGCTCGCCGACGACCGAACCACCAGCAGGTAGCCGCCGGCTCAGCCGAAACGGCGCGACGCGCACGTCGTGCCTTCTCCGAGAGGCCCGAGGCAGATGACTTCCACCGTCCACCACGACAGGAGCTATCCATGACCGCTTCGATGGAGCGATCACACGACTTCACCGATCTGACCGGCCTGCGCCATGCGCTGCACCAAGTTCCCGAAGTGGGCTTGGATCTGCCGCTTACCCAAGCGATCGTGCTGGACGCGCTGTCGGGCCTCGACCTGGAAATCACCACGGGGATCAATTGTTCATCGGTCGTCGGTGTGCTGCGAGGTGACAGGAACGTTCCCGATGCCGACCGGCGAACGATATTGCTCCGCGCAGACATGGATGGCCTTCCGCTTCGCGAAGAAGCGGATATCTCCTTCCGATCGCGGCACGACGGTGCCATGCACGCCTGCGGTCATGACGTCCACACCGCGATGCTGATCGGTGTCGCGCATGTCTTGGCTGCGCAACGGGATCGCCTACCCGGCGACGTCATCTTGATGTTCCAGCCGGGCGAGGAGGGCTTCGACGGCGCCAGCGTGATGATCGAGGAGGGTGTGCTGAGCGCAGCGGGACGGCACCCGGACGCGGCGTGGGCTCTCCACGTGATGTCCGGGCTGGTGCCTCGTGGTGCAGTCACCGCCCGGCGCGGGCCGATGCTGGCCTCAAGCAATGCGCTGCGCGTCACGGTCCGCGGAGCCGGCGGGCATGGATCGGCGCCGCACCGGGCCCGGGATCCGATACCTGCCGCGGCGGAGATGGTGACAGCTCTGCAGACACTCGTGTCGCGGACCACCTCTGCGTTCGATCCGGTCGTCGTGACGGTGGGAGAGTTTCATGCGGGAACCAAGGAGAACGTCATCCCCTCGCATGCCAGATTCTCGGCGACCATCCGGTGCTTCGATGGAGACGTCCTCAACCGGCTGGAAACAGATTGCACGCGCCTGTGTCATGGCATCGCCACCGCACATGGGCTCCAGGCGGATGTGCAATTCGAGCGCATGTACCCGGTGACGGTAAATGACCCGCACGCGGTCGGCCTTGCCGAGCAGCAGGTCGACAGGGTCTTGGGCGGCGAACGGTGGCATGCCATGCCGAATCCCGTCGCAGATGCGGAAGACTTCTCGCGAGTGCTCCAGGCGGTTCCCGGCGCCATGCTCTTCCTGGGCGCGTCCGTCACCGATGAGTGGAATGACGCGCCGGACAACCACTCTCCCCACGTGCTCTTCGACGACGCCGTCATGTCTGATGGCGTCGCTCTTCTCGGCGAGCTTGCGCGAGTGTCACTGTTCCGATCCCATGCGAGCGACAAGGTCTTGGGATAACCGTCCCGCGACCCCCATCTTGGGGTCCACTGGTCTGGAGACACAATGTCATCAACTACGGCTGACGTGGTCATCGTCGGCGCAGGCGTCATCGGTTCTTCCGCAGCCTTGGAACTGGCGAAGCTCGGACTACGTGTCGTCGTCGTTGACAAGGCCGGAGGGGTCGGTCATGGGTCGACCAGCGCCTCGAGCGCGGTTGTGCGTTTCAACTACTCCACCTGGGACGGCGTCGCGACCGCTTGGGAGTCCAAGCATTGCTGGGACGATTGGGCCGACTACCTCGAGTTCCGCGATGAGGTTGGCCTGGCGGCGTTCGTCCGCGCCGGCATGGTGATGCTCGACGCGCCGGTCGCGCCGCGCGGGCGCGTGACCGGATTGTTCACCACCATTGGTGTCCCGTACGAGGAATGGGACAGCAGAACCCTCAGCGTGCGTCTCCCGGCGATTGATACAGGAAAGTACTGGCCACCGAAGCCGGTGGATGACGAGAGCTTCTACGCCGATGCGACCGAACAACTCGGCGCGCTGTACACCCCTGACGCCGGTTTCATCGATGATCCTCAGCTGGCCGCCCACAACCTCGCCGCGGCTGCGCAAGCCCGGAATGCGATGTTCATCTTTAATCGGTCGGTGGTCAAGGTCGTCCGGGACGCCGGACGCGTCCGCGGTGTCACTCTGTCGGACGGATCCCGGCTTTCGGCCCCCGTGCTCGTCAATGCCGCAGGGCCCTGGTCGAGTGCGTTGAATAGGCTCGCCGGGGTCGGAGCCGAGTTCACCATCGGCGTCCGCCCGATGCGCCAGGAGGTGCATCAGGTCACCGCACCGCCGGACTACGGAGAAAACGGCGGGTTTGGGCCGTTGATCGGCGACCTGGATTTGGGTGTCTACCTGCGTCCGGCACCGGGTGGTCAACTTCTCGTCGGAGGGACCGAACCCGACTGTGACCCCCTGGAATGGCTTGATGATCCCGACCAGGCCAACCTGAATGCGACCGCGCCTCGCTTCGCGGCACAGGTCACCCGTGCCGCACGGCGCCTGCCCGGCCTTACTGTCCCGAACACCTTCACGGGAATCGCCGGTGTGTACGACGTCGCGGATGACTGGACGCCGATCTATGACCGCACCGACCTTGACGGCTTCTACGTGGCCATGGGTACGAGCGGAAACCAGTTCAAGAACGCCCCTCTCGTCGGCCGATTCATCGCCGCCCTCGTCAAGGGCGTCGAAGACGGCCACGACCACGATACTGAGCCGCTTCGCTACCGGGGCGAGCACACCGGGCACGACATCAATCTTGGTGCTTTCTCTCGAAAGCGGCCCGTCAATACAGATTCCTCGCAATCGGTTCTGGGGTGACGTGATGACAAGAACGCCGGGTGACCCCGACGCGGCGAGAGTCGCCAAGGCCGCCGAGGACTACTGGCAACTCCTCGCGGCGCATGAACCGGAGATCCGCTCGCGCGCGGGCCTGCCGGTGGAACGACTGCCCACCCGTAGCCACGCTGAGGTGACGAACCGGGCAGCCAGGCTACGCCAGATCGTGGAGCAAGTCGCTGATCTCGATCGAGCTCAACTCAGCGGAGCAGACGCGGACACCCTGAATTCGCTGGTTTTCCTGACCGATTCCGCCTCCGGTGAGGCGGACCATTTCTGGTTGACGCCCGCCGCCACGCCCTATCAAACCTACGAGCTATCGCGCTACCGCAGCACGGTCTTCGCCGCCCATCATTTCGCATCAGCGTTTGACGTGACCCGCTATCTCGATCTCGCGGCCCAATACGCCCGCCGCTTCCATGCGCTGGCCGCGACCCTGCACGGCCAGCGGACGCGAGGGATCTTGATCGCCAGGCCGGCACTTGGATCCGCCATTTCCACGATCAAAGCGCTCCGGGAATCCGCGGCTGAGACCCTGAACGTCAATGGGGCCCGATTGACCGAGCTGGATATCGCCGCCGTGGGGCGCCTCACCGGCGGCATCGCGCACCTGCTGGACAGAGAGGTAGTCCCGGCGATCGAACGAGTGCTGGCGATCATAGATTCGGCCGACTACGCGGATCGGGCACCCGCCGGCGTCGGCCTGTCCATCTATCCCGGTGGGGAGGAGGCCTATCGCTTCATGGTCCGGCGCGACACCAGCCTGGACATAAGCCCTGAAGAGCTGCATCGGCTCGGCCTGGAGCAGTGTCAGCAACTCGGCGAACGCATGAGAGGCATCCGGTCCGTGCTGGGATTTAACGTCGACGAGCCAGAATTCAGGAACATATTGAAAGCGCAGAGCCATCTCTATGCGAGCTCACCGGCAGAAATAGAGGAACGCTATAGCTCATACATGTCCCAGGTGGAACCACTGATCGGCGACTACTTCGGCGTCCTGCCATCCGCACGGTACGGAGTGACCCGCATGGAGGAGAGTCTGGAATCCGGATTGACTTTCGGCTACTACGAGTTGCCCACCCCCACACAACAACTGGGACGCTACCGATACAACGCGGCAAACCCGGCCGAAAGCTCCCTACTTTCCGCCGCAGCGCTGATCTACCACGAACTGGTGCCGGGGCATCACCTCCAACTTGCCCGGCAACTCGAAAACACCGAACTACCGCCCTTCAGAAGATATCCGCTGGACTTCACGGCATTCATCGAGGGTTGGGCCGAATACGCAAGCGGCCTCGGCTGGGAGATGGGGCTCTACGAGAACCCCTGGGATGCCTACGGCCGTCTGTCGAACGAGCGGTTCACAGCGGCAAGACTGGCTCTGGACACAGCTCTCAACTGCGGTTGGTGGACCGAAGAAGAAGCGCTCGCGTTCATGCGCCGCAACATGTCCGAGTCCGAGACCCAACTGCGGTCGGAACTGCTGCGCTACGCAACGGACAGACCTGCGCAGGCTCTCAGCTACCGCACCGGCTTCCTCGCGATCACCCGAATGAGCGCCGAGGCGGAATCACGGGCAGGTGGCCACTTCAAGATCCGCGAGTTCCACGACGCGATCCTCAGTGCCGGAGCATTGCCCCTCACCGCACTCGACAGCCGGCTGACGCGCGAGCTATGGCCGTTCGGCCGGTAACGACCGTAGATCCACTAACGACGTGAACGATCAAATGTGCCAAGCCAAGCGGCGGGAAACGCATCCACGGCATGGTGACCGCAGCCCTCAGTTGGCGAGCGCGACTGCGTCGTCGGACACCGTAGGCTTACGCCGTGGGGTCTGAACTGCAACGACTCGTCGAAAATCTCGGCAGGCGCCTCGGCCGATCGGTCGCGGTCGATGATCCGGCCCTGCATCTGCTGGCCTACAACCCCCATGCCGGCACCATAGACACAGCCCGTACCGAATCCATTCTCAAGCGCGCGGTCCCCCGTGAGGTCGTCCAATACGTCTATGACTGCGGAGCGGCCACAGCCGAGGATCTGTTCACCGTCCCTGCCCGTCCTGACATGAGCATGGACATAGCCCGGATCGGCATGCCCATCCGCCACCGGGGCGCGCTTCTGGGATTCATCTGGCTGCTGGCCTCCGACGGGCCCGTTGGCGATGATCACGCAGATGCCGTACGCCGATCAGCCGAGACAGTCGCCATGATCATGCATCGCGAATACCTGCTCGGCGAACTCAGCCGTGGTCGCGAACGCGAACTGACCCGCGATCTTATTTCTGGTCATGCCGAGGTCCGCACGCAGGCAGCCGATCAACTGGTCTCCGAGAATTTGTTCTCAGCCGGTCCTGCCCTGGCCTTGGTCGTCAGCTTGACGCGGACCGGTGCACCTCTCACCGATTCCGACCGGATCGCGCTGGCCGCAGGCGTCGACTTCGGCCGGAATCGTCGCCCGCAGCGCACAGCCCTCACGCTTGAACGTCCCGACCATGCCATTCTGTTGCTGGCCCAGCACGACGCTATCGAGCGCCAAGCGATCAAGGATCTCGCCGGTTCCATTCGCGAACGCGTGCTGGCCGAAACGGAGACCGGAGGACACTGCTGGGTCGGCATCGGTGAGGCCCGGGCAGCGCTCAGCGATGTCCACCACTCCTACGCCGATGCCCGCCGCGCGGCCGATGTCGCACGCATCGTCCATGTGCTCGGTACGGTCGTCCGGTACGGCGAACTCGGGGTGTACGGCATGCTCGCCGAACTTCCCGCCGACAGGCTCGCCGACAGCCTGCATCCAGGCCTACGGGCGCTGTTCGAACGGCACAGCGCCGGTGACGACGCGCTCGTCGAAACGATAGAGACGTTTCTCGACAACGCGGGCCATGTCAAAAAGACCTCCGACCGGCTGAGAATCCACCGCACAAGTCTGTATTACCGCCTCAGAAGGGTTGAAGAGATCACCGGGCTCGATCTGTCTCTGGGCAATGACCGGCTGACTCTGCACCTGGGCCTCAAGATGGCTCGACTCATTGAAATACGCTGATGCACGTTCCATCGCCTGCCGGACTCATCGCGGAGCCCCTCGTCTGAATCAGCTTCTCCTGGGCATCATCGGGTGAGCGCTTGTCGACACATGTCGAAGACAGCGGCGACCAATCCCATCGATAATCCGATGTGCCACGTGCTTACCGAATCTACTGTGTAGATGCCCGCCCCAACGGCCTCCACCGACGAATCACCATGCGTAAGCCACAAAAGGAAATCAACTAGTCCTCCCGGAATCTACGGCTTTCGCGAGGATCAGCTGAACCTCGGCCCGAACCTCGCCTGCCCGCATCATTGAGCATCCACATCTCGGGAACCACTATGACGTTGAGCGCATTTGACCTTTTCAGCATTGGCATCGGCCCTTCCAGTTCACATACCGTCGGCCCGATGCGAGCAGCGCTGCTCTTCATGGAGAGCCTGAGCCTGTCCGGCACACTGCAGCGAGTTGCACGAGTACGGGCAGAGCTGTTCGGCTCGCTCGGCGCGACCGGCCGCGGCCATGGCAGCGACAACGCGGTCCTGCTGGGACTCTTGGGGGAGCGACCCGAGGACGTGGACACCGATGCCGCCCCCGACCTCGTGGCCCAGATCCGCGCTCGAGGACGGATCCTCCTGTCGGGCGGGCACGAGATCGCCTTCAACGAGCACGCCGATCTCACCTTGCACCGCCGCAAAACCCTTTCGGCACACCCTAATAGCATGACTTTCCATGCCTTCGACAGCGAAGGCGGAATACTCGCCACGCGCACCTACTACTCCGTCGGCGGAGGTTTCGTCCTCGCAGATTCCCCAGCGAACAGGCCCATGATCGTGCCGGACCCGACCCCTGTACGTCACCCCTTCCGTACCGCGGCGGAACTGCTGGGACACTGTCGTCGAGAACAAGTTCCGATCAGCGCGGTGATGCGACGCAACGAACACTACTGGCGTGCAGACCAGGAGATCGATGCAGGCCTGATGCACATCTGGCAGGTCATGACCGACTGCGTACGGCGGGGTTGCGCCCGCGACGGCGTGCTGCCGGGAAGTCTGAAGGTCCCGCGGCGGGCCAAGACCTGGCACGACAAGCTCTCCACCGAGGACGTCGACGGCGATCCCCTGGCCGTGACGGACTGGGTAAGCCTGTACGCGCTCGCGGTCAACGAGGAGAACGCCTCCGGCGGTCGCGTCGTGACCGCGCCGACTAACGGAGCTGCCGGGATAATCCCCGCCGTACTGCACTACTACCGGCGGTTCGTGCCCCACGCCAACGACGAGGGGGTCGTACGGTTCCTGCTCACAGCGGCCGCGGTCGGTGTGGTACTGAAGGAGACTGGATCGATATCGGGCGCCGAGGTGGGCTGCCAGGGCGAAGTCGGGTCGGCCTGCGCGATGGCCGCCGCTGGCCTCACAGAAGTATGTGGTGGCAGTCCAGAACAAGTGGAGAACGCCGCCGAGATCGGATTGGAGCACCACCTCGGGCTGACCTGTGACCCTGTCGGCGGACTGGTGCAGATTCCCTGCATCGAACGTAACGCCGTGGCAGCCAACCAAGCGATCAACGCCAGCCGAATCGCCCTGCGTGGCAACGGTAGGCACATTGTGACACTGGACAAAGCCATCAAGACCATGCGCCAAACCGGTGCCGACATGAAAACCAAATACAAGGAAACCGCCCGCGGCGGGCTGGCAGTCAACGTCATCGAATGCTGACATCCAGCAGAGGCCAATGCCCACGCGGTCGCTATCCCCGCCCGTACGGCGCCTCAGTGCGGCCCCCCCGGACCCGACATTCGATGGATCCTGTGCACGAATGTCTCATCCAATGTCGGATAACTGCGGCCGGCCTGTTGGGCAAGATGAGCTGCGACAGCAGTGATGGAACATCAGAGGGAAGTGAAGAGTGGCGGCAACCCACGACTGGGAGCGATTTCGCCGATTCCTCACTTGGAACGAGCTAGTCGCCGGCGGCACCGTCACCCAGCCGTGCATCACCGGGAACGGAGCTGTCCGGTGGACAGACGGCGATGGCGTGACATGGCATCTAGACCCCATCACCGGTCGGCGTGGCGTCAGTGACGACCCCGACGGACAGAACCCGCAGCGGGATGCGCGGTGGGGACCACGGGAGATACGACCGCCCTCGTCCGAGGGGGCGCCGGCAGTGGGCGAGGCGCTTTCCCCTGACGGCATGCACGTCCTCACCGAGATCGACCACGAATTGGCCGTCCGTGATATCAGGACCGGCGCCACCCGCATACTCACCAGCGGTGGCAGCGCCGATCTGCCGTGGCGTGTCGACGCCCAGGCGGAGTCCCTGATCCCGGCACCTCCGGTGTGGTCCCCCGACGGATCGCGGGTCCTATCACTGCAGGCTGATCTGACCGGGCTCGACCAGTACCCACTCGTTGACTGGTCGACCTATCCCCCGGCGATCCAGATGCATCCATACCAGGTGGAAGGACGCCCCAGAAGAGCGCTCTCCCGAGCCGCTTTCGTGTCCGTCGCGACCGGTGAGATCGTGTTGGCCAAGGTGGAGGATGGAGCCCGGTTCCTGCCGTTGCGGTGGACTACCGATGGGGATGCCTTTCTCGCCATCACCTACATGCCCGACGGCATCCTCTCGGTGATCCGCCTGGACGCCGCCGACGGCACGAGCGAGACGATCGTCCAGGAGCGCATCATCGCACTCCACGCCTACCTGCCCGCGGCGTTGAGCGCTGCCCTCACACCAGTGCCGGATTTCGACGGGTTCGGCTGGACCTCAGACCGCGACGGCACGCTCCGGCTGTATGTGGCGCGCAGCGGTGGCGGCGACATGATCGCGGTGACCCCTGAGGGGACGCAGGTATCGCGGGTCGTCGGTCCCACCGCGGACGGCGGTGTCCTGCTGCTTGCACGCACCGATCCGAACCGGCCATACGACCTGCACATCTGCCGGACCGACGCGCGAGGCGCCTTCAAGGTGCTGACCGATCTGCCTGGGACACATGATGCCACCCTGCTCGGGGACGGCTCGCTCTTCCTGGACGCGCACTCGAGCCTGGACCGTCCACCGCGCACGGACCTGTGGAACGCCGATGGGACGCATGTCGCCGTCCTCGAAACGGCGAACATCGCCGGAGTGAAACAATTGGGGCGCGGCGCTGCCGAGAGTTTCGTGGTGAAGGCCGCCGATGGAGTCACCGACCTCTATGGGGTGTTGTTCCAGCCACCCGGATTCGATCCGCGCCGCAGCTATCCGGTGATCGACTGCATCTACGCCGGGCCGCAGACGATCTCGCATCTCAATCGCTACAGTGATCCGCCCAAGCCGAGCGGGTCGGTCTGGACCTCCGCCGCGACCCTCGCGGAGGCCTTCGCTCAGCTCGGCTTCGTCGGCATCGTCCTGGACGCGCGAGGAACACCTGGCCGTGGCCGCTCCTTCCAGGAAGCAGCCGCCGACGAGTTCGGCACCATCGCGGTACGCGATCACGTGGCCGCCATCACGGGCCTAGCCGCCGAGCGACCGTGGCTGGATCCGACTCGCTGCGGCGCCATCGGACTGTCCTTCGGCGGCTACCACGCCGCCCGCTGCGGACTGCTCGCACCGCAAGTCTTCCGCGCGATCGTCGCGGCCGCAGGTCCCTATGACCTCGAGGTCATCGCACCCGGATGGTTCGAACGCCTGCTCGGCGCGTCCTACTCGGCCGACCCGCAGCGCTTCGCCGACGCCGGCCTCGTAACGCACGCAGCGGATTTCCGGTCCGAGCTCATGCTCGTGCACGGAACTCACGACGTCAACGTCCCCTTGGTGCACACTATGAGGTTCTCCGACGCGTTGATGCAGGCGGGAAGGCAACACGAACTGGTCATCCTCCAGAATGAGTCGCACCAGATCACCGGCACTCACCAGTTGTACGCACTCGAATCAGCGGCCAGGTTCTTCCTGCGCCATCTTCTGGCCTGAAATGCCGCTGACGGAGGAGACGACATGCAACGCGGCTACCAAGAACTCTTCATCGACGTGGGCCATGGCATTCACATCGCGGTGCGCGACTACCCTAGCAACGGCAGGCCACTGGTGCTATTGCATGGTGCCGGACTGAACCTCGCCCTGTGGGATGCCGTCGCCGACGTACTCGCCCACCGCTACCACTTGGTAGCACTCGACTTCCTCGGGCACGGCGCGTCATCCGTACCCGAGGGATTCACCGTCGAGGCCGATCTCGCCGCGTTGGAGCGCGTTATCGCCGAGCTCGGGCTGTTCCGGCCAGCCGTGATCGGGCACTCCTACGGAGGGATGCTCGCCGTACGGTACGCCGTCGACCATCTGGAGTGTCCGATAGTCATCAACATCGACGGCCACGGCGACGGACGGGCCGAGCACTACGCCGGCAAGACCCCGGAGGAGGTAGGGCGGTTCTGGACACAGCAGTACGAGGCGCTGCTCGCCTACCTCGACGGCGAGGATTCCGGATCGCATGAGCTACGCGAGACGCACCTGGCCCGCATGGGAGCCTACGCCGAGGCGCACGGCGTCGCGCCGGAAACGATATCCGCGTTGGCGAAGCGTTCGATCCAACGCGATCGCAGGGGCGGCTGGAACCGTAGGCCCGGAGCCGACTTGAGCGTGGACATGTATCGGCAACTGTCCCGACTGGACATGTTCGGGCTCTACCTGAAGGTACGGTGCCCGGTGGTTCTCGTGCTCGCGTTGAAACCGCCGTTGATCCCCGAGCCGGATGCGGACTTCATACGCGCGCATCGAGCAGGAATCGATAAAGCCTTCACTGAAATGGCGGCGACCATGCCCAACCTGCGACTGCTCCGGACCGACGCTCGGCACCTGATGCCGATGGAGCGCCCGCACGAACTCTGCCAACTGATCGTGGACTGTTACCCCTAGCATCAATGTGCCCCCGTGGGTCCGCGGGCGGTCGGTATAGGCGCGGTCGACGGCGAGGGTGTCGGCGGGGAGGCCGAGCGGGGCGCCGGATGTGCGCCATAGCGGGCGGGTGTTCGCCGATCGCCGGATGCTCGTGCCGCCTTCTTCACGGCCGACAGTCGATGACGCTCGCCAAGTACGAGCTGATCGACGCGGAGAAGGCTTGCCATGCGATCGCCCGGATGTGCGCCTGGCCTGCTCCAGCCCGACGCTGTGTTCCACACCGACCGCGGCTCGAACTACACCTCGGATGAGTTCGGCCGCTTCCTGGCCGGCCTGGCATCCGCCGCTCGGTCGGCCGCACCGGCGTCTGCTACGACTACGCGATGGCCGAGTCGTTCTTCAGCGCGATCAAGAACGAATGGTTGCACCGCTTCGTCTTCACCACCCGAGCCAAAGCGAAACGGCAGGTCATCCGCTGTCCGGAATCACCATGGCCCCTCACCTCACCCGGGCACCACACCAACGCCGGCATCATCGCCAGCTGAGCCTGTGACGCAGCGTCGCAAAGGACCTGCTTGCAGGTGCCCTCGAACGGCCCGGCCGCGCAGTGCGGATCATTCGCGCGGCCGTTGCGCACAACGCCGATTATCGGCGTACGGATTCACGTGCACAGCCGCGTACCAATGACCATTCGTACGCGGCTCCGCACCTCGATATGTACGCCGACACCGATGGCAACTGAAGTCCGAGCAGTCCTGGCCCTGCACTCCTCGGAGCGGGAAAGAAGCCCTCGCCGGAGACGAAGGGATGGGGGCGGAGTTGATCCGCAGTCATGAGTCGATGGGGTTTAGGCCCGCCCGCGGAAACGGAACGATGGACTCTGACGCGTCAGGCTGTCGATCTTCGCTGGAAGGGAGCGTGCGATGGCCCGCAACGGTGGCGGTGACACAGTCCGACGAGCAACCGCCGAGGTAGACGCCGTTGAAGGGTTGTTCCCATACGCCGGAGCCCGGCCGCGATGGCCAGCAGCGTCGCGCTTGGTGACAAGGCCCAGAGCCTATCGACCGATCCCGGGCGACTTAGGCGGTCCCATTCGTCGTCAGGTGTGAACGCCGCGCTGGACCCCGGGCTTGTCCGGGGTCCAGCGCTTGTCGTGTCTGGAATCAGCCGGGATGTGCTTCGGCGTCGGCCTCACCGTGCTGCCTGCTCGGGGGGTCGAATCGGCGGGGGCGCAGAGGGGTGCCGAACGCCAATTCGCCGCCGATCCAGGCTGCCCTCGCGGTGAGGTCCTCATCCAGCCAGACCAGGTCGGCCTGCGCGCCGACCGCGATGCGGCCCAGGTCAGGGCGGGCAAGCAGGTCGGCCGGGCGCGTTGCGGCGGCGGTCACCGCGTCGGGAAGTGGCAGGCCCAGCCGGACTGCGTTGGCGAGCGCGCGGTCCAGTCGCAGCGTGGAGCCGGCGAAGGCCCCGTTGGCTGAGGTGGGTGGGCGGTCTGCCGTCGTGTGGATGGTCTGGTTGCCGAGTTGGTACCGGCCTGGCGTTGTGCCCGCTGCGGCCACGGCGTCCGTTACCAGGACCAGGCGTGAGGCCCCCGTGGCGAAGGCCAGCTGCGCGGCCTGAGGACTGAGGTGGTGGCCGTCGAGGACGAGGCTGAAGGACACTCGGGGGTCGACCAGGGTTTGGCCGATCACTCCGGGGTCGCGGTGATGAAACGGGCGTTGCGCGCTGTACAGGTGGGTGACGCATCGTGCGCCTGCGTCGATGGCGGCATGGGTTTGCGCCGCGGTCGCGTCGGTGTGCCCGAGCGAGACCAGGACGCCTGCCGAGGCGAGTTCTTCGATGGCTGTGAGCGCTGAGACCCTTTCGGGCGCGAGCGTGATCGCTGCCAGGGTTCCGGTCGGTGCGGCGTTGAGAAGAGCGCTGATTTGTTCCGGTTCGGGATCGCAGAAGAAGCTGGGGTTGTGGGCGCCCGCGTGCGCCGGGGAGAGAAACGGTCCTTCGACGTGGGCGCCGAGCAGGCGGGCCCGCGGAGTGCTCGACGGCGTGTTCATCGCCGTGTGGCACCGGCCGAGGGCTTGCGTCAGGTCCGGTACGGGCGCGCTCACGAACGCCGCAGCGAAGGAGGTCACGCCTGTCTCTGGCAGCCGCTGTGCGATGTGCTGCCAGCCGGCGGGGTCTGCGTGCGAGAAGTCGATGCCATGGTAGCCGTTGACCTGGAGGTCGATCAGGCCCGGGATCAGGGTTCCGTCTTCCAGTACCACATCCGCTTCTGCCGGATCGGCGGAGTGGCGTACTTCGGTGAAGGCGCCGTTTTCGATGGTCAGGGCCGTCGCAGCCCATTCTCGGCCGTCCACGATCGCGCGGCGGGCGAAGATCTTCTGCATGAATGCTCCTTCGTGGGTGGTCGCCCGGCTGGCTATTTGATCGCGCCTGCGGTCAGGCCGCCGACGAGGTGTTTCTCGATCATGGCGAACAGGATGACGACCGGCACGATCGCGATGACGGAGGCGGCGAAGAGCTGGTCCCAGTGTTGCTCGTAGCCGGTGACGTACGAGCTGAGTCCGACCGTCAGCGGCTTCTTGTCGTCGTCCTGCATGAGCGTGAGGGCTACCACGTACTCGTTCCATGCCGCGATGAAGGTGAAGGTGATCGCGGTCACCACGCCGGGCAGGACCAGCGGCAGCATGACGCGGAGAAGTGTCGCTGGGCGGCCGCAGCCGTCGAGCTCTGCGGCTTCCTCCACCTCCTGCGGGACCGAGGCGAAGAACCCGTGGAGGATCCAGATCGCGAACGCCAAATTGAAGGCGGCGTTGGTCACGATGATCGCGAAATAGGTGTTGATGAGGTTGACCTCGAAGTACTCGCGGTAGATCCCGACGACCAGGGACGCCGGCGAGAACATCTGTGTGACCAGCACTGTGAAAAGGAACGCGCCGCGGCCGGGGAAGCGGTGGCGGGCCGTGAAGTAGGCGGCCGGGACGGCGGCCAGGAGCACGATGGCGGTGGACGCGGCGGCGACGATGAGGGAGGTCTTGAGCCAGTTGCGAAAGCGTGCGTCGGTGGCTATGTCCGTGTAGGCCGCGAATGTCCAGTTGCGGGGAAAGAGGGTCGGCGGTGTCTGCAGCACGTCCGCGCTCGGGCGCAGCGAATCAAGGATCATGACCAGGTAGGGGCCGAGGAAGGCGACGGCGACGGCGAACCCGGTGACGGCGAGCACATAGCGGCGGGCCCTCTTCCACCCTCCTCTCGCCGGCGGGGCTGTGGGCGCGGCCGTCATGCCTCGGTCTCCTGCCATTTGACGATACGAAGGTAGGCCACGACCACGACGAGGATCAGCAGCACGTTGAAGACCCCGGCGGCGGCGGACTGGCCGATGTCGCGTTCGGCGCTCTTGAAGGCCAGCTTGTACATGAAGGTGATGGTCGTGTCGTGGGTGAAGCCGGGGTTGCGGTCGTTGAGTGTCCAGATGACGGGGAAGGAGTTGAAGAGGTAGATGACGTTGAGGACGATCGTGACGATCAGGGCCGGGCGCAGCAGCGGCAGCGTGATTCTGCGGTAGATCCTCCACGCGCCCGCCCCGTCGATGTGGGCGGCCTCGTACACGTCGCGGGGGATGGTGTTGAGCCCGGCCAGCAGCACGTACGTGCTGAACGGGATGGAGACGAAGACCCCGACGGCGATCATGGACGGCATCGTCCAGCGATCGTCGCCGAGGAAGTCGATCGGGCGGTCGATGATACGTGCGCCCATCAGCAGCCGGTTGAGGATGCCGTGGTAGTAGTCGTAGATCAACGTGAAGAGTCGGCCGGTGATCACCAGCGAGGCGGCCCACGGCACGATGACGGCCCACCGTACGAAGCGCCGGCCACTGAACTCCTTGGCGAGGAACTGGGCGAGGGCCAGGCTGATGACGATGGTGAGGGCGACGACGCCCAGGACCCAGACCACGGTGTTGGCCAGGACGGTGGGCAGAGCCGGCTGCTGGAGGACATGCGCGTAGTTGGCGGCTCCCGCGTCGCCGAGATGCAGTCCGGTGATCGAGTAGCGCGACAGCGATGCCCGGACCAGCTCGTAGGCGGGGTAGAGGACGACGCCGCCGATGAGCAGCAGCGCCGGTCCCAGCCAGAGAACCGATCTGAGCGGTGATACGCGACCTCGGGGCCGAGGTCGGCGCCGGCGGGCGGGCGGCGCCCGGTGCTCCTTCGGCCGATCCGTTGTGCGTGAGGCCTGGCCTGGCTCAGCCACCGGACTTGGCCAGCTTCTGCAGGTCGCCCAGCACGGCGGCGGGGTTGCCGCTCGGGGCGACCGCGGTTCCGATGTTCTGCTGTACCGCGATCTTGATCTTGTCCCACGTGGGGTCGTCTGTGGGGGTCAGGTGGATGTTGGGCAGGGTGTCCAGGTAGACCTTGAGGCCGGCGTCGGAGGCGAATGCCTTGAGTCCCGATTTGGTCACCGGGAGGAAGCCTTCGGCTTTGATCCAGGTGTTCACCTGGTCGGGCTGGTAGTACAGCTCGTAGAACTTCTTGACGGCGTCCTGGTTCCCGGCCTTCTTGAAGGCCATCAGGTAGTCCGTGACGCCGTAGGTCTGGGGCGGGCCGCCGTCCTTGGTCGGCATGGCCGCCACCCCGTAGTTGATCTTCTTGTCCTGGTCCAGGCTGGTGGCGAACTGCGAGAGCCCGACGACCATGCCGGCTTTGCCCGAGGAGAAGAGTGAGAAGGCGCCGTCGGTGCGGTTCGTCTTGCCGGGGTTGTTCTGTGTGACCCGGTTTTTGGTCGACAGGTCCTTGAGGAACTGCAGTGTTTCGACGTTCCTGGCCGAGTTGATCGTCCAGTTGCCGTCGGTTTTCCAGGCACCGCCGTTGTTGAAGGCCCAGATGGAGAACTCCGCTTGCGCCTCTTCGGGACCGAGAGGCAGGGCGTAGCCGACTGTTCCGTCACCGATGGCGGTGATCTTCTCGGCCGCCGACACGAACTCCGTCCAGGTGGTCGGAGGTGCCGTGATACCGGCCCGCCGGAACAGGTCCTTGTTGTAGAACATCGCTCGACTGGACGCGAGGTCGGGGAAGCCGTACATCTTGCCGTTGTAGGTTCCGCTCTTGACGAAGGCGTCGATGAGATCGGCCTTGGTCGCGGCGGGCAGTACCTCGTCGGAGTTGTAGAGCAGCCCGTCCTTGGCGTAGCTGGCGTAGGCGTTGAGGTTGAGGATGTCCGGCGGGCTGCCGTTCTGAATCATGGTGCTGGTCTGCTGGTCGATGTTGTCCCAGCCGATGATCTGCAGATTGATCTTGATGCCGGTCCGGGTCTGGTATTCCTTGGCGAAGGCGTCCCAGAACGTCTTCGTGTGGTCCTTGCTGTATTCCGCGATGACGACCTTCAGTTCCTTGACGCCGGCATCGCTGCCCGCGGGTGAGACATTGCCGGATCCGGTGCCGCCGCTGCACGCGGTGAGCAGAACCGATGCCGCGGCTGCGGCGAGCAAGGGGATGGCACTCTGCTTCTTCATCTGTTTCTCCTGTTCAGTTACGGGGGTGCTGCCGGGTGAGGGCGGCTGCGCCGGCGATGCCGGCATCGATGCCGAGGGCTGCGGGGACGATGTCGACCGCCGTCGTGCTTGGCAGGCCGCTCCCGTGGAAGGCATCGCGCAGTGGCGCCCAATAGGCTGGGCCGATCTGGGAGACGCCGCCGCCGACCACGACCCGTTGCGGGTCGATGACCGTGGCCAGCCCGGCCAGGGTTCTGCCCAGAGCTTCGGCCCCTTGGTTGAGCACAGTGATCGCGGCGGTATCGCCGCGACGTGCACGTTCGGCCACGTGCCGCAGGTCGAGAGGGGGGTTGCGGCGGGTCAGCCGGGCGTACGCGGCAGCCATCGCCGGGCCGGAGGCGACGGTCTCCAGATGTCCTGTCCGTCCGCAACTACAGGCATCGCCGCCCGCTGCGGAGACCGGGACGTGACCGAGTTCGCCCGCGCCGTGATGAGCGCCGGTCAACAGGCGGCCGTGGAGCACGAGTCCGCCGCCGACACTCGTTCCGACGCTGGCATACAACACGTCGGATGCGCCGCGGCCGGCTCCGTAGCGGTGCTCCCCCAGGGCGAAGGCGTTGACGTCGTTGTCGACGACGACGTATCTTCCCGAAGCCCGGCCGAGATCGTCGGCGAGCTCGGTTCCAGCCCAGCCGGGCATGGTGTCCGTAGCGGTGACGACGGACCCGCGACGGGAGTCGATCACGCCCGGGCTGCCGATACCGATCGGCAGGTGCGAGCCTGCGGCTCCGGCGCCAAGAGTGCGGCACGTGTCGGCGATCAGGCCGATGATCGCCGATGGCCCCTGTCCGTGGGGTGTAGGAAGAGACATCCGGCGATGTACGAGGCCGCGCTCGTCCACGAGTCCCGCGGCGATTTTGCTGCCGCCGAGATCGACACCGATCGCGAACACGTCAGCCATGCGACCTCCCGTTCCGCCGGCCCACGACCGATGCCAGGGCACTGGCCAGGTGGTGCAGGCGTTATGCACGATTGCGTGCATCGCAGCATGCAGTCGGCGGATAATGTGCGTCAAGTGCTACATTGTGTGCATTTCTGGGTGCACGTAGGGAGAAGGTCATGCAGTCTGCGGCTCGTCGGCGTGCCTTGCTCGAACAGCTTCGGGCAACCGGTTACGTGGCGACGGGCGGGCTGGCACGCCAGTTCGGCGTCGACGGCTCCACCATCCGCCGCGACCTGGCGCACCTGGAGCGGGCGGGACTCATCAGACGCACGCGCGGCGGACTGCTCCCGGCCGAGCCGGCCGCCGCCATCGACGTGCCCTACGACGTGCGGCGTACAGCGGATCTGGCGGAGAAGGCCGCCATCGCCGAGGCAGCGGCCGATCTTGTCGAGAACGGCCAGTCCGTGATCCTGGACAGCGGTTCGACGGCTTACCAGCTTGCTCTGGCACTGCGCCGGCAGAAGAAGGCGATCTTCGTCGTCACCAACGATCTGATGATCGCCGTATGTCTCGCCAACGACCCCACGATCCGCGTACATGTGACGGGCGGATCTCCCATCGACACGGCGTACACGCTGGTCGGCCCATCCACAGTGACGGAGCTCGAAGGCCTGCACGCGGACTGGGCATTCCTCGGTGCCGAGGCGGTACATCACGAGGCCGGTATCACGAACATCAACATGGTCGAACTCCCGGTGAAGCGCGCCATGGTCAACGCCGCCGAACGGGTCGCCGTCATCGCCGCCAGCCCCAGATTCGGCAAGCGGGCCCTGGCGCCGGTGTGCTCTCTTGACGCCATCTCCTTGTTCATCACGGACGACGGGATCGCCGACGACGAGCGCGCGCACTATGGATCCCGGCTGCGCATGGCTCCCGTAGCCACCGGACACGCCGACACACCTGCAGAGGGGTAGTGACCTCCGGGAACGCAGACGATCATGATGCGTGCAGCCGAAAGTGCACGCATCTGCCTTATTGACGCACGCTTCCGTGCATGATGTGGTGTTCACGCTGACCAAGACCGGTCGCTGGTGACGCCCACCGCGCTCGCATACAGCCACAGCGCGCAGTGGGCCACATACCCGAGGAGACAGCCCACATCGTGTCCCAACACATTCGTCTCGGCGTCATCGGATGCGGACGCATCTCCCAAGCCGCTCATCTGCCGGCCATCGCGAAAGCCGAGAACGTCGAGCTCACGGCAGTGTGCGACGCGAGCGTCGCGGTGGCGGAGGCCATGGCCCGGCGCTACAGCGCGAGAGCCTTTTCCCGGCTTGACGACTTGCTCGACGCGGGTGTCGACGCCGTACTGATCGCGATCCCCGACCGATTCCATGCCGAAGTAGCGCAACTCGCGCTGCGGGCCGGCAAACACGTCCTCATCGAGAAGCCCATCGCCGGCACCATCGCCGAGGCCGAACAGGTGCGAGACCTGGCCGCTTTGACGGGCCTCGAGCTGCAGGTGGCGAGTATGAAGCGGTTTGACCCCGGCGTGCAGTACGCCGCCGAAGCGGTCGCCAAGATCGGCCCTCTGCGCAGCGTCGTCGGCTGGTACCGCGTGATGTCACGGCTACGCGCGCCGATCGAAGCGACCCTCTTCCCTCCGTTGATCGTCGACCCCGCCGTGCAGTCACGCGAGCTGGAGTACAAGGCGGCCCACCGAGCCGAGCATCTGCTGGCTACCCATGGCATCCACACCGTCGACCTGCTGCGTTACCTGGCGGGCGATTACGAGATCCACAGCGCGGTTCTGTCCACCAACGAGCGGGACTACAGCTGGCATGCCCTGGGCCGCCTGCACGACGGAGCCGCGGTGAGCCTGGAGGTGACGGCCAGCGTCCATGCCGAATGGTCCGAAGGTTTCGACCTCTACGGCGACCGCGGTCATGTCCGGCTGCGCTGCCCCTTCCCCTTCACCAAGCAGCCCAGCACCGTCAGGACCTTCGACGAGGCCACCCAGACCTACTCCGAACCGGTGTTCGGCGACAGCGACCCGTACGAGCGCCAGGTCGAGTCCTTCGCCCAGGCCATCCTCCTGGGCAGAAGTGCCGACCCCACCGCCGGCGATGGCATCGAAGCCCTCAAGATCATCGAGGCGATCCGGGACGCCGCCGGCCAGCCTGAGGACCATCGATGACACTCCGCGAGCCGCAAGGGGCGGCGCTCCCCGAGGTCGGCGTCTTCGCCCGCACGTTCCCCCGCGACACCGCCGCCGAGGTCGCGGACGCCGTCGCGGCGGCCGGCTTCACCCTCGCCCAGTTCAACTTCTCCGCGGTCGCAACGCCAACTCTCGCACCGGATGTCTCCGCTGCGACCGTCGCCTCCGTGGGGCAGACCTTCCGTGACGCAGGAGTCAGCCTGTGGGGGCTGTCGGCCACCTACAACATCATCAACCCCGATCAGGCCCGCCGCGCCGAGCAAACCCATGACGCGGCACGGCTGATCAGACTCTCACCCGCGCTCGAGGTCACCGCGGTGACGCTGTGCAGCGGAACGCGCAACGCCGACAACATGTGGGCAGACCACCCGGACAATCGATCCCCCGCAGCCTGGGCCGACCTGCGCACCACCCTCGACACCCTCCTGGAAGCCGCCGCCGAGGCGGGTGTCACACTCGGCATCGAACCGGAACCAACCAACGTCATCGACTCCGCCGAACGCGCCCTGCGGCTCATCACCGAACTCGGAGCGGACGCCCGCCACGTCGGCATCGTCCTCGACCCCGCCAACCTCGTCACGGCGCGAACCCTCGACCACCAGCGCGACATCTTCGACGAAGCCTTCGACCTGCTCGGCGAGCACATCATCGGCCTGCAGGCCAAGGACCTCACCGCCGCCGGGCCCGCACCGCTGGGCCGCGGTGACCTCGACCACTCGCTCATCTGCGACCGCGCTCTCCAACTCGACCATCCGGTACCCATCATCATCCAGGACACCGCCGACCACGACGCCGCCCGAGCCGGGACCTACCTCCGCGAACAGCTCGACGCCGCAGGTCGAACACGGAGAGATCCGTGAGCACGCTCTCGTCCGCAGACAGCTACGTCCAAGCAGCCCAGGTGACACATATACCTGCAAGCGCGCCGACTGCCGGCACCATCGTGCTGGTGCACGGCCTGGGCGGCGACACCACACAGTTCGACGCCTTCCTCCCCCATCTGACCAGGCTCCCCTACGATGTGCTGCTGCCGGACCTGCGCGGCCACGGCAAGACCACGCTGACCGGAGACGCGGGCGACTTCACCTTCCAGCAGTTCAGCGCCGACCTCGCGGCGCTGCTGACCGCCCGCTCCATCCCCCGGCCGCTCGTCGGCGTCGGCATCTCCATGGGTGCCGGAGTCCTGGCCGCGCTGGCGATCCAGGAGCCCCAGCTGTTCGGTGGGCTCGTCTTCATCAGGCCCGCCTGGGAGGACCGGCCCGACCCCGGCAACCTGCGCGCGTTCAGGGTCATTGCCGACCTTCTCGCCACGCGCGACAATGCCGCCGCCGCTGCGGAATTCGCCCGATCCGCCGTCTACCAGGCCATACGCCGGGAATCCGAGACCGTTGCGAACAGCCTGATGGACCAGTTCGCCGCCCCGCACGCAGCCGCGCGGCACGTTCGGCTCGCGCGGATGCCCATGTCCGCCCCCTTCGCCGACCTGGCCGATCTCCAGCGCATCCGGGCGCCTGTCGCGGTCATCGGAACCCGGCACGACCCGCTGCATCCGCTGGATATCGCCCGCGACTGGGCCGATTCGTGCCACACCACGCTGCACGTCGTACCGCCGAAACAAGCGTCCGACGACCGTTACGTCACCGAATCCGCCGCGATCATCGCGACCGTCGCCGGCCAAGTCCGCGACTGCTCTTCGAAAGGACCCCTGTCGTGACTTCCAGGTTTCACGCCATCTTCGGACCGGGAACGAAGCCCCTCATCGCCATGGCCCACGTGCCGGCGCTCCCCGGAACCCCGCTGTACGACGAGAAGGAAGGCATCTCCGGCCTGATCCGCCGTGTCCGCCAGGATGTGGCGGTCCTGGTCGACGCCGGCTTCGATGCGATCCTCTTCTGCAACGAGAACGACCGCCCCTACGAGCTGAACGCCGGACCCGAATCCGCGGCGGTCATGGCCCGCGTCGTCGCCGAATGCCGCCCCGAAGGGATTGCCTTCGGCGTCGACTTCCTGTGGGACCCGCGCATCGCACTCGCCGCCGCCATCGCTTGTGAAGCCTCATTCATCCGTGAGGTGACCACCGGCGTGTGGGAATCCGACATGGGACTCTGGAACACCAACCCTGCGCACACGCTACGTGAACGCCGTCGGCTCCACGCAGACGGCCTCGGGATCTTCATGAACATCACACCCGAGTTCGCCTCGCCCATCGGAAATCGCCAGGCCCCGGAAACAGCTCGTTCAGCTGTCATCTCCAGTCTCGCCGACGCGATCCTGGTGTCCGGTCCCATGGCAGGAGCAGGCCCCGACCTGTCCACCGTGCAGGCCGTGCGTGAGGCGGTGCCGGCTGACGTTCCGGTCCTTCTCAATACCGGCGCCAAGCGGGGTACCATCCGAGAGTTCCTCTCCGTCGCGGACGGCTGCATCGTCGGCAGCGACCTCAAGATCGACGGCTACACCTGGAATGCCGTGGACCCGGCCCGGGCCACCGAATTCGTCAAGATAGCCCGCTCTCTCTGAGGATTACCTTTATGCGGTGTCTTGCGGGGTCGCCCCGGACAGTTCGGTAGACCCGGCGACTGCGCCGGGTCCCTCGTTCACGATCAGGAACTGGGCAGCGACTCTCCTGGTAAAAGGGTGTGGCCGGTGGCGGCGCGATCGTGCTGCTATGGTCCGCCCGTCGCGATCCGGGCACTGCGATGAGCACCATGACCGCCACCGCGTCCCGCCTCAGAGCAGCTCGCCTCGGTTGCGCAGGAGCGGGGCCTCGGCATCACCAGAAAGGGGTGGCGACGCTCAGCCAACCTGGTGGAGGTCAAGGCCGTCGCACACATATCGAGCAGGACATGATTACCCTTTCTCCTCCTGCCGCACCAATTCCAATTGGAGTCGTGGACATAGACGAGCTGCCGGGCACCCACGACCTTGTAGATTAACTGAGCAGCTGGCCGCTTGCGCGGATGCCACCGTGGTGAGGCTGTCGGCGAAAGCCATCGGATAGCCATCGCCGCGATCGAAGCCGGGGCCCCATCTGGTTCCCTGAGCATTCTTGCATTCGGTTTCTCCTTCGTTTCGATGCTCGGGTTTCGGCTGCGTGCTGGACAGCGACGAGTTCAGGATGTGCGAGGGCCACCTTCTCCCTCACCCTGGAGCGCGCGCACATCGACGGTTGAGGCCCCGCCCTTCAGGAAGCCCCGTAGTTCAACACGTCCTGGGGAAGGGACTCCGTCGACGTGGCCGTCGCGCCGCGCCCGTGTGGTGGCGTGTCCGAGCCAGACGCCTGACCCACACCTCGGCCGCGGACACCTCTGGCTTCGAACCGGCGATGCGCATCGGCCGCATGCTCGGGCGGGTGGCACGTCGGCCACCCGCAAATGTGAGCACGCCCTGCTCGGCCTGCTTACGCAGGCGATCCAGGCATGGCGGTGTCTTTGGCGTGGTCCGGGACGCGCACACGATGCAGGGTGAAGCGGGTCTCCGCATCCCAGGCCCGGGAGTTGGGCACCCACCATCTGGCCGCCGTCCCGGACTCCGGGCGCCACCAGTTCGTCCCGCAACGCCCCGTCGACTCCGCCGGTGACAATTGCCTGAAACCGGTCGGCGACATCGTCGCCGCGACGGGCCACTGCACCGGCTCCGAGCTCGCGAATCAGGTCCCGTCGGCGGCCAAGGCGTCCACGATCACCGTATGCCATCAGCCTTGGCCCGTTGGATCACCTAGCCGGCGAAGGACCTTGCTGGTCCGGTGACGGCCAACGTCTGCCCTGGGGCGAGCCCCAGCCGATCGAGTGCGATCCCTGCGGTCAAGCCCGTTCATCGGCGGCGTGCAGGAGGCAGGCAGCACGGGTGCATCAAGCGGTGGTGCACCCGAGGCCGTGAGATTATCCAAATTCGTCTGTGTGCTGTCGAAAGAGATTTGCTAGGTCCGATCGGCGAACGTGCCGGTCATGTGATGGGCGAACGGTTGTCTCGGTCGCGATGATTGTGGCCAGTCGAGCGCCCTGGACCCACGACATATGATTCGCCAAGCCATAGAGCAGCCCCGCGTTGAAGCAGTCGCCGGCACCCGTCGTCTCAGTGGACGGTAGCGCTCGCGCGGGGACAGCGAATTCCTCTCCGGGGCCAACACCTATGCAGCCTGCGGGGCCAAGCTTGGCGATGATCCAACCGCCCGATGATGCGTGAAGGGCTCTGGCCGCTGCCCATGGATCCGAGTGGCCACCGATGACGGACAGCTCCTGCGCATTCGGCAGGAAGACGTCCACGTGTGGGAGCAAGGATCGCAGCCGGTCAACAGTGCCCGGTTTCCATCCATCCGGGTCTGATCCCGGGTCGAAAAGGGTACACCCGTCGTTGGCCTTGACCGCGCGCAACATGTCCTCGGTGGGCTGCCCGTGCAGGGCTGGCGTGGTGAAGTACCCCGTCAAGAGCACGAAGTCGGCGGTCAGGGCATCGTCGGGAAGGATGTTCCGGTCGAAGTGCCGCAGATGTCCTTCCACTGTCAGGAATCCCCGGTCGCGGAACTGGCTCTCGACGGCGATGGTGGCGGATGTAGGGCTCTTCGGGGTTCGAAGGATATGAGAGCAATCGGCGCCGGCCCGCTCAAGCAGGTCGGTGACCAAGGCCGCAACGGCGTCGTCGCCGAGCGATCCGTAGAGTTCGTGCCGCACGCCGAGGGCAGCCAGGGCCATGGCGGTGTTCCCCGCCCCGCCGCCGGGACGCACACTTATACTGTCGATCACTACCTCTGTTCCCGGAGGAGGCAGGCGATCAACGGAGGAGGCGATGATGTCGAGTCCCACGTTGCCGATGATGCTGATTCTGGACATGTCAGGGTCCTCTGCGTTGTGTTACCGGGCCTCAGTCGGTGATTGGATCCCCTCGCAGCCGACCGGGCGCGCGTAGCCTGACGACAACCGCGTAGGCAACGAATATCGCCAGCGTGGCGAGCGCGGCGATGACCACGCTTTTCCCCAGACGAAAGTCTGAGTCCCACAGCGCCAGGAAGAAACTGCGGTAGATGACGTAGAGATTGAGGACGATGCCCGCCACCGGGAGGATCGCATTACTGAGCCAGCGCCTGCGCGCCCGCGCGATCCTGGCGAAGAACAGCAGATTGGCAAGGTTGACAGCGCTGTAGAGGATGAGGGCGAGGAATACGACGACCTGGGACCACCAGACGAATGCGTCCACGGCGTTCCCAAGGAGGACGAGCATCCCGCCGGCGCCGGATGCGCTCACCAGGTAGACCAGCGTCATGGCGTTGTGAGGTACGCGTGAACGGGGGTGGAGGCGTGCCAGCGGGCTGGGAAGCAGGTCCTGTCGCGCGATCGCGTAGATCATCCGCGAGGCGCCCAGCACCGTCGCCACATAAATGCCGGTCAAGGCTGTCATCGCAGTGATGATGATCAATATGTGACCCCATCCCCAGTAGTCGCGGGCCATGGGCGTTACCGCGGTCAACCCCATGGCGTTGTACTTGCTCACGGTCGACGGGGGCTCGGAGAGCGCGAATGCCCAGGTCGCGAAGACCCACACCAAGCCCACGAGGCTGACGGCCAGCAGCGTGGCCTTGGGGAGAAGGCGCCTGGGTGTGTGTGCTTCCTCCGCTAGGGTGGAGATGACGTCGAAGCCGGTGAAGGACAAGACGCCCAGGAGCACCGCGGTCCAGAACGCCGGCAAGCCACCCTGCCCCTCGGAGACCAGGAACGGGCTCAGACTGAGTTCGTGATCGATTCCTCGCGTGATGAGGATCGTCGCACACAGAGCGAGCAGTACCGCCGTCTCGATGATCAGGAAGGTGACCGCTGACTTGGTCGATGCCTGGATGCCTCGGTAGGTCATCATGCAGACGACGACGGTGACGAGTGCGGCTCCGAACAGCAGGGTCCAGGTCCCTGTTTCCACTCCGACAGCCCGCAGTAGGTCATTGAAGAAGAGACCGAACAGCAGCGGCTGCAGGATCACTTGAGTGATGTAGTACGCGATTGCCACCAGGCCCACCAGCAGTCCGGCGATCGGACTCGACGTTCGCCACGTCCAGGTGAAGGCCGCGCCGGTGGAGGGCATCTCTCGGTTGACGATGATGTAGCTGAGCGCATTGGGCAATGAGATGATCAATGCGGCCAGGAAGACAAGTGGGACAATCTGCCCAACCATGCCCTCCATTGGGCCCCATGTGCCATAGATCCCCATCGCCGGTGACATCATCACCGCGCCAAGGACCGTCAGCCCGACGAGTCCGACGGCGTCAGGCCGCAGGCCTCCAGATCTCGCGGGGTGTGAGGTTTGCGGGCTGTCGGGCGAGGATGAATAGGTCATCGCTCGGCCTCTCTTTCGGCCGTTCTGCGTGTCAAGCGCCAGCGCACGAAGCGCATGCGCGAATGCGCTCAACTATGATGTTCCAGGAGCTTGTATCGCACGGAATGCGGTGTCAATGCACGAAAGCGTGCGGCGATAAATGCACGCTTTCGAAGGGAGGCCTGATGTCCTCAACGGATCGCCGAAGGGTACTGCTCGAGCGCGTGCAGGCTGAAGGGTATGTCAGCGTCAAGGGGCTCGCTCGCGAGCTGTGTGTGGATAGCTCGACGATCCGCCGAGATCTGGCCCATCTCGAGCGAGCTGGTCTGATCAAACGCACCCGAGGCGGGCTGCTGCCAGCCAGTCCGGCTGAGGCGATCGACGTTCCTTACAATGTGCGGCGCGTGGAGCGCGTATCGGTCAAGAAGGCACTTGCCCAGGCGGCGGCCGAGCTGGTCGACGACGGGCAGTGCGTGATCGTCGACAGTGGTTCGACGATGTACCAGATAGCCTGTGCGCTGTGGGGAAAGCGCAACCTCACAGTGGTCACCAATGACCTGATGGTGGGTGTGCGCACGGCCGGGCATCCGACGAACCGCCTGCACGTCACCGGCGGCTTCCTGGTCGACACCGTCTATACCCTCGTCGGGCCCCTTGCCGTCGACAGCCTTACCCGCCTGCACGTCGACTGGGCATTCATCGGAGCCGAGGCGGTCCATCCGCAGGCGGGCATCACCAACATCAACCTCATTGAGGTGCCGGTCAAGCAAGCGATGATCGCCGCCGCTGACCGTGCTGTACTCGTGGCCGACAGCTCCAAGTTCGGCCACCGGGCCCTCGCCCATGTCTGCCAGCTTTCAGAGCTTGCGATGATCCTCACCGACGATGAGCTCGCCGCCGGCGAGCGAAGCTCCTACGGCGCAGGGCTGAGGTGCATCCCTGCCTCATCTCCGTGCAATCCGTGATGCACGCTCGCGCGTATTGACTGCGCGAATTAGCGCATGCTGTGCTTGATACGTGCAGAAGTATAGAGCTCGGGATCGAGCAGACCGGCGGCAGCAGGATCGCTCTGGCTGCTGCCTGTTCGGCCCCGACCAAGGCTGAGGGTGTACAGCTAGCCCTAGTGGAGAACCGCCTCTCCAACGAGGTCGCTTGACGGCATCGGGTTCAGGCCCATTCTTCGCTGGAGTCGCTCGGATACCGGCGCCCTGCTTATCGCAGTTCGCTCGGCACAGGTATCTGGACAACGAGGGAAACTCACCCCGGTAGGAAAAATGTCCTTACCGGTCTCTGAGACAGCATTCACCGGGCTTCTGCTGAAAGCCGTGCTCAGGGGAGGACCCTATGACTACAACTTGCGCTAACTGCGACATCGCTAGCCTCATGAGCAACATGGTGGAGCAAGTGCACGCACAGCAGCGGCAATTCGTCACCGATGCCTCACACGAACTGCGTACCCCTCTCACAGGGCTCCGACTGCGCCTTGAGGAGGCGCGGATGCATCCCAGCCAGACAGATCTTTGCGAGCTCATCCGCCACACCTTGCGGCAGGTGGACCGAATCCAGGACATCATCAGCGACCTGCTCGTGCTCGTAAGGCTGGACGTCGGCGCCAATGACGTGCCTGTGATCTTCGACTTGGCCGACTTCGTTGTGGACGAGGTCGGTAAGCGAGCCGACGGCCTACCCATTCACCTGAATCTGGAGCAGGGCTTGATCGTGGATGGCATGATAGGCGATCTTGCCCGTTTGCTGGGCAACCTGCTGGACAACGCGCAGCGACACGGAAGATCGGCAGTGCAGGTGACGGTCCGCAGCGAGGAGGACAAGGTCGTCGTCACCGTTGACGATGACGGGCCAGGCATACCCGCCGAGGAGCGCGACAGGGTATTCGGCCGCTTTTCTCGGACCGATAGCGCTCGCAGCCGCCAGCTCGGCGGGGCTGGGCTTGGACTGGCGATCGCCCAGGGCATCGCACGCGCTCACAACGGCACCCTGACCGTCCGGGCCTCTGATATGGGAGGCGCTCAGCTCATGCTGCAGCTTCCACGCTTCAGCTCATCAAGATGACAGAGACGAAGCGGCGGCACCCCAGTCAGACGTCAGAGCCTGTGCGCCACATCGTACGTGGTAGGTCTGAATCGCTCCGGTTTCGGTGGAGACCTCCACCGAAACCGGAGCACACCAAAAGTCTCCACCGAATCCGGAGCGATTCACATCCTCTTTCCTGACTTCCTGAAATGGAGGGCTCCCCAATGACAGAGATGCGAGGGGCCGCCACCCTGACCGCGGTCACGACCACCATCGACCGGCTCGACACCGCCCGGCCAGCAGGAGAGATCAGATCGTTCACACGAGGATTCAAAGGACCGAGACCATGTGCCGGCACCAGCCACCCTGTCCATCCGCAGACGCCATCGATCATGACGCGGCGCGTCTGGTGGCCTACCACCCAGAGCAGGGTTGGGGTCTGCTCTGCAACGGTGTCATCGTCTTCGACGACACCGGCGAACTGCTGCCCGACGGACGGAGCATC
>NZ_JBEZFW010000038.1:0-54027 GCF_040649695.1 Nonomuraea sp. NPDC048901 | reverse complement strand
GATGCTCCGTCCGTCGGGCAGCAGTTCGCCGGTGTCGTCGAAGACGATGACACCGTTGCAGAGCAGACCCCAACCCTGCTCTGGGTGGTAGGCCATCAGACGCGCCGCGTCATGATCGATGGCGTCTGCGGATGGACAGGGTGGTTGATGCTGGCACATGGTCTTGTTTCCTTGGATCCTTGCTGGAATATCTGATCCTGCCGCTAGAGCACGCTGCGGTCAGGATGATCGTCATCTGGCGGTGCCTCCTGAGCGGTGAGGTTGGAAGTGGTGGCCGGGTGAGATGGCGACGATGGTGTTGAGGAAGCCGTGCGGGGTCGGCTCGCACCAGGACGGCCCTGAGCTGGTTGATGGCCTGGGTGCGGGCCTTGATCGCCGTGTCTTTGGCGACTTTGAGCATGCGGATCATCTCCACGCCGATTTGTCTGTGTCATCCTGCTGAGTTGAGGCATGGAAGCCGCAGCATGAGTTGAGCGCCTCCCCTATCAGATGCGCGGGCGGTCAGGGTGCCGTGGTGAGCGCGTGCGATGCCCTGGGCGATCGCCAGTCCGAGCCCGGCTCCGCCGAGCTCGCGGCCGCGAGCGCTATCGGTGCGAGAGAAGTGGTCGAAGACCCTGTCACGCTCCTCAGCGGGTATGCCCGGCCCGTCGTCGTCAACGGTGACGACGACCTCGCCCTTCTCACCGCTGACCGTCACCCATACTGCCGTTCTTCCGTGTCGCTGCGCGTTGTCCAGCAGATTGCCGAGCAGGCGGGCAAGGCCGCCTATCGTGCCACCCACGATCAGGCCCTGCTCCAGGTTCAGGTGAATGGGCAGGCCATCGGTTCGCTTGCCGACCTCGTCCACGATGAAGCCGGCCATGTCGATGAACACAGGCGCGTCGCCGACGCCGGCGTCCAGCCTGGCGAGTGTGAGCAGGTCGCTGACGATGTCCTGGATTCGGTCCACCTCCCGCAGGGTGTGGTGGATGAGCTCGCACAGATCAATCTGGCCGGGATACATCCGCGCCTCTTCCAGGCGCAGCCGAAGCCCTGCCAGAGGGGTGCGCAGTTCGTGCGAGGCATCGGTGACGAATTGCCGCTGCTGGGCCTGCACGCACTCCACCATGTAACTCACGAGGTTGACTGTCTCGCAGTTATCGCAAGCTGTAGCCATAGGATCCTCCTCAGAGCACGGCTTTCAGCAGCTACGGCGGATTCGTCTCCGAGACCAGTGGAAATACCTGTCTCCCGGGGCGAGTTCCCCCCGTTGCCCGGACACCTGACCTGGCCTGCCGGCGACCGAATCGCTGAAGTCAGCCGACACTCGCCGGGCGTCGTCGAGATCGGCAAGGTCGCGCCGAACCCATGACCGGGCGACCACCGCGAGTTCAGGGTCCATGGTCACCCTCCGTCATGTTCATGGTCGGGCGCCCAGAAGGCGCCTTCCCGCCACCGCGCGTCACTGCGCCTGCGCACCCGCCTTCAGTCACCGCGTGATACCGCAGCGTCATGGGTGCGCTACCTGTGAGCGTAAGCACATCGGTCGGTGCGAATGAATGTCCTAAAACGTTTTGTAATACATTCGTTACCTAAGTACCGCTGGTGGTACAGATCCCCTGTGCCGCATGAGCAAGCGAAACACATAGCCGCAGGCAGATCACGATTGTCGGCACTGGTGCAGGCAAGGTAACGCTTGACTCAGGAGACAGATTCGTCGCTCCGACATGGAGATAAACGATTCAGCTAGAGACCCTCGGAGATCCAGCCTCCTGGGTATCCGGGACGCCCGTGGTGTCCTTCCCGAGGATCCCCGAGCCCTCGCCTACGACGGCGCGGACCGTCGAGTGACCACGCCTCCGAAGTGACGCGTGAGACCGTGCCTCGCGCGTGCATGGACTTAGGAGTTCCCTGAAGGTCTTGGCAGGGCGGTCGGTATGCGGTCGCCTGTTCGCGGGCTATTGGGGTGGTGGCGGTGAGGGTCCAGGTGTTGTTGAGGTGGGTGAGGGCGAGGTTGACCAGGCGGCGAACGCGGGCGACCAGAACGCTCACCACCGTTCGGAGCGTTCGGCTGAGCATGCGCAACTCATGCTCAGTCCTTAGGAACGGTTCATGGCGGGCGCTAATGAGGAACAGGCGCGGAACCTGAGCTGTTCCTGCCTGTCACGCCGACGCGCGTACGACCACGAGAACCACCGCCAACGCCAGCACCAGGACGTCGATGGCTATCATCGGCGCCGAGTCAGACACCCGGATCCGGCTGACGATTGCACCCACCATCAGCATGACCAGTCCGATCGACGCGGCCGCGCCGAGCAACGGCACCATGAGCCCGGCGAGCAGCCCCACTCCCCCCGCTGCCTCGCACACGCCGATCAATCGCCACAACCTCGGCTGGAATCCTAGATGATCGCGAATTGCCAGCGATTGCGGCAGACTCAGAACTTTGATCCCGCCGGTCCCCATGAACAGGAGGCCGAGAAGGATCGACAAGAGGACAACGGTGGTGCTCATCGGTGGCTACTCCAAAGATCCATACAGCAACCTGCTGCCGCATGGCCTGTGCTATTGCGGCATCCAGATCAGGGTGAGTATGTCAGTCGTGCCCGTTGCGTCCCTGATGGGATGGGAAGAAAAGGGGAAACGGTGGGGGAGTCACCCCAATGTTGCAAAGCCTCAAGCGGCACCATCCCGTCCCGCATCTCGGTCATCGGGGAGCCCTCTGTTTCAAGAAGGAGGGGGCGTTCACCCCGAAGTGTGGACATCGGCTGTCATGCGGCGAGCAGCACTCTATCGATGGTCTGCTGCTCGTAGTCGATCGGGCTGAGGTAGTCGAGGGTGGAGTGGCGCCTTCGGGTGCTGTATCGGGTGATTCACTTGAAGACCGCCAGGCGGGCCTCGCGCGGCGAGGGCCAGCCCTTGGTGCCCTGCAGGGTCTCGCGTTTGAGGGTGGCATTGAACGCCTCCGCAGCGCTGTTGTCGGCGCTGGTGCCGACGGCGCCCATGGACTGGCGCACGCCGAGCTTGGCGCACAGCTTGGCGAACTCGGCCGAGGTGTACTGGGCCCGTGGTCGGAGTGCGTCGGACCTGGGCCGCCGAACACGGTCTCACCCCCACAGCCCGGGCCAGCAACGACCAGTCCGCCGGGCACGCCCAGGACTGATCCCGCGCCATCATCCTCGCCGTCATCGGACGCGTCGGGGTCGCGCAGCTCGCGGATCGGCCCCGGGCGCAAACGCGACTTTCACAGTTCCGACGCACCCGCCCTCCGACACTTGGCGGATGTCTGGGGACACGTTCGGAAGCGGAGGGCCGAGACAGCCGATCCCCGACCGTCACCGTTCACCCAAAAACTACGCACAGTTACTTTTCACTTGGTCGCACCGACCCGAGTGGAGGGCCTTTAGCGGTGGTACAGCGGTCGTGGAGGGGACAGGTGGCGCACAGGCCGGTAAGTTTCGCGAGGTCGACATCCACCCCAACCTCCGCCACGAGATGCAGCTCTGGCTCGACGAACGCCCCAACTGGCCCCATGCCATCGACAACCGGGCGCTGTTCTTCAACGCTAAAGAGGGACGGCTGACCGCCCGGGCCGTCGGCGGCATCATCGCTACGATCGCCCAAACTGCCGGCCTCGACGATCTCACCACCGCGCATGCCTTGCGCCACACCCTCGCCACCACCCTGGTCCGCGGTAAAAGCGACCTCGCCGTGGTCACCGAGATCCTCGTCACACCCGAGGGCAAGACCGGCCTGGTTCGGTGGGCTGGTCACCGACGCGCTCACCCTGCGAGACCAGTTGAGGGACCAGAACCTGGACGAGCGCGCCGCTGCTGCGGTCGGTCTGCTGGCACTGGTCGCCGGTCAAGACGTTAAACCCGCCGACGCTCCGATGGCATCGACGGACGGTGGCAGATCGCCCGCCGCACCGCACCGGACAGGATCCTCCGGGGGGTTTCTAGCTGAATCGTTTCTCTCCCTGTCGGAGCAATGCCTCGTCTTGGTCGGTCAAGCGTCGCCTTGGTGGCCAAGTGCCGACATACGAGCACTGCCTGAGCCTATGCGTTGAGCTCGCTCGTCCGGCACAGGGACCTGTGCAGCCAATGACGTTCATGTAACAGAAATATTACAAAACGTTTTAGACTATTCGGTCGCGCCGACTGAGGTGATTACGGTTCACCAAGTAGCGCACGCATGACGCCGCGGTATCACGCGGTGACTGAAGGCGGCTGCGCAGGCGCAGTGACGCGCGGTGGCGGGAAGGCGCCTTCTGGGCGCCCGACCATGAACATGACGGAGGATAACCATGGACCCTGAACTCGCGGTGGCCGCCCGGTCATGGGTTCGGCGCGACCTTGCCGATCTCGACGACGCCCGGCGAGTGTCGGCTGACTTCAGCGATTCGGTCGCCGGCAGGGATTTCGGTCGTCGAGTGAAGACCACGGAGATCCTGATCGCGGGCCCGGGATCCGACCTGGTGCTGCGTGTGTACACGCCGCACGAGGCGGTCAGGCCCCTGCCGGGGCTGCTGTTCGTGCATGGCGGCGCGTTTGTGATGGGCGACCTCGAATCGGAGCACTACCGGTGCCTGATTCTCGCTGAAGAGGCACAAGTGGTCGTCGTCTCCGTCGACTACCGCCTCGCCCCAGAGCATCCGTTCCCCGCCGGCTTTGACGACGTGTACGCGGCGCTGTGCTGGGTGGCGGCGCATGCCCAGAGCTTGGATATCGACCCGTCACGGATCGGGATCGGTGGAAGCAGTGCCGGTGCCGCGCTGTCGGCTGCGGTCGCCCTGGCCGCCCGCGATCGCGGCGGGCCGACATTGAAGTTCCAATTGTTGATCTACCCCGTCACCGACGATCGCATGGTGACCGCGTCGATGGCGCGCTTCACGCATACGCCAGGGTGGGACTCACGAAACTCGGTCACCATGTGGCAGATGTATCTCGGCGACCATTCCGATGACGTCTCGCCGTATGCCGCGCCGGCACGCGCGGCCTCGTTGAAGCACCTGCCACCAGCCTATATATTCGCCGCCGACAACGACCCGATGCGGGATGAGGCAATCGAGTTCGCGCGTCGATTGATAGACGCCGATGTTCCGACGGAACTACACTACGTGCCGGGAACGTTCCATGCCTTCGAACTTGAGGTCCCCGAGGCAGAGGTGTCCCGCCGTGCCTACGCCGAGCAGGCGAGGGCAACCAGTACGTGGCTGCGGGCATGAGCACCGTGCACGCCACAGCCGAGGAGCAGGCTCGGACCGTGCGCGTACGCCGGCTCCCGCAGGTGCCTGTCGAGGTGGGCCTCGGTGCTCTGCTCACAGTAATCGTGGTCATGTTCACAGTACTCAATTCGTCTTTCTGGTCGGCGTCGATTCTCCAGGCCGTGTTGCGTGCGGCGGCGGTGGCTGGGCTGGTGGTGGTGGGGGAGACGCTCCTGCTCATCCTCAAGCAGATCGACCTCTCCGTCGGATCGGTGGTGTCGCTGTCGGCCATCGTGGGCTGCCAGCTGGTCACCCACTACCACCTGCCGTGGCAGCTTGCCGTGCTCGGTGCGCTCGGTGTTGGTATGGCCGTGGGAGCGGTGAACGCACTGCTGGTGGTATGGGCGCGGCTGCCCGCGTTGATCGTGACGCTGGGGACGCTGTACGCGACAGGCGGTCTTTCGCTGGTTATCAGCGGGGGACTTCAGATCAGCGGACTTCCCGAGGGCCTTGTCGGGCTGGGCCAATCGCGGTTGCTTGGGCTGCCGTTCGCCGTCTATCTGCTGCTCGCCGTCGTCGCCGTGGCTCACGGAGTCATGAACCTGACGGTGTTCGGCAAGAGCGCTTACGCGATCGGGGGTAACGAGCGGGCCGCAGTACGTGCAGGTGTACCCGTGAGGCGCTACGTGACCTGCGCATTCATCGCCTCGGGAGGCTTGGCTGGGCTGGCCGGGATCCTGCTGGCCGGCCGGGTCGGCGTCGCCGACCCCACCCAGGGGCAGGGCCTGGAACTGACCGTGATCACCGCAGCCGTAGTGGGAGGGATCTCCCTGTTCGGCGGTGCCGGCACCATGCTCGGAGCTTTTCTCGGAGCCGTGTTCATCCAGGTGGTCACGATCGGACTCGTGCTGGTGGGCCTGGACTCGACTCTGCAGCCGGTCGCCAGCGGCGCGCTGCTGATCGTCGCGGTGGCAGTCGACACGTTGCGACGGCGAGCCAGACGTGCCTGAGGTGACCAGGATGCCGTCTCCCGGCCGGCCTTGGCTCGTCCGAACAAGTAGAAGTCACAGATCACGGCAACCGCATCCACTACAAGGAAGTCAGGAACAGGACATGATCGGTATCTCTGGGAAACGTCAGCGACGTGTCCTGGCGGCCGCGGCCATCGCGGTGCTCGCGCTGAGCGCCTGCGGCGCGGAGCCGGCGACGACCACGGGTGGCTCGACCGTTGGCCCTTCCGCCTCCAACGTCGACTACTTCAACTTGCCCACGAGCACCGGAGCATCATGTTCTATGCGAGGCAAGAAAATGATCTTCGTCTCTGTGCTTCGCGAGAATCCGGTCCTGCAAATCATGGCGCAGGGGGCGATCGACGGGGCCAAAAAAGCGGGCTTCGCCTCCGAGCAGTGGGTGGCGTCTCAGGGATTCGACGAGCCGGGGACCGTCACGTTGGCCACCCAGAGCATGGCACAGGGCGTCGACGGGATTGTCGTGTTGGCGTCCAGCCCGACGTTCTACCCGATGATCGCCCGGGCCAAGGCGATGGGGATCCCGGTAATCCAGACGCATTCGCCGATCGCCAAAGGCGAGGCGCCGGGTCTGCTGGGGCAGTTCTACCCGGATCCGACCTCCTACGGCAAGGCGGCCGCGGAGGCTATCGGCGCGCGCCTGAAGAAGGCCGGAAAGACCGGCAGCATCGCCATCATGCAGACCAGTTTCATCCCGAATGAGAACGCCGCGGCGAAGGCGTTCACCGAGACGATGAAGGCCGAATATCCCCAGCAGCATGTGCTTGCCCCGGTAGCCGAAGGTGGCGACTCGAGCAAGGCGATCGCGACCGAGACGTCCCTCGTCCAAGCCCACCAGGACCTGGTCGCGGCATTCGACACCAGCGGCAACGGACCGGTCAACTGGGCGACTACGCAGAAGGACACCGGCCGCCAGTTGGTGGTCATCTCGATGGATTACGCGAAGGCGAACCTCGAGCTGGTCAAGAGCGGCTCGATATTCGGTATCGTCGCCCAGCCGCTGTACCAGGAGCACTATCTGGCGGCTTTCGCGCTGGCGAAGGCCATCTGCCGTGATCCGATCGCCTACGACAATCCCTTGTCGGCTCCGATCGTGGAGCAGACACGGCTGGCGCCGTACTACGAGTTGCTGTCCAAGGTCAACATCCATTAGGCCAATGATGACTTCGCACCCGCTCATACCGCCCCATATTCCGAGCGCCCCACCCGCCGCCGGCTTCCAGCCGGAGCCGGCACAGCCGACCGCGCCCGTACTGGAAGCGCGTCACGTCAGCAAATCGTTCGGGGAGGTCGTCGTGCTCCACGACGTCTCACTCAGCCTCGACAGCGGACGTGTCCTCGGCCTGGTCGGGCAGAACGGCGCAGGCAAATCAACGCTGATGAAGATCCTGAACGGCCAGTACCCGTATGGCAGCTACCAGGGCAGCGTGGTGATCGCCGGACAGGAAGTGCGTCTGCGATCACCACGGGATGCCACGCAAGCCGGAATCGGCATTGTCCCGCAAGAGACCAGCGTTATCGACACCCTCAGCGTCGGTGAGAACATCCACCTCGGCCAGTACGGTGCCCGTCGCCTTCTCACCGTCGCCCAGTTGCAACGCCGAGCACAGGTATTCCTCGACGGCATCCAGCTTCCCCTCGATGCCCGCCTACCGGTCGCGTCGCTGACCACCAGCGAAAAGCAACTCGTCATGATCGCCCGCACTGTCTACGCGAGACCGCGGGTGCTGATCCTGGACGAACCGACAACAGCGCTCACGGACACCGAAGCCGGGCGCCTGTTCGACGTGGTCCGGTCCCTGTCCGGCCAAGGGGTCAGTTCCATCCTGATCAGCCACCGACTCAATGAGGTGTTCGATCTCGCCGACGACATCGCGGTGCTGCGCGATGGCCGACTCGTCGACGAGCTACCGCGAAGCAGCTTCGATCGAGGCCGAATAGTCACCGCGATCGCCGGACGACGGCTCGACGAGCCGTTCCCCAGCCGACCGACACATGTCCCAACCGCAGCCGGGCTGGCCGTGCGTGACCTCACTGTGCCCGATCCGCGCCGACCAGACCGGCTGGCGGTGAACTCCGTGTCCTTCAGTGCCGCCGCAGGCGAGATCATCGGTATCGGTGGCCCGCTGGGCTCTGGACGATCTGAACTGCTCGAGGCCATCTACGGACTGCTGCCCGCCCGGTCCGGGCACATCGACGTGCACGGCCGCGCGTTCACCCCACAGAACCCGAAGGCGTCGATCTCCCACGGCATCGCCTTCGTCCCCGAAGACCGCAAGAGCGACGGGCTGTTCCTCAACGGTAGCGTCGAGGACAACCTCACGCTGGCCATCCTGCGCACACTGAGCAGCCGCCTGCTCCTTCGTCCGGCTGCACGCCACGACACCGCAGCACGCCTGATCGACCAGTTCACGGTCAAGACTGACCAGGGCACCGCACCCATCACCTCCCTCAGCGGCGGCAATCAGCAAAAAGTACTGATCGCTCGCGCGCTCGCGGCCCGACCATCTGTGCTGCTGCTGGACGAGCCGAGCAAAGGCGTCGACGTCGGCGCTCGCGCCGAGATCTACCGGCTGATACGACAGGCGGCCTCCGACGGCGTGGCCATCGTCGTGGTCTCCTCCGAGGTTCCGGAACTGCTGGGACTCTGCGACCGCGTCATCGTGCTGTCCAAGGGCAGCGTGGTGAGCGAACTCGATGCCCGCACGACGACCCCGGAAGATCTCACCCTCGCGGCCATGTCGGGCACTCTCAACGCACGCACCACCCCGGAGACACCCCAATGATCGCCGCAGCGTCACTACGCACCGCTCTGCTCGACACCCGGACACGGCTGAACCACGTCCGGACCCCAGAGATCGAGTTGGCCCTCGCGATCCTCGTGTCGATTCTGGTCATCGGCGGACTGGAGAGTTCCTTCTTCCGCTACGCCAGCCTGGCAAACCTCGCCGTCGGCGCGGCCTTCATCGGGATCATCGCGCTCGGCGAATCCATCCTGCTCCTGGCCGGTGAGTTCGACCTGTCCGTCGGCGCGGTCGCCGGCCTGGCATCGGTCGTCGGCGCGAAATCCATGATCGCCACTGGAGGGAACATCCCGATCGGCGTCCTGGCCGCTGTCGGTACCGGCCTCCTCGTCGGCGCGATCAACGCCGCCTGCGTGGTCCTGCTCAGACTTCCGTCATTCATCACCACCATCGGCATGCAGTTCATCGCCTCAGGACTGGCAACGTTCATCACCCACGGAAACCCCGTATACCCACTGCCCGCAGCACTCACTCAGTTCGGCCTGGCCACCCCGCTGAACCTGTCATGGATGTTCTTCATCTTCCTCGGGCTAGGAGTGCTGATCGACCTCGGCGTACGATTCACGACCAATGGACGCCGGCTGATGGCCAGCGGCGGTGACCCCGCGGTAGCCGCGATCACCGGAATCCGCACCGGCCGCGTCAAAGCAGCGGCCTTCCTCATATGCTCAGGAATCGCAGCGCTCGCGGGTCTGCTGCAGATGGCCAGCCAGGGCGTCGCCCAGCCCACCACCGGCAACGGCGCCGAACTATCGGCGATCGCGGCGGCCGTCATCGGCGGCACGAGCATTTTCGGCGGTAGCGGATCACCACTCGGCGCGATGCTCGGCGTCCTTTTCCTGACCATCATCACGGTCGGCGTCGTCGTGGTCGGATTCGGAGCGAACTGGCAATCTCTCGCGATCGGCATCATCCTCGTGATCGCCATCGGGGCAGACGTCGCCCGACGCCGCGCCTCGACCCGACGAACCTAGCGATCACCACCGAATACCCCCTACCTGACAAGGACAACATGTCGCAGAATCCACCCTCATATGACCGGGAAGCCTCGTGATTCCCGAGGAACCGTTTCCAGCTTGGCTCGTTGAGCACGGCGCAGACGGCACCCGCCAGACACTGATCAGCATGTCCCCCGGAGAACTGCCCGACGGCGCCGTGACGATCAGGGTCACCTGGTCGGCAGTCAACTATAAGGACGCCCTGGCGACGGTGGCGAACAGCAACATCACCAACCTTCGAAGGCTCGTACCGGGCATCGACCTAGCCGGCACTGTGGTCGCCTCCGACGACGACAAGTTCAGCATCGGCGACGAAGTACTCGTGACCGGCTTCGGACTAGGCGTATCCCAACACGGCGGGTGGGCGCGATACGCACGCGTACCCGCCGATTGGGTCCTGCCGCTACCAGATGGTCTTTCGACGCGGCAAGCGATGATCCTCGGCACCGCCGGACTAACCGCCGGACTGTCGATACACGCGCTCGAGCGCCACGGCCTGACGCCGAACTCCGGCCCTGTCCTGGTGCTGGGAGCCACCGGAGGCGTCGGATCCATAGCGATCGGTGCGCTCGCCGCAGCCGGATATCACGTCTCAGCGGTCACCGGTAAGGCAGACCAAGCCAAATATCTCGCAGCTCTCGGAGCCAGCGAGATAATCGATCGCGAAATCTTGGTGCAAGCAGCAGATCGGCCACTGGGCAAAACACGCTGGGCGGCGTGCGTCGACCCCATCGGCGGTCCCGGAACCGGCTACGCTCTGCGGTCCCTACTCTACGGCGGAGCGGTGGCTCTCAGCGGCCTCACCGCTGGAACCTCGCTGCACAGCACCGTCATGCCCTTCATCCTGCGCGGCGTGAGCCTGATCGGCATCGACTCCGTCCAAGCGGGTCTCGACCTACGTCGCCAGATCTGGTCACGACTGGCAACCGACCTGCGCCCCGTCGGACTGGATGAGTGCATCGCTCACGAGATTCCTCTCACCCACGTCGGACAGGCCGCCGACACGCTCCTGGAAGGTGGAGCCCTCGGCAGATTCCTCGTCGACCTGGTGGGTGCCCACTAACAGCGAGGGGGCCTCAAGAGGAGGCAGGTCTCGGCGTGCGCCTCTCATCATTCAAATCCCGCATCCGAAACGTTTTTGCTACTGGTTTGGGCAAGGATAAGCCTCCATTCGGCAGATCTGAGATCCCATCTAGGCCCAATGCGATACGATTTGGGTAGCCAGAGGCACCGTATGCCCCAGGCTAGGTGAAGGGATCAAGTGCACCGTGGCACAAGGGCACTCAGACAGACGTCGGTCCGGCAGTGGACGGCAGATGGTCACCTTGAGTGACGTCGCGGCTCTTGCAGGCGTGTCGGTCTCGACGGCTTCGCAAGCGTTGAACGGCAATGCGGTCAAGGCCGAGACCCGCCAGCTCGTCCAGGAAGCGGCGGCCAAGCTGCGTTACGTGCCGCGTGGCGACGCCCGCGCGCTACGAACGGGACAGGCCACTTCGATCGCGCTATGGATCATCAACCGACCAGGAACGATCGTTTATACCGAAGCGTCGTTCTTCTATCCGCTTATCCGTGGCGTATTGGCCGGCGCTCAGGAGAACGAACACCGGATGACGCTGCACGTCACCGACCAGCCCCTTGACCGGGTGGGCAGGCAGCTGTTGGAAGAGTCGGCTCGCGGATCGTACGCTGCGTTCGTCATCGTGCCGCAGTGGGCCAACGACGGCAGCTACCTCTACGAGCTCCGGCGAACCGGAGTTCCCGTCGTGATGGTCAACGACGACGTCGCTGCCAGCGACGCCAGCGTTTCGATCAACAACGACACCGGCATCGAGGCGGCACTGGCCCATCTGGTCGAGCAGGGACACCGCGCGATCGCATACCTCGCAGGGCCCAAAGGCCATCTCGATGCTGACCGGCGTCTGCAAGCGTTCTATCGTGCCTCAGCCGAGCTGGGTATCCACGTGCGGTCCGCCTATGTACAACGGGGCGACTTCACCGTCGCAGACGGGATACAGGGTCTGGCGACGCTGCTCGACCGCTGCGCCGACTCGAAGATCACCTTCCCTACCGCCCTGATGACCGCCAACGACTACGTTGCGGCGGGCGCCCTCCAAGAGGCAGACAGGCGCGGCATCGCCGTACCGCGGGACCTGTCAGTCATCGGCTTTGACGACACCGAGATCGCATATGCGACCACGCCACCGTTGACCACCATCCGACAACCCATGTTCGAGGTGGGCCGGGCGGCCGCATATGCGGCAACCGGACTCGCGCAGAGCCTGCCAGTAGCAGATGCGGTTCAACTCGAACCGACACTCATTCTACGAGGATCTGTGGCCACCCCTCCCCAAGGTAACCGTTGAAGTCACGGTTCCCATCGGATCGGCGTCGCGTACGGGCGGCAGTGGCCCTTCCTCAGCTTAGTGATGGCGAGCGTCTGCGGGAAAAGCCAGGGCTTACGATCATCCTTGTCGGCAAGATACATCTCGCTGACCTGCTTGGCGAGCTGAAAGGCGATCTCCTGCTCTCGCTTGCGCAAGGCCGCCCAGCCGGACCTACCATGTCGGCACCATTCGAACTGCGTCAGGACAGGGCCCAGGCCGTTGAGCACAGCCCAGCCGAGGGGATAAGGATCACGACCGCGTAAAGCAGATGCCGCCTGCGCTTGCGACCTGCAGCGCTCAGCCGCCCCCATCGTGACCAAAGCACGACCGCCGCCACGCACACGGCGAGTGGCCGTTCCATCCGATAGCCGCGACACCAGAAGGTGCACCCATACCCGTCGAGATCATGAGTTAGCCACTCAGATCCTGGCAGGCTAGGTGCACCTTTCTTGATCTTCAGCAAGCTCAGCCGACAACCGTTGAATCAGCAGGGGTGAGGCTACCGAGTCTTGGCTCGACGCCGACCCGCCGGTCAGTCGAGGGCGTCTGGCTTGTCATCGGTCCACTCTGTGGTGGTATAGGCCTGGTACTGGAGAACCGTCCCGGCCTTCGCCCAGGGGCGGTTCGCTGGCGGGTTGACGGCGATGGTCTCGTTCGCCAGCAGCATGCCGGTCTTCTGGTCGATCACCAGGCGCTGCTCGAACTCCCCCAGCTCTTCCGACTCTCCGAGCTGGCCGATGCCCGTTCCTGTGCGGCCGAGCGGGTCGGTGACGTTCTCAGTGAGCCGAATGCCGGGGGTATCGGCCAGCAACCGGTAGGCCGCCGCCCGTACCTGAGGCGGTACGGGTGCCTCGGCGAGCAGAAAGGCCCCTATGTGTGAGGCGTTCGGCCGCTTGGCGCGGGCCAGGAGGGCGTCGAGCTGCTCCGGGTCCGTGGGGAGGTCCGCCAGTTCCTTCGGCGTCATCACGCGGTCGCCGACTTTGTAGCGCGGCTTACTGGGCTTGTCATACTGCAGGGCGCCCTCCTTCGTGCTGAGCTCCCGGGTGACGTCGTTGGACTTGACCTGCCACGTCGCAGGCTTGCCGGCGCGCTTCCAGGCCGCCTGGTCTTCGTCGCGCAGGGGCTTGGCGCCCAGATCCTTGCTGCCGACGAGCAGGACGTCGGCTGAGCTCCAGTGGTCGAACTCGTCACGCTGCTCGACCAGATAGCCGTCGGACGTCTGGTATGTGATGCCCCAAACGTCTTTGACATGCCAGTATGTCCCCTCGGGAGCCTTCGCCGCCCGCGCCGCCGCGGCGAGCAGCACACTGCGCGAGTCCAGCGTGACCTTGGCATGCGCCGGCGTCCGCGAGCCTTCGACCGGCGAGTTCCCACCGGGCCGCGGCGACTCGTCGGAGAGCCCCGAAACTCCCGGAACCACGATCACGGTCGCTGCGGCGGCCCCCGCCAGCGCGACGGCGACCAGGGGGACGGGCCGGAGCAGCGAGGACCGCAGGCTGCGCCCTCGGGCCGCGGAGTGCCGCCTGGCGACCGGCTCGGCACCGGGCCGCCAGCCGATCCTCCGGGCGAGCTCGTCCGCGTTTCTCTCGCGAATCTGGGCACGCATCTGGCTCAGCTCACGCAGTTCAGTCATCCGTCTGTCCTCCCAGGGAAGTACGGACCCGGTTGCGGGCCCGGTTGAGCCGTGAGCGCACCGTGCCCACGGGAATGCCCAGCACTTCGGCGACCTCCATGTAGCTGAGTTCGCCCCACGCAATCAGCAGCAGGGCGTCGCGATCACCTTTCGACAGCCGGGCCAGCGCCTTGGCCAGCAGCGGGCTCGCCGCCTCCGCGGTGACCTTGCCGGCTACCTGGTCGGCATGGCCCTCCAGCACAGGATCGACCCCGGTCCGGGCGAGCGCGCGGTAGAAACGTGTCTCGGAGCGATGGTGCCGCAGGATGAGGTTGGCGGCGATCCGCCAGAGCCAGGGCCGGGCGTCACCGCGGTTGAGGTCGTAGCGGTGACGGTCACGGAAGGCGATGTGGAACGTGTCGGCCACGATGTCGTCGGCCAGGCTCTCGCCCAGGCGACGGGCCGCGTACCGGTGGAGCTGCGGGGCGTGCCGCTGGAAGATTCCGGCGAACTGCAGGGGATCGTCCAGCGAGCGGGCGACGATGGCCGCATCGTCGATCTCGTCGTTGTATATCTCACTGGGTGCGATCATGGCATCCCATCGTTTGTATCCGCCTCTCTGGATGTCGGGCTCTAAAGGTGATAGCCCGAAGGCGCTTGGCGGGTTCACGGTGTTTCGGGAAGTCCACCGGTTCAGGCGGCACAAGTAAGGGCACACGGGCATGCTGACCAGGCCGCTTGGGCTTTGGGGAGCGAGCGCGGTGACCACGAGATAGGCGTGGGCCAGCATGGCCAAAGTGACGTGCTGGTGCCAGGCGTCGTAGGGGCAGACCTAGATGTCACGCAGCGGGTCGGCGCCGCAAGCTGGGCTCCCGTTGAGCGATGGGTGCAACGCGGCTGGCTTTTATCTCGATTTGTGCGTTCTTTGTATGCCGGTCTCGCAATCTTGATCCGCAGCGAGCGCTTCGAAAGATCCCAGGGACAACAGCGACAACTGCATGGCCAGGATCAAGAACGACTCGCTCGGCAAGGCCACCGCCACCACCACCGCCTACCTGGAGGTCGTGGGCAAGGCCCCAGCCGCCGACACCGGCAACTTCGGGAGCTACGCCGGGGCCGATGCGCGCTTCGGTCGCCGGCACGTGTCTCATGTGGGGCGGCAAGGCCGGATCCAGCACATTCAATGGCCCATTCAAACACTGTAGGAGCTGAACCCCTTTTAACCTGCGCATTCTTCTGACCGGCGCCGCCGTCGTCCCCCTGTCGCTTGTCGCTGGTCGGGCGGTTGGAGACCGCCCGCAGGCCGACAGTCGACGTCCGCTGCGCCGGCGTCGGCGATTCGCCTGTAGTGGATCAGGCGACTCTTGGTATGCAGGTGTTGGGGCGGGTTCGGTTTCAGAGGGGATTCCGAGCCCGTGAATGCGCGGGCGTTGGGCCACCGACGGAACCGCCGAACGCCCGCGTCCCTCCGCCGCGCGACCACGGTCATGGTGCGCCATCAGCGGTTTCTCGCTGTTAGTAATCGGACGAATGCGGATATGAAAGCGGCGGGGCGGGTTCGGATTCAGGGGGGGAGCCGAACCCGTGACAAGGGCGGGCGCCCGACCACGGAGCAGACGTCGGGGCGTCCGCGCTCCCGCCTCCTGCGATCACCCGGCAACTCGGCAGTCCGGCCGATATGCCGACAATCAGCGGTTTTGGGCCCCGGCCACCACATGATCGACGCGAATCCGGGCATGGGTTCACGCGCGGTGATTCCGGGGGAGGACCGCAGCCAGCGTCAGGACGGACTGACAATCGAGATGTGGCACTCCGAGGTGCGCCCGGTGATCGGCCTGCATCCGATGAGGCTGGGCATCGCCTGCGGCCTCGGCCAATTGCCAGCCGTTCTTACGCTCCACCGGCGCCAGCAGCCCGACCAGATACGCCCGTGCCTGCCGACGCGGCTCTACCCGACCGAAACGACTGGCGACCCGCGCGAACACTTCATCCAGCCCGGCCGCCCACGACTGGAGATCCTCAGACGTCACCACACCCGACACGAACCCGACTATAGATCACAAAACATGACTGTAGTACTAAATGAGTCAGGCCTCTGCGCCACCTCGGGAAGCTGGTGACACGAGTTCGTGTACGACGGCGAGGAAGTTGGCCGTGACCGGCCTCATGTGGGCGCGATCCCACACGGCGCCCACCTGCCATCTCGCGGGAGGCAATGCGATGGGCACTATGGTGACGGCGGGGGACGCGATCTTGGCGGCGCTGGCCGGCACGATGGCGATGCCGACGCCCGAGGCCACCAGGGCCACGACTGTCTGAAGATCGTGAGCTTCCTGAAGGATGTGCGGCCTCAGGTCGTAGGCCTTGAGGAAGCCGTCGAGCTGGGCCGCCAGTCCTGGGCCCTTCGCCGCCGCGAGCCGGATGAGCGGGTGGTCGTCCAGCCATGACACGACGCTCTCATCGCCTGGAGGCGCGGGTCCTTCGTCGCAGGACACGGCGACGGCGAGCGTGTCCGTGCGCAGGGCGATGGCCCCCAGGTCGTCCACAGGCAGCCTGACAAAACCGACATGCAGCCTGCCCGCCCGTATGAGGTCCAGCTGGGTGGCGGTGGACATGTCGTCGAGGGTGATTTCGACGTGCGGGTAGCGGCGGCGGAACGCCGCCACGGCGCGCGGGGCCAGGTCGATGGTGGACATTCCGAAGCCGACGCTCAACAAGCCCGATTCGCCGAGTGCCGTCTGGCGGGCCCGGCGGGCCAGGAGGTCCGCGCGGCGCACGAGGTCCTGGGCATCGGGGAGAAACAGCTGGCCGAGGGGAGTCAGGGTGGCCCCGTGCCGTCCCCGGTCGAACAGCGGGCCGCCTACCTCGGCCTCCAGAGCCTGGATCTGTTTGGTCAGAGCAGGCTGCGTGACAGCGAGCGCCTGCGCCGCCCGGCCGAACGCACCCACCCTGGCCGTCTCAATGAACGCACGCAGCAGACGGATTTCCATTCCTGCAGTCTATGGAACCCGTCGAAAGTTTCATTGGACCGGCCCCCCTCGTATCGGGTGTGATGGAGCCCATCGATTCCAGTTCAGGGAGAAACCATTGTCACCGTCGACCGGCGATAAAAAGCAGGAGAGTGTCCTGCGGTGCGCTTCGGTGCAGTTCGAGGCAAGGCCGGACGCCAAAGAATATAATTTGGCGAGAATAGCGCACTTCGTGCGCGAGGCCGCCGCGGACTCCGTACAGGTCATCGCCTTTCCGGAGATGTGCCTGCTCGGCTACTGGCATCTCCGCAATCATTCGGCCGAGAAACTGCATGAGCTCGCGGAGCCGATTTCCGGGCCATCGACGACCGCGGTACGTCGCCTCGCGATGGAGAACGGCCTGGCCGTCGGGGTGGGATTCCTGGAGGTGGACGAGAACGGCCGCCTGTTCAACTCGTACGCGGTATGCCTTCCGGACGGACGCGTGCACCGCCATCGCAAGCTGCACGCGTTCGAGCACGAGGCCATATCCAGCGGCGCGGAGTACACCGTCTTCGACACTCCCTGGGGTGTTCGCCTCGGGGTTCTCATCTGCTGGGACAACAATCTCGTGGAAAACGTGCGCGCCACCGCTCTCATGGGCGCCTCCGTACTTTTGGCTCCGCATCAGACCGGTGGAACGGCATCACGCAGCCCGCATTCGATGAAGCCGATCCCGTTGGCGCATTGGCAGGCCAGATATCGGGATCGGGAAACGATCGAAGAGCAGTTCCGCGGGCCCAGCGGACGTGAATGGCTGCTGCGCTGGTTGCCGGCGCGTGCCCACGACAACGGGCTCGGCGTCGTCTTCAGCAACGGCGTCGGGCGAGACGACGACGAGGTGCGTACCGGGAACGCCATGATTCTCGACCCCTATGGCCGGATCCTGGTCGAGACGACCTCCCCTGAGGACACCATGGTGGTCGCCGATCTCGACCTGAATCTCCTGCCGATGTCCACCGGGCGGCGCTGGATGATGGGGCGCAGGCCCGAGCTGTACGGCATTCTCACCGAGCGTTTCGGCGACGAACGCGACCCGCGCGCCGCGCGTTTCTCCGACGAGCCCGCGCGGATCGACGTCTCACGTCCTCACGACATGCAGCAAGAAAGTCACCCATGATGAAAACACATCCGATCACGGCTGTTGCGGCGGGTCTGGCGATCCTCGCGGGACTCGCCGGATGCGGCAAGGGCAGCTCGTCAGCCGGCGGAGAAGACACCGGCAAGGAGATCAGGTTCGTCGCCGCCAAGTACGACGACGACACCCAGCCATACTGGGAGAGCCTGATCGAGCAATTCGAAGCGAAGAACCCCGGGTACAAGGTCAGGCTTGAGATCATTGATTGGGAACAGATGGATGCCAAGGTGAAAACCTACATCCAAACCCGTCAGCAGCCCGACATCCTCAACTACAACGCTTATTCCGACTTCGCGCGCGACGGCCTGATCTACAAGGCGTCCGATGTTGTCTCGCCGCAGGTCATGAATGACTTCCTGCCCAAGTTCGCCGACGGGGCCAAGTACCGTGGACAGCAATACGGACTACCCTTCCTCGCCAGCGCACGGCTGTTCTTCTACAACCGGGACATCTTCCGCAAGGCCGGGATCGCCGAACCGCCGAAGACCTGGGATGATGTGAAGCTCGCCGCTCAGAAGATCAAGTCCGCGGTGCACGGGGTGAGCCCGCTCGGGTTGCCGCTCGGTGTCGAAGAGGCACAGGCCGAGTTCTTCATCTGGTCGATGAACAATGGCGGTGGCTGGGTGGACTCCTCCGGCAAGTGGGCGATCAACCAGCAGGCCAACGTCGACACGCTCCGGTTCCTGCGGGAGCTGACAAAAGCCGAACTGACCCAGCCGAACCCGGAGACCACCAACCGCAAGGACGTGTTCAACCAGTTCTCGCAGGGCAAGATCGGCATGCTGAACGGCGCCGTCTTTCAGCGCAAGGGCTTCATCGACACGGTGGACAAGAACCTGCCGTACGGTGTGGCGCCCCTGCCCGGCGCAGCCGGCGCGACCTCCCAGACGCTCAGCGTCCAGGACTTCCTGGTGGCCTTCAAGAACGGCGACGGTAAGAACAAGGACGCCGTTTCGAGGTTTCTCAATTTCTTCTACCAGAAGGACAATGTCGCCGGGTTCCTCAAGACCGAAGGCTTTCTGCCGGTCACCAGGTCGGCCGGCGACGCGTTGAGTTCCGACCCGTACTACAAGCCCTTCGTCGAGTCGTTGGCGAACCCGCGGTTCGCACCGACCGACGATCCGGCCTGGAGCGCGGTCGCGGGCGCCGCCAAACAGCAGATAGGAACCGCCGTGGCCGACGCCGACCCCAAAACCGTCCTGGACAAGCTCCAGGACGTCGCCGCGAAGAACGACTGACATGCACGACGCGCGAACCACGCCGCTTGGAACAGCATCGAGCGGCGTGGTACCACGATCCAATTTGTGGCGCACCGCAGGCCGGGTACTGACGCCGCTGGCGTGGGTCGGCCCGGCCGTGGCCCTGATTCTCGGCGTCGTCCTGTGGCCTGCCGTCGAGATGGTGCGGACATCCCTGACGAAAGTCAGTTCCTCAGGTCTGTCCACCGGGTTCACCGGTTTTCGCAACTACGCCGAGCTGTTCGGCGAAGACGACCTCGTGCTGGTGCTGTGGCGCACGGCGCTGTGGGTGGTCGGCGTCGTGGCCGTCACCATAGTGGTCTCTCTGGCATTGGCACAGGTCCTGAATGCCCGCTTCCCTGGACGCCGGTTGGTGCGGTGGGCGGTGATCGTGCCATGGGCGGCCTCAGTCCTCATGACCGCCCTGCTCTGGAAATGGATGCTCGACGACTTCTACGGCGTGGTGAACAAGCTCCTCATGGACATAGGAGTGATCGACACGCCCGTGAACTGGCTCGCCCACCCGGAGGTGGCGTTCGCCTGCATGATGGCGGTTTCGGTCTTCGTCTCACTGCCGTTCACCTCCTTCGTCATCCTCGCCGGCCTGCAGACCATCCCTGGCGAGGTGTATGAGGCGGCACGCGTCGACGGCGCGGGGCAACTTCGCACATATTTCCAGATCACCTTCCCCCTTCTGCGGCCGGTGTTGTTCGTCGCATCGGTCATCAACATCATCAATGTCTTCAATTCCTTTCCGATCATCTGGGCGATGACCCAGGGCGGGCCGGGACACGCCACCGACACCACGACGACCTACATGTACAAGATCGCTTTTCTGGACCAGGACGTCGGCGAGTCCGCCGCCCTGGCCGTGGTCAACTTTGCACTGATTCTCACCCTCGCGCTGCTCTACTCATGGGGTGCGCGTCGGCAGGGGAGGGCGCAGGCATGAGATCGCCGATACGGCCGCGTACCGTACTCATCACGGCCGTCGGATGGCTGATCGCCATCGCCTTCGTCGCGCCGTACCTGCAGATGTTCCTGACCGCCCTCAAACCGGCACCCGAACTGATGCAGTCGCCACCCTCCTACCTCCCCAGAACATGGGAGTGGGCGAACTTCGTGAATGTTTGGAAGGTGAACGATCCCAAGATCTGGGCGGCCCTGAGGTTCTCACTCCAGGTCTCAGGCGCAGCCACCGTCCTGGCGTTGGCCGTGGGCTTGCCGGCGGCCTACTACACGGCACGCAACCAATACCGCGGACGTGGCGCGTTCCTGTTCGTCGTGCTTGTCACGCAGATGTTCGCACCGACCGCATTGCTGGTCGGCATCTACCGTGAGCTCGTCGCACTGGACTGGACGGACACGAGCCAGGCGCTGATCGTCGTGAACGCCGCGTTCAACCTGCCGTTCTGCGTATGGATTCTGAACGCCTACTTCTCCAGCATCCCGAAAGAAATGGAGCAGGCAGCCTACCTCGACGGCGCCGGCCGCCTCACGGCCTTCACCCGCGTGATGCTTCCGCTGGCCATGCCCGGCGTGGTGACAGCGGCCGTCTACACGTTCATCGGGACCTGGAACGAATACATCGTGGCCATCACCGTGACGTCCTCGGACGACCGGATGACCCTCACCAGAGCGATCCCCGGGTTCGTCACCCAGTATCACGAGCAGTGGCAGTACTTGTTCGCTGTCTCACTTATCGCGATCGTCCCCGTCGTCATCCTCTTCGCTTCGATCGAACGCCATCTCGTCGGCGGTCTGACGGCCGGGAGCGTCAAATAGCCACGGCCGAGCCATGACACACCGACTTTTCAGAGTGCCTGGATCGGGTCGAAGAATCGGGCGATGTTCGCAGGCAAGCCGCAGCGCGAGGATCTCAACCCGTGCGACATCCCGGCACAGGCACAACCCTTCAAGTAAATTCGCCGGCCGGCCTTCAGCCAAGGACCCTGGATGACGATGCAATTTTCCCCTTAGAAGGCCTGGGGCCTTGAATCTTTTAAGCACATGGCCCCAACGAGAGTTCGGATAACCTGACATGAACACTTCGGCAGATCCCGCCGCGATCGGCATCGACCTCGGAGCCACCCACATCCGCGCCGCGATCGTGGCAGCCGACGGCACCGTGGCAAGCACCGTACGGCGCGTCCTGCCCACCGATGCCGGCGCCCGGAGGCACGCCACCACCGAGGTCGCACTCCAACTGCTCGACCGCCATCCCGGCCGCCACATCCACGCCGTCGGACTCGCCGTCGCGGGAACCGTATCCAACGGCGTCCTGACCTGGTCGGCGAACCTCGGCCTCGAAGCCGTGGACTACCGCCGCGAGATCCAGACGGCGACCGGCCGGGCCACGACCGTGCTCAACGACGCCCGCGCCGCCACACTGGCCGAGGCACGTCTGGTCGCCAACGGCGATGCGGCCACCATCCTCATGGTCACTGTCGGCACGGGCATCGGCGGCGGCGTCTTCATCAACGGCCACCTGCACAGCGGCACCGGCGACGCCGGCGAGGTCGGCCACGTCGTCGTCGACCCCAGAGGGCCTGCCTGCCGTTGCGGACGATACGGATGCTGGGAGCAGTTGGCCGGCGGTCTCGCGCTGAACGTCGCCGCGCTGGAGGAGGCACGGGCCAACCCCGGCGGACGGACCGCCGCTATCGCTGGGGATGGCCGTCCGAGCACCGCATGCCTGGCCCAGGCCGCCGCCGAAGGCGACGGCATCGCCATGGGCGTCATCCGCCGCTGTGCCGACCTGTTCGCCGTCGGCCTCGACAGCCTCTGCGCCGTCGTCGCCCCGCATGTCCTCCTGCTCGGCGGCGGCATCATGGCGAGGCCGGGTCCGATTCGGGATGCGTACCTCGCGGCGGCCCGCACGCTGCGCTGGCACAAGGGAGACGTCCGGACGGCGGTGCTGGGCGACGACGGGGGCATGATCGGTGCCGCACTGGCAACCTGGAACCCCTGATCCCCACCAGCCAGGGCCGCAGCCGGCTCGGAACTACCTGCCTCCAGCATGTGGGGCACGAAGAAAACGTGCGTGCCATCATGCGCCATCCGGCCCATACGGTCGGGAGTGACGGGCTGCTCGCGGGAACCCGGCCGCACCCTCGCGCCTGGGGCACCTTTCCCCGCCTCCTCGGCCGCTTCGTCCGCGAACTCAACCTGCTGACCCTGGAGAAATGCGTCGCAAAGATGACGTCACGACCCGCCCGCCGCATCGGACTCACCACCCGAGGTCTGATCAAGCCCGGACACCAGGCCGACCTGGCGCTCTTCGACCCCGAGACGGTCGGCGACGTCGCGACATACGACAACCCCCGGCCGCAGCCTTCCGGCATTCCCTTCGTCATGGGCACCTGGGTCATTAAGAGGGTCGGCCCACCGGCGCCCTGCCCGGTCGTTCCGTCCGTCGGCCTGGCTGAGAAGGCCCCGGTCATCTGGCGAAGGGCCCTCCCGCAAGTTCCCATTCCGGGCGTGGCTCGATGATCAAGGCGTGCAGGGTATGCGCGTGGATGACAGGTTGCGGTACAGCAGTTTCGCGTCGCACGCGCGGACAGGTGCCGCCGCAGTCTCGATGGTCGCCGGTGCGGGCTGCGCGCCAGGCACGGGCATGGGCATGGTAGCGGGCGGCGTGGCTGGGGCGGTGTGTCCGGGATGCCACCAGCGGTCGGCTAGGGCCGCTTCGGCCACCCCCGATCGGTTGCGGCGTTGGGGGATGGCCGGTGCGGGGGAGCGCGGCGAGGATGTGCGCGGGGGTGAAGTCGGCGTCGACCTCGCCCTGTACCGGCAGGCGGCTCCCGCGTCAGTGCCGGGGCTAACGTCGGGAGTGGCGGTCATCGGGCCACGTGCGCGCTGACTTTGGCCAGCGCGGCGAGGTAGCCGTCCAGCAGTTCCTCACAGTTCCTCATCGTCGGGGTCCCCCGTGCGGGAGCTTGATGAAGGCTTCCTGGAAGGCGGCGACGCCGGGCAGGTCGACGGCGCCGACCGCGGTGGCCCGGCAGGGGCGCGGACGGGTCTTGGCGGGCGAACAGCAGCTCGTCGGAGATGTCGCGGGTGGAGCCGGGCGTGTCGACCTCCAGCGCGCCTTCTGCGACGCACAGACAGACGAACTCATCGCGGGTCACGCTCGCCTGGTCGGGGTGGAATAGCAGTCCGAGGACGTAGAGGCCGTGGGCGCCTCGCTCGGGCGGTACGACGATCGGGGAGATGATGGGGTTGCCGTCCAGGGCCTTGGTGAAGGCGTCGAGGTTGTGCCGGCGGTGGGACTCAACGTGGACGGCCCGGGCCAGTTGGTTGAGCGCCGATCGCTGCGCCGAGCGTGGTCATCCGCTCTTTGAGTCCCATGCTGGTGAAGGCGAACGGGAAGTACTCGTCGCTGGCGTCGATCTCAGCGCGGGCCCGTTTGTTGTAGTGGGCGAAAAGGACGGCCAACTCGCGCAGGCGCGGGTCGCGGGCCACCAGCATGCCCCATTCCCCGGTGGTGGTCGCCTTCTGCTTGGTGGAGAAGACCGCCAGGTCCCCCAGGTGCCGACGGGCCGGTTGTCCCAACGGGCGAAATGGGGGTGGGAGAAGTCCTCCAGGAGGGCCAGTCGGCTCTCCCCGGTGTGGCCGGCAGATTGCGCTCTGGCGGTCGCAGCAGAATGTGTGGGGGCTGGGGTTGCTCGGTCAGCTGTCGGCGCAGGCATCGAAGGAACGGAGCAGGCGACGCAGAGCGCTGGTGAGAGCGGGCAAGCCAGGATCACCCCTCGGGTGGCCGGCTCATACCCTGCAGCGTCAGCTGTCATCGGTCGGGCCTTCTCCGCTGGCAGGATCCTCAGCCGCGGCGATCGCCGCGTCCAGCACGCAGAGTTGACGGGGAAGGACATCTCCTGCGTCATGAGATCGATCATGGCGATGTGGATCATGACTTTGGAGTGGTCGGGGCGTGCTTCGTAGTCGCGGGCCAGGCGGCGGTGGAGCATCAGCCAGCCGAGTGTGCGTTCGCCCACCCAGCGGCGCGGCAGCGGGGTGAAGCCCTTGGTGGCGGGGTCGCGGGTGACGACTTCGACGTTGATGCCGAGGGTGGCGGCGCCGTCGATGACGGTGGTGCGGTAGGCGCTGTCGGCCCAGGCTTTGGTGAGGGTGGGGTGGGTGGCGGCGACCGTGGTGAGCAGAGGCAGGCCGGCGGCAGTGTCGGAGATGCTGGCGGCGGTGACGAGCACCGCCAGGAGCAGGCCGAGGGTGTCGGTGACGATGCTGCGCTTGCGGCCGGCGATCTTCTTGCCGGCGTCGTAGTCCTGGCTGGTGGCCGGCACGTTGGCGGTGGTCTTGACGCTCTGGGCGTCGATCATGCAGGCGCTGGGTTCGGGGTTGCGGCCCGCAGCGGTGCGCACTGGCTGCGGGGTTGGCAGCGTTGTACTGGTCGCGGATGGTGCCGGGGATCCGGCCTCGGCCGCTGATGGGCAGACCCTGGGTCTTGGCCCACTCGCGGATGGCGTGGTCGCGCTCGCGGTCGCCGGACATGGTGCGCTTAGTGGTCGCGCCGAGCGCCTTGGCCCTTTCGCGGGCGTCGGCGAGTTGCTGCTCCAGTTCGGCGACGCGGTCGGCGGCAGCCTGCTTAGCGGCTTCGCGCTGAGCTGCGACGGCTCGCTGCTCGTCCACCTGTGTGTAGATGGTGTGGAGCTTGTCGAGGGCCTGCTTGGCGCGGTCGAGCGCGGTCTGTACGTGGCGGTTGTCGCAGTCGGCCGCGTCGGCGAGGAGCGCGTTGGCGTTGTACGGCTCGTCTGCCCGCGCCGCCACCGACCGTCCGTGAAGCAACCCGCTGGATCACCAGCGACCCCGACCACCTCACGACCGAAGAAGCCACCAAGCTCGCCCAGCTCAAGGCACGCAGCGCCCGCCTGACCTTGCTCGCCGGACACGTCACCGACTTCGCCCAAATGATGACGAACAGAACCGGAACCCAGCACCTTGAAGGCTGGCTCACCAACATCGAGAACGGCGACTTCCCCGCCCTGCACTCCCTCGCCTGCGGCATCCGCCTCGACCAGGGGCTCCGCTCCCGAAGGTGTCCCCAGCCGCCAGGTATTGGGTCGTTACTTACGCGGGAACAGCCGTTGGCGATGAGACGGGCGGCACCGCCTGGACATGGACACCCGCCTCGGCCTCGCAGCCGCCTAACCACCCCGGTCGTGGAGGCGCTACGCCCTCCACGGTGCTTCCCACTCAATAGCCCGCCGTCAGTTCGGCGGCACTCGCGGTGGGCGGGTTGCCGTTGCGGCGGCTTTCGAGGTCGTCGAGGATCGCCGCGGTGGCCGTGGCTCCGAAGCGGGTGGCGCCGAGCCGATGCAGGTGCAGGAGAGCGTCCAGGGTGCGAACGCCTCCGGCCGCCTTGACCTGCACGTGGGAGGACACGGTGCGGCGCATCAGGGCGATGTCGGCGGCCGTCGCGCCGCCGGGGGCGAACCCGGTGCTGGTCTTGACGAAGGCCGCGCCAGCTGTCTCAGCGGCCTTGTACCCGGCGGTCTTGTCCTGGTCGGTCAGGTAGGCGTTCTCGAAGATCACTTTTACGGGGAGTCCCTCAGCGGCCTGGACGACGGCGGCGATCTCGTTCTGGACGAACGCGACGTCGCCGCCGCCCAGGCGACTGATGTTGATCACCATGTCGATCTCTTCCGCCCCCAGAGAGATCAGTTCGGTGGTCTCGAAGACCTTCGCCTGCGTGGTGCTGCTGCCGTGCGGGAAGCCGACGACCGTGCCAACGCGAACCTGGCTGCCGCGCAGCGTGGCGGCCGCCGCCGCCACGTCGGTGGGCCGCACGCACACCGACGCTGTGCGGTACTCCAGGGCAGTCTCCAGGCCGTCCTCGACCTCGGCCGGAGTCAGTTCGGGTCGCAGCAGCGAGTGGTCGATCATCTTCGCCACCACCTCGTGTGAGGGCAGGGGGCCCGCCCAGCGCGGGACGTCGATCGAGGCCACGGACATGATGCTCTCCTTAGGGTCGCCTCAGATAATCTGTATATACAGCCTATACAGATCCGAAGGTGGTGTCGACTGACGTCACACTGGGAGCCGACACCATCCGACTGAGGAGGACCACACCCGCCATGGCCGCGTCGCAACCGCTGTACGAGCGCATCGAGAAGCAGCTGCGCCGGCGCCTCGAAGGAGCCGCCGTCGGCGATCCGTTCCCCTCCGAATCGCGGCTGGCTCAGGAGTTCGGCGTCTCCCGGATGACGGCGCGCGCCGCTCTGGTCCGACTGGAACGCGACGGCCTGCTGGAGCGGGTGCCCGGGCGGGGCAGCTTCGTGCGCCAGACCGCCGCCGCCCGGCCGGTCGGCACCCTGCTGAGCTTCCACGACCAGGCCCTCGCCCTTGGCAAGACACCACGTTCCCGGGTCCTGGAGGCCGCCGTGCGCCCTGCCTCCCCCCAGGAGACGGCCGCCCTCTACCCGGCCCTCGCCAGGCAATCTGCGTCCGTGGTCGCCATCAGCCGCGTCCGGCTCTTCGACGACCTGCCCGTGGCCATCGAACACGCCACGTTCCCCGCCACCCTCGACGCGTTGCTCACCGCAGACCTGGAGACCGGATCACTGCACCAGACCCTCCGCCGCACAGGACTGCACCCGACTCTCGGCTCCTCCGTCCTCACGGCGCGCACAGCCGATGACGATGCACCCGAACTCGACGTTGACCCCACCACGCCGATGCTCGTCGAGACGCGCTCCATCATCGACCAGCATGGGAACCCTCTCGAATACACGATCAGCTCCTATGTCGCGCACCGCTACGCGCTCAAGGTCGACTTCTCCGTCTCCGCTCCCGGCCACCCCTCGCACCGGGCCGACAGCGGCGGCGACGCGGCGAGTCACCCAGCCTGACGCCTCACCCGGCCTCCAAGCACCCAGTCGTGTCGGGCAAGGTTTTGGAACGACGCAGCGGAACAACGCAAGCGGCGCCATACGGTGTCGGGAAACGAAGATTTCCCGACAGGCCTCCAGGCCCTCTCGCGGTTCGTCGGGCACCTTCCGGCCCGCAACTGCCGCACCGCGAGCGTTTACCACTCCGCCATCCACAGTGTGTCACCACGTTGGTCAAGACGGCCAAACACCACGCCTATTGGCTTGGTGACGGCGCTCTGGTGGGGCATCGTGCAGGTCGGGGCGCTGCGCGTGCGGCATCGCGCTCGTTCAGCAGGCGGCGTCTTCCTGTTGTAGGCCCGGATCCCGATAAATACTTCGCCGCGTGCAGGTGCCGCACAGCATGCCCCACTCCTTCAGCGCAGTGGCCAGGGTGTTCTGGGGTGCCTGAGCAGTTGGCTTCTCCCCGGGAGTTCCGGATGCTTCGCTCGGCCTGCTGCGGGTCTGGGCGCCGGATGTCGTCGGGCCTTCATGTCTTGGCCGCGAGGAACTCCCTGGCCATGGACAGCGCTACCGAGGTCGCGCCGTACAGGGAGACTGCTTCGCCCAGTTCGGTGGTCTCGATACGCGGCGGGTAAGGGATGAGGGATTCGACGACGCCCTGCACCATCTCCCGTACGCGGAGGTTGGCCCCGATACCACCGCCAAGCACGACGAGACCCGGGTCGACGACGGCGCAGATGCTGGCGATAGCGAGCCCGATCCAGTTTCCCGCTGCCTTGACCAGTGCCTGCGCGGCAGGGTCGCCGTCCTCGGCGCGCAGGAAGATCTCAGCGACGCCGCGCGGGGGATGCTCCTGCCAGCCGCGATTCTGCCGGGCCATAGCAAGCAGGGTGGCCGCCCCGGTCTGGTCCTCCAGACCACCGCGTACGCGGTGGCGGGTGTCCAGCGGGTCTTCAGCGAGCGGCAGGAAGGAGATCTCCCCCGCCGCGCCGTTGCTGCCACGCCACAACTGATCGTTGTGGATGAGTCCCATGCCAATGCCGGCACCGATGCCCACGAAAGCGAAGGTGTCGACGGCGCGGCCGAGACCACGCCACTTCTCGCCGACCGCGGCCATGTTCACGTTGTTCTCAACGTAGACCCGCGTCGTGAACACCTCTCGCAGCGACCGGGTCAGATCAAATCCGTCTCGCACGAAGATGTTCGGCGCGAGACTGACCAGTTGAGTGACAGGGTCGACGACGCCGGGGGCGGCCACGCCGATCGCCAGGAGGGAGGACTCAGCGAGACCCGCCTTGGCCAGCACCTCGTGGACCAGTTCGACAAGCTGGACGGGCAGGGCTTCCTCGCCGGTGCGTGTCTCAGCCCGGACCTCGGCGTGGCTCTCGCCGTACAGGTCGGCGCAGGAGACCCGTACGCTCGACCCCCCGACGTCGATGGCGACGACGAAGCCGACCGAGGGTTGGATAGCGTAGGCGATCGGCACCCGGCCGGTGTTGCCCCGCACGTCGCCGTTCTCGGCGATGAGCCCCGTTTCCAGCAGGCGGCGCACGGCCTGCGACACCGTCGGCTTCGACAAGCCGGTGGCCTTCGCGATGGCTGGCCGGGTGGTCGACCCCGCCGCCGCGATGGCCTCCAGCACAAGTTGCTCACTCAGTCCGCGGAGTGAGCGCATGTCCGCTCGCCCAGCCGGTCCCGTCTCCGGGGTCATGTCGTCAATCCTCTCAAAAGCCAACCGGTCCGCCCAGCGTCGACCCGCCCCGCCGGTTCCGTGTGATCACGATGTTAAACGGTTTCTCAAGGCATGTGGTGACCGTTGACGCCTAGGGGGGTTGTTTGTTAGGAAACATACTAACAAACTCTGAAGCTTTCGCGTAGCTCACCGAGAGAGGACGGCGACGTTGCACGCAGTAACTGGGGCCCAGATCGTTCACCGGCATGAAGCAGAGGCGTTCATGGAGGGCGATGAGTTCGCCCTGAAGTACTTCCATTCAGACCGGCTGGTCTTCGCGTACTCGACCATGCCTCCCGGCGGCAAGTCCGCCTTCGACCCGGGCCACGTTGGAGCGGACGAGGTCGTCTACGTGGTCAAGGGCCAGATCCTCATCCAGATCGGCGACAAGGGCGACTTCGTCAACCTCCGCGAGGGCGATGCCGCCCTCATCGAGGACTCCGTTCCCCACACCGTGTACAACCCCGGCCCGGCGCAGGCGGAGATGACCTGGTCGACCGCCCCCGTCCTCGGCCGCGCCGACCGCCTGACGGGAGACTAGACGATGACCTCACCAAACCAGATCACCCGGGAGGACCAGGCGGGGGCGTTCCGCAGAATCGCAGTCGAGATCGGCGGCACATTCACCGACTGTGTGTTCGAGACCGAGCAGGGCGCCCTGCTGTGCGCCAAGGTCCCCTCCACCCCCGGCTCGCCCGAGTTGTCCGTACAGCACGCGCTGGAGCGGATGTCCACCAGCCTGGAGCAGACACAGGAGTTCCTGCACGGCTCAACGGTCGCCACCAACGCGGTCATCGAACGCAAGGGCGCGCCCACCGCGTTCGTGACCACTGAGGGATTCCGGGACATCTTGGAGCTCCAGCGAGGCGCCCGAACCAATATCTACGACCTGCAGTACGTCAAGCCGGCGCCGCTCGTCACGCGAGACCACGCGCACGAGGTCACCGAACGGATCACCGCCGCCGGCGAAGTATTGACCCCGCTGGCGCCCGACTCGCTCGACGCCCTCGCTCGACGGCTGGAGACGAGCGGGGTGCGTGCGGTCGCCGTGACGCTATTGCACAGCTACGCCAACGCCGAGCACGAGACCCGCGTGCAGGAATACCTGAACCGGGCACTCCCCGGGCTCTGGGTCGACATCTCATCGGACGTCGCCCCTGAGTTCCGTGAGTACGAACGCGCCTCCACCACGGCCATGAGCGCGTACCTGGGACCGCGCATCTCCACCTACCTGTCGCAGTTGCACGAGGACCTAGGCGCGCGCGGCTTCGCCGGAAGGTTCATGGTGATGAAGTCCTCCGGCGGCCTGCAGCACATCGGCCACAGCCACGTCCGCCCAGTCGAGATGCTCGAATCAGGACCGGTGGCCGGCGCGGGCGGCGCCGCGGAGATCGCGCTGCGGGCTGGAGTCCGCTCGGTCATCACCTTCGACATGGGCGGCACGTCCACTGACATCGCCGTCATCGATGACGGGCGGCTCCGCTACGCGTCGCAGTCAACCCTCGACGGACTCCCCGTCCGCTCGCCGACGGCCGACATAAGCTCGGTCGGCGCGGGTGGCGGCTCGATCGCGTCGATCGACGCGGGCGGGCTCCTGCAGGTCGGCCCGGAAAGCGCGGGGGCCGACCCCGGACCGGCCTGCTACGGCAGGGGCGGCACACGCCCCACCGTGACGGACGCGCACGTGGTACGTGGCGTGATCCGGCCGGAGAGCTTCATCGGCGGCGAGTGGACGCTGGACGGCGCGGCCGCCGAGCGGGCCATCGCCGCCCTCGCCGACGACCTCGGCGCCACAGTGCCAGAGGCGGCCGAGGCCGTGGTGCGGCTCGCCGACGAGAACACCATCAACGCGATCCGCATCGTCACCATGGAACGAGGACTCGACCCGCGTGACTACACCCTGGTGGCGTACGGCGGCGCCGGTCCGCTCCACGCCGCCCGGGTGGCCGAGGAACTGGGCTGCCCCGAGGTGCTGGTCCCACCGAACGCGGGGATGCTGTCCGCATTCGGGCTACTGGTCGCGCCACTGCAGGCCACCCGGACCGCCACCCGCATCCGCCCGGCCGCCGAATGGGCCCCCCAGGACCTGGAGGAGCTCTACCAGAGCCTCGACGCCCAGGTCCGCGCCGAACTGCGGGATATGGGCGCACCGGAGGAGGCCATCCAGCTGACCCGGATCCTCGAAGGCCGCTACATCGGCCAGGCGTACGAACTGTCAGTCCTCGCCGGAGCCCCGGCCCACATCCCCGACCTGGTTTCGGGATTCCACCAGGCGCACGAGGAGCGCTACTCCCGCTCCCGCCGATCCGAGCCGATCGAGTTCGTGTCCTACCGGGTGCGGGGCGAATGCCAGCGCGACTTCGCCGACCTGGCGTCGATGACGTATCCGTCGCAGGCCACCGGCGGCGGCGCGCAGAGCGCCGACATCAAGGGCTCGGACGGGAACCTGACGGCGGTCTTCACCGGCCGGGCGCGGCTGTCAGCCGGGGACGAGCTGGTCGGCCCCGCCGTCGTCGAGGAGAGCACCTCAGCCTGCTACGTCCCACGCGGCTGGACAGCGCGCGTGGACGAACACTCGAACCTGCGGTTGTCCAGGAGGAACCCATGACACTCCTCGATCCAGTTACCTTCGCGGTGCTGACGAAGAACTTTGTAGCGATCGCCCGCGAGATGAGCACCAATCTGCTGCGCTCGGCCTACTCTCCCGTCATCCGGGAAGCGGCGGACGCCTCGACCGCGTTCCTCGACCCCCAGGGCCGGGTCATCGCGCAGGCCGAGAACATCCCGCTGCACCTGAACTCGATGCCGCCGGCGTTCGCCGCGTGCCAGGCGGCACTCGGCGCACCGGCCGACGACGACGAGGTCTGGATCAACAACGACCCGTATTCGGGCGGGCAGCACCTCTCCGACATCTTCCTGTTCCGTCCGGTCTTCCACGAAGGCAGGCTGATCGGCTACACGGCGAGCGTCGGCCACTACATCGACCTCGGCCACTCGCTCGGCTTCAACCTCCGTGCCCGGGACATGTACGAGGAGCGCATGCGTTTCGCGCCGATGCGGTTCTCGCTGAGCCGGGACTGGAACGACGGCATCCTCCCGAAGATCATCGAGTCGAACGTACGCATGCCTCGCTATGTGCTCGGCGACCTGGACGCCCAGCTCACCGCCAACGCCATAGGCGCCGACCGGCTGCGCAGCCTCGCCTCTAAGTACGGTACCGACACGCTGCTGCGCGCCTTCGATGACTACCTGGATTACGCCGAGAGACGGACCCGGGCCCAGATCCACGAGCTTCCGGACGGTGTGTTCGAAGCCGAGGACTGGGTGGACGATGACGGCCTCGGACCAGACGCCATCCCCGTGCGCGTGCAGATCCGCATCGCGGGGGACCAGATCCACGTCGCCTTCGCCGGCACCGGGGCCCAGGTCAGGGGCGCCATCAACTGCCCGCTGGCTTCGACCGTGTCCGCCGCGATGAGCGCGATCAAGTCCGCGCTGAACGACCTGGACCTGCCCCTCAACGCTGGCTGCTACCGCCCGGTCACGATCGAGCACCCGCCGCTCGGTTCCATCCTCAATCCGGCATCACCCGCTCCGGTCGAAGCCCGTGCCCTGCCGGTCATCCGAGTGTTCTCCGCGGTGATCAAGGCGCTGGCGAAGGCGGCGCCGGAACGGGTGGCCGCCACCGGTTACGACACCCGTACCTCCATCGACCTGCACCACACCACCTCGCAGGGGCACAGCGGATTCTCCGATCTGTACGGCGGCGGGTACGGCGCCAGCCACCGCCACGACGGCGCCGACCAGGTTGATGACCCTCTGGGAAACTGCACGAACACGCCGGTGGAGGCGTTGGAGAACTCGCAGGACTTCTTCCGTGTCACGCACTACGGTCTGCTGCGCGACTCCGGCGGGCCGGGCCGCACACGCGGCGGGATGGGGGCGAGCCGGGGCTATGAGATCCTTCGCGACAACATCTACATGACTGCCTACTCCGACCGCTTCACGACCCGGCCGGAGGGACTGCTCGGCGGTGAGCCGGGCACGACCGCCGCCATCGGCGTGAACCGCGCCAGCGGCGAGCACGAGGAATTCCCGAGCAAAGGCTCGACCGTACTGAACCGGGGCGACGTCGTCACGGTCGCGGTCGGCGGGGGCGGCGGGTACGGCGATGCGCGAGAGCGGCCAGTCGAACTCGTTGAGCGCGACCTGCGCGAGGACCGCGTGAGCGCCGAGGCCGCGAAGATCCACTACGGGTACGACACATGAGCACGCGAGACGGTGTCCTCGACGCGACCACGACGCGACCCGAGGTAAAACTGGCCTTCCGCGATGTGGCCATGATCTATCAGGCCGACGGCGGCCCGGTCACGGCGCTCAAGGACGTCAACTTCGACGTGCGGGCGAGAGAGTTCCTGTGCGTGGTCGGTTCCTCCGGGGGCGGCAAGTCGACCCTGCTGCATATCGCGGCTGGACTGGTGCGGCAGACCTCGGGCGAAGTCCTCCTGGACGGGCACCCCGTACGGGGTGCCGGGGCCGACCGGGCCATGGTGTTCCAGGATGACGCGGTCTTCCCGTGGCTGCGCGTCCACCAAAACGTCGAGTACGGACTGAAGGCCCAAGGCCTGCCCAAAAAGCAGCGATGTGACCGGGTCGAGAAGATGCTCGCCCTGGTGGGCCTGCGTGACTGGCGCTTGATGTACCCGAGGCAGCTGTCGGGCGGGATGCGCAAACGTGTCGACATCGCCCGCGCGTTCGCGGGCCGAGCGGACGTGGTGCTCATGGACGAGCCGTTCGGAGGGCTGGACACGGTCACTCGGGCAAGCCTCCAGGAGGAGGTTCTCCGAATCTGGGACACCGAGCGGAAGACCATCGTGTTCGTCACACACGACCTTGAGGAGGCGGTGTTCCTGGCCGACAGGATCGTGCTGCTCCGCCCGTCCCACCCGCCCCTCATCTACGACAACGACCTGCCCCGGCCCCGCACCGACGAGTTGCGGACCTCCCGCGACCTGCAGGATCGCCGACGAGAACTGTCCCGGCTCATGTTGCAAGCGCCAGACCCGGACCGGAGCTCCCATGGCCCATCACACCACGAGCACTGATCCCACCCGTGCGGCCGCACCCGTGCGAGCGGCGCAATCCCCGCTGGACGGAGGAAAGGGTCGGCTGCGGCGCACGGTTCGCACGCTGGCGCGGCGGACGATCCCACTGCTCGTGGTCGCCGCCGCCTGGGCCGCGATCAGCCGCCTGGCCACGATCGACCCCTTGTTCCTGCCCAGCCCCGGCCTGGTGTGGAACGCCTTCACCGATATGGCGCCGCTGCTGCCGGGCGCCATCGCCTACTCGATGGGCACCTTGCTCACCGGATTTGCGGCTGGCTGCGCGGCGGCGATACTCCTCGGGCTGGCAATGGCCTACAGCAAGATCATACGGTATTCCATCGAGGGCCTGGTCGACGCCCTACGGCCCGTACCCGTCTTCGCACTCATCCCGCTGTTCATGCTGTGGCTGGGCATCGGGCGCCCGCCGCAGGTCCTGCTCGTCGCGTTCGGCTGCTTCGTGATCGTCGTCGTGAGCACCTCGGAGGCCATCCGCAACGTGCCTGCGATCTTCATGAACGCGGCCAGCACCCTGGGCGCGAGCCGCGCCCGTGTCTACCGCACCGTGGTCGTGCCGGCTATCACCCCGCAGATCCTTGGGGGCGTACGCGCCGCGGGCTCGGCGGCGTTCGGTTTGGAGGTGGCGGCCGAGCTCATCGGTGCCCAGGACGGCCTCGGGCACATGATGATCACCAACCAGTTGTACCTGCGCACCGAAGGCATCCTCGTCGCGATCGCCGTCTTCACCCTGCTCGCTCTGATCCTCGACGCAATCATCCGCCTCGCCGGCGGCAGGCTCGTCCGCTGGTCCGGACGCGGCCCCGCCTGATCCGAGAAAGACGCACGACCATGCAAATGACACGAAGACGTTTCCTATCCGCCACCGGCACCACCGCCACCGCAGCCGCCCTGCTGAGCGCCCTGTCCGGCTGCGGCTCGCCGCGTACATCAAGCTCACCGGGCACCCGCGACAGCGGCGCGGTCACGCTGGGCGTCTTGCCGTTCCTCGACTACGTCGCCTGGCAGGCGACCAAGCACCTGGGCATCGACAAGACCATCGACCTGCAGCTTGAACTGCAGCAATTCTCGCTGGAGCCGGGTGAGACGGCAGCCCTCGCCCGGGGCACCTGCGACGTCGCCAGCGGCGCGCTCGGTTCGCTGGTGCCGCTGCAGCCCAAGACGCCGGATATGAGGATTATCGGCACGACCTCCCAGTTCCGAGGTTTCGCGTTCATCGTCCGCAACGAGGATGGTTTCCGCCCATATGCGCCACCAGCCGAGGGCGCGTCCCCGAAAGAGGCGAGTAGGGCGGCGATCGCACAGCTTCGCGGCAAGAAGATCGTCACGATCCCATCGAGCTTCCAGGCCACGATCGACGGCACGCTCACAACCGCGGGGCTCACCGAGAAGGATGTCACGATCCTCTCCTTCGACCAATCCGCGAGCGCCGCCATCGCCTTCATCCGTGGCGAGGGCGACGTCTTCCTCGGCGGCCTGCCTGAGACGGTCCGGCTACTCACCGGCGCCAACAAGGGCAAGTACCTGCCGCTGGTGCAGAACCAGCAGATCGGCGAGGCAGGGCTCTGGTACTCCAACTTCGCCACAACGACGAAGATGCTCGATCAGCGGCACGAGATCGTGTTGAAGCTCATCGCCGTCTGGTACCGAACGGCACGATACATCCGCGAGCGCCCCGACGACGCGCTAGGCCCGATGGTGGACTATCTCAATCGGCAAACCGGGGGCGGGCTCACCCTTCAGGACGCCAAGAACCAGATCCCCGCCTTCGTCTACTTCCCCACACTCGATGAGGCCAAGAAGACGGTGTACGACTCCACCTCCGACACCTACTGGCGCAAGTGCTTCGACTATCAGGCCGCGGCCAACGAGAAGGCCGGCCACGTTCCCGCAGGCTTCCCGGCCGACTGGATCATCGCGGAGGACCTGTTCACCGAGCTGCTCGGCAAGAAGGAGCTCGTCGACTTCGTCAACTCCAGCCTGTGATCCAGCACCAGGCGTTCGGTATGGGCGTCCGAGGCCTTCCCCTCCGGACGCCCGTCTCGACAGCCGACGCTCCGCGCCAGAATGCCGGGCAGGTAGCGGTACGCGCTTGGCATAGACATCGGCTGCACCAAGATCCATGCGGCTGGCCGACGGCACCGACCGGATCGCGTGCATGGCCCGCGAGCTCCCAAGCCGCAGCGATGGCCTTCGCGGAGCATCTGGTTCTCGTCACCGACGCCGCAGCGGCCGCGGGCATGACACCCGGCCGATGCCAGCTCGGTGGTCGATCCGTCCACACCGAGAGCTGCCGCCCGCCGACACTGGCCGACAGAGAGAGGCGCTGCGCATGAACCACGCGCTAGCGAACGCCGTCCAGCTGGGTCTGCCGCTGCTGGACGCGGTGGCCGCCACGACATCACGCCCGGCCGACCTGCTCGCCCGCCCGGGCCTCGGACACATCAAGGACGGCCGCGCATGCCGATCTGGGGGGCTGAACGACAATCTCGACACAAAGACAACATGGCACTTCCCACAACTCGACTCAGGAGACACCACCAGATGACGACAACCCTGACCGCTGTCACGACCACCATCGACCAGCTCGACATCGCCCTGACAACAGGGAGATCAGATCGTTCACGCGAGGATTCAAAGGACCGAGACCATGTGCCAGCACCAACCACCCTGTCCATCCGCATACGCAACCGATCATGACGCGGCGCGTCTGGTGGCTTACCACCCCGAGCAGAACTGGGGTCTGCTCTGCAACGGTGTCATCGTCTTCGACGACACCGGCGAACTGCTGCCCGATGGACGGAGCATCCCTGCCCACCGCACCCTCTGCGCAGGTGCGGCATGAACCCGAGGAAACCGATCATTGCCACATCGGCAACCGGGCTCATGCAAGCCTACACCAGGCTAAAAGCCCTTGTCTGCCACATCGATACACCGCTTGATGTGCCTGGCGTCGACATGGCCACCTGGCCGCTGCCGCCCGGCCGGTCCTGTGTGCGCAGGGCGAGACGATTGACCCGCGCCCAGCTGACCGACTGGCATGTCAACCGCCACAGCAAGAGCGCTGACCTGCTCGTCAGCGCACTGGTCGCCAGGGCATACCGCCACGGGAGAGGACCGATCCGGCTCACGCTGTGGACAATGGACGGCACGCTACGCTGCGAGGTCGAGCACGCCGATCCAGCCCTCCCTCACACAGGCCACACCGGCCAGGACGACGAACAAGGCCATTGGCTGAGTTTGATCGACCAGTTCGCCTGCTGCTGGGGCGCCACACCCACCGCTGCCGGCAAGGCCGTCTGGTTCGAGCTGCCAGAGAGCCCGCGCGCGGCCGACGAGCTCACCCGACGTTTCGGCGCCGACCAGCACCGCGGCGTCTCCGTCTCGAACCCCCGGGCGTAGCCTGGCGTGGGGGAATGGGCGGGCCCCTATCCTGCTGGCGCAGCGGCACAGCGACCCGATGGGTGCGAGCGTGGCGGTGTTCGAGCGCGAGCCTGCAAAGGGTGCTCACGTGCCCGGCCGCCGCAGTGACCGGATCCACGGTCGCGGCGCTCGCACGGTGGGCGGGGTAGCGCTTTACCGGCACGCCTCTGCCCGGCCGCGAATACTCGGGAGACCGAGGATGTCCTTGCTCAGGCGTCCGGGTCCTGGACGTAGCGCTCAAAGCGGTGACGCGATCGTCGCTTGCTCGGTCACGGCCGCGGCGGTAACCGCCTGCTCGCGTCGCTGGTGTTCGGCGGCCAGTTCCTGGCGGAGCCGTTCGATCTCCTGGGCGTGCGCCGCGACGTACCGAGGGCCTGGTCGCGTTCGTGCTCGACCGTGCGTGCTCGCTCCTGCTGGGATTGGAACTGATGGCGCAGGTCAGTGAGCGGACGAACATAGGAGCACCGCGACACTTCGCCCCGAGGGACACTCTTGGGAGACACTCAAGCTCGACCTATCTCCCATGCAGGCTTAGACCTGCGCTTACACCCTTGGGGGACAGAAGAGACACCCTGTAGAGAAGTTCGGATAACCGAGGTGCACCAGCGCGCCGAGCTGGATGGCCAGTTGCGGCATTCGTGGACGAGCTGACACCACAGCCCGCCCAAGTCGCGGGTGCGGACGTAAGTAGAACTCAAACCCGTCCTTCTCGGCGTGCTCGCGAGCGAGCGCTGCCACGCCTGGCCACTCGATCGGCTCCCCGGATGGGGTTTTGCCGAGGTCGTTGTGGAGCACGACGACGCGGCCGGTGTAGCCCTGGTCCTTGATCAGCTTGGCGACGTGGGCGAGCAACGCCATGGAGTTCTTGCCTGCGCTGGAGTTGCTGACGTTATGGACGCGGTTCTGATGTGTTCAGTCGGATGCGCTGTGACCCGACTCTCGCCGTCCGCAGCGCGAGGCAGGTTGGTTGAGGCATTCTTCGTGGTGTCGCGCGCCCGGCGACTGGCGATCAGTCGTCGGGCGCGCTGGCTTCGAGTGGATCGTTTGGCTCGTGAACGGCCTGGAGCAGCTGATCTATTTGCTGCTGAGTCGTGGCATCGTCTGCGATGGCGGCTTCTGCGCGGTCGAGCGCCTGACGGACACGGGAGTCGAGATCGACGCGAGTACTTGGTTCGCGACGCGGACTCACTTTCTAACCTCAGGCTTTCGCGGTGAATTTCGCGCAGGTTGATCGACTGCATAAGAAAAGTGCTTCTGAGCTGGGAGGATGGGGCTTGTCTAGAGTCCTGTCCCCGCCAGATCGAGAAGCACTTTCCACGTGAAGACTATCGCCTCCCACCGCACCATCACCGCCTCCGCCGACGGCACCGGGCTGCTATCCCATGCCGGGAGCCTGCTGCTGCTCAAGACCCTGCACCTCACAGGCCTGGACCGGGCGTTGTCGGCCCAGCTGGAGCGCTGGCGGCCGGAACGGGCGGTGCACGACCCCGGCAAGATCGTGGCCGACTTGGCGGTCAGTCTTGCCCTCGGCGGTGACTGCCTGGCCGACATCGCCCTGTTGCGCGCCCAGCCCGACCTGTTCGGCCCGGTCGCCTCCGACCCGACCGTCTCCCGCCTGATCGACCGGCTCGCCCGCGACGAGGTCAAGGCGCTCAAGGCCCTGCGCGCCGCTCGCGCCGCTGCTCGCCAACGCGCCTGGGACCTGGCAGGAACCGCAGCGCCGGGTAGCGACGGCGAGCTGATCCCCATCGACATCGACGCCACCATCGTCATCGCCCACTCCGACAAACAACACGCCGCACCGACCTGGAAACACACCTTCGGCTTCCAGTGCGCCATGAGGCGCTCTGGCGTATCCCCGGCATAGCTGGGAGGGACTTGAAAGGAGGTTCCTGGGCCTAATGACTTACCCGATCCGGAAACGGTGACGGGACCAGAGCATGTCAGGAAACTGGCGGCCATGCCGAGACGCTGCGGATGGCGCGCCAGGAGGCCCGCGTGACATGGCGAAAGCTGGATTGCCTGAACCCCAATCTCCAGCGGAGGCAACGGAGACTCCACCGGCAAGGCGTCTGAGGCCGGTGCCGTCGACTGCGGTGGCTTGATGGAAGGGCCGCCGCACCTTTCAGTCGGCGGAGCGACGCCCAGTCAGGGTGTTGAAGGAGATGAGTGGGGCGCCTACCTCACGCTGTTACGTACGTCGGAGACGAACATGGGATCGCCTACGGGATGCGAGTCCTACGGCGACGGAGTGCCCGTAGTAGTCGCAGGGGTCACGGCCTGCCGGGGAGGACGGGAAAGCCGTCCACAGGGCCAAGGGGCACAGGTGATCGGACATCCCGGTCTGGGAGGTATGCGAAATGCAGAGCGCCGAAACGGTGCTGGGTGTCCTGCGTGAACGCGGCAGGCACGGCCTGTCGTGTGAGGAGTTGTATCGGCAACTGTTCAACCCGCAGTTGTATTTGCTGGCCTACGGGCGGCTCTACTCCAATCACGGAGCGATGACGCCCGGGACGAGCCGGGAAACCGTGGACGGCATGTCGCTGGGCAAGATCGGACGCGTCATCGACGCGCTGCGCCACGAGCGCTTCCGGTGGAGTCCCGCACGAAGGATCCACATCCCGAAGAAGAACGGCACACGCCGCCCGCTCGGCCTTCCTTCCTGGACAGACAAGCTGGTGGCCGAAGTGGTGCGCCTGCTGCTGGAGGCCTACTACGAGCCGACCTTCCGCGACGCCTCTCACGGGTTTCGGCCAGGTCGCGGCTGTCACACCGCGCTCCGCAAGGTCGCGGACACGTGGCAGGGCACAACCTGGTTCATCGAAGGGGATATCGCCGACTGCTTCGGCAGCCTCGACCACGACGTCATGATGACGAGGCTGGCGGCGAACATCCACGACGGCCGGTTTCTTCGGCTGATCAGACACATGCTGCAAGCCGGATACCTGGAAGACTGGATCTTCAACGCGACGCTCAGCGGTTGTCCGCAGGGCGGGGTCGCGTCCCCGATCTTGTCCAACATCTATCTGGACCGGTTGGACGTCTTCGTCGAGACCGTCCTCATCCCGGAATACACCCGAGGAGGCTCCCGGAAACCGAACCGGGAGTATCACAGGACGTACTACGCGATGCGCAGAGCCCGCGAACGCGGCGACCTCGCCGAGTTCCGCGCCCTACGCAAACGGCTGCGGTCCTTGCCCAGCTCAGATCCCCGAGATCCGAGTTATCGCAGGCTCCGCTACATCCGTTATGCCGACGACATCCTGTTCGGGTTCGCCGGACCCAAGGCCGAAGCCGAGCAGATCAAGGCACGCCTGGCCCAGTTCCTGCATGAAGACCTCAAGCTCGAATTGTCGCCGGACAAGACCCTGATCACCCATGCCCGCACCCAAGCGGCACGGTTCCTCGGCTACGAGATCACCGTTCAGCACAGCACCACGAAGATCACGAACCGGCGGAGGTCCGTCAACGGCGTGATCCGGCTGCGGGTGCCGATCCCGGTGATCAACGCCTACTGCACTCGCTACCTCGACCGCGGCAAACCCGTGCACCGCTCCAACCTGTTCGCCGCCCCGGACCGGGACATCATCAGGACCTACGGAGCCGAGTACCGAGGCATCGTCCAGTACTACCTGCTCGCCAGCGACGTATTCCGCCTCGCCCGGCTCCGCTGGGTGATGGAAACCTCGCTGCTCAAAACGCTCGCCGGCAAGCACCGCTCGACCGTCGCGACCATGGCCCGGAGATACAAGGCCAAAGTCGACACCCCGGTCGGACCCCGCACGTGCTTGCAGGTCATCACGGAGCGTCCCGGCAGGAAGCCGCTGGTCGCGCGGTTCGGCGGGATTCCGCTGCGGCGGCAGAGAACCGCACTGGTCATCGACAAGTCCATGACCAGGACCGTTGTCCGGCGCAAGGAACTGATCTCCAGGCTCCTGGCCGGACGCTGCGAGATCTGCGGCGAAACGGACGACATTGTCGTCCACCACGTTCGCAGCCTCGCGGACCTGACCGACCGCAGGCAGCCGCACCCGGCCTGGGTGACGGTGATGGTCAAGAAACGGCGAAAGACCCTCGTGGTCTGCCGTGACTGTCACACCGCCATCCACGCCAGCGGCTGACGGAACCACGAAGATCACTGGAGAGCCGTCTGCGGTCAAAGCCGCACGGGCGGTTCGGGCCGGAGGTCACCGGAAAAGGACCCGCGCTCCGCGCGGGCACCTCGCCGGTGGCCTACCGGTGCTCCGATGACGGTCTTCGCCGACCACGGCGCAGGCGGCTCCGGTGAACCGCTGGCCATTCTGCTGCGACCGGGCAACGCCGGTTCCAATACCGCCGCCGACCACATCGAAGCCACCCGGCTGGCCCTGGCCCAGCTGCCCAAGCACCGCCGACGCCAGGTGCTGATCCGCACCGACTCCGGCGGCGGAACCCATGAGTTCCTGTCCTGGCTGACCAAGCCGGGTCGGCGACTGTCGTACTCGATCGGGTTCACCCTCACCGAGGAGGTGCAACAGGCCATCCTGCGCCTGCCCAAGAGCGCGTGGACGCCCGCCTACGACGCCGACCGTCAGGTCCGGCCCGGCGCCTGGGTGGCCGAGCTGACCGGCCTGCTGGACCTGACGGGCTGGCCGAAGGGCATGCGGGTCATCGCCCGCAAGGAGCGTCCGCATCCCGGCGCCCAGCTGCGCTTCACCGACATCGACGGATGCCGCGTCACCTGCTTCGTCACCGACGCCAAACGCGGTCAGCTCGCCGACCTGGAACTGCGCCACCGCCGCCGGGCCCGCGCCGAAGACCGCATCCGCTGCGCCAAGGACACCGGCCTGGCCAACCTGCCACTGCACCACTTCGCCCGCAACCAGATCTGGTGCGAACTCGTCGCCCTGGCCTGCGAACTGCTGGCCTGGATGCAGATGCTCGCGCTGCCCGGCACCGCCGCCCGCAGCTACGAGCCCAAACGCCTGCGCCTGCGCTTGTTCGCCGTGGCCGGACGACTCGTGCGCGGCAGCCGACGCGTGCGCCTGCGCCTGGCCGCCCGCTGGCCCTGGGCCCGCGACATCCTCACCGCCCTGACCCGCCTGCAAGCCCTGCCCGCGCCCACCTGACCAGCAATCAACCGACCCTACGACCAGGAAAGGACACCCGCGGGCCCGTGGAACCCCGCCCACCCGGCGCGACAGCTGGGCCGGCGCGCTGACCACTACCCGTAATCAACCCTCAGCCGGACCGCTCAGCCGACCAATCCTTGATCACGAAAGATCGAGGCTAGAGGCCGTCGCCGCTCGTGTCCGTCAGCACGAAGAGCAAATACGCCGACTCACCAATCGCGTGAGCTGAAAGCGTTAACCGGCCAACGCCGAACACCGACCTGATTAGCCGGATAAGCGCTCGACAACGCAGCGGCCGAGGCGTTCAACAGCACCCTCAAGGTCGAGTACGTGCACCGCCACCGGTTCCGCACCCGGGCCGAGGCCCGCCTGAAGATCGCCACCTGGATCGCCGACTTCTATAACACCAGCCGGCGGCACAGCGCCAACGACGGACTGCCGCCCATCACGGCCCAGCGCTCGGGTTGACGTCACCAGGGGCAAAGTAACTCTGCGTGACGAAGGTGAAGCCCGAGCCCTGCTCAGTGATCGGTGATGAGAGCGTCCAGGGCAGCGGTCTTGTCGGCCTCGGTGGGCAGGGCGTATCGGCGAGTGGTGTCCAGAGAGCCGTGGCCGAGGAGTTCGGCGACCAGGATGGGGTCTTTGCCGTCGCGGATGAGTTGGGTGGCGAAGGTGTGGCGCAGGACGTGCGGGCCGAAGGGGTCGGTGGGGTCGTCGTTGATGCCGCAGGCCTCGCCGAGGCCGGTAATGATGTCGCGGGCGGCGCGGTCGCTCAGGCGGCCGCCGCGGTGGTTGAGGAACACCGCGGTGCTGCTGGCGCCCTTCCAGCCGGCGCGGGTCTGAAGCCAGTCGGTGAGGACCTGGCGCAGGTCGGGGTGGACAGGCATGTGGCGGATCTTGCCGCCGTCGCGGCCCTTGCCTCGGATACGCAGCTCGCCTTTGCGGGCTGAGAGACGGACGTCGGCCAGGTCGAGGCCGACCACTTCGGAGATGCGCAAGCCCGCGAAGTAGGGCAGCAGCGCGAGGGCCTTGTCGCGCGGGCCGGCGGTGAGCTGAACGTGGCGCACGTAGCGGCGGGCGCGGCGGGCGTCCAGGGCGTGGGGTGCGGTGCGGCGGGAGTCGCGTTCGCGCCGTGCTCGGGGTTTGCCGAGGCCGCGGCGGGCGTAGAAGTCGTCGATGGCCGACAGGTAGGTGTCGATGGTGTTGGGGGCGCGGCGGCCGTTCTTCAGGTAGCGGCGGAAGTCGCGCACGGCGCCGGTGGCGGCGATGGGGTCGGTGAGCGGGTCGCCGTCCAGTGCGTCGGCGTCGGCCTGGTCGGCGAGCCAGGCCAGGTAGCCGCGCAGCCGGGAGTGGTACTTGGTCTTGCTGGAGTCGGCCAGCGGTGAGCGCTCCAGCGCGGTGGCGTACTCGGCGAGGATCGCCGCATACAGGCCGGGAAGCACGACCGCTCGTCTTCGGTTTGTGTTTCCGGAAGTTGATCCGGGGCTCTGCGAGATCTCTTTAGTTGTGTTTCCGGAAGTCACCCTTGGAGTCTCCTTCCGGAATTGCTACATTCCGGAAGCTCGACAATCCGGGCGAGTTCATGGCTCAGGCATGTCGGCGGCTGCGGTAGGCGGCGGTCTTGGCCCGGGCGGTGCAGGCGGTGCTGCAGTAGCGGCGTGACCCGTTGCGGGTGAGGTCGATATAGACGGCATCGCACTGGTGGGCCTCGCATTGCCCGAACCGGTCGGGGCCGTAGCCGTCCACGATCAGCGCGAGAGCGGTGGCGAACTCGCCGCCCATCGCTTCCACGTAGGTGCCGCCCGATCCATGGAAGTGCAGATGGAACGGCTGGCCGACGTCCTCGACCAGGTACGGTTGCGCGCCGTACCTGCGGATCAGGGCGTTGATGCGCGCGGCCTGGTCCGCTGCCTGCTCCGCCAGCAGCACCTCGCGCAGTTCGCGGGCCAGCTCGGCCAGGCGTAGACCGGCGTCCGGGTCGGCCCGCAGCGCCATCCCGGCGCGTTCGCCTGTTGCGGCGGCGACGACCGTCACCAACTCCTCTCCCTCCAGGCACCGCGTCCTGGCGCCACCTGGCCGGTGCGTGGTCGCCGCATTGACCAGCTCGGCTATCAGCGGCGCTTGCCGCGTCACGTTACAGGCTATTTCCACTTGACCAGTAACAACCTTTCCGATGTTATAGGCGTAACTGAAATTGATGGTAACGGAGTGCTTGTGGTCACGTCCTATCGCCGCCTGCTGATCCAGCCAGGCGTCCCCTTCCTGCTCGCCGTGGGGATGATCGTCAAGTTGAGCACTCCGGTGCTCAGCCTCGCGTTACTGCTGGCGGCCGTCGACCAGCTCGACTCCTATGCTGCGGCCGGCTTCGTCCTTATTGGGCACGCCCTGGCCTTGGCCCTGTGCGCGCCGCTGGGCGGCCGGCTGGCCGACCGTCATGGCGCGCGCCCGGTGCTGGCGGCCTACCTCGCCGCTCACGCCGTGGCCTATGGCCTGCTCTTGTCCGCCTACCAGGCCGGATCCGCCGCCATGGTAGGCGCGGCGGTGCTGCTGGGCGCCACCACACCACCCGTCGGCGCCGTGATCAGAGGCAGCTGGCCGCGGATCGTCCCGCCCGACTCGCTGCCGGCCGCCTACGCGGCCGACAATGCGGTCAACGAGGTGATGTTCATTCTCGGTCCCCTGCTGGTGCCGGTGTTGATGCTGGCGATGCCGACGGATCGTGTGGTGGCCGCCGCCGGCGCCTGCCTGCTGATCGGGACCAGCCTCATGCTCGTGTCACGCGGGGTACGCCAGGCGGCGTCGGTGACACCGGCCGCGAAGGCCGGTACCCGGCTGAGTCGGCTGGCCGGGCCCCTCAGCCACCGCCCTACCCTGGTCCTGCTGATCCTGGCCGCCTTCGGCACCTTCTCTTTCGGCTGCCTGCGCATCGCCACGGTGGCCGCGGCCACGAAGTTCGGCTCGCCGTCCTCGGCGGGAGTGTTGATGGGGCTGCTGTCGGCCGGCGCGCTCGTCGGCGCGCTCGGCTATGGATCTCGCACCTGGCCCATCTCCGGCAAGCGCCTGCTCATCGTCTTGTCCCTGGCCGATGGCGCCAGCATGCTCGCCGGAGCTTTCGCACCGGAATTCCTCGCCCTGGCCGTCCTGATCGCTGTGATCGGGCTGCTGACGGGGCCGCGCGACGCGGTTCAGCCCACCCTGCTCGCCGAGCATGCCCCCGCCCGCTACCGCACGGAGGTCTTCGCTTGGCTGAACACCTTCATGTGGACCGGCTATGGCCTGGGCACCGCCATCGCGGGCCAGCTGACCGGGCTCGACGACAGCGGGATCGCCGCATTCGTCGCCGCCTCGGCCATCGCACTGGCAAGCGCCTTCGTGGCCGCCATCGCCTACCGCCCCACACCGCCTGGATCGGGGCTGTCTTCGGCGCAGCCCGAACCGATACGACCGGACGCAGCCTAGACCAAGTCGTGACCTAGAGACTTGCTCTCATGTGACGCGATCAGGCGGAGAAGGCCGTGGCGCCCCTGCGGCCGTTCTGCGGGTGACCGCTTGAGACGACCGGATGAGAAGATCGAGCGATCTGGTGACGCCGGAGATACTCCCGACCACGGTGCCGGCATTCCGTAGCATCAGTTGCGAAGTAATGGATGCCAGGAGGGTGTCGATGGGCGGGCGCGACAGGCGGCGGACTACGGACGGCTCGGTTTCCTCCCGGATGGGGCGGCCGCCGTTCGCGGACCGCGATGCGATCGTGGCCGCGGCGTTGGAGATCGGTCTGGCGGAGTTCACCATGACCGCGGTGGCCAAGAGGCTTGGCACCTCGCACTCGACGCTGTACGGATACTTTCGCAGCCGGGATGAGCTGGCCGCGGCCGCAGTGGACCAGGCTGTGGACACGGTCGAGTGGCCGGAGCCCGGGCAAGACTGGCGTGCTTTCCTGGCCGAAACGGCATGGGCGCACTGGCGTCTGTACACATCCCACCCCGGACTGGCCGAAGAGATCATCTCCTTGAGGCTGACCTCCGCCGCCTTGGTGCGTCGCTACAACCGGACCGGTGTCGCCTTGCTGGGGTTCGGATTCAGCAGCCAGGACGCAGCGTTGATCATGGACATGGTCGCCGAACTGGTGGTGCAGGCGTTCATCGGCGCAGCGGAGGGTGAGCCAGGAACGCAGACATCGCTCGGCCGGCAGCGACGGCGCCGCGAGCTGATCGAGCCCTGGCTGGACGACTACGACCAGCGGCTGCGCCCTGTGCTCGCCGCGGCGGTCTCAGGACCTCCGGAGGCCTGGTTCGAGCGCAAACTGGATCTCTTCCTGGACGGCGCTGCTCAGCGCCGCCGCTGAGCAGCGTCCGTGTACGCCCCGTAGGAACCGCACCTGCCTGTGCCGCCCTCAATCAGGCTGACGACTTTTCGACAGACTGTTGTAAAGTGTCGGCCTATGACGGACGGGAGAGGCAAATGAAGCGCAAGCAGATCGATAGGAACACCACCGAGCCCGGCTCTTCGGGCGGCAGCGACCCCCGACGCTGGAAGATGCTCTGGGTGATCGTCACGGCCCAGTTGCTGATCGTGCTCGACGCCAACATCGTCAACATCGCACTGCCCTCAGCCCAAGCCGCGCTCGGCATGTCCGACGGCGACAGGCAATGGGTGGTCACCGCCTATTCGCTGACCTCGGCGGCTTCCTGCTGCTCGGCGGCCGGGTGGCCGACCTGCATGGCCGCAAGAAGGCCTTCGTCGCGGGGCTGGTGGGCTTCGCGCTAGCCTCGGCGCTCGCCGGGCTGGCCCAAGACCCGTTGCTGCTGCTGGCCGGCAGAGCCGCGCAGGGCCTGACCGGAGCGTTTTTCGCCCCCGCCGGACTTGCCATGCTCACCACCTCCTTCACCGACACGAGCGAACGCGCCAAGGCCTTCGGCGTCTTCGGCGCGGCCGTCGGCACCGGAGGAGTGGCGGGCATGATCTTCGGCGGCGTGCTCACCGAGTACGCCTCCTGGCGCTGGTGCTTGCTGATCAACGTCCCCATCGTGGCGATCTTGCTGGTCGCTGCCGTGCGAGTGTTGCGTGACAGTCGATCCAGTGGACCGATTCGCTATGACCTGCCCGGCGCGCTGACCGCCACGCTGGGCATCGGTGCGCTGATCTACGCCGTCTCACAGGCGGAAGCGCGGGGCTGGACCCATCCTGTGTCCCTGGGCTTCGGGCTGGCAGGTATGGCGTTGCTGGTGCTGTTCGTCTGGATCGAGCACCGCTCGCCACAGCCGATGATGCCTCTGCGCGTGGTGGCCCACCGGGTCCGGGGCAACGGACACGTGATCAACTTTATGGCCGGTGGCGCTCTGTACGCCGCTTACCTGTTCCTCACCTACTACCTGCAAAGCGTCAAGCACTACTCCGCGCTGCAGGCCGGCCTGGCCTTCGTCCCCATGGCCGTTGGCATCCTGATCGGTGCCCTGGGCATCGGCAGGTTGCCCGCGCGTGTCACGCCCAGAACCATCCTGATCGGTGGCCTGGCTGTGGGCGCGCTGGGAATGGCCGGCCTGGCCACCATCGACCCCCACAGCGGCTTTGCCGTCCTGCTGATCGCCCAACTCGTGGTCGGCACAGGGGTGGGCGCCGCACTCACCACGATCGTCAGCATCACCTTGCAGGATGTCTTGCCCGAAGACAGCGGCATCGCCAGCGCGCTGACCAACGCCACCCAACAGATCGGCGGAGCCGTGGGCATCTCACTCCTGAACGTCCTCGCCCTCTCCGTCACCAGCACCGCCACGGACCCCCATTCGGCTCCAGCGCTCACCAGCGGCTACGCGGCGGCATTCCTGACCGGAGCCGGATTGCTGGCCGCATCAGCCCTAATCGCCTGGTTCGTTCCTCGCCCCTCCACCACGCCGCGATGACACAGGCCATACACATCAATGTCCACGCTTCGGGGAGAGGCCCCGAGAGCCTGCACGCGCTGCGCCGGGACCTGCACTACGCCCAGCAGGGCGCCATCACCAAGCCGGCCTTGGCTGACCAGACGGACCAGGCATGGTGTTTGACCGTTTTGACCAACTCTGTCATCGCGTGGACGACGGAGTACTACTCGCTGGCCGTGCGGCAGCTGCGGGCGGCCGGCCGGGACATTCCCGACGAGCTGCTGGCCCACATCTCCCCAGCACACAGCGAGAACGTCAACTTCTTCGGCGTAATCACCGTCGACGTGGAGGCCGAGCTGGCCAAGCTGGACGGCGGCGGCTGGCGGCCGTTGAGGACCGCCCAGCTGCGGGAGCTGGGACTGGCGCCCTGAACCGCAGGGACAACAATGGTGATGGCACGCGTGAGGGGCGGGCCGTCACCATCGACGTGCGGTTATGCCTCACTGATGGTGGTGCTGGTGTCTGATGTCGCGGGATTCGCCGGCCCAGAGGAGGCGAACGGCTGTGCCGTCTTCTGGTGTTTCTGGTCAGCATCTGCCCGCAGGGCTTGGTGGCGGATGCGCAGGCTTACCAGCCCGGTCACGGCCAGGCCGGCCAGGCCCAGCGCCATGCCGATCCAGGCCGGTGCCGCGTATCCGTGCCCGGTCTCGATAGTGAGTCCGGCGAGCAGGGAGCCGAGGGTGTTGGCCAGGTTGAATGCACCGATGTTGGCCGCCGAGGCCAGGGCGGGCGCTTGTGAGGCGCTGTCGAGCATCCACGTCTGCAATGGCGGGATTGTCGCGAAGGCCGCCACCCCGAACAGGACGATCGCGGCGATGAAGGCCGGTTGGTTGTCCGCCGCCACGGCGACGATCGCCGATAGGGCGGTGAGGGTGCCGACGGAGATGTAGACCGCGGGTAGCACGGCCCGGTCGGCCAGGCGGCCGCCGAGAAGGTTACCCGCGACCAGGCCGACTCCGAGCAGCCCCATGACCACGGGCACCGTTCCCGGGGAGAAACCGCCCACGTCGGTCATCATCGGCGCGATGAAGGTGATCACCGTGAAGACGGGCGCGAATCCGAACACGGTCATGGTCAGCGCGAGCCACACGCCGCCCTGCCGGAAGACACTCAGCTCGCGCAGGAGGCTCTGCTCTTGGGGGCGAGGGCGGGAGGGGACCAGCGCCGCCACCCCCGCAAGGCCGACCACCGCGACGGCGACGACGGCCCAGAAGGTGGCGCGCCAGCCGAACGCCTGCCCGATCGCGGTGCCAGCGGGCACGCCGAGGACGTTCGCCATACTCAGGCCGGAGAACATCACCGACAGCGCGCTGGCGCGCTTGGCCGGTTTCACCAGGTCGGCCGCGACGACGGCGCCGACGCCGAAGAAGGCGCCGTGGGAGAAGGCCGCGGCGATCCGCCCGGCCATCAGCACGCCGTAGGAGGGTGCCAGCGCTGAGAGGATGTTCCCGGCCAGGAAGAGGATCATCAGGGCGAGCAGCATGGTCTTGCGGGGCAGGCGCGCTCCCGCCATGGTGAGCAGGGGCGCGCCGATGACCACGCCGGCTGCGTATCCCGAGACCAGCAGCCCGGCGGCCGGAATGCTGACGTCGAAGTCGGCGGCCAGCTCGGGCAGCAGGCCGTTGATGATGAATTCGGTGGTTCCGATGCCGAATGCGCTGATCGCAAGGGCGAGCAGGGCCACAGGCATGAGGGGCTCCTGTCAGCAAAGAGGGAGAGGTCAGCGCGGGTAGGCGCCGCCGTCCAGGCTCAGCACTTGGTTGGTGAGATATCCGTTGCGCAGGACGGCCAGCGCTAGGTCGGCGACCTCCTGGGGTTGGCCGAACCGGCCGACGGGCAGTGCGCGGGGATCGGCGTTGCCAGGCAGCATGCGGGTGTCGGCGATCAGAGCGGGCGCCAGGGCGTTGACCGTCACGCCGCGGGAGGCGACGCGGGCGGCCAGGAAGTGGGTCAGGCCGTGCAGTCCGGCCTTGGAGGCGGCGTAGTCCGCGCCGATGATGCCGCCGGTGAAGGCGGCGACCGAGGACATGAACAGCACGCGCCCGTACCCGCGTGCGGCCATGCCCGGCAGGGCGTGCTGGGCCAGCAGGAAGGGGGCGCGCAGGTTGACCGCGAGCGTACGGTCCCACGCCTGGAGTTCGAGCGTGGTGTAGTCCTGCTGGAGCGCATGGCCTGCGTTGGGGATCAGGATGTCCACGGGGCCGCCGAGCGCGTCGGCGGCCTCATTCAGCAGTCTGGCCGGGACGTGCGGGTCGGCGAGGTCGCCGGCGAGCGCGACCGCGTCGACCATCGCGTTCTGGGCCTGGGCGACCAACGCGTGGGCCGGGTTGGAGTGTGAACCGTAGACGAAGGCGGTCTTTACGCCGGAGGCGATGAGGCGCTGGCCTAGTGCCTGGCCGATGCCGCCTGATGCCCCGGTGAGCAAGGCCACCCTGCCGGACAGGTCGTGATCGGTCATCTCCCGCCCTTTCCGGTGCACGCCGCGGTTGTACGGATGGTCGGCGGATCAAAGGTCTGCCGGGTGGCCTCCTCGCCGAAGGCATGGGACGAGATCCGCTCGTACGGGCTGATGACCGCCGGGCGGAATCCCGCCGTCCACGTCGGGATCGTCATGCCCGTGCCAGAGTGAAGCCGATGCCTGCGCCCATCCCCAGCCCGTACGCGAGCTGAATCAGCAGTTCCACGGCCGGCTCCAGGTAGCGGGCGTTGGCCAGCGGGCCGGCGTCCACGGCGTCGAAGCCGAGCTGCGTGCCCAACTCCAGCACGGTCTTCCTGGCGGCCTCATCGTCGGAGGCCACCGGCAAGAACAGGCCGGGGGTGTCCAGGGTGGCGGCGAACACGGTATTGAAGGCCTTGACCACCCGGGCGCCGGGCAGTGTGGCGGCGACCTGCTCACCCGCCGAGGTGGTGTGCCCGATGGTCAGCGACATGAAGTCGGCCGCCAGCGGGTTGGTGACATCGATCACGACCTTGTCCGCCAGGGCGGTCTTGATCTTGGCGTCGAGCTGGGCGATGGCGGGGAACGGCACGGCCAGCACGGTGACGTCGGCCTCGGCGACCTGCGCCGCGACCTGGTCCGGAGCGGTGGAAGAGTTCGCCGTGGTGACCGTGTGCCCGGCCGTGGCAAGACGGCGCTCCAACGCGGAGCCGACGTTGCCCTTGCCGATGATGCTGATCTTCATGAGTGGCCCTTTCCGAGATGTGAGGCGCGTCGATGCACGACACGAAATGCGTCGAATTCGACGCATCGGCGCAACGGAGTCGATCGTACGGATGCGTCGAATTCGACGCAACTCCGATAGGCTCCTCACATGAGCGAACCGCGGTGGTTGAACGAGACGCAGATGCGCGCCTGGACCGGCTTCCTGGAAACCTCCGGCCTGATCCAGCGCCATGTCGAACGCCAACTTCGAGACGACGCCGGCCTCACCATGATCCAGTACGAGATCCTGCACTGGGCCAACGAGTGCGCCCCCCAACGCCGGTGCATCACCGAGCTCGCCGACCTGATGATCACCTCGCGCAGCGGCCTGAGCTACCAAGTGGCCCAACTGGAGAAGGCCGGCCTGCTACGCCGCGAAACCGACACCAACGACGAACGCAGGGCCATGGTCGTCATCACCGAAGACGGCCAGCGACTCCTCGAGAAGACCGCGCCCGGACATGTGGAGGCGGTCCGCGACGGCCTGATCGACCTCCTGACCGACGAGGAGATCGCCCAACTCGCCGACATCATGGACGGTGTGCGCACCCGGCTGCGTCCCCGTGTACTGCCGACCGCCTCCCGCAAAAGGGCCCCCTGATCGGCACGCCGACCCGCGGCTCTCTCGCGCAGTCCCACCCAGGAACACCCGTCCCACCCAGGACCGCTCGGCAGCGTGACACAGAATGTGAATTATCTGTCACACTGGCTGCCGCCGGGTCACCTTCGCCCAGCTCGGCGCCCGCCGCCGCGCAGGCGACTCGGCTACATTATGTGTCACATCGCCTTTCGGGAGGCGGCTCCGTGTCCATCGTGGCGTTCCCCAGCCAGCCCGACCTTGCGACCGCCAGCGTGACGGTCACGGCTGCGGTCGAGCGTTTCCTCGACTCCCTCGCTGCGGCCACCACCCGCGCCGGCTACGCCGAGACCCTCACCCGGCTGACCGCGGCCACCGGCCCGCACCATCCGGTCGCCGTCCTGCAGCCCGAGCACTACGCCGCGGTGATGGACCACTGGAACGCCGCGGCCGCCGCGACCTGGAACCGGCACCTATCCGCGCTGACCTCGTTCACCGCCTGGGCCCAGCGCCAGGAACTGCTGGCCACCAACCCGGCCCGGCGGCTGGAACGCCGCAGGACGGCACACCGAGGCGACCGCGCCATCCCGCGCACCCGGTTGGAGACGCTCTTCACCGACCCCGCGCCCGCCTTGCGGGAAAGAGTCCTGTGGAGGGTGCTGTACGACACGGCCGGCCGCGCCGACGAAATCCTCACCCTCAACGTCGAAGACCTCGACCTGGAGTTCCGCCGCGCCCGCGTCGTCTCCAAGAGCGGCGCGATCGAGTACGTACACTGGGCCACCCCCACGGCCCGGCTGCTGCCCCGCCTGCTGACCGGCCGCACGACCGGACCGGTCTTCCTGACCGACCGGCGCGCCCCCACCTCTGGACGCCGAACGCCGGCAGCCGCCGACATCTGCCCCGTCACCGGGCGAGGCCGACTGTCCTACCCGCGCGCCGAGTACCTGTTCAAGACCGCCTCCGCAAAGCTCGACCCGCACCGGCAAGGGTGGACCTTGCACCAGCTCCGCCACTGGGCGCTGCAGCACCTCGCCCAAGCCGGCCGAACAGCGCCCGAACTGCAGGCCAAAAGCCGCCACCAGCATCTGGCCAGCCTCGGCCGCTACGTGCGACTCGGTGAAGAGACCTCCGCCCGCATCACCGCCGAAGCCGACCCCGTCCAGCGTCGCCGTACCCGCTGACCCCCACATCACCCGGTAGACCACCGCATCACGAGCCGTCCCGCACCAGCGGCACCTGATCATCGTCGGGGTCAGGCTCGACTCGATACCCAGCCTTCACCAGATCGACCCGATACCGCGTAAGCTCCGGCGCGGAACCTCGGCCTCGACGGCGCACGCGACAAGGAACGGCGCCCCGTCGTCCCCGCCCTCGACAAACCCGTCATGGCGTTCGCTGAATTCCCGCCGTTCCGCCTTGCGCAGCACCGTCCGGATGACCTCAGCGTCCCGATCCCGCGCGGTCCACAGCGGCCGACCGCTCGCGCCGTACCCAAACTCCGGCTTGTCGCTCATGGCCCACACGGTAAGTGAATCGAGACTGCAGTCACTTGGGCATACATCGTCGCAGGTCAGGCAAATCCGTTGGAAATTTCCCAGGACTAGGAAATAACCTCTGTGTTCCCGCGTCCTGAGGCTGAGCGGGGCGCACCCCTTCTGACCTGTGACCTGGTGCTTCTGGTCGCCCCGTGCCGAGG
>NZ_JBEZFW010000037.1:0-61798 GCF_040649695.1 Nonomuraea sp. NPDC048901 | reverse complement strand
GGCGAGACGTTCACCGAGCTCGGAGCCGGTTTCGGGGTGTCGACCGCGACCGCGTGGCGGTATGTGGAGGAGACGATCGCGCTGCTGTCGGCCCGGTCGCCCAAGCTCGGCCAGGCGCTGCGCAAGGCCAAGCGGGACGGGCTGCACTACCTGGTGCTGGACGGCACGCTGATCCACACTGACCGGATCAAGGCCGACCGGCCGTACTTCTCCGGCAAGCACCGCGTGCATGGCATGAACGTGCAGGTCCTCGCCTCACCGAACGGGACGATCCTGTGGACCTCCGGAGCGTTACCGGGCAAGGCCCACGACCTGAGCGCCGCCCGCATCTGGGGCATCCTGCGCGCCCTCGAGGAAGCGGGCTTGGCCACCCGCTCACGCAGCGCGCAATACACCCCGCGCATGACGTGATCTCGCGTATACCTTCTCGTCTCGCTCACCGCGCCCGACCCATCCGGTAGTACTGAACCGGCGCTACTTTGTCGAGGCTACTCCCACCCTCCTTGGTGATCCCCGGGTCAGTCGGGTAGGACCGGCAGGTTGCCCTGCCGGTCCCCCCTCAGAACTGCTCGGGCGGCTTTCACCGCAAGCAGCTCAAGCGAGCCGCGAGGGCGGTTCAGGGTGAAGCGCTGGTCTCCTGTGCTGGCGGTTGTGGTACTCGCGCCGGCAGGAGGCGTGAACGAGGCGGGTGTGGTCACCGTCGGGTGAGCCCGGCCGTCCGTGGTGAACGAGATAGTCTGCGACTATTGCACGACGAACGACGTGCAGCCACCAGCGTTCCCACTCGGTGGGGGTATCTGGCGGCTGTTCAGCGGACAGCAGTTCCTCGCCGCAGAGCGGGCATCGGCCGTCCTGCCTGGTGAGCAGGTTCAGCGTGTAGCCGTCCAACGGTGGTTTGACGCGCTGCCGCCGCATGGCCCAGTACTCGGCCAGGGCGGGGTCGTCGGGGGACGCTCCGCCTTTGACCATGACGTGCCTGACGATGCCGGTCCAGGAGAACTTCACTAGGTGGGTGCCGCTGGCGACGTCACCGAACACCCAGCGGTCGTTCCTGAACTTGTTGAACTTGCCGAAGTAGCGGGCCGAGACCCACGTTTTCGACTTGGTGGGGTGGCTGAAGGTCGCCCACTTGTAGGTGAGCTTCCACAGGTAGTCGTCCAGCGAACTGAACGATTTCTTGGCCACCACACCCCGGTAGTAGGCTGCCCACCCCCGAATGATCGGGGTGAGCGCAGCGATGACCGCCGCCGCATTGGACCCGCGCAGTGCGTGGATCTCGGTGCGTAGCCGTTCCCGGATACGCCGGAGAGCCACATCCGATGGTTTGATCAGCAGCTTGTCGCCGTAGCGCCTGACGTTGAACCCCAAGAAGTCACACCCTGCGGACAGGTGGACGATCTGGGTCTTGTCCTCGTTGAAGGCCAGACCCCGGGGTGCCAGCCACTCCGCCAACGCTGCCTTGACCTGCTGCGCTTGCCGCTGGCTGTGGCAGAACGCGATGAGATCATCCGCGTAGCGGATCACCAGCGGCGAGCCCGGCATCGCCTCACCGCAGTGAGCACCGGCAGCCTGGCGATAACGGACTCCTGCGGCTTTCTCCAGCCCGTGCAACGCGATGTTCAACAGCAACGGACTGATCACGCCGCCCTGTGGAGTGCCCTCCTCGGTCGGCGCGAATCCCTTGCCCTTCTCGAACACCCCGGCCTTCAACCAGTCCCGGATCAGGTCCCTGGCGGGGAACGATCCGAGAGCTTCCAGAAGCCGGGAATGGTCGATCCGGTCGAACGCCGCAGCCAGGTCCGCGTCCAGCGCCCACACCCGCTTGGCCCGAGAGCCTCGGCAGATGTTGAAGATCGCACTGATGGCGTCCTGGCAGCTCCGCCCAGGCCGGAACCCGTAAGACTTGGGCTCAAATCGGGATTCCCACTCGGGCTCCAACGCGTTACGGACCCTGCCCTGATGGCATCGGTCCATGATCACCGGAATCCCGAGCGGCCGGAGCTTCGCACGGTTACCCGCCTTGGGTATATACACCCGCTTGACCGGCCGAGGTCTCCAAGACGAGGCATCACGATGCACTCGCACCGCCAGCTCCGTCCTGGCCGGGGAGGTCAACGCGACCCGCCCATCGACCCCAGCCGTCTTGCGGCCAGCGTTGCGCTGCGTCGCCTGCCGCACGCTCACCAGCGTGTTACTCCAGCTCCGCAGCATCAGCTTCTGCAGGCTCCTGACCTTGGGCCAGTCCTGCTCCTGCGCCGCCTTGAAGATCCGCTGCCTCAGCCGCCGTACGTTCTCCTCGTGCAGCCGCCAATCGACGGCCTCCCAATCGAGGCGTACGTCCTCTGGTCCGTTCACCATGCGGTGTCCAACTTGCCCTTCGGCTCCGGCGGCTCGAACTGCATCACTTCAAAGGCTCACCTGCTCACGTCAGCGCCCCTTTCGGAGCCCAGGCACTCGGCCCGGTATCCGGCCAGTTATCCGGGACAGCAGCTTGGAGGAGCTGCCCTGCCGTCCCGGTTTCCTGCCGACTTTCGTCCACCGGCATTCGCTTCTTGAGCATCCTGTTCCCGCCAGAGGGTTCCGCTCTCCTTGCGGTCGGCCTACCGATCCCGCCTGGGCGGGCCGGACTCTGTCGGGGTTGCCGTGTTCCACACGCGTGAGATGCGGCCGGGGTGGGTGCCTTCTTTACTCCGGGGCGGCGGTGTCCTCCCGGCCAGCGCAGCCTCTCTGACCAGCGCCTGCCGCTTCCCAGCGGCCAGCCCTATACCCCGCTGGAACATCCCATCGGCGGAGCTGCTGATAACGGAGCATGCGAAGATTCACTCACGTTCACCCGTCCGGCCTTCCCCAGGCCCGCCATCCCCGGATGGAACGGGAACGACTTCGGCTCTCACCCCAGGCTCCGCACCCCGCGGTTACCCGCGACGCACGCCAGGGCGGGGACGGTCCCACGGACACTGGACCGGATCACACCCTCATCAACATGACCTCCAAACTGGCGTGATCACTCACAACGTGCGACATCACGTCGCACGGCTGCCTCCAGCTTTACCCCGCCGCTACGACGGCGAAGAAACGGATGGTCTTCCACCTCCATCCGGAAATAACCGCGCCTCGTGGCGCACTTGTACTCGTCACACAGTCTTGATCACGAGCGGCTGCTCTCGTTGTTCCCGCTTCCGGTCACAAGATCGCATCGGCCTATCGCGCATTCATGCTGGTCACGCCGTGAATAGCGACTGCCGTATTAGCGGGGCTCACCTATCCGTACAGCTTCTCAGCGCCCAGGATCAGGTCAGGACCTCAAGCGAAACCGTTGCGATTGCAGCGATCACGTCGAACTGTACCGGTCCCTCTACCCTAAGCCAGAGCAACGGCGGCAAGGAAGTTGAGCGTACGAGGTCAAGAGAGATACCGTCGGGCCAAGGCGCATTCTCAGGTCCCAGCACCGTTGCCATCACCTGATCCAGCGGCCCGGCTCCGGGCCCGGGAGTCCTACCAATGGAGAAGAAATACAAATCTCGAAAGGCGAGCATAATATCCGGCTTCTCGGGCCCCCAGCGGAGACCGATCTCAAGAGCATCAACGTCATCGACTTGCGCCAAAGAGAGTCGATCCACGACGTACCCCTCGCAGCGCGGCGCAACCTTGAGGAACTGATCAAATGCGCTCATCGTACTACGAACTCCCCCGTTGAATGCCCAGTTGCGACCTTTCCGTCCGGGCCGTATCTGACACTGTAGTTCTTTTGGTTCGGACCAGGATCAATCTTCGGTCCGATCCTTTGAACTTCTCCGTTCGGCCGGATCCAAAGCACACTCCCGTCTGAATGGTCGTACCTCCGGTATCCACCCTTGGTCTCCGACTTAAAGGTAAAGCCACGGCTGTAGATCTCCTGCTCGGCTTCAGCGAGAGATTTCCCGTGAAGGTTTGGCAGGGTTGCAACGCTACAGGGCCCATTGCTGTTGTGGACGAGGACCGGGGTGGCAGCTGCGAGCACATAGTACGCGTGGATGTCGTCGATTGTCAGGTTGTACATGTACTGCGCGCCGGCGAAGGCTCGCACCTTGACGATTGTGACGCGGCCACCACGGGGTGTCCGGAGGGTATCCGCGGGATGCAAGTCAGCGGCATCGACCCAGGTCTTTTTGGTGGCGTTCCAGAAGGGGTGGTGCTGGGTCGTGTGGATGGTGGCGTGGCCATCGGCGGTCGGGATGGTGATGTCGGCCAGGTCGGTGTCGCGGTTGCGGTGGAGTGCTGTGACCTTCTTGGCGCCGCTTTTGCCCGTCTCGGGGTCGTCGGCGAGCACTTTGTCGCCGACCTTGATCTCTTCTATTCGTTTTTTGGTGCCGTTGGCCATGAGGACGTAGGTGCCAGCCGCGAAGCTATCGAGACACTTGCGAAGTGCCTTGACGCCCTTAGTGCCGACCGCGACTTCAGCCTCTTTAACGGCTGTCTTTGCTCCAGCGCGCGCTGCGGCACGAACCAACGCCGCGCCGATGCCTTTAACGACTCCGCCTATGCCGGTTACAGCCCCGATGATGTTCGATACGTCATCGTTTTCTTCGACCCGACCCTCGTCGCATTTGTTGTGACCCTTGCATGGAACCTGCGACTTCATGGCGTCGTCTTCCCGCTGCTGCCGAATCTTGTCTGCAGCCAGAGCGTCGCGGGTTCGATTGCGCTCGTTTGCGGTTGCCTGCTTGTGCAGCCGCTTTCTTTCTTTCCTTTCGAGCTTGATCTCCCATGTCTTCTTTTTCTGGCCGCTGGGCTTGTGTGTTTTGGAGAAGGTTTTGTCGGATTTGGCGTTTCCGGTGTCGACGCGGCGACCGTCGGGGTCGGATTGGGTGATGGGGTCGTTGGCGGCGTAGCTGTAGGGGTTGGCCCATTCGGGGGTGCGTAGGTCGAGTTCGGGGTCGGTGGAGATGAATTTGGCGATGGCGGGGTCGTAGTAGCGGGCGCCGAGGTAGTCCAGGCCGGTGGCGGCGTCTTCGATCTTGCCGAGGAAGCCTCGGTCGGTGAAGGGCAGGTCGTCGCCGCCGCGGCGCTGGCCGTACGGCAGGTAGCGTTCGCGGTTGATGGTGCCGGTGGTGGCGTTGATGGCCAGTTGGGTGCTGCCGTGCTGGCCGGCCAGGAGCCAGGTGACGCCGGTGGCGTCGCGCATGGCGATCGGGGAGCCGTCGCTGGCGCTGTAGTAGCGCTTGCCCGCGACTAGGCCGCCAGACAGGCGCAGTTCCATCGGGCCGAGGTAGAGGGTGGTGCTGCCGTCGGGGTCGCGGCGGATCAGCCGCTGCCCAGCGGCGTCGTAGACCATCGAGGTCTGCTTGCCGTCGACGGTTGCCTGTGCCAGCTGGCCGAGTTGGTCGAAGTCGAAGGTGGCCTGCTTGCCGGCCACGGTGCGAGCTGACAACTGCCCGGCGTTGTCGTAGGCGTAGGTGTCGGTGCCGGTGGGACGGGTGATGGAGGTGACGGCATTGGGCCGGACCGCGGTGGCGCCGGGGGCGGGATAGGAGTAGGTGGCGGTCTGGCCGTTGTCGGTCAGGCTGGTGAGGTTGCCGACCTTGTCGTAGGAATACGCCTGGCTGTAGGGGTCCAAGCCCTTGGCGTCGCCTGTCCCGGTGCACGAGGAAGCGGTGGTGGTGTAGGCGGTCTTCAGCCGGAGTAGGCCGTCGTAGGTGAAGCATTCGGACTGACCGTCGGTGGTACCGGGGATGGCCGAGGCGGCGTCCAGGACGCGGGTGATGGTGCCGGCGACGTTGTAGCTGTAGCGGTCGTCCTGGACGGTGTCGGGGGTGCTGGTGTCGGCCTTGGTCTGGGTGGAGACCCGCGACAGCCAGTCGGTGGTGGTGTCGCGTTCGAGGGTGCGCTTGACCTGACCGGCGGCGCCCAGCGAGCGGGTGGCGAGTTTGCCAGTGGGGGTGAAGGCCGTGTCCTTGACGTAGGTGAAACCACCCAAGTCGGAGGTCAGTCCCTTGGCGAAGCCGAGGTCGGTGTAGGCGTAGGTGAGCTTCTCGGCGGCTAACCCACCCGCGTCAGGCAGGCTCTGCTCACGCAGGTTGCCTGCGGCGTCGTAGGCCGAGGTGAAGGTGTAGTCGCGGCCCAGGTTGCCTTCGCTGGCCGGGATGGTGAGTTTGGTGGCGGTCGGCCGATAGTCACTGTCGTAGGCGGTGACGGTCTGGGTGTAGGCCTGGCCAGCGGTGTAGCGGGTGGCGGCGCCGGGCTGGCCCTTGGCGACGGTGTCGTAGCTGAATTCGGCGAGTTTGGTGCCGGTGGACACTTCCCCGGCCCATTGGATGGTGCGTCGGCCGAGGTCGTCGTAGCTGTTGGAGATCTTCTGGTTCTTGCCGTCGATGCTGAAGGCCAGCCGACCCGCCAGGTCGTAGCCGTAGCTGGAGGCACCCGCGTCCGGATCGGTGGCGGCGGTGCGCCGGTTCAGCCAGTCGAAGGTGTAGGTGCGGACGTTGCCGTTGGCGTCCGTCATCTTCGTGAGGTTGTCGTGCAGGTCGTAGCTGTAGCTGGAGTCCTGGTGGGCGGTGGCGTCGGCCCACTCCTCGACCTTGATGGCGCGGTCGAAGGCGTCGGTGACGGTGGCGGTCTTGCCGCCGACGGGCGGGGTGACCTCGGTACGGTCGGCGCCGGGGTAGGCGGTGCTGGTGCGGCGCAGCTCAGTGTCGAGGTGGTAGGCGATCGAGGCGACCGGGCGTTCCTGATCGTCGTAGACGGTCTTGGTCCACTGCGGCAGCCCGGTCAGCGCGGGATTGAGCAGCCCGCTGCCCGGCTGGCCGGTGTTGTGCACCGGCTCGGAGACCGCGCTCGTCAGGCCGCGCGCGTCGTAGGTGGTGGCGGTGACGATCCGGCCGCCGGACGGCGAGTCGGTCTGCGCCTCGCGGGCCCGGCCTAGACCGTCCTCGTAGCTGATGGCACTGGTGTACTTCGTCCCGGTCAGCAGCTGCTTGACGGTCGTCTTGATCGGCGCGGTCGGCTGACCTAACCAGCCATTCCAGGCGATGTCATAGGCCACCGTCGCACTTGGGATACCGCCACTGCGCGGCTGGCCCGGCTTCCACAACGCGGTGGTACGGCCGAGCGCGTCATAGTCCATCTCGGTGGTCTTGCCGTTGGCGTCGGTGACCGCGACCGCGTCGCCCAGGCGATGCGAGAGCCGAGCGGTGATGGTGTGGCCGAGCGGGTTGGTGGTGGTGATGCCGGTACTGGGCCAGCCGACGGGCGGGGTGTACGTAGTCGAAGTGGTCTTACCGAGCGGGTCCACGCTGGTCAGCTGCCGGCCGTACTCGTCGAAGGTGGCCTTGGCGGTGGAGATGGTGGACGCGTTGGCGTAGGAGCGGACCTCGGTGAGGTTGCCGTCGCTGGGCTTGTTGGTCGCCGGATCGGTGCCCAGGTCGTACAGGTTGACCGTCTTACCAATCAGCGCGCCCGCCGTGCAGTCGTCACCAGACCGCTCCTCCACCACGGAGGGGAAGTTGACCAGCCACTGGCCGGTATCGGCGTTGCGGGCATAGCTGGTGGTGGTGCAGGAGTTGTCGGTGCTGACTCCGTCCTGGCCGTAGTCGTTGACCTGCTTAGGCAGGCCGTCGGCGTTGAAGGCAGTCTTGGAGTCGGTGTAGCGCCAGGTGCCGCCCGTTACCTTCTCCCGCGCTCGCTCGCGGGTCTGTAACACCAGCGCAGGATCCATGGTTCCGGGCCCGTTGCCGGTGGTCTGGATCGTGTACTCCCACCGGGTGGAATCCACCTCGGTATAGGCGCGCGGGCTGAGCGCGGTCATCTTCCACGACTGCTCCTGCAGCACATTGCCCTGCAGAATGGGCTTGTCCACCACGGTGCCGCCGTCGAAGTCGGTGAGCGTCTCGCCGGTGCCGCCCAGGAAGGTGCGGGTGGTGACCGTGTAGGCCGACGGGTCAGTACCGGAGCCGTCGATGGTGCGGACCTGGCTGTAGCCGCGCCAGTCCGAGGTCGGCGGCGCCTGGCCGGGCTCAGCGAACTGCACCGGCTTGGTCCAGCGAGGTTTGCCGAGGAATTCGTACTGATGCACCATGTCCGGCGAGGCGCCGACCATGTCCCGTTCGACGACCTTGACCGCGAGCTGCTTGAAGAAGCGCGACCAGCTCTCATACCCGGAGTCCGGGTCGCTGCCCATGTCGACGTCGTAGCAATCGCCGCTCTTGTCGGTGAAGTAATTGGAGCCGTCACGACCCTTGCCGCCACCGCACGCATCGGCCTGCCCGTAGGTGACCTCGGTGCGGCCGCCCATCCCGTTGCCGATCGCGGCGATGCGCGGCACCATCCGCCATGACAGCAGGTCGGTCCAGTCCGACATGGAGTCGTAGTCCATCTTGCCGGACAGCATCACCGCGTCGAAGTCCAGCGGCGGCAACGCCACCTCCTGGGCGGTGGCCAGCCCGACATGCTGCACGGTGTCCAGCCACAGCGCCGGATCGTCGGCCGGCCCGAAGTCGGTGCGCTGGTAGATCCACGTCTGTGCCAGGTCCAGGCGGTCCACCGGGTCCCACCCGTTCGAGGTGGGGTTGAGCGACTCGGTCAGGACCGAGGTGAGTTTGCGGGTAGAGAAGAAGCCGATCGCGCTGTTGGCGCAGCCGGCGGCCTGGGCGCACTGCAGGTCGGTCGGCACGTCCACGCCGCCGCGATCGGCGGTGGTGAAGGTGGTACGCGCGGTCGGCACGCTGCCGGGCACCTGGGTGTTGTGGCCCCACTGCACCTTGGCCAGCGTGCCGCCCCGGTCATAGGGCAGCACCCGGTACAGCTCGTGCGCGCACGAGGGCAGGCAGAAGTAGTTGCTCTCCCGGTTGTAGGAGTAGTCGATCACGTTCTCGTTGGAGTCGAGCTCCTGGTCCAGGTTCCATCGCCACACGCCGGTGCAGGTCGGCGGAATGTCGTTGTTGAGGTAGCGGTCGTAGCACGGCTCGCCCGAGTCGTTGCCCACGTACGGCACCTGCCACTGGGCGTCCTTGGTGTAGCCGAACCGCCACACCGTGCCGTCCTGGCTGGTGACCTTCCAATACGGCTGGCTGTCGGCTCCCCCGGCGACCTGCTCGATCTTCCAGCCGAAATCCGGAACCGTCTTCCAGCCCCCGCCCGCATTGCGGTCCTTGACGATCTGCGCCGACCGGCCACCCGCCGACAGCACCAATTCCGACTGCGACCGGTCATTGGTGGAGCTGTCTTCGTCGGTGTCATCCGGCGACTCCCAGCACAACGCCTCCCCGCCGATCCCGAGCTCCTTGGCGGTCCAGATCAGCTCTGCGGTGTTTTCGTCGTAGGCGTTGTCGACGTAACAGCGGCGATAGCGCCGCTCGATGAATCCGGCGCTCAGATCCCAGCCCGCACCCACCACGCTGGACTGGTTGTTGGACCACTGCCCCTGCCCGTCCACCGACGACGCGTCGTACTGCAGCGACAGATCCGGCCCGTCACCGCCCACCGACGGCGCCTCCGGCAACGGCACGTCATAGTCGAACCCACCACCCGACGTACCCGCCTGCCATGTCCCCGACGGCTTCAGATCGGTGGCGCCCCAGTTGCCGTTCGGCCCCGTCATGCCGACCGACAGCAGATACACCGACCCGGCGGCCAGTTGCGCCGCCAGCCGATCGCGCACTACCTGGGCAGCCCACGCCTTACGATCCTTGCCCGCAGGTGTCGGCTTGACCGCCGCCGCACTCGCGCCGGCCGGCGCCGCCTCGACCTGCGCGGTCAGCGTCCCGGCCTTCGCGTCGTTCGTGGACGGCACCACCACTGGGCGCACCACGCACGTCTTCGGCCGCGGCACCTGGACCGCACACGCCGGCACCCGTACCAGCCGCAACCGGCTGACGAAGTTCCCACCGAACGCGTCCCGGAAGCCCGCGTACGAAAACTCCGCCCGCACCTTGCCCGGCGCCGCCCCGTCATCGGCCCGCACCATCCGAGCGGCGATCCCCACCCCGCCCAGAGCACGGGCAACCTCCGGCGACAAGGTCTCCACCTTGACCTTGTCCAACCCGCCGCCCTTGACCTGGCCCACCTTGACCGGCAACGTCCCGGCCTCGGCCACCTTGCCGACGGCCGACACCTCCACCTCGGCCGTTCCCGCCTTCGGCCACACCGGCTTACGCCGCTCCACCTTCGGCGCCGACTCCTCCGCACCCTTGGGGACCTCGCGTTTCGGTACAGGGCGGCCGTCCACGGACTGTTCAGGGTCCGGCGCGGCAGCGGCAGCCCGCTCCACCAGCTGATCCGGCACCCCGACACTCGAAATCAGCACCATCGCGCAAAGCCCGACGATCAATGCCGCCAACCACATCCGTACACGTCGAGCCCGCATACCGCATCCCTTCAGGGCACGCTGACGCAGACCCCGGGAAACGGGGCCTTGGCGCACCTAAGGCAGACATAAGAACGATCACTCGGAATGTGATCGACAAACCAAGATCGGTCAACAACGGGAGCGTCACTTACCCGACACCAGCAGTCAGGGCCCGCCAGCCACGCACTTCATGTTCACTGGTCAACCGACATGTCAGGGAAGGCGCTTTCCTGAAGAAAAACGCACATGTGATCTACATCACAGTCGCAACGGTTCGTAGCTCTACGGCTACGAGAGCGTGGGTGTCGATTTGTCATTTGCCCAGCTCAGGGCGATATATCGCGCAAATGTGGAGGCATGCAGCCACTACGGCAAACCGGACTGTCTGTCCAGCCACTACTGCATCGAGCCTCCAGGTCTTCGATGCAGCCGGCCGGTCCGACACATGCGGGTGAACGACAGTCGCTACGGTCTGCCAGACAACCTTTCGGTCTCATTGAGCACGAAACGGATATCGAACCGCCTTTTCCTGGCTTTCCAGCCAAAAACCCGCATTGAGCGAATGCGCGCCATCGCAATCACTGAATCTAGGGATCCCCCTCGTATGCCGCCGCGATGCACAGTCGGAGCAAGCATCCAGCCAAGGAGGAATCCGTTGAGCAGGACGAACAAAATCACTCCGTCGGGGGTTTCGCGCATCGGCGACCGGCGGCCTGGCGTGGCTACGGCGAACGCGCCGCCGCTGACGGCTCCATCTACGTGGCTGGCACCGTCATGGGTGAACGCCTGCGCTCAATAGCTTAAGCCGTATCCAATTCATAACAATTCTCATGGAGGTAGACATGAAGAAGTCAGCGCGACTCCCGATGATGCTGGCGGCCTCTGCCATCATCGCTAGTGGCGTGTTCGCCACCTCAAGCGCAATAGCGGAAACCAACTCCGCAGCGCGGTCTGCCAACCGGGCCGCCCCGGGAATCCTCTGGGCCAAAGTCAGCTCAAACGGAACCCTGCTCGCTGCTTCGGGCATCAGGAACGTCAACAAGTTCGGCGGGGGCCGCTACAACCTGACGACGGACTCCGACATCAGCAGATGCGCACTGACCGGAACGATCAACACGTCGGGTGGCAATGATCCCGGGCCGGGCAGTGCGTCGATCCTGGTCGGCGCGGTCAATGGAAGGACGCTTTTCGTTCGCACGGCGACGCCATCGGCTCAGAATCCGATGACCGTCGACGACGATCGACCGTTCTCCCTAGTGATCTCCTGCTGAGGCCCGTCGGCTTCTGAACCGAGCAGCCATCCACCGATAACAGATCGAGTGGCAAGAAGCATCTTCGCCGGAAACGGCAACACATCGGGAGAAGGAGTTTATCGTGAGTTACCGAATCCGCCTGCTTGCCGGGCTGGTCGGCGCTGCCGCCGCGACCAGTCTGCTGCTGGGTGCCGGTGCCCCTGCGATGGCGGCCAGCCAAAGGACGGCCGCCGGCGCTGTTCACGCCCAGACCGTCCTCGGCCCTTATGCCAGCTTCGAAGTCTGCGCGGTATCCGGACTACAGGGCCAGCAGGCCCATCAATGGATTTCGTGGTTCTGCTCGCAGAACGGCACCGCCCAATGGTGGTTGTTCACCACTCCATGACATACCCCATAGCTCGATAACTCGGCCTTGGCCATCTGCGCGATCTTGGAGATGGCCAAGGCCGAGCCATGCTCGGCCCGTTCGCCTGCCCCCTGGGCTCAAGCATTCTCAGTCGGCAAGGTGGTCGCGCCCTTGGGACGGGGGACGTCACCGACGAAACGGCACGGCAGCTCGTCCAGCACCAGCCCCAACGTGGCCGCCAGGTCGATCGTTCGGCGTGGTGTCGGGCACTGCCTGGCCAGGCTGGTCTGGTCGAGGTGGCCGTTGCGGGCTTGGAAGAGAACCTTCGCCGCAGGATGTCGGCGCAGTTCTTCCACGGTGAGCTCGTCCGCGACCCGATGCGCCGTGGCGACCAGGGCGGGGAATGCCGACTGCAGATTCGCGGCCCACTCTTGCAGCGCCTCCAGCCACCTGCGTGTGGCGGTGTCAGATACCGAAGTGAACCGCTCTATCGCCTGAGCCAGCTCCAGCCAGGTGGAGTCATGCCAAGGCTTGGACTTCAGGACGGGTAACTGCCACTGGCGCTTGATGGTCGACCAATGATCCGCATGCGCCTTTACCGAGTGGACCGTGAATTCTGGGAGACACAGTGCGGTCAGGTTCCAGCCGTGGCAGGCACCGGTGTCGAGGCCGAAGATCCGGTCGTCGAGGATCATCGGTTCCCGGCCGGTCACGTGATGGCCGAACACCACCGGCTTGGCATCGGTGTAGTGGTCGTACCAGTGGCTGTCCGGGGACAGCGCCGCTAGCTCTCGTTCGCCTCTCGTCGAGCCACAGAGGATCTCCTCCCTCTGCTCGGCCAGCGGAATTCCGGACAGCATTGCGGCGTGGACAACACGGACGTGCTCGTTCTCGAAGTAGTACGGCAGCGTCCGCATCCAGTCGACCGTTTCGGCGTAGTGGTCGCCAAGCTGCAAGCGGGTGATCTCTTGTGCGTAGGAGAAGATCCCGCGTACGTGCTTCCGCTCGTGGTTGCCCATGACCGCAACGGAATTCGGGCGCTCGCGGAAAAGCCTGACCACGTCACCGGGCGCTGGACCGCGGTCGACCAGATCGCCGACGCTGACCAGCAGGTCGTCCGTTCGGATGCCGATTTTCTCGAGCAGTTCGAGCAGCTCGTCGAAGCAGCCGTGGATGTCTCCGATGATGATCGTGCGCCGCATGCGGGCGATCCTAAAGAGGCATCGGTTCGGCGTACAAAGGATTTTGCGCGATGAACCGCTCCCCTGGTGAAGGTCGCCGCAATTCGTGCTCGTACAAACCGGAGTTCATCGCTGGCGGCGCATGGAGAGGGCCGCCCGCCAATGCTCGGCCGCCTGGCCCATGTCGCGGCCGAGGAGTTCGAAGAACTGACTGGAGGTCTGGAGCCGGTCACCGGTGGGTGTGTCGATGCCGAAGATCTCGGCGCCGCGTCGGGCGGTGTCCGCCCAGATCATCACCGACCGGGCACTGGCCGCCCAGGTGTGGTACCAGACGTCGACGTCGACGAAGTACCGCATCCGGCCCGCCTCCCGCTCCCGGGCGACCATCCCCCTCTGCTCAAGCCATTTGATGGCATGGGAGATCGTCGCCGGACTGACCTGGAGCTGCTGAGTGAGTTCCGTGGCGGTCAGGCTGCCGCCCTCGCTGATGATCAGCGCGGCGAACACCCTGGCCGTCATGGGCGCCATCCCGGCCTCGATCATCATGGCGACGAACTGCTCCTCGAACTCCCGAGCCGTGTGGACGTCACGGTTGTCGGTGGTGTGCGGAACCTCGGCGCGGGGAGCGCGCTTGCGGCGGCGGGCGCGCCAGCTCGTCGCATGCTGCGCGCGGGCCGCCCGGTAGCCGTGCGCGCCACCGTTCCTGGCGATTTCGCGGGTGACGGTGGACCTGGAACGTCCCAGCCGGCGAGCGATCTCCGCGTACGTCAAGCCGGCCGCCAGCCCTTCGGCGATGCGGCGACGATCCTCGGCGGTCAACCGGCCCCCTGTCATGTCATCCCTCTCCCCGGTCGAGGATGCGCCGGCCGATCGCGGATGCGACGCCCTGGCAACTCTGTTGCACTCAGCTACAAACTCATCGCACCAATATATGGGCTCCGACCTGTGCATATGAGTTTTGCGAGTTGTCGCAAATCGGAACGCAACTCTAGCGTTTCCCCCGACCGAAGAGGAGATTCATCATGGAAAAGGTCGTTCTCGTCACGGGCGCCTCCGCCGGCATCGGCAAGGCCACCGCACTCGAACTCATCCGCGCCGGCCACATCGTCTATGGCGCCGCACGCCGCGTAAAGAAGATGGACGACATCCGCGACGCCGGTGGAGACGTCCTGGCCATGGACGCACGCCGACTTGAGGACCTGGAGCGTGTCATCGGCGACATCGTCGGCCAACAGGGCCGCATCGACGTTCTGATCAACAATGCCGGCACCGTCCTGCACGGCTCCGCCGAAGACATCCCCATCGACCAGGCGCGCGACCAGTTCGAGGTCAACGTCTTCGCACCGGCCCGGCTGACTCAACTCGCCCTGCCGTACATGCGCGAGCAGGGGTCCGGCACGATCATCAACATCTCCTCCATCGGCGGCGAGATCGCGCTCCCGCTCGGCTGCTGGTACTACGCGACCAAGCACGCTCTGGAGGCATACTCCGACAGCCTGCGCATGGAGGTCGAACCGTTCGGCATCGACGTCGTGATCATCCAGCCCGGCATCGTCAAGACCGAGTTCGAAGACCACACGGCGCAGGACCTCCGCGAGATCTCCGGCACGACCGCGTACAGGGCGATGGCCGAAGCCATGGCCAAACGCGCCGAGACACAGCTCGGCGAGAACACCCCGGCCAGCGACCCCGGTGTAGTCGCCACCACCATCCGGCAGGCCATCGAAGCCGGCAAGCCCGAGACGCGCTACGCGGTCGGCTACATGGCCGACAAGCTCCTGGAGCTCAACAGGACGCTGCCGGACCGCGAATTCGACAAGCTCCTCATGAACGCCGCGAAGTAGGCCCCCGCGATGCCACACCAACCCGACCCACGCAGCTGATGGGCTCCATCCGCGCTCGTGCTCACGTGCCGGCCGTGGGCTTCGACGCCAGATAACGAGTGTCCTCGGTACTTTGCATGATCGTCGAGATCTGATGCCGGCAGACCTCTACGATGCCGCGTGTGGATCGTGATCAGATTCTCCTGACCCATCCCGGAACCTCGAAGCCCAAGTACCTGGAACTACGGGTCGACGGGGTTGAGCTGCACCGGAATTGGTGGGCCGGTACCGGGAAGCCTCAGGGGCGTACGAAGTCGTTCGACGACGGGCGCGCGGCACGCGAAGCCCTGGAGAAGGTCGTCGCCGAGAAGATGCGTGACGGGTACGCCCTGCTCCGCGACATCGCCACAACCGAGCCGGGTGACGTCGTCGTCCAGTGCACGACGCGGGCAGAGAACGGCGCTGTGGAGATCGCCCTGCACCCGGACGGCCACACCGTCGCGGTCGCCCGCCGCATCCCCGACCGGGTCGGCAACGCCGGCTCCGATGTGCAGACAGTCGAACTACGGACCGGCGTCCGGCAGGTGGTGTATACCGATGCGCATCAGTACTCACTGATCCATTCCATGGCCTTCGAACCGGACGGATCGCACCTGACGTTCACCGTCCGCGACACAGGCACCATGATGGAGGTGAGCTACACGGTGGCGCTCGCCACTGGTCACGTCCAGCGCCTGCCCCACACCCGACCAGCGTGGGACAGCGCCCGCAAGCGGATGCTGGTCGTCGACGACGATCACGCACTGCGGGTGCTGGGCCCGGACGGCGGTTCGTGCCTCGATTTTCCGCCGGGCAGGCGCTTCCAGACCACTGCCGCACTGTCGCCGTCGGGTCGGCTCGTCGGTCTCACCCACGACCCGGACAACCGCGATACGGAGTACGACCTCGAGATCTGGGATGTTGACACCGGTGAGAGAGTGCTCGCCGCCCCGTTTCCCTTCCCAGCTGGATTCCAGGGGATCCGCCGGTTCGACAAGCTGGCGTTCGACGGGACCGAACAGATCCTCGTCGCGAGTGGCGAGACGTCAGGATGCTTCGGCATCTCGGTGGAATCCGGTGCCCTGTGCTGGGCGATCGAGGGCGAGCGGGCCGGGCTGGCGCGGTTCAGGGACTTCGCACTGTCACCCGACGGCACCCTGCTCGCCGGCGCCTCCTCTCGTGGCCCGGTCGTTGTCTACGACGTCGCGACCGGACAGCCGCTGGAGCCGCGCTTCGCCGTACCAGGCGAGTGGACGAACTGGTACCAGGGGGTTGGTTTCTCCGCCGACGGCAGGCTTCTGGCGGTCGGCGACTACCCCGGCCGCGTTACGGTGTTCCGGTTCGACGGCGTGGAGTTCACCAAGCCCGGCGGTTGACGGCCGGCACCCCGGTCGGCTGCGGTCGTAACGGCCTCTCGCGACTCGTCAGCATGGTCGAGGATGTCGAAGGAGTGGCCTTCTAAAGGGGCTGGTCAGCCGTAAGGTCGGCGTCCACCAGGATTCGTTGGACGATCTCCGTCATGGAGCTGTCCTCCCCGATGACGCACTCGCAGCCGTCCGGCAGCACGTCACGCTCGATGTACCACTGGCGCATCTCGCCTGCGCCGAACTGGGAACGCTGAGGCCGCGTCTCATGCCGACGGAGCGTCTTTTCCCAGGAGATGTCGAGGTAGTAGAGCAAGGTCTTGCCATGATGATCGCGGCCACTCGCAGGTGGTGCCGGACCGTTGCCCCTGTCCCGAGGGCCGGCAGGCTGAGCCTCTTCGGGTTGCATCCCCAGGTGAAGGCAGAGTTGAAGTGGGGACTGCACTGCCACATCCTGGCCTCGGATCAGCCACGTTGGTGGATGTGGGCCATCCAGAAGGTCACCACCGAGTGCCGCGGCCTCAGATCACTCGATGAATTCGATCTCGAGGGGAGCGGCGAACACCAACGGATGATCGTCAAGGAGATCCGGCAATACCTTCAAGCGCACTTCGGCGTAAAGATCGACAGGTTCGTGACCCGATTCGACCTGACCTACATCACCCAGAAGTGGTTAAGGAACCTGCTCTGGGACTTCCTTGCCGACGAGCTGCGATCAGCGGACCCCGCACGCGGCCGTTCCTACTACTACTCCGCACGCCAGGCGATCCAGAAGCTCGGCGCCTTCCTGGAAACCCCAGGCTGGTGTTCTGCATCACTAAGGCTGGTTCCTCGGGCTCTTTCGGCTCTGGGTCGTGAGCCTCGACCTTGATCCAGGAGTCCCACATCAGGCCCGCCACACATTCGCCACCAAGCTCCTCGCCGCTGGCGCGAGCATGCACCACATCAAGTGCTACCTGGGCCACGTCTCGGAGAGGATGACCGAACACTACGCCAAGGTCGCCCTCTCTGAGATCGACGATGTCCTCCACAACGTCTGGGTCACCGGCCCCGGATCGACCCGGCCAGGGGGAACTGGTCTCCCGCGGCGTCACGCCACTCCCGCCCGAAGAGGCCAGGGCACTGGTCCTTGACCTCAACCGGCGCAGCACGCCCGCAGACGGCGGCATCTGCACCTACCAAGTCGTCGTCGACGGCGGCGCCTGCCCCTGGAAGCTCGACTGCGAGAACTGCGACAAGTTCGTCATGACCGGAGCCGACCTGCTCTACTGGCGCCGCAAGCGCGAACACTGGTACTCCCTCGCCGAACGCGCGCCCAACGACGACATGGCCGACTGGCTACACAAGATCTTCGAGCCGACGGCCCGCGCCATCGACGGGCTGGAACGCGCGCTGGCCGGCCTCGGGCTCCTCGAGGACGCCCTGGCGCTTGACATGCGACGGCCCCAGGACTACTTCCACCGCCTATGGAGCACCGGCTTCAAGATCTCCGAACTCGCCGTGATCGGCAGGGAGAAGGCATGACCACCACGGCACGCACCCAGGCGGCGAATCAGGCCCGGCGGCTCAGCACCCAGGCCAAACTCGACCAACTCCAGGAAACCCTGCGCACGCTGCGCCGAGAACGCAGCCCGCTATCCCGCGGTGGCCCAACGCTCGGGCGTCTCCCGGACTTTCCGCTACCAGAACACCGTCGCCAATGCCCTAATGACGCAGGCCATCGCCGCTGCGGGACAGAAGAGGCGCCAGGCGCAGACTGATCACGGCGACCAGGTTGAAGCGTCCTTGCGGCAGCGGGCGGTGAACGCTGAAGACGCGTTCAAGGCCGCATATGGCGAGATCGGCGCCCAACGGGACCGCATCGCCATCCTTCTCGGCCAGATCCGCGATCTCCAAGCCGAATACACCGAGGAGACTGTTCAACGGGTCGCCACCGAGAACAGCGGCCTCAAGCGGCGCGTCCGCGAACTCACCGACGACAACCGAAGCCTCAACGAGAAGCTCCAAGCCGACCGATCGAACAACCGGTTCCTCGACAAACGCATCGCCGACCTCGAAGCCAAGATCCTCGACCTCCGGGGACAGCGTTAACGTGTGACTGAGCGCCTGAGTTGGCGGGAGACGCCAACTCCATGCTCAGTCCTGGCTTTATCCAGGAGACCGGCTCTGCCGGGTGGGACCCCGGCGAGCTGGCGCGGTTCGCGGCCTCTCTCCCGAAAAGGGTCTCAGCCGAGGCAGAACTCGTTGCCCTCGATGTCTTGCATCACGATGCACGATTCGTTGTCTTCATCGGCAGGAAGTAGTCGCACGCGTACGGCGCCGAGCGCGACCAGTCGTGCGCATTCGGCCTCAAGGGTGGCCAGGCGCTCTGCGCCCACGAGGCCGGTGCCGGCCCGCACGTCAAGGTGCAGCCGATTCTTGGCGACCTTGCCTTCGGGGACGCGCTGGAAGTACAGCCGCGGACCCACACCTGAGGGGTCACTGCAAGCGAACCACGAGTCTCGCTCCTCAGGCGGCAACGAGTGGTGGTAATCGTCCCAAGTGGCGAACCCCTCCGGCGGGGGCGGCGCGACGTACCCCAACACCTCGCACCAGAAGCGAGCGACGCGTTCAGGTTCGGCGCAATCAAAAGCAACTTGAATCTGCTTAACGGATGCCACTGGACAATCCCCTCACGGTTGGCGATAGACACTGTAACCGCTCTCAGGGGTTGACATCGACAAAAATGATCAAGGATTCGAGCGCCGGTCTCGCCAGCTGAAGCACTCATCCGCCAACTGAAACACTCAGTCACATAACGCCGGCTACGTCGCCACGTCACGCACACATACGCAACGTGAATGCCGAGGTCAGGGACTCAAAGCGTCTGAGGACGGTCGGTAAGGCTGATCAGCGCCATGCAACGGCGGCCCGTCAATGTGCCCGCACCCCTGGCCGACCTCCTCCGCGAACTGGCCACCGCTGATCACCGTGCGGCCGTCCTCGGGGAAACCGGCCACCGCTGGCTCTTCCCCGGCCGGTACGCCAATCAGCACATACACCCGGCCCGTCTGAACCAGCTGCTCAACGCGGTCGGAGCACACAGCCGCCCCGGACGCAGTACCGCCCTTATGGACCTCGCCTCACAACTGCCCCCAGTCGTGGTCAGCAAGCTCCTCGGCCTGCACATCTCGACCGCCACCGAAATGGGCCCAAGCCGCAGGGAGCACCCGCCCTGGCTACGCCGCGAGCGTCGCCCGGCGGCGCCGCTGCCCTCCAGCATCGTGCGGGATAACCAGTCGACGGGTACTGGGTCTGATGCGCGGCAAACGTGATCGCCGCAAATTGGCGAGATGGGTGTCACCGAAGGCTGTGATTCCGGCGCGCACTCCACACTGCCAGACCGGCCGCCAGGACGAGCACGCCGGCGAGCCAGAGGATGCCCTGCAGCGGCAGGGCATCGACGATTGTGCCGCCGGCCAGCGCGCCGAGACCGATCGAGAGGTTGAACACCGCCACCCACAGAGCGGAGGCTTCCTCGACCGCTTGTGGCGCGGACTTGATCATCCATGTCTGGAGGCTCGTGGAGACCCCGCCGTACACCAGGCCCCAGACGACGAGCAGCGTTACCCCGCCCGCGGCGGTGAGCCCTGCCAAGGGGTAGAGCAGCACGGTAACCCCCAAGGCGGCGGAGATGGACAGGACCGTCCGATGGAGCCGTTTCGCCACGGCGGCACCCGCGATGAAGTTCCCTGCGACGCCTGCCAGGCCGAATCCGAACAGCAGTGGCCCGACGAGTTGCGCGTCGATGCCGGACAGATCCTGCAGCACGGGGCTGATGAACGTGTAGGCCGCGAAGTGGCCGGTCACGATCAGGAAGGTCGCCAGGATGCCGATCCGGACGCCCTGGTTGCGGAACTGGTCGGCCAGCCGCCGCAGGCCGACGGGTTGAGCAGCGGTCAACGGTGACAGCACAGCCAGCAAGGCGACCAGCACGACCAGTGCGAGGGCGCTCAAGGCGCCGAACGCGATCCGCCAACTCGCCAGCCCGCCGATCACCGTGCCGATAGGGACGCCGAAGACGTTCGCGGCCCCGACACCGCCGAAGATGATCGCCGTGGCCCGCGGCACGAGCTGGGCGGGGACGAGCCGGACGGCCAGGCCGCCGGCGATGGCCCAGAATCCGCCGATCGCCACCCCGACCAGCACGCGGGCGGTGATCAGAAGCGGATAGTTCGGGGCCAGGGCGGAGGCCAGGTTGGCGAGCGTCATGAGTCCCATCAAGGCGACGAGCAAGAGCCGGCGATCCATCCTGCCGACGAGTACCGGGACCGATGGTGCCGCGACGGCGGCGACGATGCTGGGGACCGTGACCATCAAGCCCGCCGCACCCTCAGAGACCGACAGCGCCGAGCCGACGGGGGTGAGCAGTCCGATGGGGAGCTGCTCGGCCGTCACCAGGAGAAATGTACCGAAGGCCACGGCGGACACCGCGATCCAATGATTCTTCGCTGACGCGTCTCGCCGGGCCGTCGTAGGGTCCGTTGCCGTCACGTCGTGTCTCCCCTCTTATTCGGGAGCGATCGCTCCCATATGACGGCACCCTAATACGGGAGCGATCGCTCCACAACCTTGGTAGAGTGGCGAGCATGGCACGGCCCAGGGAGTTCGACGAGCAAGACGTGATCGCCAAGGCGACCGACCTGTTCTGGCGTCGCGGCTATAACGCCACGTCCGTCCGCGACCTGGGCGCCGAGCTCAGACTCAAGCAAAGCAGCCTGTATCGGACCTTCAACGACAAGCGCACACTGTTCTTGCGGACGCTGGACCACTATCGGGCGACGGAGTCCACGCAAGCCGAAGAGCAGCTCAACGCCGCCGGTCCCAGCCTCGAAGTCCTGCGAGAGTGGTTGATCTGGATGATCAGCCACGAGGCCGGTCGCGGCTGCTTCGTGGTCAATACGGCTGCCGAACTCGGCACCACCGACCCCGAGGTCCAGCAGAGGACCGAGGCCGCGTTCGAAGTCACCAGGAAAACCCTGGCGTCACTGCTCCGCCGCGGCATCCGCGACGGCGACCTGCCCGCCGCATTGGACGTCGACGCCGCAGTGGAGCTGCTGTTCACGACGGTGCTCGGACTACGCGTACGCGAACGCACCGGACACGACGTCCAACGACTCGCCACAGCAATCGACTTCACCATCAAAACGCTCGCGACATCTGCGACCTGACCGGCAGAAGGGCACCTCGGCCGAGATCTCCGTGCAGGTCGCTGCGTGCCGCCACCGCTACGCCGGCGTCTCTAATTCGGTACCCCTGCGAGGGGTGCTGTGCCAAGGTTCTGCAGAAGATCAGGCGAACCGAGGGCTTGGATGTGGAATGGGCGCAGTGCGGTCGGAGGAATGGGATGAGCGAGAAATGACCGAGCTGGACCCGCCCCCGGCCGACCACCCCGCGCGCCTTGAGCAGGGGCACCCGTTCCGGCAGTGGAAGACCTGGCGGATGCCCGGCAGCGAGCTGACCCTCACCGGCTACTCTCGCGCGAACGACAAGACGTTCTTCCACATCCCCGAACTGCGGTGCAGCCTCGATGCGGGGCTGTGCGAGGGGCGGCAGGTGGACACGGTCTTCCTGACCCACACCCACCATGACCATGCCAAGGACCTTGACTACCTGGCCGCCAATCCCGCCGGGACGGACATCTACCTGCCCGCCGAGGCGGTGCCGTACGTGGAGTCCTACTTACGCGCGTCCGCGGAGCTCAATCACGGAGCGGGGTTCGATCCCGCTCTGGCGGCAGGACACCGCTTGCACGGGGTGCGGCGCGGCGACGAGTTCAGCTTCGGACGCCGGGGACATCACGTGCGGGTGGTGGAGTGTGAGCACAAGGTGCCCTGTGTGGGGTACGCCTTCTCCGAACGGAGCAAGGCGCTACGGCCGGAGTTCGAGCAGTTGCGGCAGGCCTTGATAGAGCAGGACAAGGGCGGTGAGTTCGGCCGGATTATGGCGCGCAAGCGCAAAGAGGGGGTCGCAGTCGACCACGAGGTCCGGCGACCGCTGTTCGCCTTTCTTGGCGACACTCATGTGAATGTGTTCGCCCGCAACCCGTGGTTGTTTGAATACCCGGTCATCATCACCGAGTGCACGTTTCTGGATGACACCGAGTTGGAGCGCGCGGACCGGATCGGGCATACGGTCTGGAGCCGGCTGCGGCCCGTGGTCGAGGCCCATCCGCAGACGCTGTTCGTTCTGACCCACTTCAGCCTGCGCCACTCCGACCAGCAGGTCCTCGCGTTCTTCCGGCAGCAGTGGGAGCAGGCGTCGCGGCCGGACAACAACGTTTTCCTGTGGGTTCACCCGGACAGCCACCTGCCCGAGCAGCACCAGCACCGCACTTCCTAAACCCTGACACTCAAATGCCCACGGGTCCGCCCCCGGGATAAGGGGCGGACCCGTTCGTATCAGGGACCCGTTCGCATCAGTAGGGGAAGACCGGGTAGCCGTTGTAACCGCCGCCGACGCACGTGCGCCCGGTCGGGCTCAGCCAGTCAGGGACGACCACCCCGCCCGCGAACACGCACTGGGTGACGGTGATGTACTCGCGGGCGGCGGCCTGAGCGGTTGCGGCAGGGGCGAGTGTCAGCGCACCTGCCGCGGCCGCGGAGACGAGGGTGAGGGTGAGGAGCAGACGACGCATAGGACTCCCATCACAGAGGGTTATTGAGCCACTACCTATGGTTACCTACGCGCCCGCCCGCCAAACTGCGACAAGGCCGCTAACAGTTGCCGAAGGCTGGGAGGCCGAGGATGCGGAGTGCGAGCCATTCGATGGCCAGCGGCCCGCCCTCGATGGCCCCCGTCACATGGTTCGGAGCCGGGAGCGATGTCCAGCGGAGGTTGACGCCCGCCCGGCAGTACTCCGAGCGCAACGTGGCCGAGATCGCCTGCGGGATGATCTCGTCGCCCTGGGCGTGGTAGATGAACATCGGGACACGCGGCGCGATCGCCCCGAGGCGGTTCTCGGCGAGCCGGGCCAGCCACTTGGGCTGGTTCATCAGGTCAACGGGGCTCAGGTCGGAGAAGCGCAGGCCGGCGAGCTTGTCCAGGTCGCCCACGCAGTCGTCCGCCGCGTCCGCGAGCAGGGAGCGCCCGCGGTCGTTGAGGTCGGCCTCGAGGTCGAGTTCCGGATAGGCGGCGTCGAAGCCGACCCCGGCCGCGGCGGCCAGCCCGAAGTTGGCATCGCCGTCGAGGTGGTCCGCCACCGCGTGCAGGTCCGCCGGGACTCCGCCCGCGGCCACGCCCTTGAGCCGCAGCTCCGACGCGTACGACGGCTGGAGCTGGGCCGCCCAGGCGGCCGACGCGCCGCCCTGCGAGTAGCCCATGACCGCGACCGGCCCGCCCGTGGACAGGCCCGAGCCCGACACGCGCGTGGCGGCCCTGATCGAGTCCAGTACGGCGTGACCCTGCGAGATCCCCGCCATGTACGTATGCACTCCCGGCGTGCCGAGGCCCTCGTAGTCGGTGATGGCCACCGCGAACCCCTTGAGCAGGAACAGGCTGACCAGCGCAAGCTCCGCCTCGCCGCCCCGGCTCATGCTGGCCGAGGGCGCGCACTGGTCGCCGAGTCCGTGGGTGCCGACGGCGTACCCGATGATCGGGCGCTTGCCCAGCGGGTAGCTGGCCTTGGGCACGAGCAGGGTGCCGGACACGGCGTTCAGCGAGCCGGTGGCGGAGGTCGAGCGGTAGAGCAGGTGCCAGGCGTTCACCGGGACTTCGAGCAGCTTGCCCGGCAGCAGGTAGACGGTGGTGGGCTGGGCGGTGACCACGTCCCCCGCCGCGGCCGCGCGGGCAGGCGGCGCCGCGACGAAGGACGCGATCAGTAAGAGGATCATGGTCATGCTGACGCGGACACGTAACCTCATGTGCCACCCCTCTCCGTGGGGTTCGCTCAGGGGAAGGCGGCGCCGCGAGCCGATCGTTACCCGGCAGTAACCTCGTGTCAAGGCCCGAAACGACGGCGAATCCGAGCCGTTGTCAGACTGCCTCCCGCGCCACATAACACTGGCCACGACCGCATCACCGGGCCGCCCCGAAACGGTGAACTCCACTGCGACGGTCGGGCACCATGGACGGATGGATGCTGGTTCGGTGACCTTTCTGCGCGAACTACTCGCCGAGACCGGCTGGGTGGAGCGCACCCGCGAGCTCGGCCTGGCGCTGCGGACCACCCGCTCGCCCGGCGGCCTGATGCTGGTGGGCACGCCCGACGACGAGCCGTGGCATCTCACCGCGCACCTCGCCGACGAGGCCCGGCTTTCCGAGCTGCCGCAGCTCGCACCCACCCTGGTCCGCTGGAAGCCGCCCGCCGACGCCCCGGCCCACCTGCGCGTCGGCCTCGACCGGATTCAGCGGGCGGGGCGCGGCGAGACGCTGTTCGTGGTGGCCGAGCAGGACGCGCCCGTGCCGCTGCTCGAACGGGTCAACGACGCCCGCCGTACGGGGGCGACGATCCTGGCGCTCGAAGGCGGCGACACGGCGCTGGAGGGGCTGGCGCACGACGCGATCGCCGTGCCACGGCTCGGGCCGGTGACCTTCGACGGCGCCCAGCACCTGGTCAGCATGGCCGCGGGCGAGCTGCCGGCGCGCCCGGGGCTGCGCGAGCGCCTGGCCCGCCTGCTGGAGAAGGTCAACGGTCCCCAGGTCGCCGACTGAAGCTCATTCCCCGGCGTTGGTGAGCCTTCTGGCGAGTGCCCGTACATGGTCCTTGAGCTCGGGCGGGTCAAGGACCTGGAAGTCGATGCCCTTGAGCGCGACATAGAGGGCGATGGTGTCGAGGGAGTCGCCGCCGGCGTAGAAGAGGCAGCTGTCCGCGTCGCGGTGTTCGAGACGGCCAGCGGTAGGTGAGGTGTGTTCGGCGACGACGTCGAGCGGCGCGTGGAACAGGATGGTCGCTCGATACCGGTACGGGGAACTCGTGAGGGCGTTGGAGACATAGGCGTGTACGCCCTCGGCGGGTTCGGCCCGAGGCGTGAAACGCGGCCCGGGTTGTGGAGCCGAGTCCATACGGTCGACGCGGAAGGTACGCCAGTCGTCGCGGTCGAGGTCGAAGGCGAGCAGGTACCACCGCCGGCCGGTGTGGACGACGCGGTACGGCTCGACGCGGCGGGTGCGCTGCTGGTACCCGAAGCGGATGCCCTCGTGGGCGCGGCAGGCGGCGGCCAGGGCGGTGAGCAGATCGGGCTCCACCGTCGGGCCGGGGCCGGTCAGCGGCAGGATGGCCGACTGCATCGCGCCCACGCGGTGGCGCAGCCGGGAGGGCAGAACCTGTTCGAGCTTGGCGAGGGCGCGGAGCGAGGTCTCCTCGATCCCGGTGACCGTGCCCGTGGCGGCGGCGCGCAGGCCGACCGCGACGGCGACGGCTTCGTCGTCATCGAGCAGCAGCGGCGGTAGGGCCGCGCCGACCCCCAGCCGATAGCCGCCGGTGATGCCGGTGGCGGACTCCACCGGGTAGCCGAGGTCGCGGAGCCGGTCGACGTCGCGGCGGACGGTACGGGTGGTGACACCGAGGCGTTCGGCCAGCTCCGCGCCTGACCAGTCGGGGCGGGACTGGAGCAGGGACAGCAGCCGCAGCAGCCGCGCCGAGGTTTCCAACATCCGCGCGCAACTCCCTCCGAAGGTATGAGGACCGGACCTGTCCTCAATGGTTCCTAGTGTTCCTCGTACCGGGGTCGCCCGGGAACCCTCGAAACCAAGGAGAGCTTCATGATCCTCGTCACCGGCGCCACCGGAAACGTCGGCCGCCACGTACTCGACGTGCTGGTCGCCAAAGGCCACGCCGTACGTGCCCTGAGCCGGTCCCCGCAGCAGGCGGTGTGGCCGGCCGAGGTCGACGTCGTCGCCGGCGACCTGGCCGACCCGGCGTCGCTGGACGCGGCCCTGACCGGTGTGGAGTCGGTCTTCCTGTTCGCCGTACCGGGCTGTGGGCCCGCGTTCGTCGCCGCCGCCCAGCGGGCCGGCGTGCGCCGGGTCGTGCTGCTGTCCTCCGGCGGGGTCGATGACGACGCGGAGGTCCAGGACGGGCCGATCGCCGCCTACCACGCCGAGATCGAGCACGCCCTGCGCGGCTCCGGCCTGGCGTGGACCTTCCTGCGCCCGGACGTGTTCGCCGCCAACAGCCTCATGTGGGCCGGGCAGACCAGGTCCGGGGACGTGATCCGCGGCGCCTACGCCGACGCGGCGTCCGCCCCGGTGCACGAAGCCGACATCGCCGCGGTTGCCGTAGCCGCCCTCACCGAGGACGGGCACGCCGGTCAGGTCTACCGGCTGACCGGGCCTCAGTCCCTCAGCCACGCCGACCAGGCCGCCATCCTCGGTCAGGCGCTCGGCCGGCCCATCAGCTACGCCGAACTACCCGCCGAGACCGTACGCCAGGCGATGAGCGCCCACGTGCCGGGCCCGATCCTGGACAGCATTCTCGCCACCTGGGCCGCCTCCGTCGGCCGCGTCGCGCCCACCACCACCGACATCGAGAAGGTCACCGGTCGTCCCGCGCGCGGCTACCACGAGTGGGTCCTCGACCACGCTGCCGCGTTCTAGCCACGAGACATCATTCAAGGAGACCTTGCGTGTCAGACATGAGCGAAACGATCATGCCGTTCCGGATCGATGTCCCCCAGTGCGATCTCGATGACCTGCACCGCCGCCTGTCCGCCGTGCGGTGGCCGAGCGAACTGCCCGACGTCGGCTGGAGCCGCGGCGTTCCCCTGGCCTACCTCAAGGAGCTGGCCGAGTACTGGCGCACCTCGTACGACTGGCGTGGGCACGAGGCCGCGTTGAACGACATCCCGCAGTTCACCACCGAGATCGACGGGCAACGGGTGCACTTCATGCACGTACGTTCCCCGCACCCGGATGCCCTGCCCCTGATCCTCACCCACGGCTGGCCCGGATCGGTGGTCGAGTTTCTCAAGGTCATCGGCCCGCTGACCGATCCGGCCGCGCACGGCGGGGACCCGGCCGACGCCTTCCACCTGGTCATCCCGTCGCTGCCCGGCTTCGGATTCTCCGGCCCCACGCGAGAGACCGGGTGGAACAGCGGCCGGATCGCGCGGGCGTGGGCGCGGCTGATGAGCCGGCTCGGCTACGACCGGTACGGCGCGCAGGGCGGCGACCTCGGCGCCCTGGTCACCCCGGAACTCGGCCGCACCGCCACCGGGCAGGTCATCGGTGTCCATGTCAACGCGGCCTCCTTCGGGTTCATCCCGTTCGGGGAGGTCTCGGACGAGGAGCGGGCCACGCTGACCGACGCCGAGCGGGCCCGGCTGGGGCGGGTGAAGGAGTTCATGGACGACCAGAGCGGCTACTTCAAGATCTCGGCCACCCGGCCGCAGACGGTGGCGTACGCCCTCACCGACTCACCGGTCGGCCAGCTCGCCTGGCTCGTCGAGAAGTTCAAGGAGTGGAGTTTCCCCGCCGCCGACCTGCCCGAGGCCGCCATCGACCGGGACCTGCTGCTGACCGACGTGATGCTCTACTGGCTCACCGGCACCGCCGGTTCCGTCGCCAACCTGTACTACGAGAACATGCACGCCAGCACCTGGCACACCGAGCCGGCCACCACACCCACCGGCGTCGCCGTGTTCGCCCACGACCTGCCCATCCGCCGCCACGCCGAATACGGCAACAACATCACCCACTGGTCGGAATTCGACCGCGGCGGCCACTTCGCCGCCGTGGAAGCACCCGACCTGCTCACCGCCGACATCCGGACCTTCTTCCGCCCGCTCCGCTAGCGGCGCCCGGCTACCCACCCCTTGAGGACCCTTCGTGCCACGCCTCACCACCCGCGCGACGCGACCCGGCCGCGCTGGCCCACGCGGCCCGCGCCTGGGTGCCGCTGGTACAGATCCCGCCGCGGCGGCCACGCCTGGTCACCTTCCGGGACGAGCGGGGCCGTGAACTGTTCGACCTTCCCGACGCGCCGCGGCCGGATCCGGACACCCCGGCCCCGGTGCGTTTTCTCTACGACTTCGACAACCTGCTGCTCTCCCACGACGACCGCAGCCGCGTGGTCACTGTCAACTACGCCGACCAGGGCTTCGGCAGGACGAACGAACAGCCCCGGTCCGTACTGGTCGACGGCTACGTAGCCGCCACCTGGAAACTCGCCACCAACCGCGACACCGCGACCTTGACCGTGCGCCCATTCCGGAAACTGACCGCGGCCGAGCACGAACAACTCGACGCCGAAGGCGCCCGGCTACTCGCCTTCCTCACGCCCAGCACCACAGTCCACGACATCGTGCTCCATTGGCATTAAACCCGACAAATCGGACGCCAATGGTATTGCTGAACGAAGTGATTTCCTTACACATAGTTGACTAAACCAGCCAAACGGGAATACTAGATTTCCCGTTTGGCCGTCGTTCCACTGAGACCGAGGATGCCCATGTCGCCCGGCACCGCCATGCCTCCGGCAGAACCGCACCAGGCACGTAGCGGTACCGGCGTCGCGGAAGGGCTTGTACCACGCCGACCCGGCCCCCGTCGGCCGCCGCGTGAGACCGGCACGCGCCGCTAACGGGCCCTTCGGCGGTCGACACCCTCCCCGCCTGCTCTCCCCGACCCCAGGACTGTCATGCCGCCAGACTCTTTCAGCGTCCCGATAACGATCGGCGCCGCCGTTCTCGCCATCGCCCTCGCGGGCGTCGTCATCTTCCACATACGCCTACGCCGCGACCTCGCCCAGGTCCGTGGGGAGCTCGTTCAGGCCCGTCAGGCTCACGAGCACCTGACGCGCGAGACCAGCGCCAGGAACCAGTGGCAGGCGCAGGTGGAGCGCCAAGCTCAGGAGAGCGCGGAGCAGACCCGCGAGGCGCGCGCCCAGCAGGACCTCCTGCACGCCGAGACCGAGCACCTGATCTCGAAGCGGATACCCGCCCTGCTGTCCCACCTGCGTGCCCCGCACGTGATCGTGCCCGGCGTGCAGAACCCGGCGCTGGCCGGCACGGACATCGACAGACAGCACCGCGCCATCCTCGAAGCGCTCACCCGCGGCGTCCGCGAGGAAGGCGAGCGCATCGACGAGGCGGCCCAGGCCGTCGTCAGGGGCGCGATGTCCCGCGTGCAGACCCAGGCGCTGCGCGCCCAGGACCTGCTGGCCGGCGTGCAACAGCGCTACAGCGGTGACGAGCACACGGCGCTGCTGCGCGAGGTGCTGGGGCTCGACATGTTCAACGAACTGATGATCCGTCGCGTGCAGGTCACCGGCATCGCCTGCGGCGCCACGCCCGGCCTGTCACGTGACGACACCTACCTGGTGGACCTGATGGTGGGCGCCATCTCCCGCGTGGAGAACTTCGAGCAGCGCGTCGAGGGCCCGGCCAACCACCTGCGACGCCGGATCGGGGTCGCCGCCCGCGCCGCGGAGTCGATCCTGCTCATCACGGCCGAGCTGCTGGCCAACGCGGTCCACCACTCCCACGGCACGCTCAAGGTGACCATCGCCGTGCACGAGACCAACACCGGCGCCGCCATCGTCATCGACGACGCCGGTGTCGGCCTCAACGAGGACCAGTACGCCCGCGCGACCCGCCTGCTGAGCGGCACCCACCCGGTCCGCCTGGTCGACCTGGGCAACCCACCCCACACCGGCTGGGCCGCGATCGGCCGTCAGGCCGCGCACTACGGCATGCAGGTCACGGTCAAGAAGAGCGCCTTCGGCGGCGTCCAGGCCGTGCTGAACATCCCCACCGCCCTGCTGGTGGAGATGCCGGAGGACAGCCGTCCGTCGGTGCTGGCGCCCGAGCCGATCCGCGCCGCCGTCCCGGCCGCCGCCACCGCCCTCCGGTCGGCGCACGTGGCAGCCGTCCCGGCCCCAGCACCGGCCCCGACCCCGGCCATCCGGCTGGAGCCCGTCACCTCCTCCGTACGACCCGAGCCCGCGGCGACGCCCCGTACGGAACCCGCGACGACCCCCGAGCAGCGACAGGCCCCTGCGGGGGATCTCGCGCCACTGCCACAGCGCCGCCGCCAATCGCCGACCGGGCCGAGGCCCAGCAGAAGCCAGGGCGGCTCGGACGACAGGTTGCTCACCACCCCGGAGGAGGCCCAGAAGCGGTGGGGAGACTTCCAGGTCGGAGCCGAGGCGGGCCGCCGCGAAGCGCTCCCGCCGCAACAGCAGCATGACATCACCGAAGGGATTTGACCGCTCCATGGATGCTCACAGCGCTTCCAGCCGTGTTCAGACCAAGGGTCGCCCGTTGTCCCTCGACGTGTCCTGGGTCCTGTCGCCGCTGCTGGCAGTGCCCGGTGTCGCCCGCGGCGTGGTGCTGAGCCGTGACGGGCTCATCCTCGGCGGCTCCGCTGACGTGACCGCCGAGACCGGCGAGCGCGCCGCCGCCATGACGAGCTCCGTGCTGGGGGCGGCCCGCGCCCTGTGCGACGGCCTCAGCAACGGCGCCGACGGCGAGGTGGTGGACATCGTCATCTCCGCCGGCAGCGGCGGCTACTACTACATCGCCCCGGCCGGCGACCGCGCGGCCATCGTCGTCGCCGCCACCGGCACGGTCAACATCGGCGCGCTCGCCTTCGAGGTGCAGCTGCAGGTGCAGAAGCTGGTCAAGGCTCTCGACGAGGCCAGCGCGGCCAGGGTGCCGGGCGTCCGGACATGACCTCCGGACGGCGGCGGCGTGTCGTCCCGGACTACATGGCCGCCGCGAGGCTGACCGTGCCCGAGCACATCAACGTCGAGCGCACGACCCTGGTCTACATCGCGCCCGACGCCGCCACCAACGGGCTGGACCCGCCGGGGTCGCATCTGCTCGCCCTGCTGCGGGATGGGCCGTTGTCGGTGTACGAGTGCGCCGCGCACCTGGGCCTGCCGTACTGCGTGGTGCGGTTGCTGGTCGCCGGGCTGGTCGGGGGCGGAACGCTGCTGACCCGCGATCCGCCGGCCGCCGACCTGCCCGACATCGAGATCTTGGAGTTGGTGCTCAGTGGCCTCCGCGCTCTTTGACAGCGGCATCAGTACCGAACACATCCCGGTCAAGCTGGTCATCGCCGGGCCGTTCGGCGTGGGCAAGACGACCATCGTGAGCGCGCTATCGGAGATCGAGCCCCTCAACACCGAGGAGGTGCTCACCCAGGCGGGCACGCTGGTCGACGACCTCACCGGCGTGAACGAGAAGACGACCACGACCACCGCGATCGACTTCGGCCGCCTCACCCTGCCGGGCGTGGTGCTCTACCTGTTCGGAGCACCGGGACAGACCCGGTTCCAGGTCCTGTGGAACGAGCTGGTCCGCGGCGCGCTGGGGGTGCTGGTGCTGGCCGACACCCGCCGCATCGACGACAGCTTCGCCGTCCTCGACCTGGTGGAGAACGCCGGCATCCGCTACGCGGTGGCCGTCAACCACTTCCCCGACTCGCCGGACTACCCGCCGGAGGCCTTGCGCGAGGCGCTCGACCTGGGCCCGCGCACGCCACTGGTGGTGTGCGACGCCCGCGACCCCGCCTCCGCCCGCGCCTCGCTGATCGCGCTGGTGGAGCACATCAGAGAGCTGGTGCTGTCATGACTCTGCGCTATATGCCCGACGCCGGGCGCCTGTACGGAACTGAGTACGCCGGCGACCCGCAGGCGGTCTACGCGGATCTCCGCCGGCGGCACGGCGCGGTCGCCCCCGTGGAGATCGCCCCGGGCATCGAGGCCCACCTGGTGATCGACTACCAGGCCGCCCTGGACGTCCTCACCAATGTCGGCGGCGTCTGGAGCAAGAACCCCAGCGCCTGGCAGACGCGACTCCCCGACACCCCCGAGGCCGCGGGCATGATAGCCATGCTCGGCCACCGGCCCAACGCGCTGTTCTCCGACGGGGCCGAGCATGCCCGCTACCGCAAGGTGATCTCCGACTGCTTCCAGCTGGTCCAGCCGCACAAGCTGCGCCAGATGGTGATCGAGGTGTCGGACTCGCTCATCAGTCAGTTCGCCGCGAAGGGCGAGGCCGACCTGGTCGCCGACTTCGCCCGGCTCATCCCGGCCCGCATCTTCAACCTGCTCTTCGGGCGGCCCGACTCCGACAGCGCCGGCTTGATCCAGGCCCTGGCGGACATGATGGAGGCTGACGGCGAGACGGGCGCGCGGGGCAGCGAAGCGTTCGGCCGCTACATCGGCGAGCTGATCCAGGGCAAGTACGCCCAGCGGGGCGACGACCTGACCTCCTGGTTCATCGACCATCCGGCCGCGCTGCAGACCGACGAGCTGGCGCAGAACATCGTGCTCGTGATGGCCGCCAGCTACGAGCCCACGGCCAACCTGATCTCCAACACGATCTCCCGGATGGTCAGCGACGACCGCTACTACAGCTCGCTCACCAACGGCGCGCTCAGCACATACGACGCCCTCATGGAAGCCCTGCGCGCCGAGCCTGCCATGGCGAACTACGGCCCGTACTTCGTACGCCAGCCGGTGCACTTCCACGGCACCTGGATCCAGCCGGCCGAGCTGGTCCTCGTCTCCTACGCCGCGGCCAACACCGAGCCTGCCAACATTCCCGAAGAGCTGCGCTCGGACGGCGGCGCGTACCTGGGCTTCGGCGCGGGGCCGCACCGCTGCCCGGCCAGCGACCCGGCCGTGCTCATCGCCATGACCGCGATCGAACGCCTGACCTCTCACCTGTGCGACCTGGAACTGACCGTGCCGCGCGAGGAGCTCCTGTGGCGGCCCGGCCCGTTCCACCGCGCGCTGGCGCACCTACCGGTGCGCTTCACCCCCATCCGTCCAGATCAGCCTGGAGAATCCCCTTGGGTAGTACAGCCTCCGTCGTCCTTGACCCCTTCGGAGCAGACCTCCCCGGTGAGGTCCGTCGGCTACGTGACCTCGGCCCCCTGGTCCTCGTAGAGCTCGCGGGAGGCATCCCGGCCTGGGCCGTGACCCGGCACGACCTGCTCAAGCAGCTGATCCTCGATCCGCGGGTGAGCAAGGACAAGCGGCACTGGCGGCTGCTGCCTCAGGCGCTCACCGAGCCGGGCTGGACCTGGATCATGACCTGGATCGGCGTGTCGAACATGCTCAGCGCCTATGGCGAGGAGCACCGGCGGCTGCGCAAGCTGATCGCCCCGAGCTTCACCGCGCGCCGTACCAAGGCCATGCAGCCGATCGTCGAGGGGATCGTCACTGAGCTGCTGGACGCCATGGCCGCGGTGCCGCCGGGCCAGGTCGTCGACCTGCGCGGCGCCTACGCCCACCCGCTGCCGATGCGGGTGATCTGCGAGCTGTTCGGTGTCCCGGCGGACATGCGGGTGGCGATGGCCCAAGTGATGGAGGCCATCATGGACACCACCGCCACCCCGGAGCAGGCGGCGGCCACGGCGGCCCAGATCGGCACCGTGCTGCCCGCCCTCGTCTCCTACAAGCGCGAGCACCCGGGCGACGACCTGACCACGGAGCTGATCAACGTCCGCGACAGCGGCGACTCGCTCAGCGACGACGAGCTGCGCGACACCCTGCTGCTCCTCATCGCGGCCGGGCACGAGACCACCGTCAACCTGATCGGCAATGCCGTACACGCCCTGCTCACCCATCCCGACCACCTTCGGCGGGTCCTGGCGGGAGAGATCTCCTGGGAGGCGGTGATCAAGGAGACGCTGCGCTGGGCGCCGTCGATCGCCAACCTGCCGCTGCGGTTCGCCATCGAACCGATCGAGATCGGTGGCGTACGAATCGAGGCGGGCGACGCGATCATCACCAGCTACCTGGCGGCCGGGCACGACCCCGACCAGCACGGCCCGGACGCCGACCGGTTCGACCCGACCCAGGATCGCGACGAAAACCTGGCCTTCGGCATCGGCGTGCATCGCTGCATCGGCGCTCCGCTGGCCCGCCAGGAGGCGCTCACCGCCCTGCCCGCGCTGTTCGCCCGGTTCCCGGACCTCCGGCTGGCCGTGGACGAGAGCGAGTTGCCGCACGTCCCGTCCTTCATCGCGCACGGCTGGAGCAGGCTACCGCTGCTGCACCGCTGATCCGCCTCGGCGACGCCCGGCCGGGACCGATTCGCCGGCCGGGCTAGGGGTCGATGGGCTCGGGGGTGTGCAGGTGGCCGACGAGGGTGGCGTCCAGCGCGGCGGTGGCGTCCTCGATCGCGCTGATCACGACCGACTGCACCGGGTCCGGCTCCCCCGATCTCGTACGGCTGACCCGCGTAACGGCGTCCAGCCGCCGCGCCCCCACATCCCGGATCTCACTGACCCGCACCTCCCCCTCCGGCACGTCCAGCAGGGCGAGCGACGGCACGATCGCCACCCCGTACCCGGCCGCCACCAGCGCCAGCGTGGGATCGAACTCGGTGATGACGTGCACCTTGCGCGGCTCGAACCCGTGCAGCCCGGCCAGCCGATCGAGCGCCTGCCCGCACGCCTGGTCGGGCTCGCTGGCCACCCACGGCAGCTCCGCCAGGTCGGCGACCGTACGCAGGTCGGGCCCGTCGGGCGGCACCACGATGCGGTACTCGTCCACGTACAGGGGGCGGACGGCCAGCGACGGCTGCGCCGGCACCGGCAGGCTCATGTCCTGCTCGGTGATCAGCACGTCCACGGCCCCCAGCCGCAGCTCCTGGAGCGCGGGCTGGCCGTACACCTCATGGATGACCGGAACGATCTTGGGGTGGCGGACGGCGAGGTCGCGCATGGCGGGCACCAGAATGTGCTTGATCACCGTCGGGAAGGCGGCGATCCGCACCGGCCCGGCCAGCCGTTCGGTGAAGCGGGTGAGCTCGCGCCTGGCCTCGGCCAGTTCGTCCTCGACCCGCTCGGCGTATCCGGCGAGCACCCGGCCCGCCGGAGTGAGCGAGACGCGGCGCTGTGAGCGGTCGATGAGGGCGAGGCCCACCTCGCGTTCGAGCTGGGCGAGCTGCTGGGACACCGCCGACGGCGTCAGGAACAGGGCCTCGGCCGCGCGCATGACGCCGCCGCGGCGGGCGACCTCGTGCAGGACACGCAGCCGGCGGGGGTCGATGTCCATGCAGATCAGCTTACGTCAACCTTTAGCAATCTTTATTTGCGCTTCAGCGCAGTAAGTCCGGACAATTGCGCGCATGAGCTTCCTCGTTGACGCCCTCGGCTGGCTGGGCGCCGCGTTATTGCTGTTCGGGTACGCCATGGTCTCCTCCTCACGGATGTCCGGCGACGGCGCCCACTACCAGTTGCTCAACCTGGCCGGCTCGATCGGCCTGATGGTCAACAGCGCCGCGAACGCGGCCTGGCCCTCGGCGGGCCTGAATCTCGTCTGGGCCCTCATCGGCGTCACGGCCATCTACAAGCTCACCAGGATCGGATTCGCTCAATGATCGTCGAACTCAGCCACCGCATCACCGACGGCATGGTGACGTACCCGGGCATCCCCGGGCCGGTGATCGGCACGCACCTCAGCAGAGAGGCCTCGCGTGAGGTCTACGCGCCGGGTACGGAGTTCCACATCGGCACGATCGCGCTGGCCGCCAATACCGGCACCTATCTGGACACCCCCTACCACCGCTACCCCGACGGCCAGGACCTGTCGCAGGTGCCGCTGAGCAAGCTGGCCGATCTGCCGGGGCTGGTCGTACGGGCCGAGGGCGTCAGGCAGGTCGTCCTGGAGGAGGACCTGGACGTGCGCGGCCGGGCCGTACTGATCCAGACGGGCTGGGACCGGCACTTCGGCACCGACAAGTATCAGCGCGAGCACCCGTATCTGGCGCCGGAGTCGGCGGCCTGGCTGGCGGAGCAGGGTGCGGCGCTGGTCGGCATCGACTCGCTGAACATCGACGACACCCCGTCGCGCGGCCCGCGCCCGGCGCACTCGGTGCTGCTCCAGGCGGGCATCCCGCTGGTCGAGCACCTGACCGGGCTCGCGGCGCTGCCGGACGAGGGCTTCCGCTTCCACGCCGCGCCGCCCATGGTGGCGGGCATGGGGACATTCCCCGTCAGGGCCTATGCGGTGGTTCCTTAACAGCGGCCCATTCACTAACGCATTCATTCATAAATGCCCACTATGACGGGCCGCCGCCCGGTCAGCGGCCCGCCATAGCTTTACCATCCCCTGCTTCCTATCCCGTCCAGGCTCTCAGCGGAGCCCGCCGCGCATTACTTGCAGACGGACGCGATGCAGACGTTGATGTCCTTGATGATGACCGTCGGACTGAACGTGGCGTAGGTTTTGACGACCGAGTTCTTGATGGCCGCGACGTTCACCGCGGTCCCGTTGAGGTTGTTCTGCAGGACGCCGATCTCGTTACCAGTGAGAGTCCGGTTGCCCGTGATGTTGAGCTTCACCGGGACGCCCGCGACGACGTTGTTGCAGGTGACGACGTTGGCGAGGCCGTTGGAGCAGGAGTAGCCACCGGTGGCCTGAGCCATCGAGGCACCCCCCACCAGCGCGGAACCGAAGAGGCCGAGCATGAGTGCGACCGAGGCCACGCGCGTGTTCGTCTTCATGGAATTAGCCATCCCCTCTTTTGTGGTTTCTGACGGCCCATGCCTCCATGACCGGATGCCGTGGACCGCCGGCGTACGATGCGAGAACACTTCAATTTTTTACATCGGCGTCGTGCCCCCCTTTTTCGGTGACGTGGAATTTATATCCCACGCCCTTCGCGAACAACAAGTCCAGAGTTTCGCCCGCGGCCTTTTCGGCTAATCGCCTTCGGCGTTTCAACCGATGGCCTTATGCAAGCCGTACAAGTATTTTGAGAGCGCTTGTCCGCTAAGGGGATGATTTGTTTTGGGGGCGTTTGTCAGCTGAAGCGAAATGGGAGTCCCAGGGAATCGGTCTTGCCCGTGGCAGCGGGCGACTCAGAAGACGACCACGACCTTCAGGCCGCCCCCTGGGTTGGGGCGTGCCCGCACGCCCGCCTCATGCGCCTTCGCGATCGACGCGACGATCGACAACCCGAGTCCGGCACCCTGCTCACGGGTCGTGTGGAGGCGCCGGAAGGGCTCGAAGAGATCGCCCATACGCTCACTCGGCACTTCCGGGCCGGTGTTCCGGACGGTCAGAGCACTGTGGGAGAGCGTCACCTCGACGCTTCCGCCGGGATGGTTGTAGCGGACCGCGTTGTCGACGAGGTTGGTGACGAGCCGGTTCAGCAGGATCGGATCCCCATCGACGGTGAACGGCTCGATCCGTGTGGTCACGGCGACGCCGTCCGGGTCTCCTTCGGCCAGGACGACTCTCACCACCTCGTCCAGGGCCACCGGGATCCGCTTCTCGAGGCCGTGTTCCGCCTGGGCGAGGACCAGGAGGGCGTCGATGAGGTTCTCGGTGCGGTGGTTGTGGAACAGGAGCTTGTCGCGGATCGCGCCGACGTCCTCGGGCAGGCCGATCTCGATCGCCGCTCGCTGGACGGCCAGCGGGGTCCGCAGCTCGTGGGACGCGTTCGCGATGAAGCGCCGCTGCGCCTCGACGGAGAGTTCGAGGCGGTCGAGCATCGCGTCGAACGTGTCGGCCAGTTCCTTCAGCTCGTCCTTCGGCCCGCTGAGCGCGATGCGTTCGTGCAGGGTCGACATGGACAGTCGCTGCGCGGTCGCGGTGATCCGGTGGACGGGTCGCAGGATCCGCCCGGCGACCAGCCAGCCGACGATCACTGACACCACCGTCAGGAGTCCGACCGTCAGCTCGGTCACCCCCCACTGGTAGTCGATCACGTCGTCCACCAGATCGGGCAGCACCGGCGGCAGATCGGCCGGCACTCCCCGTATCGGCGCCTGTGGCGCCAGTGGCGCCCCCTGGATCCGCGAGACCCCCCTGTGCAGCGCCTGGCTCAGCAGCAGGTTGACCGTGATCAGCAGAACGGTCGAGGTCAGCAGGAACAGTCCGGAGTAGATCAGCGTGAGCCGCACCCGGATCGTCGTCACAACACGTATCCCGCGCCGGGAACCGTCTGGATGCAAGCCGGGTCGCCCAGCTTGGCGCGTAAGCGGCTGACCACGACCCGAACCACCGTGGTGAACGGGTCGACGTTCTCGTCCCATGCCTCGTCGAGCAGCCGTTCAGAGCTCACGACCGCGCCGTCCGCTCTCATCAGCACCTCAAGGACGGCGAACTCCTTGAGCGACAGGTGCAGATGCCGCCCGTCCCGCGACGCCTGCAGCCGGTGGGCGTCGAGCACGATCCCGTGCCGCGTCAGCACCGGCGGCACCTGCGCCTGGCTGCGCCTCCCCAGCGCCTGGACCCGGGCGACCAGCTCGGCGTAGTCGAACGGCTTGGGCAGGTAGTCGTCGGCCCCCATCCCGAGGCCGGCCACCCGCTCCGGCACCGCAGCGGCGGCCGTCATCATCAGGATCCGGGTACGGCTCCCGCGCGCCACCAGATCACGGCACACGAGGTCGCCGTGCTTCCCGGGCAGGTCCCGGTCCAGTACGAGGACGTCGTAGTCGCTCACCGCCAGCCGCTCCGCCGCGGCGGCCCCGTCGTAGACCACGTCGACGGCCATGGCGTGGCGGCGCAACCCCACCGCCACGAGATCGGCCAGATCGCGTTCGTCTTCGGCCACCAAGACCCGCATGCTGACGTTCGTACCCGAATCGGGGTAACAGCGGCGTTAACGGATCCGTTCACGGCCGTGCAACCCGCTTCCGGCCACCATGACAGCCATGATCAAAAACCTCTGCGCCGCCGTGCTGACGGCGGCCTGCGCCCTGTCCGCACCCGCGTCCTCGCCGGCCGCCGCCTCAGACGACCGCTGCACCGCCGCCACGGCGCCGCCGCCGCAATCGGCGCCGCCCACCTCGGTGAACACACTCCGGCAGGCGTACTTCTGCGTGCTGGACAACTACTACAGCGGTCCGGTCATGGACCCGAAGGCCCTGCTGAAGAGCGCTTTCGCCGCCTACACCCAGGACCTGATGCGGCGCGACGCCGATCGGGCCGACCTCCGGTTGCCCGAGCTGACCGGGAACCGCGACACCGACTGGGCCGCCTTCGCGCAGGTCCTCGGCGCGGGTGACGTGTCCGCGCTGCGCGCCGCGATCACCGGAATGGTCGCCGGGCTGCACGACAACCACGCCCGCGCGGTCAGGCCGACTCCGCCGCCGGAAGGGGGGCCGACCGGAACGGGCATCGTGGGCGTGTCGGCCGAGCACGGCCCGGAACTCGACCCGGCGGCCAAGCCGCCGTTGTTCATCACCCGTGTCCTGCCCGGCAGCCCCGCCGCCAAGGCCGACATCAGACCCGGCGACATCATCGTCAAGGTCAACGGCGTGCCGGCGTTCATCGGGAACACCGTGAACCAGAGCATCGTCGACGCCTTCACCACCTCCGGCCCGGTGAAGCTCACGCTCAAGCGCCCCACGACGGGACGGATCCGCACCGTCGACCTCAAGGAGGGCCCCATCACGAGGCAGCCTCCGGCGGTGACATCGAAGACGCTTCCCGGCGGCGTCGCGTACGTCCAGCTGCCCGGTTTCTTCGAAGGGGCCGCCGACCAGGTCATCGCCAAGCTCCAGGGCGCACCGAAGGCGGTGGTCCTCGACCTGCGCGGCAACGGCGGCGGGTCGCCTCGTGAGGTGACCCGGCTGCTCGGCGCGTTCGCCCACGGCAAGATCACCAGCTACTTCTGCCCGCTCCAGGGAGACTGCGTGCCCAACCGGACCGACGACACCGTCCCGCTGCTCGGCCTGCGCCTCGTCGTCCTCACCGACCGGGGCTGCGCCTCGGCCTGCGAGGACTTCAGCGCGGCCGTCAAGGACAACAACCTGGGCCCCCTCATCGGGACCCGCACCGCGGGTGCCATCTCCGGCCCCGCCGAAGGTTATCTCCTCGACGACGGCAGCCTTCTGCTGCTGCCCAAGGTGCGGCACCTCGGGCCGGCCCGGGAGATCATCGACACGATCGGTGTGCCGGTCGATCACTACGCCCCGATGACCGCCCTTGACCTGGCCACCGGGCGCGACCCGGGCGTGGCGAAGGCGCTCGCGTCGCTGTAGGTCCGCGAGCCCGAACGTTGGATCTGCGGCCTAGTCGTCGTCCTCGTCGGCCTCGTCCCACGCCTTGTTGCGGTCGGCGGCACGCTGCAGGGCGCCGGCCGCCTCTTGTTCGGTCTCGTAGGGGCCCATCCGGTCCTTGTTAGGACAGCCCTGGTCGGGCTCGACGCGCATGTGCTTGAGGCAGAACCACCACTGGCCATCGCTCACGGGATCAATCCTGCCCCGTAGACTTGCCTTTCATGACGACATTGCTCCAGCCAGGGCGAGTTTCGCCCATTCGAAAGGTCCCCGCGCACATCCAGCGGCCGGAGTACGTCGGCAAGAAGCATCCCAAGACCGGCGAATCCGATGTCAAAACCCCGGAGATGATCGAGCGGATGCGGGTGGCCGGCCGGATCGCGGCGCAGGCGATGGCCGAGGTCGCCAAGCACATCCAGCCCGGTGTCACGACCGACGAGCTGGACCGGATCGGCCACGAGTTCCTTGTCGACCACGGCGCCTACCCGAGCACGCTCGGCTACAAGGGCTACCCCAAGTCGCTGTGCACCTCGATCAACGAGGTGATCTGCCACGGCATCCCCGACGACACCGTGCTGCGCGACGGCGACATCGTCAACGTCGACATCACCGCCTTCATCGGCGGCGTCCACGGCGACACCGATGCCACCTACCTGGTGGGCGAGGTCGACGAGGAGTCACGGCTGCTGGTGGAGCGCACCCGCGAGGCGATGATGCGGGCGATCAAGGCGGTCGCGCCGGGCCGGCAGCTCAATGTGGTGGGCCGGGTCATCGAGGCGTACGCCAAGCGGTTCGGCTATGGCGTGGTGCGCGACTTCACCGGGCACGGCATCGGCACCACCTTCCACTCGGGCCTGATGGTGCCGCACTACGAGGACCCGTCGCTGCGGGTCGAACTGGTGCCGGGGATGACGTTCACGATCGAGCCGATGCTGACGCTGGGCACGATCGACTACGACATCTGGCCCGACAAGTGGACCGCCGTGACCAAGGACCGCAAGCGCACGGCTCAGTTCGAGCACACGATCGTGGTGACCGACACGGGCAGTGAGATCCTCACCCTCGCCTAGGCACCACGCCGCTGACGGTGGTGCCCTCGCCCTGCGTGCCGGTGACCGACAGGCTCCCGCCTAGTTCGGTGAACGTGGCCCGCATCCGCGCGATGCCGCGGCCCGCTCTGAGCGTGGTGAAGCCCCGGCCGTGGTCGCGGATCGTCATCCGGAGGCCGTCCCTGCCCGAGGTCACCGCGACGGAGACAAGGCTCGCGCCGCTGTGCGCCTCGACATTGCCGAGGGCCTCGCGCATGGCGGCCAGCACGCCCGCCCCAATGCGGGACGGCACGTCGGTCGAGGGCAGCGCCCACGTCTCGACGGCGATGCCCGTGCGCTCCGACCACTCCGCCAAGTAGGTCTCCAGCGCCTCCGCCAGGCTTTGCCCCCCGCGCATGCGCGTCTCTTTCGACAACTCTGATCGCCTCTCTGAGCACATGGGGCACGCACCGGCCCCCATACCGATGTCCCCATGCGCGTGCGCGCACTTCCCCCCTCGGGCCTTACGCACACAGCTCATGAGGTTATGCCCGTCTCCCCTGCGAGCAAGGCTACCCGGCGGTTCGGTTACGCGCGGTGGAGGATAGAAGGCCGTGGCCGAACGGCTACTCGGCCCTGTCACTTCTGTTGAGCTTGGCGAGGTAGGCGTTGTAGGAGGCGAGTTCGGGGTCGCCCGCGGCGCTGCGATCGGCCTTGCGGTCCGCCCGCCGCGCCTGCCGCTCGTCGTCCTGGTACCACTGCATGGCGATCGCCAGCAGCACCATCAGGGTCGGGATCTCGCCGAACCCCCAGGCGATCGCGCCACCGTTCTGCTGCTCCTCCAGCAGCGGGCCGCCCCACGTACGGCCGAGCTGGTCGTACCAGCCGGAGGCCAGTACGGTGCCGGTCATCATCAGCGCGACGCCGAAGAACGCGTGGAAGGGCATCGTGACGAAGAGGACCAGCAACTTGCCCACGTACGGCAGGCGGTGCGGCGCCGGGTCGACCCCGATAATCGTCCAGAAGAACAGCGAGCCACTGAGCAGGAAGTGCAGGGTCATGAAGATGTGCCCGAGGTGTTCCTCCATGGCCGACTCGAACAGCGGCGTGAAGTACAGCGCGTACGTCGAGGCGATGAAGATGGCCGTCGCGATGCCCGGATGGCCGACGACCTTGACGAACCCGCTGTGCAGGATCGTCGTCAGCCACTCGCGCGGCCCCCGGTCGCCGCGCTTGGCGGCCGGCCTGAGCGCGCGCAGCGCCAGCGTGACGGGGCCGCCGAGGACCAGGAGGATGGGCACGACCATGGAGAGCGTCATGTGCTCGACCATGTGCACGTCGAACATGACCTTGGCGTAGCGGGCCACACCGCTCTGGGTGGCCACGACCAGCAGCGCCACCCCGCTGAACCAGGCGGCGGTGCGGCCCCACGACCAGCTGTCGCCGCGCCGCATCAGCCTGATGACCCCGGCGGCGTACAGGCCGCCCAGGACGGCGGCGACCACCGCGAAGAACAGGTCGAGCCACCACAGCGAGGCCAGGTTGCCGATCGTGATCGGCGGCGGCATCGGGAACCCGAGCAGGTCGAAGGCCCGGTCTGCGGGCAAGCTGACCGGCGGCGGCGCGGTGCGGGAGAGCACGACGGCCAGGCCCATGGTGGCGGCCATGAGCAGCAGCTCACCGCAGGCCAGCCGGGTGAACGCGCCATGGCGGCCGGCGCCCATCCCGGCCAGTGTGCGCTGCCGGTGCCACCAGCCCACGTAGCCGAGCAGGACGAACGCGATGATCTTCGCCACGATCAGCACGCCGTACGCCGACGTCCAGAGGTCGGAGACCGAGGTCAGCCGGGCCAGCACGCTGAACACCCCGGACGCGCCGACCCCGATGTAGCACCACAGGGCGAGCCTGGAGAACCTGGCCGCGGCGATCTCCAGCTGCGGCAGCTTCCGTACGGCGTGCAGGGCCACCACCGCGAGACCGCCCACCCACAGCGACAGCGTGAGCAGGTGCAGCGCCAGCCCCGAGGTGGCCAGGTCGTGGTTGGGCGAGGAGGAGGAGTGACCGGTGAGCGCGGGCGGCAGCAACGTGGCCAGCGCGAGCACCAGCAGGCCGGCCGCGGCCCCGGCAGTGATGGCACCCCGCGAGAACAGCGCGATGGCCACCCCGAACAGCACCACGAGCGTGAGCGCGATGCCCTGGCCGAACTGGGTGGCGAAGCCGGTCAGGTAGTTGGATTCGAAGATCTCCGTGACCGGACGGGCGAAGAAGTCGGCCGCCCCGAACATGATCGCGGCGAACGCGGCGGCGGCCCAGGACAGCGCGCTCCAGGAGGCGGCCTTGACATAGCCGAGCGCGGTCTTGCCCAGCAGGCCCTTGTCGTTGGGCAGCAGGAGGGCGGCGGTCAGCAGCAGGCCGATGGTGACCACGCCGGCCGCGTCCATCCACAGCTTGGAGACCGGCAGCCCCCATCGGGTGATCGGCCCGGCGTCGGGCAGGCCGGCGATGATCCGCGGGAACGCCGCGCCGCCGGCGACCATGGCGATCACCAGGGCGACGAGCGCCGCCCCCACCGCCGCGAGCGCGAGACGCGCGGCCCTGGTCACGGTTTCTTCTCGTCTCTGGGCGAATCTGTACGCGGGCCGGTCGGCCGCTTCTGCCGCGCGCTGAGCAGGAAGCCGATGCCGACGCCGACGAGCGCGCCGACCACGACGATCAGCCACACGGGGAACGACGTCGAGGCGGCCCCCGCCTGTTCGGCCGGCGCGGCCGAAGCCGCAGCCTGGGCCTGGGTTTGGGCTGCCGGAGCCTCTGTGACGGGCGCCTGCGACTGCGCGCTCGCTGACGGCGCGCTCGGCGAGGACGACGGCGAGGGTGACGGCGCCCCCTTGACCGTGAACGGGATCTCGCCCTCGATCGGGTGCCCGTCGGAGGAGACGACGCGGTAGGCGATCGTGTATTTCCCATCGGGCAACGCGCCCTTGAGCTCCTGCGTCACCACCTTGCCGTCGGCACGGGGATCGCCGCTCTGGTGAGCGGTGCCTTCGGCGCCGCGGACGACCACGACCGGGATGCGCACGCCCGAGGTGAACTCGAGCCTGACTTCGTCGACGGACTCGACCGTGGCGCCCTTGGCCGGGTCACTGCTCTTGAGAGCGTCGTGAGCCAGGGCCGGTCCGGCGGTGCCCAGCAGGACCAGGGCGGCGAGGAACGCGGTGAGAGCCGCGAACGGGGATCTCTTCATGACATCCCCAAGGCTACCGACGTCGCCGCCCGGTCCTGACCTCGCTACAGGCCCGCGCAGGCCAGCGCGCGCTGGTAGGCCTTCACGGCGTTGTCGGCGTCGCCCAGCTGCTCCATGGTCTCGGCGGCGGCGTACCAGGTGGAGGCGACCTTGCCGGTGTCGGGCAGCGGGCTGATCCACTGGCGCACGATGTCGAGCTCATGCTGCGCCTCGCCGAACCTGCCGACCCCACCGTAGGTGCGGCTGAGCATGAGGCGCAGCTCGGCGCCCAGGGTCTTGGCGGTCTCGGGCAGCAACTCGGTGCCGGCCCGCACGTACCTGATCGCCTGCTCATAGTTGCCGTCGAGGATCTCGGCGCGGCCGAGCTCCACCAGGCAGCCGGCGCGGTCGGCCGTGCTGGCGGAAGACTGGGCCAGTTCCTGGTCGGCCTTGATGAGCAGCTGGCGGGCCTCCTTGCGGGCCGACGGCCTGACCCTGAGCAGCAGCGCGGCGTACGCGTTGCGCATCCTGGCGAGGTTGCGCGGCTGACCGTACTCCGACTGGACGGCCAGCGCCCGCTCGGCGAAGCCCAGGGCCTCCTCGCCGTGTCCGGTGGTCTCGGCGACGACGGCGGCGTTCCAGCAGGCGGCGACCGTCGATCTCGGCGTGCCGAGCAGGTCGGCCGCGTTCAGCAGTTCGGCGGCGAACTGGCGGGCGCGCAGCAGATCCCCGCGCAGCATGTACGCGCCCAGCAGCGTGGCACCCAGCTCGATGGTCAGGTCGGACCAGGCCGGCCGGCTCGCGCCGCCCAGAATGCCTTCACCGATCGCGACGGCCTCGGTCAGCCTGTCGCTCCTGTGATAGAGACGGCACAGGGCGATGGACACCTCGATGCGGCGGTCGGCCGGGATGTCCTCCTGGCTGATCCGATCGAGGATGGCGATGGCTCCGGTAAGGTCACCGCATGCCTCGGTGGCCAGGGCGAGCCCGAATTCGGTGTCTTGACGGAGAGACGTGAGACCTGTCAGGTTATTGTTCGCCATCAGCTCGGCGAAGCGGGTGCGGGCCTCGGAGACTTCACCGTTCTCCAGGGCCAGCCGCGCGTAGCCGAGGGCGAGTTCGATGTCCTCCATCTGCTCGGCCGTCACGCCGTTGACCAGATAGGAGAGCGAGCAGTCCAGCTTCTGAGCCAGCAACTCCAGGACCGCGGGAGTCGGGGTACGCTTGCCACTCTCAATCAAGGAGACGTAGCTATCCGAGAGTTCGGGGTGCGCGAGTTGCGCCTGCGACAGGCCACGCTGTCGCCGAACCGTCTTAATCCGGAGTCCGACCAGGTCAGATGTGGTCACAGTCGCCGCTCCTTGAGATGATGAAACGCTCTACCCATAGGCGAGGGAGACCCCACATGCGTATGCGTCTTATCTTGTCCGCACTTGCTGCCATGGCTGCGACCGTACTGGTCGCAGGAAGCAATGCTACGACTGCGAACGCCCAATCGTCTCCTGCTGTCAGCTTTGATGTCCCAATATGCTGCTAGGTGATCATTGACCGCTTGACCGGATGATGTCATCAGCAACTCAGCGTGATCATCGCGCCGCTTGTCGTAATCGCTTCAGCCTGCCCGGAGGGCCAGGAAGAAGTCGACCCGGTCTGTCATCGTCGACAGATCGCGGCCGGTCAGCTCCTCCACCCGCTTGATCCGGTAACGGACAGTGTTGACGTGCACGTGCATCCGCTCCGCGCACGCGTTCCATGAGCCGGCGCAGTCGAGGAACGTGCCGAGAGTACGCACCAGCTCCGATTGGTGCCGCCCGTCGTAGTCGAGCAGCGGCCCGAGCAACCGACCGGCGAACGAGCGCCGCACGTCGCCAGGGGTCGTGGCCAGCAGCAGGGCGTGCGTGTAGATCTCGTCACTCGTCACCACCCCGCCGCCGCGCACCTCCGCCAGCCGCCTGGCGTGCCCGGCCTCCTCGACCCCGCCCTTCACGGCCACCGCGCCTGTGAGCGCGCCGCTCAACCCGACGCAGACCCGCGTGCCGGGCAGCGCGGACAGCACCTCCACCCCGGCACTCAGCTGCTCGGCCACCGCGCTCGCCGTCGAGCCCCGCAGCGGCACCAAAGCCACCGCGCCGTCCGTCCATACCGCCGCGACGACCTCGCGGGCCAGCAGCTCCTCCATGGTCTGCCCGCCCAACGTCGCCGCGTCCGGATCGCCCGGCCGGCCCGCCGTGAGGACGGTGGCGTTCACGATCGCGTACGGCTCGGCGGCGTCGAGCCCGCAGGTGCGGAGCCTGGCGTCCAGCTCGGCCGGGCCCGCCTCCGCCAGCGCGGCCGTGACGAGCTGTTCGGCCAGCCGCCGTTCGACCCGGCGCCCCTCCTCCATCCGGCTGTGCTCGACCGCGACGCAGGCCGCCAGCTCGTAGCCGATGTCGGGCCGGTCCAGCAGGTCGCCGTCGCAGGCCAGCAGCCAGCCCGCGGCCCGGTGGCCACGCCCGACGCCGAAGATCGTGTGCTCGCCGACGCGGCAGGGCAGCCGGGACGCCGTCAGGTACGCGCGGGCCAGCCGTACCGGATCCTCGGCGGAGCCCACGATCACCCGGCCGGTGGCGGAGACGACGGCGCCCGTGACGCCCAGCTCCGCGGCCGTCAGCGCGAACAGCTCGGGCAGCGCGGCGCCCTCGGCCACGGCGGTGAGCAGCCTGCGGTGACGGCCGAGCGCGTCGCGCGCGTCGCCGGACAGGCGGGGCACGACGAGCTCCGCGAGCGTACGGAAGGAGACCTCGGTGGGCACCTCGACGAGCGTCAGCCCGGCCGCCGCGCACGCCGCCACGAGGTCGTCGGGAACATGACCGAGCCACGCCTGGCCCGCGCCGAGCGCGGCCACCCCGGCCTCGGCCAGCGCGGCGACGAAGCGGGCCGCGTCGTCCGGTGACGTGCGCCACATCATCCCCGTGAGCACCAGCTCGCCGCCCGACAGGTAGCGCCCCGGCTCGGGCAGGTCGGTGATGTGCACGCCGGTGAACTCCGTGGCCGGGTCGCCGGTCAGGAGCCTGAGGCGCAGCTCGCCGATGGCAAGCAGGTCACTGATGCGCACTTGGAGGAATATACAAGTCGGCCCGTCAAGCTCTGACCGGGATTTAACGTCACGCGCATAGGACCGCCGCCACGCTGGTGCTCTACTCGGAGAATGACCGAAACGTCGAGCGAGACGCGGCGGCTCGAGTCCATGGGCGTGGGTGAGAGCGCCCAGCGGCCGGACGCCACACTGAAGGTGACGGGCGAGTTCGCCTACGCCTCCGACCTGTGGCTCGATGGCATGGCGTGGGGCGTGACGCTGCGCAGCCCGCACGTCTCGGCGTGGATCCGCTCGATCGACGTGGGTCCCGCGCTGGCGATGCCCGGGGTGTTCACGGTGCTGACGCACGAGGACGTGCCCGGCGAGAAGTTCTACGGCCTGGAGCTGAAGGACCAGCCCGTGCTGGCCATCGACCAGGTCCGCTACCAGGGCGAGCCGGTCGCGCTGGTGGCCGCCGACCATCCGGAGACCGCGCGCAGGGCCGCGGCGGCGATCGTGGTCGAGTACGAGCCCCGTCCCGCCGTGACAGACCCCCGTGAGTCCCGAAATTTCGTACGACATCAGCCGGTGCGGGTGGGCGACACCTTCGAGGCGGACGTCGTGGTGTCGGCCGAGTACGAGGTCGGCATGCAGGACCAGGCGTTCCTCGGCCCCGAGTCCGGCCTGGCCGTCCCCGCCGAGGACGGCGGCGTGGACCTGTACATCGCCACCCAGTGGCTGCACGTGGACCGCGACCAGCTCGCCCCCTGCCTCGGGCTGCCGCCGGAGAAGGTACGGCTGACGCTGTCGGGCGTCGGCGGCGCGTTCGGCGCCCGCGAGGACCTGTCGATGCAGGCGCACGCCTGCATGCTGGCGCTCCGGCTGAACCGTCCCGTGAAGATCGTCTACAACCGCGAGGAGTCGTTCTACGGCCACGTACACCGCCACCCCGCGTGGATGCGCTACGAGCACGGGGCCACCCGTGACGGCAAGCTCGTCTACGTCAAGGCCGACATCCTGCTCGACGGCGGCGCGTACTGCTCCTCCTCCCCCGCCGTCGTCGGCAACGCCGCCTCGCTCGGCGCCGGCCCGTACGAGGTGCCGAACGTCCGGATCGACGCCACCGGCGTCTACACCAACAACCCGCCGTGCGGGGCGATGCGCGGGTTCGGCGCGGTGCAGGCTTGCTACGCGTACGAGTCGCAGATGGATCTCCTGGCCGAGGCGTGCGGCCTGTCGCCGGTCGAGATCCGGGTGCGCAACGCGGTGTCGCAGGGTTCGTCCCTGGTCACCGGCCAGATCATCGACTCGCCCGCGCCGCTGGCCGGCATGCTCCGCGAGCTGGCCGCGATGCCGCTGCCGCCCTCCCGGGAGTCCGATCTGCGCGCGCTGCCGGGCGGCGTCTCGCAGACCACCCACGGCGAGTCCGTACGGCGAGGCGTCGGGTACGGCGTGGGCATCAAGAACATCTGCTTCTCCGAAGGCTTCGACGACTACTCCACGGCCCGGGTCCGAGCCGAGCTGATCGGCGGCGAGCCGCACGTCACCGTGCACACCGCGGCGGCCGAGGTCGGCCAGGGCCTGGTGACGCTCCAGGCTCAGATCGCCAGGACCGAGCTCGGCGTCGAGAACGTGACCGTGGCGACGGCCGACACCACGGTGGGCTCGGCGGGCTCGTCGTCGGCCTCGCGGCAGTCGTACGTCACCGGCGGAGCGGTGAAGGCGGCCTGCGAGGCGGTACGGGCGCGCTTCGAGGGGCTGCCGGCCAGGGAGGCGCTGGAGAAGTACGGGCCGATCGAGGAGACGCGGGAGTATCGGCACCGGCCCACGTTCCCGATGGACCGCGAGACCGGGCAGGGTGACTCGCACACCCAGCTCGCCCTGTGCGTACACCGGGCCGTGGTGGACGTGGACGTCGAGCTGGGCCTGGTCAAGGTGGTCGAGCTGGCCGCCGTACAGGATGTGGGGCGGATCATGAACCCGCAGGCGCTGGAGGGCCAGATCCACGGCGGCTCGGCGCAGGGGCTCGGGCTGGCGCTGATGGAGGAGATCCAGATGCGTGACGGGCGGCTGCTGAACCCGTCGTTCACCGACTACCTGATTCCCACCATTCTCGACATGCCGCCGATGGCGCTGAAGATCCTGGAAAATCCCGACCCCGCCGCCCCGTACGGACTGCGTGGCGCGGGTGAGCCGCCCACGCTCTCGTCCACACCCGCCATCGCGGCGGCGGTGCGGGCGGCGACCGGACTGCGGTTGACGCGCGTTCCCATCAGACCGGAAGATATCGCCTTGGTTAATGGGCGGAGCGACTACGGGGAGGAATCCGATGACCAGCGCACGTGACGCGGCCAAGGCAGAGTTCGAGCGATTCGACACCGACGGCGACGGCCTGCTGTCGACCAGCGAGATCAGGCAGGTCAACGCGGCCCTCGGCGGGCACGGCGTCACCGACGCGGAGATCAGCGCGTTCATCGACGCCATCGACAAGGACGGCGACGGCCGGATCGGCCTGGAGGAGTTCGTCGGCCTGGTGGGTGGTGGCAAGCACGAGGCGTGATCGATGCCTTGCGAGGCGTGATCGGCGCCTTGTGGGACCGGCCGGAGGGATGATCACGTTCCCGGCCGGGTAGGGCACCCGGCACTCCCCCTTGATCGCGAGGGGGAATGGCCGTGCTCGACAGGTTCTTCGAGCTCTCCGGCCGGTCGACGACGGCCGGGCGTGAGGTGCGCGGCGGCATCACCACGTTCATGGCGATGGCCTACATCATCCTGCTCAACCCGATCATCCTGGCCGGCGCCCGCGACATCACCGGCGCCAGGCTCTCGATCGTCCAGCTCACCACCTCGACCGCCTTGGCTGCGGCCGTCTCGACGCTGCTCATGGCCTTCATCGGCAACGCGCCGTTCGGGCTGGCGGCCGGGCTCGGCCTGAACGCGGTGGTGGCCTACCAGGCCGCGCCCCACATGACCTGGGCCCAGGCGATGGGCCTGGTCGTCCTCGAAGGACTCGCGATCGTCATCCTGGCCGTGACGGGCCTGCGTACCCTGATCATGAACGCGATCCCGCTGGCGCTCAAGCACGCGATCAGCGTGGGGATCGGGCTGTTCATCGCGCTGATCGGCCTGGTCGACGCGGGCTTCGTGGCGGCGGGCTCCGGCACGCCCGTGCAGCTCGGCGCGACCGGGCACCTGGCGGGCTGGCCGGTCACGGTGTTCTGCTTCGGGCTGCTCCTGATGATCGTCCTGTATGTACGCAGGACTCCGGCGGCCATCCTCATCAGCATCGCGGTGACTACTGTCCTGGCCGTGGTCGTGAACTCACTGGCCACCATCGACCCCAGGACCTGGGGCGTGGTGACGCCCCGGGTGCCGAAGTCGCTGGTCGCGGCGCCCGACTTCGGGCTGGTGGGACGGTTCGACCTGTTCGGCGGGTTCGTGAGCGCGGGGGCGCTGACTGCGGCCGTGGTGCTGTTCACGCTGATTCTGTCCGGGTTCTTCGACGCGATGGGCACGATCATCGGCGTCAGCGACGAGGCCGGGCTGGTGGACGAGCAGGGGCGGGTGCCGCGGCTGGGCGCGATCCTGACCGTGGACGGCGTCGCGGGCATGATCGGCGGGGCGACCAGTTCGTCGGCGAACACCGTCTTCGTCGAGTCGGCCGCCGGTGTGGGCGAGGGGGCCAGGACCGGGCTGGCCAGCGTGGTGACCGGAGCGCTGCTGGGCCTGGCCCTGCTGTTCACGCCGCTGGCCGGGATGGTGCCCGCGGCCGCGGCGGCGCCCGCGCTGGTGCTGGTCGGGGCGCTGATGATGACGCAGAGCAGGAACGTGCCCTGGGAGGATTTGGAGCTGGCCGTGCCCGCGTTCCTGACGATCGCGCTGATGCCGTTCACGTACTCGATCACGAACGGGGTGGGGGCCGGGGTGATCTCTTACACACTGATCAAGGCGGCTCGGGGGAAGTTCGGCGAGATTCCGTGGCTGCTGTGGGTGGTCTCGCTGATCTTCCTGGCCTATTTCGGGATCACTGCGCTGGAGGAGCTGTTCGGGTAGCTGCTTGGCCGGCTGTCAGCGGATGTCGGCGGTGTTGCAGGCCACGTTGTTCTTGTCGAGGTCGGGGTACCAGGCGTACTCGGGGTGGACGCCCTTGGTGTACGGGCCGTCGCCGGCGGCGACGGCCGCCTTGCAGCTCGCGTAGTGGGGGTCCAGGGTGCCCCGGACGGGAGAGGTGGCATGGCTGGCCGGGGCGGAGGCGCCCGAGGTCGGCGCTCCCGCGTTGGGCACGCCCGTCGTGCCCGTGGGGGACTGGCCCGTGGTGGTCGGCGCTCCACCCGTCGGCGCTCCACCCGTCGGCGCTCCACCCGTTGGCGCTCCACCCGTCGGTACCCCCGCGGTCGGGGCGGCGTCGGTCGGCGCTCCGTTGGTCGGCGCTCCGCCGGTCGGTGCTCCGGGCGACGGCGTGGAGCCGAGCAGACTCGCGGCCAGGGCCTCGGCCGCCGCCTTGTCGAAGCCCACGATGCTCAGGCTGTCGCCGTCCATGGGCTGCGTGACGATCGGTGCCGCCAGGACGGTCTTGGGCACCTGGACGACCGCCACCTGCCGCTGGTTCGTCACCAGCTCGTCGATGAGGTCCGACACCTTCTGCTTGAACGCGGGCGCGATCGCGATGCGCACCGAGTAGGTGCCGTCCTTCTCGCGTACCGCCTCGATCCGCTGCACGGCGTTGACCGTGACCCCGTCCTCCAGCAGGTAACAGGTGGTCTGCGCCTTGTCGAGCACGGCCGTGACACCCGGGCACGGCGCCGGCTTGGTGTCTCTGACCGGCGCGAAGTGGATCGGCGTCGCCAGCCGCTGCGGAGGGACGCCCCCCAGGAGCGGCGCGTCGGGGCTTCTGGTCATCAGGACGGCGACCGTCCCCAGCACGCCGGAGATGAGCACGACGATCACCAGCGAGACGATCAACACGATGGTGGTGAATCTGCTGGCCTTGGGTTCTCCGGGCTCTCCGGGCTCCGCGGGTGGCGGCTCTTCCGGCTTCTCCATCGTTGGCGACCCCATCCTGACGTTCGGGCTGCGGGTGAGCCTATCGAGGACCGGCTGTAGCGGGGTAATCAGGTGAACGATCCTCATCGTCCAGCAAGAAATGGGGAAGATGGGAGAAAGGGCTGCAGATTGTCGATGGATCCTTACGGCGGTCGAGAAGAAAGTGACGCCGCCTGAAGGCAGGGGTTTCCACGCTCAAGGAGTCTCGATGAAGGTCGGCGTTCCCCGCGAGGTCAAGGACAACGAATACCGCGTCGCGCTCACCCCCGCGGGCGTCCACGAGCTGGTACGGCACGGCCACCAGGTCCACGTCGAGCACGACGCGGGCCTCGGCTCGTCGATCCCCGACGCCGACTTCGCGGCGGCCGGTGCCGTCATACTCGACCAGGTCGACGACGTCTGGGCCGAGAGCGACCTGGTGCTGAAGGTGAAGGAGCCGATCGCCGAGGAATACCACCGGATGCGCAAGGGCCAGATCCTGTTCACCTACCTCCATCTGGCCGCCTCCCGGGCCTGCACCAAGGCGATGCTCGACTCGGGCGTCACCGGGATCGCCTACGAGACCGTACAGACGCCGAACGGCGCCCTCCCCCTGCTCGCCCCCATGTCGGAGGTCGCGGGACGACTCGCGCCGCAGGTCGGCGCGTACCATCTGATGCGCTCGCAGGGCGGCAGAGGCGTGCTGATGGGCGGCGTGTCAGGCGTGCGCGCGGCCCACGTCGTGGTGATCGGCGCGGGCGTGTCGGGCATGAACGCCGCCGCCATCGCGCTCGGCATGCAGGCCGAGGTGCTCCTCCTCGACAAGAACATCGACAAACTCCGCCAGGCCGACATGATCTACCAGGGCCACTGCCAGACGGTCGCCTCCAACACCCTGGAGATCGAGAGCGCCGTACGCGAGGCCGACCTGGTCATCGGCGCGGTCCTGGTGCCCGGCGCGAAGGCGCCCAAGCTGGTGACCAATGAGCTCGTCAGCCGGATGAAGCCCGGCTCCGTGCTGGTCGACATCTCGATCGACCAGGGCGGCTGCTTCGAGGACTCCCGGCCCACCACGCACGCGGAGCCGACGTACCAGGTGCACGAGTCGATCTTCTACTGCGTGGCCAACATGCCGGGCGCGGTCCCGTACACCTCAACGTTCGCCCTGACGAACGTCACGCTCCCGTACGCGCTGGCCATCGCCGACCGGGGCTGGGCACCGGCCATGCGCCAGGACCAGGCGCTCGCGCTGGGACTGAGCACGCACGAGGGCCGCCTGACCAGCCGGCCGGTGGCGGAGGCCCACGGGTTCACATGGACGCCGTTGGAAGACGTACTGACCCGAGCATGACGAGGCGACCGCCGAGCACCTCCCGGTGCCGGGCGACTCCTTCGACGCCGGCCTGGCGATCCTCATGGTCCACCACTGGAGCGCCCTGACCTCCTGGACCAGGGGCACACTCCCGCGGCGATGTACTCACGACTACTGACCTATGCGGCCGTCGATGCGCTCGCGCAACAGGTCGGCATGACCCATGTGGCGGGCGTACTCCCAGATCATTCCGAGCGCCGCCTCGCGCAGCGACATCAACCCTCCACCGCTGCCATGCAGATTCGCGGCATCGTCGGCGGTGATGTCGAGACTGGGCGCCTCGGCCATGAACCGCTCGGCGAAGTCCACCTCCGCACGCCATGCCTCCCACGCCTCCGCCACGACCTTGGGGTCGGCGACAGCGCCGTCGAAGTCACCGTCACGGTCGGTCTCGGAGGTGAACAGCTTGGGGACGTCCTGTCCGGCCATCAGCACCCGGAACGTCCCACGCTCCACCTCGGCCAGGTGTCGCACCAGGCCCAGGAGCGACATCGTCGACGGCTCAACGGAACGCCGCGCCATCGCCTCCGCATCGAGATCCGCGCATTTCATCTCCAAGGTGAGGCGTGCGCAGCGCAGGTTTTCGATCAGCGTGGTGCGCTCGTCGCCCAACGTTGGCCCGTTCTCACGTGGGTCGTCGTCAGATGGCTTGCCGTCCGCGGTGAACATGTCGGCTCGTCGTGTCGTTGCCATGGCCGCCATCTTGGGCGAAGCGCCTGGCGGCCGACAACTGATTAACGGTCCCTAGACTCATGGCCATTCGCTGTAACTCACGGAAGGACGACAGTGGCCAAGACCGCTCTCCTGGTGATGGATGTCCAACGGGTCATCGTGGACCGCTACCCGGACCCCGCCTACCTGCCGCGCCTGCGCGAGGCGATCGACGCCGCCCGGGCCGCCGGCCTCCCGGTGATCTACGCGGCCGTCGGGTTCCGTCCCGGATATGCGGAGATCAGTCCCCGCAACAAGATGTTCGGCGCGATCGCCCGCATGGGGGGAATCGGCGGAAACGAGCAGGCCATGGAGATCCATCCGGACGTGGCACCGGAACCTGGCGACGTCGTCGTCACGAAGAAGCGGGTCAGCGCCTTCGCCGGCAGCGACCTCGACATGGTCCTGCGGGCAGGCGACATCGATCACCTGGTCCTCACCGGCATCGCCACGAGCGGCGTCGTGCTGTCCACCCTGCGCCAGGCGGCCGACCTGGACTTCCAGCTCACCGTCCTGTCCGACGCCTGCCTCGACTCCGATCCCGAGGTGCACCGGGTGCTCGTGGAAAAGGTGTTCCCCGGCCAGGCGGACGTCACCACCGTGGCCGAGTGGGTGGCGACGACCAAGTGATCCGAGGCCGCTTCCCTGGCACCTGGGTGCCGGGCGGCCCGGTGATCCGAGGCTGTTCGCGTCCCTGACATCTGTTTTCCTGACACCCCGGCGGGTACGCCGGGGTGATGCACGAGCCCATGGCAGAGCGGATACGACGACGCGCCGAGCACCTGCTGCCCGAGGAACAGGCGGCAGGCAGCGACGACACCGAGAAGCAGGCGGCAAGCATCCTCGCCGACTCCGACGCCCGCGAGGAGTACGCGGAATCAACACCCGACCTGCGGATCGACCACCGCACGTCCGAGGAGACCGTCGACCCTTGACGCGCTCTCCGGTGTGAACGCCGGAGATCCAGCCCGTGCCGTCGCGGCTCACCTGGGACCGGACGCGCGCGCCTCCTCACCGAGGCGGTGTGTTCGAACTGGAAAACGAGGTTTTGGCGCGCATCGGCCGCGAGCCGATGCCCCGAGCCGTGCACCTGTCCACGTGGGGCAGCCCTTGCTCGAAGCGATGCCACAGCGTTCGCCCGGCCTTGACCTCACGACCTTCGCTCCTGTCTATCAGGCGGCGCTCCGGGAGTACGTGGTGGTCGGGCGGCTGGATGTCGTGGCACCGGAGAACCTCCGGGCGCTCGATGAGCTCGCCGCCGCAGGACGCAGCCTCATGCTGCTGACCTCACGCACCGAAGCGGAGGTGGAGCACCTCCTGGCGCCGGACCATGCGCTCACCGGCCGGCTCGCCGCCGTTCGACGCGTTCCCCGACATGGTCGACGCCATAACCCACCTGGAGGGTAGGAACCCGAAGCGCTGCCTTGGCCCCGAAGATCGCGAGCTGTAGAGGCAGGGGTGTCGCTCAGACTCAGCCAGTGACCGGAAGCGCGTACCGCACAGCGGTCAGCTGTTCCGACAACTCCCACAGCCGGCGTCCGGTCTCGGCGTCGGCGGCGGCCGGGGCCAGTCGCACCCGTGTTGGCGCGCCACGCAGTTCGCCCATGCCGTCCGGCCCGAAGAACTGCCCGCCGGACGCGTCCGGGGCGGTGGCCGCGTACAGCTGGGGCAGTGCGCCCCGGTCCGGGGGCTGTGCGAGCGGGGTGAGGATCCGGCCGTACAGCATTTTCACCATGCCGACCGGTGCGCTCGTCTGCAGGTTGGTGGCGGCGTAGCCGGGGTGGGCGAGCATGCTGGCCACCGGGCTGCCTGCGGCGGTCAGGCGGCGGTGGAGTTCCCAGCCGAAGACCGCGTTGGCGAATTTCGACTGGTTGTAGAACTTCATCGGCGCGTACGTGCGCTCGCCGGCCAGGTCGTCGAAGAACAGGCGGCCCTGCCGGTGGTTGGTCGAGCTGACGGTGACCACGCGGGGGTCGTCGCCGTCGGCCAAGAGGTCGAGCAGCAGGCCGGTGAGGGCGAAGTGGCCGAGATGGTTGACGGCGAACTGCAGCTCGTGGCCCTGCGCGCTGAGGGTACGGGGTGGCGCCATCACACCGGCGTTGTTGATGAGCACGTCCAGCCGCGCGTGGTCGGAGCGCAACCCGTCGGCGAAGGCGCGGACGGAGTCCAGATCGGCCAGATCGAGGCGGCGTACCTCCAGGCGGGCGCCCGGCTGCTCAGCGACGATCTTCGCGACCGCCTGGCGGGCCTTGGGCTCGTCGCGTACGGCGAGGATGACGTGCCCGCCCTTGCGGGCGAGCGCTTGGGTGGTCGCCAGGCCGAGGCCGCTGGTGGCTCCGGTGACGACGAACGTCCGTGTGGTCTGGTCCGGAATGTGCGCGGAGGTCCAGGATTTTGTCACGCGGCACACGCTGCCCTTGTAGGCACTGAGTGTCAAGTCGCGCTTCCGTGCCACTAGCGGCATGGGATGTAAGATGGGCCGGTGACCATCCGCCCCGAAGTGAGCCTGGCCCAGCGCAAACGTCAGCTTGTCTCTGACGAGCTGACGCAGGCGGCGCTGAATCTGCTGACCCGGAAAGGGTTCGACGCGGTCACGGTCGACGAGATCGTGGCCGCCGCGGGCGTTTCCCGACGCACGTTCTTCCGATATTTCGCTTCAAAGGAGGACGTGGTGGTCCAGTTCCTGGCCGAGATGGGCGCCGGCATGCGTGCGGAGTTGGCGGCCCGCCCCGCCGAGGAGCCGCCATCGGCCGCACTGCGGCACACCGTCTGGGTCTCCGTCAATGCCTGCGCCGACCATGCCGACCGGGCGCTGCGCGTGGTGCAGCTGATTCTGAACACACCGGCCCTGCTCGCCCGTTTCCTGGAGCGCCAGGCGCAGTGGCGTGCGGAGTTGACGGCGGAACTGGCCCACCGGCTGGGGCTCGACTCCGCGACCGACCTGTATCCGCACATGGCGGCCGGGATGGCACTGACCGCCTTCGACGCCGTGCTGCGGCGGTGGAGCGACAGCGACGGTTCCGAGGCCCCCACCGCCCTGATCGACCAGGCTTTCGCCGTGATCGCGCCGGCGCTGGACACCGTCGATGGCGAAGGCTCTGGACCGCGAACCTTGGATGCGCCGCGGCACTGCGGTCAATCCCACCAGAAGGACCAGACAGCAGCATCCACGATCTCGGCCGCGGAGGCCGGTGCCTATAGTCGCTTATGGTGTGTTTGTGACTGCTAGTCCAGGCCGCCGTGACCAGCTCAAAGAGTTCCTGCGCGCCAAGCGGGAGGCTCTCTCCCCCGCCGACGTCGGCATGCCCGAAGGAGGACGCCGCCGCACTCCGGGACTGCGCCGGGAAGAGGTGGCAGTGCTCGCCGGGGTGGGTGTGTCCTGGTACACCTGGTTGGAGCAGGGACGCGACATCAAGGTCTCCGATGCCGTGCTGGACGCGGTCGCCCGTGTGCTGAAACTTGACGAGGCGGAACGGGCGCACCTCTACGTGCTCGCCGGGCTGAATCCACCGGACCCCGCAGGCCGGCCGGGTGCGCCGGTGAGCGAGCAGTTGCGCGCGGTGCTGGAGGCATGGATGCCCAATCCGGCGCACGTACTGGATCGGCACTACAACCTGGTGGCGATGAACGACGCGGCCAGGTGGGTGTTCGGATTCGATGACAATGTCCGGAACTGCATGGTGGCGTTCTTCACCCATCCGATCTACCGGGGCAGGTTCACCGAATGGCACGAGTTCGCCCCGGACATGGTGGCCGACTTCCGCGCCAGCGCCGCCCGCTATCACGACGATCCGGTGTTCGGTCAGATCGCCGAAGAGCTGTGCAGCGCCAGTGCGGAGTTCGCCGAGTTGTGGGCCCGGCCGGACGTACGCTCCCGCTCCCAGGGGATCAAGGCGATCACCCACCCCGAAGCCGGGAACCTCACCTTCGAGTATTCGCTGTTCCGGCTGCCGGATCGTACGGACCTCAACGTGGTACTGCACACACCGCATCCCGACACCGACACCAAGGAGAAAGTAGAAAGCCTGGTGGTGGCACACCCAGGATGAGCTGACACTGCCTTGCCGGAAGCCGTCCCACCACGATGGAGGGCATGAAGGCAATCACGATTCCCGAATTCGGCAGTGCTGATGTCCTCCGCCTCGACGAGGTCGAGCTCCCCGAGCCCGGGCCGGGGCAGGTCTCCATCGACGTGGCCTACGCGGGCGCCAACTTCGCCGAGATCCTCTACCGGCAGGGCGTGGTGGACGTACCACTGCCCTTCGTGCCCGGCATCGAGGTGTCCGGCCGCATCCGGGCGCTCGGCCCCGGCGTCGAGGGGCTGCGGGTGGGCCAGTCGGTCGCCGCGCTGACGATCGTCGACAGCGGCGGCTACGCGGAGGTGGTGACCACCTCCGCCGACCTGGTGGCCCCGTTGGACGACTACGACCTGGGGCTGGGCATCGCGGCGGCGCTGCCCTCCAACAGCACCACCGCGTTCCTCGTACTCGACCGGGTAGCCCGCATCGAACCAGGCGAAACCGTGCTCGTGCACGCCGCCGCCGGAGGCGTGGGCAGCCAGCTCGGCCAGGCCGCCCGGTTGCTGGGCGCGGGCCGCGTGGTGGGCACCGTGGGCAGCCCCGCCAAGATCGAGACCGCCAAGGCGTTCGGCTATGACGAGGTCGTCCTGCGCGAGCAGGTGGCCGAGGCCGGTCGGTTCGACATCGTGGTGGACATGGTCGGCGGTGCGGCCCGACGCACCAGCCTGGACCTGCTCGCGCCGATGGGCCGGATGGTGGTGATGGGCAACGCCTCCGGCGCCGAGGACGTCGGGATCTCGGCCGACGAACTGTGGTTCACCAACAAGACGGTCTCCGGGTTCAACCTGGCCGCGTTCTCCGCCGCTTTCCCGGCAGAGGCGGGTCGGGCGCTGAATCGGGCTGTCGCGGCGGCCGCTAGCGGGGAGCTTCGGGTGCAGGTGGAGTCACTACGGCTGGAGCAGGCCGCACAGGCGCACCGCCGCATCGAGTCCGGCCGTACGACCGGCAAGCTCGTGCTCGAAGTCGAACGAATCTGACGCCTAACTCAAAGAACATGAGCAGGTCGGAGGCGGTTCTCTGTGGATGCGCTCCGACGCCCGTTGTACGTCCCCGCTTGTACCCCCACCCCACGGCTTTCGGCCCCACGGGACAGACCCGCTGCACATGCGTGGCCTGCCGGTTCGGCCGCTGGCGGTGCTCCAGCCACTCGCGGGTCTCCATGACGACCGATCGGAAAAGCCGTGGCAGGCAGGCACGACGGACGACAGGATTCTTGACATGCGCTTGCACATCGACACCGACCTGGGCGGGGATCCCGACGACCTCTGCGCCCTGGCGATGGTTCTGGGCTGGCCCGGCGTGGAGATCGTCGGCATCACCACGACCGCTGACCCTGATGGCCGGCGGGCCGGTTACGTCGCGCACTGTCTCCAGCTGGTCGGGCGCCTGGACATCCCGGTCGTCGCCGGCGCAGGAAGATCGCTCACCACGGGCGGGCCTGTGGGCGCCCTACTCGATCACGAGCGGTACTGGGGCGTTCCCGTAGCCCCCCGTCCCGCACCACCGGAAGCAGCCATCGACCTGCTTGAGCGCAGCATCGATCTCGGCGCCACCATCGCAGCCATCGGGCCCTTCACCAACCTGGCTCTGCTGCACAAGGCCCGGCCCGGTCGTCTAGACGGGGTGCAGGTGGTGGCCATGGGCGGATGGCTGCACACCCTCGCCCCCGGACTGCCCGCGTGGGGCCCGGAGATGGACTGGAACACACAGTGCGACACCCAAGCCGCCCAGCTGCTGGCCGAGCACGCCCAGCTCACCCTGGTCACCCTCCCCATCGCCGTCAAAGCGCACCTGCGGGCCGCTCACCTGCCCCGCGTGGCCGCCTCTGGCCCCCTGGGCGAACTAATCGCCCGCCAATGCAGGGCCTACGCCATAGATGGCGGTATGACGGAACTCGGCCGCGCCCATGCGGGACTGCCCGATGACTTGATCAACATCCACTGGGACCCGGTCGCGTGCGCCGTGGCGCTCGGCTGGGGCGGGGCCATCGTCCAAGAACAACGCCTGCGGACCGTCCTCGAAGCAGAGCAGTTGTGCTTCACGAGCGACCCGAACGGGCGGCGGACGCAGGTGCTCACCGACCTGGACGACCGGACCTTCAACGAGACCTGGATCGATGCTGTCGAAAGGGCGCAACAGCAGTAGACCGAACCCGCTCGATCAAGCAAGGCGACGTGCTATGGGTGCACGTGCCGTTCATCGGGGTGGGCGGAGTGAAACTACTGGGCTGCCGGATCATGTCCGGTCGCGTCAAGCACTGGACGACCTCGACGGTGACGCATGTACCAGCGAGAGATAAGCCCGACCAACGTTTGGTTTCGCCGGAAGTGTCCGCCGAGTCACCGGTCGCATATTTCGCCGCGTCCGCGAGTGCGGAGGCCGTCAACGAGCGGCCCGTGATATTGGCGCGCGAGAATACCGTGCTCGCCACAGAAAGAGAGCCCTGTTTTCGCTGTCGCGGATGAGCACTACTACTTCAGTGACACTTCGCGATCATGGCTGGGATCCGTTGGTAGTGGCAGCGTCGAGCGGTGGCTTTATGGCTGTAGCGGATGAGCACGCCGAACGCCCTGGCCACTCCATGCCGCACCTTGCGGGAGTCGGTAGGCCTGCCGAAGCAGCCGCTGGCCCAGAGCCCGGGATCCGGTCAAGGTCATCGCAGGGAGGCAGGTGATCGAGCCGGCACCGACCAGGCGGCCCGGCACTCAGCCCACTTCGTCGAACAACCCTTGGAGGGTCTGTGCGGTGACCGCTCGGGCGAGCCAGGTTTCGAGTTGGGCGAGGTCCGTACAGGTGACGATCCGGGCGTGGATGTCGTTGGGAACGTCGAAGCCACGGGCAGCCAACACGAGCAGCACCGACCTACCAGCCTCTTCCGCCTTGCCCTCTGCCTTACCTTCGGCCTTGCCCTCCGCCTTGCCTTCTGCCTTGCCTTCGGCTTTGCCGCGGCCGTAGTGTTCGCGGGCGAAGGGGCTGTAGACCGGCCATTTGGTGGACGCGGACTTCATGATCTCCTCCATGAGGTGGCGGAT
>NZ_JBEZFW010000036.1:0-76268 GCF_040649695.1 Nonomuraea sp. NPDC048901 | reverse complement strand
CGCGCCCACGACGCCGGGCGTCTTGGCGAGGTTCTCCATGGCCTGCTGGGCGTCGCCGACCGCGGCGGCGCCAGCGGCGCCGGCGGCCGTCGCGGTCGAGGCGGTGGCCAGCAGCAGGGCAGCCGCGGTCGCGGCGGCAACGGACATGCGCTTCAAGACAACAACTCCTTCGAGGGGACGAAAAGGGGTCAACAAGGCGCACAGGAGGATCACGCGATGACCTGTCGTGCCGTCTCACCGAGGGACGCCACGGAGGCGACGGAGATGCCAGGGACCACCATCAACAACACGCGCGACACACCGCCGAGTCTCACAGCACGCTCCGTAACCCGCCCGCCGGTCGACTCCCATCCACTGTCGGCCAGCCGTGTCGCCATCTTGTCCGCGCCGTGTCATGGTCAAGTCATGGCGCGCCTACGCCTCGATCACACCGGGCCGCTACCTCGACAAACACCACTGGATCTCACTGGGGCCGGGACCCGGCATCACCGAGCGGCTGATCACCGACGCGGTCGAGGATTCCTACGACCTGGTCGCCGAGCGGCCGCAGCGACGCGACCGATGAGCGCCGCGAGCTTCCCCGCGAACGGCGAGCCCTCGCTCGTCAGCGTCCCGTGCAAGGGCTCGCCCCGTCCGCACACGCCCGCCTGCGACTCGAGAGACCGATGGAACCGACCGTAGTGACCCTGCCGCTCTTCGACGAGGAACCCTCCGGCCAGTCGCCGACCGCCTGCGCCCCGCAAAGCTGAAAGACGTCGTCGGGAAGACCACCATTACCCGGCTCCTCGCCGACGATGGCGACATGGCCTTCGAGCCGGTGTCGCCCACCTTCTCCGGGTGGCCGAACCGCCCCAGGCCACCGATGGTAAGTTGATCGACTTGCCTTAAGGATGGTGCGGGCGTACCTTCGCGTTGTGAGTCCATCGACTTACCTTACGACTCGGCAAGGAACAATCAACATGAATCGTCTTGCGGGCAAGCGCGCCCTCATCACCGGCGGCACGAGTGGGATCGGTCTGGAGACCGCGCAGCGTTTTATCGCGGAGGGGGCCGACGTGCTGGTCACAGGCGTAACCCCGGCCAGCATCGACAAGGCGCGGCAGATCCTCGGGGACAAGGTGCCGGTGGTGCAGGCCGATGCCCGCGATCTCGATGCGCAGCGCGGCCTGGCGGAGCGGGTGCGTGAGCACTTCGGGGAGCTGGACGTGGCGTTCCTGAACGCCGGCGTCTCGGACTGGCGGCCGTTCGAGGACCACACGGAGGACAGTTTCGACCGGCTCTTCGACATCAACGTCAAGAGCATCTTCTTTCTCACGCAGGCCCTAGTGCCCGTGCTGGCCAACCCGTCCTCGGTCATCCTCAACGCGTCCAGCAGCGCGCACGGCGGCTATGGCCGGTCGAACGCCTACGCCGCGACGAAGGCGGCTGTCGGCTCCCTGATGCGGTCGTGGAACGCGGACCTGCTCAGGTCGCACGGCATCCGGTTCAACGCGGTCAGTCCCGGCCCGGTGGACACCCCGCTGTACTCTAAGCTCGGGATCGAGGACCCCGCGCAGCAGACGGCGGTTCTGGAGGCGATCAGCTCCGGCATCCCGCTGGGCCGCATGGGTATGCCCGAGGAGGTCGCGGAAGCCGTCGTATACCTGGCCTCCGATGTCTCCGCCTTCACTGTGGGCCAGGACCTTATCCTGGACGGCGGCCAGACCGTCCTCTGACAGCGAGGATGCGGCTGGGAGACGGGCGAGGGGCGTGGGTATGACGGCGGCGGACCGTGACCGAGCGGTAACCGGTGGCGATACGTGCCAGGCCGGGTATCACGCGCAGATCAAAGCGGAGAACCGCGCGCGCATCATCCGCGCCGCCCGCGACCTCTTCCTCGCCCGGGGATACGACAAGACATCCCTGGCCCAGATCGCCAGGGAGGCCCGCGTCTCCACCGGCACCCTCTTCAAGCGGTACCCCTCCAAGGCTGCGCTGTTCGCGGCCGTCACCTCCGAACAGTGGCAGCTGGATGTCCAGTACGCCGAACCGCCCCCGCCCGGTGATCCCCGGTACGGTCTGGACCACATCGGCCGCGACTACGCCTGCCTGGTCTCGCGGCCCGGCACGGCGGCGCTGTGCCGCCTCATCATCACCGAACTTCCCCAGATGCCGGAACTCGCCGACATCGTCGGCACCGGCTTCGCCATCGACCGCGGACCCTTCTTCGACCGGCTCCGCGACTACCTGGACGCCGAAGCGCAGGCCGGCACACTCGACTTCCGTTCGGCCGACGGACAGACACAGCCGGCATCCGCAGTGGCCGAACAGTTCCTCGGCATGATCTGCGGCCAGCTCCTGTGGCCTCAACTCGTACGGACCGACTTCGTCCCGCCCGACCCCACCGACACCACGATCGTGGACGAAGCCGTCGCCCTCATGCTCACCCGCTATCGCGCCGGATCCTGAACCCAAGCAGCCCAGCGGAACCCTTACGGGGTGCTCGGTGTGGAATCGTCGGCCTCTGCGGAGCAGATCACCTCCGCGTACCGCCGACTGGTGCGCGTCCTGCATCCTGATGTTCGCCCCGCCGGGCCGGCGGAACGGGAACGGTTCGCTGAGGTGATCGATGCCTATGCCGTGCTGCGCGACCCCGCCCGGCGCGCAGCCTACGACGCCACGCGCGGAGGCGGCGCCCGACTCGAAGGGCGGCCTGTTTCTGTCCGGGTCACCCACACGCCGGACCTTGGCCTCGACGTGTCCGCGCGCGCCGTCCGCCGGCGTGTTCCTGCTCACGCGGCTGATGTGGCGGTCGTGATCGTGGAGCGTTCTTCTGCTGTTGCGCCGTTGGAACATGTGCTGCTGCGGATGGGCGCCACCCGGTGGGGCCTGACTCGCAGGGATACGCGTGAGGTGCCGCGGCTCGGCTGGCCCACGGCGCGCCTGTGGTGGCGGTGAACCGCGCAAGGCGGAGCTGGTGCCATGAGGAGGAGGGCCGCAAGGAAGGAGGCCGGTGATGACCCGACCCGTCGGTATCGACCTGGGCACGACGAACTCGGTCGTGTGCGTGCTGGAAGGCGGTGAGCCGACCGTTGTCACCAACACCGAGGGCTCGCGGACGACCCCTTCGGTGGTCGCGTTCGCCAAGAGCGCTGACAAACGGCGTGCCCGCCATCGAGATCGCGGCCCGGACTGGGGCCGTTCCGATGACTACCTTCCCCGGGCAACCATGGCCAGGAGGTCGAACGTGAGGCCGGCGGCGGCCAGCGCGGTGATCTGAGCGTGGTCGTAGGCGGGTGAGACCTCGACGACATCCGCACCGACGATGTCGAGGTCCGCGAGGGAGTACAGCAGCAGCTGAAGCTCCCGGGTGCTCAGCCCGCCGGGCTCAGGGGTGCCGGTCGCGGGCGCATGGGCGGGATCGAGCACGTCGATGTCGATGCTGATGTAGACCGGCCGATCAGCCACTCTCTCCCGGAGCCGGTCGGCGGCGTGCTCGATGCCGCGCCGCGCGACGTCGAGTGTGGAGATCGTCGCGAATCCCAGCTCCCTGTCGTCCTCCAGATCCTTGGCGGCCGGGGTTGTGTGGCGGATGCCCACATGGGCGCAGTGGTTCACCGCCAGCAGTCGCTCCTCGGTGGCCCGGCGGAACGGAGTGCCGTGAGTGAGCCGCGCACCGAACATGTTGTCCCAGGTGTCGAGATGGGCGTCGAAGTGGATGAGTGCCACGGGGCCGTGGTGCCGATGGGCGGCTCGCAGCATCGGGAGGGCGACGGTGTGGTCGCCGCCCAGAGTGATGATCCGGTCAGCACTTCGATAGAGCCGCTGAGCGGCCGACTCGATCTGACTCACCGCCTCGGCGATGTCGAAGGGAGTCACGCCGACGTCACCGGCGTCGGCGATCTGCAACCTCGACCACGGCTCGATCTCGAGCCCGAGGTGGTAGGGCCTCAGGAGTTTGGAGCCGGCGCGAATGGCCTCCGGGCCGAATCGTGCGCCTGGCCGGTAGGTGGTACCGGCATCGAACGGCACGCCGAAGATCGCGACGTCGGCCCGGGAGACCTCGTCGAGCCGCGGCAGGCGGGCGAACGTGGAGGGCCCCGCGAAACGCGGGAGCTGCCTGATGGAATCGGGCGGTCCGACGATCCCTGTGTCGCCGGACTCCGCGAGCTCGTCCTTCTCAACGCTCGACAACGCGATTCTCCTCCCAAGGTGACCGGCCCCCGTCTTCTGGGCCTCACAGTAGTCAGAGCTCTCTCCCGGGCATTCGGTCGATCGCACGAGGGATTCGCGCCGCTTCCGGCCTTCGGCACAATGCGCCGATACCTGGTGAGGACAATGATGCGAAGGTCGGCATAACACCCACGAGTGAGGATTCCGCTTGCCTGAGAATGCATCGGATGCGTATGCGTCCTCGACTCCAGACCTGCTCGGCGCCTTGGACGGAGAGCGCCGGCGATTGGGCATCCCGGGTGCCGTCGTCCACGTGAGCGGTCCGTCGTACGGCAGTTGGACCCGTGCGCTCGGTGTCTGCGATCTGGCCACCGGGGTGCGGCTCACCGCCGGCAGCCGCATGAGGATCGGGAGCCTCACGAAGACCATCGTGGCGCTGATCGTCCTGCGCCTGGTGGAAGCCGGAGACCTCTCCTTGGACGATGAGATACAGGCCCATCTGGCAGAGCCGCAGATCCCGCGAGGAGTCACCGTTCGCCGTCTCCTCGACATGACCTCGGGCCTGCCCGACTACACCTCGGAGGAGTTCGTCGCCGGTCTGCTCCTCGAGCCCGACCGGCTCTGGACTCCCTCCGAGCTGCTCAAAGTCGCCCTGCGGAACCCGCAGCAGTTCGAGCCCGGCACCTCCTGGGCGTACTGCAACGCCGGCTACATCATGCTGGGAATGCTCATCGAGCACGTAACCGGCGCACGAGTCGAGGACGTCGCGCGCCGGCTGGTCTTCGACCCCCTCGGCATGCGGGAGACCGAGCTCCCGCCGCTGACGCACGACGCCGCCGCCCTGCCGGATCCTCGGCTGCGTGGGTACCACCGCCGGGACGGCGAACTCGTCGACGCGACGCGCGTCAACCCGTCCTGGGCGTGGACCGCCGGTAACGCGGTGTCCACCGTAGGCGACTTGAGACTGCTCATCGAGGCATCGGTGCGCGGCGACCTCCTCCAGGAGCAGACCCGGCGTGAACTCATGCGCACCCACCCGGTGCCCGACAGCACCATCACCTACGGCCTCGGCATCGCGAACTTCGACGGCATGTGGGGCCACAACGGCGAACTGCCCGGATTCCAATCGTTCGCCGGCCACGATCCGGCGACCGCGATGACCGTCGTCGTCCTCACCAACCTCGACGACCACTCCGCGGACCTGCTCGCCGCGTTCCTGCGCACCCGGCTCGCGAACGCTGCCGGCTCATGAGGAAAAAGCCGACACCCGAGGATTCCACCGGGCCGGAGGTGTCCGGAAACCTGTCGCTCCTCCTCGAGGATCTGAGCAGACTCGTTCGTACCGAGTCGCCGTCGACGGACCTGGACGCGGTCGGCCGCTCCGCGCGGGTGGTCGCGGACTTGGTTCATGAGCGCTTGGGGCGTCGGCCAGAGATCCTGTGCGTCGACGGAGTCGACCATGTCCTGCTGCGCGGGGCCGATCCGAAGGTCATGCTCCTCGGGCACCACGACACCGTCTGGCCGCTCGGCACGTTGGACGAGCTGCCCTACACCGAAACTGCCGGCGTCGTCCGTGGCCCGGGCTGCTTCGACATGAAACTCGGCCTCGTCCAGGCGATCCACGCTCTCGCGTGGCTGCGGCGATGCCGCGGCACCGGCGTCCTCGACCAGGTGACCCTTCTCATCACGGGCGATGAGGAGCTGGGGTCCACGACATCACGGGCACTGATCGAGCAGGAAGCAGGCCGCTGCCGGGCAGCCCTCGTGCTGGAGGCGGCCGGCCCGGGCGGCGCACTGAAGACGGGGCGCAAAGGCGTGTCCCTCTACCGGATCGAAGTGCTCGGTCGTGCCGCGCACAGCGGTCTCGATCCGGAGAAGGGCGTGAACGCGACCATCGCGATCGCCGAGGTGGTGCTGGCGATCGCCCAGCTCGCTGACCCGGCGGCCGGTACGACCGTCACCCCGACGGTGATGAGCGCGGGCACGACGCCCAACACCGTGCCCGCGACGGCCACTGTGGCTGTCGACGTCCGGGCCGGCACCGCCGAGGAGCAGCACCGCGTGGACCGGGCGATCCGCGAGGTCACGCCGGTTCTCGTCCCGGCGGAGATCCGGGTGCGGGGCGGAATCAACCGGCCGCCCATGGAACGGAGCGCGGCGGCGGCGCTGTTCAGCCAGGCACAACGAATCGCACGCCGCCTCGGCCATCCTCCGCTGGAGGAGATGACGGTCGGCGGCGCATCGGACGGGAACTTCACCGCGGGTATGGGAGTGCCCACCCTGGACGGGCTCGGTGCCGTCGGCGGCGGCGCCCACGCCCGCGACGAGCACGCGGAGATCGCGTGGATCCTCCCGCGTACGCGACTGCTCACCACCCTCATCGAGGAACTCGCAGAGTTCTAACGGCGGTCGGAGAGCACCTGACGCGCGCGCTCGCTGCTCGCCGCGAGTTCGTACAGGACTGTGATGAATCCGAGGAGATCCGCCGACGCCGTGAGGACTGTCGACACCGTCCGGTCGGCCGTCCGGGCGCAGCCGGGGACGCAGGCGGCGAGCTCGGCGGCCACCGGCGAGGGCAGGTCGACCTCGACCTCGAACGACGGGGGCGGCGGCGGACAGCTCAGTGCCGACGCGCGGGCCACGGCATCGGCGGCCCCTTCCCGCACCAGGTTCCTCGCCACGCTCGGCGCGACGGAGTCCGTGGCCGAGAATCCGTGTGTCTTCTTCACGGTCACGATCGTGGCCTCGGGGAAGATCTCGGTCGCGATCGCGCCGATGACGTCATCCCCGGTGACCAGGCCCACCGGGACACCGAGGGATGCCGCGTACAGGGCATTGACCTCGGCCTCCGACACCGGTGATCCGTTGACTCTGACCTCACCGAAGTAGGCGGAGAAGGTGTGCGCCAAGAGCCCGGGCGTGCCGGCCGGCGCGTGGTAGCCCACGAAGAGCGCCACTGCGCAGTCCTCGGTCAGGCCCTCGGCCATGCACTGGGCCTTGGGCTGCCCGAAGACCAGCCGTGCCCTCGGGTCGAGGCGCTCGTGGATCAGGTTGTCCATCGTCCCGTGGGAGTCGTTCACGAGCACGCTCGTCGCTCCGCCGTCGAAGGCGCCCGCGATCGCGGCATTGGCCTCCTCGGTCATGAGCTCCTGGGCTCGTGGGTAGCCGTATCCGCCGCGCACGATCTGGTCGAGGGTCGCGATGCCGGCGACGCCCTCCATGTCGACGGAGATGTACGCCTTCATCGCTGAGCTGCTCCTTCGTCGGTGCCACGCGTCACTCCCATTGTTGTCGAGGCTTTCGCGCCAACACTGGGTCGATCGACCGAATCAAATCGGACACAGATGTACGATCACACAATGCAAGACGGTAGGAGCAGACCAGCGGACCTGGGGCGGGTGGTCGAGCGGCTCGGCTCGACGCTGCTGACCATCAAGGCGGGGCCACGTCAGCCGGCTCGTGCCGTGACGACCGTCATCCTTCACGATCCTCTGGACCGACCCGACGTCCCGCCGGACGCAGTGGTGCTGGGCGTCGGCGTGGCGGCTGACGACAGCTTGGTCACCCTGGTCAGAGCGCTGGGCGAAGCCGGGGCCACGGCCCTCGTGGTCCGGGAGCCGCTGGCCGTCGACGAGGAGGTCGCCCGCGAGGCGGAGCGCGGCAAGGTGTCCGTCTTCGGCCTGGTGCAGGGCGCATCGTGGATCCAGGTGGCGACGTTGCTGAACGGCGCTCTGCTTCTCGGTGCCGATGGGGCGCCCGCTGTCGGCGGCGATGCGGACCGAGACCTGTTCGCCCTGGCGAACTCGCTGTCGGCTCTCCTCGACGCCCCGGTCACCATCGAGGATCTGTCGTCGCGGGTGGTCGCCTTCTCGGCTGACCAGGCCGGCGCCGACGAGCCGCGCCGCCTGACGATCCTCGGCCTCCAGGTGCCGCAGATCTACAGCGAATACCAGAGAAAACAGGGCATGTTCCGCCGCGTGTACGCCTCGGAGCGACCGGTGTTCATGCAGAACCCCGCCCCCGGCACCCGTCCTCGGGCGGCGATGAGGGTCCAGGCGGGCAATGAGCTTCTCGGCTCCATCTGGGCCGCCGTGGCAGGGCCGCTCACCCCCGAGCGGGAGGCCGCCATGATCGAGACAGCACGGGTGATCGCGCTCGAGATGCTGCGTGCCCGCGTCAGCGCCGATGCCTCCCAACGACTCGGAGTCGCCCTGCTGTCCATGCTCCTTGAAGGAGGGACCGGCGCGCGCGAAGCCGCGCAGCAGCTGGCCTTCGGTTCGTCGCCGGCATGCGTCCTGGTCCTGGGGCCGCTGCAGTACGACGACGAGGTCCGCACTGCGGCCGACATCCAGCGAACGGCCTCCGCGCTTCGGACGCACCTCAGGCCCACCTATCCGCGGGCCATCGTCGCCCAACTCGGCGGCGCGGTCTACGCCGTCGTCCCTGTGCGTGCCGCGGCCGCCCCGGCGCTGGCCGCCATGAAGGACCTGGCCGCCGAGTTCATCGCCCGTCTGGACACCGCCACCGAGTTCTGCGCCGGACTCGGCGGCATCGTCGAGGACGTCAGCGAACTCGGCTCATCCCGGCGCGATGCCGATGCCGCGATGCGGGTGCTGAGCTCCAATCCGCGCGCGGGCAGACGCGTCGCGTCACTGGCGGATGTGGCGATCGAGTTCCTCCTGCTCCGCCTCGGCGACCTGATGGCAGCCGACCGCATGGAACTGACCGGCCCGCTCGCCGACCTGGAGGACTACGACACCGAACACGACACCCAGCTGGTGCCGACACTCCAGAGCTGGCTCGAGCACTTCGGGGACGTCGCCGCCGCGGCACGAGCCGTCCACGTGCACAAGAACACGTTCCGATACCGGCTCGGCCGGATCGAGACGATCGGCGGCGTGGATCTGGCCGACCCCGACGAACGATTCGCTCTGATGCTGCAACTCCGACTCGGCCCCGGTCGGCGATCGCCGCGGCCACCCGCGTAGCGACCGGGACCGCATCAGCCGGTCCCGGGTTGGTCGATCGTCCAAGGTCCGTGCACGCAGATCAGGCGGACGTACGATGCGCCTCTCCGACCAGGCAGGTGAGTCTTGGTGTTCCACGTCACACCCCGACTCGGACCTTAAGGCGGGCCTGCCATGAATCGACGCGCCGCTGCTTTCGCAGCCCTCCTCATCGCTCTGCCAGCTCTTGCGGCTTGCGGCGGCTCGGGCTCGGGCTCGGGCTCGGACGGGGGCCAGGCGGGCTTCGCGACGGACGGCACGTTCGCGTTCGCGATCGACTCCGACCCAGGCGACCTGAATCCGCTCGTCACCAACCTCGTCAACGCGCAGATCGTCGGAATGTACTCCTACGACACGCTGATCTTCCTCGACGCCGAGACGGCCAAGCCCGCGCCCTTCCTGGCGAAGAGCTGGACCGAAAGCCCGACCAAGGTCACCTACACCCTGAACGACTCCATCACCTGCGCCGACGGCACGCCGTTCACCGCGCAGACCGCCGCTGACAACCTCAACTGGATCGTCGACCCCGCCAACAAGTCGCCGCGCCTGGAATCCGTCGTGCCGGCAGATGCCAAGGCGAGCGCGAAGGGGAACGTTCTCACCGTCACCACCTCCAAGCCGCGGCCCTTCATGCTGTACGACATCGGCGAGCAGCAGCTGGTGTGCGAGCGCGGCCTGAAGGACCCCAAGAGCCTCTCCGCGGGGAGCGACGGCACCGGCCCGTTCGTCATCGATCGCGTCGTGGCCGGAGACTCGATCACGATGACCCGCCGAGAGGGCTACACCTGGGGCCCCAAGAACAGCACCTCGAACACGCCGGGGATGCCGAAGACCGTGACGACCAAGATCGTGCCGAGCCCGTCGACCAGAGCGAACCTGCTGCTGTCCCGTCAACTCAACGCGGCCATAGTGAGCGGAAAGGACGAGGAACGCCTCGCCGCTCTCAAGTCGCAGCCGACGCCGGCCATGTCCGGAATGATCGTCTACAACCACCATCAAGGTCTCCCGACCGCTGAGGCCGCCGTACGGCGCGCACTGACCCAGGCGATCGACCTCGACACCCTCACGAAGATTCTGACCGGCGGCAAGGGCGAACGGGCGAAATCGCTGCTCTCCGAACACCCGAGCCGGTGCGCCTACGACACCGTCCAGGGCAACCTGCCTTCCCACGACCCGAACGCCGCCGGCCAGGCCCTGCGCGCGGTGGGCAAGCCGGTCGACATCACACTTGTCTACGACAACTCCACGGACACGGGCAGCGCCGCCGCGGAATACGTCGCGAAGCAGTGGGAGACCGCCGGCGCCGCCGTGAAACTCGACGGTGGTGACGAGAACTACATCATCAGCCGGACCTTCGCGGGCAAAGACCCGTCGGGCTGGACGGCATCGCTGGGGCTCAACCTCCAGACGGGCACACCGGCCATCTTCCCGCAGTACCTCTCCGGACCTGCCGCCCCTGCGGGGACAAACTTCGCCTCCATCGACAACAAGGACTACAACCGCAGCGTCGCCGCGGCCGGCGGGCGGACCGGTGACGATGCCTGCAAGGCCTGGGCCGAGGCGGAGAAAACCCTGATGACAAGCGCTGACCTCATACCGGTGTCCGTCACGCCGTACAAGATGTACTTCAATGGCGCGACGGCGCTCTACCTGCCCGTCGGCGGCTCGGCGATCCGCGTGCTGAAGTGACCACGGAACCGACCGTCACCCTGCTGACGGGAACCGGGGCGGGACCGGATTCCGCGACCGGAACGCTCCGGGGCAGAGGTGGGCGACTGGGGGCCTTCATCGTGCGGCGGCTGGTGCGGCTCGCGTATTCGGTGGTCACCCTGGTGACCGTCGTCTTCCTGATGGTCCGGCTGATCCCAGGAGACCCGGTCCGCAATGCCCTCGGAATCAACGCGACGGCCGCGGTCGTGGAGGCACAACGCGAAAGCCTGGGACTGAACGACCCGCTGTGGACGCAGTACCTGAACTTCTGGAAGGGGCTGCTCACGTGGGATCTCGGAGACTCTTTCTCCCTTCACCTGCCGGTGACCACGATCATCGAGCAGCGCCTGCCGGCGACCCTGGAACTCGCGTTCCTGTCGCTGGCGCTGGTGCTCCTGGTGTCGATCCCGCTCGGCATCGTCGTCGCCGCGCTCACCCGAGGCGGCCGCAGACCCACCGTCGACCTGGCCTACACCTCGGCGAGCGGCCTGTTCGCCGTCATCCCCGAGTTCCTCATGGGAGTCGCTCTGGTGTACTTCTTCGCCGTTCAGAGCCACCTGCTGCCCGTGGCGGGCCGAACCGATCCGAGCTCGTACGTGCTGCCCGTCCTGGCACTGTCGATCGCGGTCGCCGCGGGCGTCTCGAGGATCGTCCGGGTCGAGGCGCTCACCGTGTTCGAGCAGGACTACATCCGGACGGCGCGGGCGAAGCGCATGTCGAGGTGGCGCCTGTACTTCCGCCACGCTCTGCCGAACCTGGTGACCTCCTCGCTCACCGTCGCCGGAATCGTGCTCGGCTCCCTCGTCGCGGGCACGGTGCTGATCGAGACCATCTTTTCGTGGCCCGGACTCGGGCTCACGATCGTGGACGCGGTGCGGAGCAAGGACTTTCCGCTCGCGCAGGGGATCGTCATCGTCTACGGCTTGATCGTCCTCGTTTCCAACCTCTTGATCGACATCGTCCTGGTCTGCCTTGACCCGCGTTCAGCGCTGAAAGACACGTGATGGCGGTGACAAGCATGTCCACTCCCGACTCCGCGCTGGCGGGGCCGACCGCCGCGACGGCGGTGGGCGAGCCGATGCCCATGGCGGTCTCGTCTCGCCGCAGGTTCCTGACCGTCCTGCGTTCTCCCCTCGGCATCGGCGCGCTGGCCGCCCTGATGGTGGTCGCGTTCTTCGCGGTGTTCGGACCGGTGCTGTGGGGCGAGGCCGCGCGGCAGGCCGATCTGACCCAACTGTCCGCGAAGCCCAGCGCGGACCACCTCCTCGGCACCGACGCGGGTGGCCGGGACGTTCTCGCGCGGGTGCTGACCGCGACCCGGCTCTCGATCGTCACCGCCGTCCTGTCGGCCGCCCTCGGCGTGTTCGTCGGTGTGGTCATCGGCCTGCTGCCGACGATCGCGCCCCGGCGGCTGGGGCGGTTGGTCAACAGCGCCATCGGCGTGGCACTCGCCTTTCCGGCTCTCCTGCTCGCCATCGTCGTGTCGATCACCCTCGGTGTGGGCGCCACCAGTGTCACACTGGCGATCGGCCTGGCCATGGCGCCGTCCTACGCCCGGCTCACTCAGACCCTCGGTGCGTCGGTGACCGGGCGCGACTTCGTGGCCGCCGCTCGCATCCTCGGCGTCAGCCGAGCGCGGATCCTGGTACGGCACGTCCTGCCCAACATGCGAGACCCGCTCATCGTCAACGCCAGCATCGGCGCCGGCACCGCGCTGGTCGCGGCGACGGGGCTGTCCTTCCTGGGCCTCGGCGTACAGGCGCCGGACTACGACTGGGGCCGCATGCTCAACGAGAGCATGGGAGCCATCTACGTGAACCCCGCTCCGTCTCTGGGGCTAGGCGCCGCCATCGTGTTCGCCGGCGTGACGTTCGCGCTCGCCGGCGAGGTGCTCGCCCGGGCATTCGGGCTGCACCGGCCCTCCGGCCGCCGCCGGCGGCGGAAGACCACCGGCTCGACGGCGGCGGCACCGGTCCCGCAGGTCGCGGAGGACCCCGTGCTCCGCGTACGCGGCCTGCGCGTGGAGGCGCCCCGGGGGGATGGATGGGCGACGCCGGTTCGTGGCGTCAGCTTCGACATCGATCGAGGGGAGATCGTCGGCATCGTCGGTGAGTCGGGCTCGGGGAAGTCACTGACCTGCATGGCGGTCGCGTCACTCCTGGAAGAGCCACTTCACGTGACGGCGTCATCGGTCCAGTTCGACGGCACGGAACTGGTCGTCAGGGGCAAGGTGCCCGGCAGACCGCGTTCCAAGTCGCTGGCCCAACAGCTCGGTACGCGGCTGGCATTCGTCTTCCAAGATCCTTCGACCTCGCTCAACCCCGCCCTTCACGTCGGTACGCAGGTCGCGGAGGTCGGTCTGCTGCACGGCGGCCTCAGCCGGCGCGAGGCACGCCGGCGTGCGGTCGACCGGCTTGCCGCGGTACGGCTCTCCGACCCGGCTCGCCGCGCCCGCCAGTATCCCCACGAGTTCTCGGGTGGCATGCGGCAACGAGCCACGATCGCGATGGGGCTCATGGGCGAACCGGCGCTGGTCATAGCCGACGAGCCGACAACGGCCCTCGACGTCACGGTGCAGCGGGAGGTCCTGGCGCTCTTGCGGAGGGTGAACCGTGAGCATGGGACGGCCGTCATGTTCGTCTCGCACGACATTTCGCTGGTCTCGTCATTCTGCACGCGGGTCCTGGTCATGTACCGGGGAGCCATCGTGGAGAGCCTGAGCACCGAGGATCTCGCGAGCGGACGCGCGGCGCATCCCTACACCCGGGCGCTGGTGGCGGCGGTGCCGCACATGGACGCCGTCCCGGGCACCGAGTTCGCCACGATCACCGAGGGTGCCGAGTTTCCCCTCGACGCCGTAAGGGAGGGGTCGGTGTGAGCGACCTCGCCTTCGAGAACGTGGGAGTCAGGTACGGGCACGGACCCGCCGCCCATCAGGCGGTTCGTGGGGTGAGTCTCCACGTGCCGAGCGGCCGGACGGTGGGGCTGGTGGGCGAGTCAGGTTCGGGCAAGTCGACGCTGGCTCGCGCCGTCGTCGGCCTGCACGAGGCGCATACGGGCCGTATCCTGGTCGACGGCACCGATGTCGTCGGTGCCCGGGGGAGCGCCGCGTCCGTTCGCCGCACCGTGCAGCTGATCTTCCAGGACGCCAACTCCTGCCTGAACCCAAGGATGTCCATCGGCGCCTCGATCGAGGAGGCGCTTGCCGTACGCGGAAGATCCACGCGACGCGATCGCGCTCACCGGCGCGGCGAGGTGGCCGCACTTCTCGAGATGGTCGAGCTCGACCCGGCCCGTGCCGGCGATCTGCCCATGCAGTTGTCGGGGGGTCAACGTCAACGCGTCGCGATCGCGCGGGCGCTTGCCGCCGAGCCCCGGGTGCTGCTCGCTGACGAGATCACTTCAGCGCTGGATGTCTCGGTGCAGGGAACCGTGCTGAATCTGCTGATGCGTGTCCAGCGGGACCTCGATCTGACGGTTCTCTTCATCAGCCACAACCTCGCTGTGGTCAGGCAGTTGTGCGACGACGTCGCGGTCATGAAGGACGGGCAGGTCGTCGAGGTCGGATCGGCGACCGAGGTGATCGACCACCCCGAACATCCCTACACACGTGAGCTGATCCGTGCCGTCCCCCGGATCGGCACCCCTCTCTTCGGCAAAGGAACCACTCTATGAACTCTCGCCTGTGCAGTCTCGGTGACGTCCGTCAGGTCGTCACCGTTCCCGAGACTGCGATCACGGCGGATGGAAGAACGGTCGTCTTCACGCGGCGCCAGGCGGCAGACCACCGCACGGAGACCTCGCTGTGGGCGGTTTCCCGCGACTCTCAGCCACAGCCGCTGACCCACGGGCCGACGGATCGAGCACCTCGCATCGTCCCAACGGGGATCATGTTCCTGCGCGATGTCGACGGATTCCCGCAGTTGCATCTCCTGCCGCACATGGGTGAGCCGACGCGGTTGACCGAGCTGCCGCTGGGGGCCGGGGCCGCGGCCGTCAGCCGGGACGGTCGCCGGGTCGCGTTCTCCGCACCCGTGAACCGCGCGCCCGGCGACGCCGCTGCGCCCATCGTCATCGACACGCTCGACCAGAAGGCGGACGAGATCGGCTGGATCGGCAGTGTCCGCCGCCAGATCTTCGTGATGGACCTGGGATCCAGGCAGATCAGACAGGTCACCGACGGCGACTACGACGCGGACGGCCCGGCATGGTCGCCCGACGGCGACCGCCTCGCATTCACGGCCTCCATGGCCCACCGCGCGGACGTCGAGCTCGAACGCCGCGCCTACGCGGTCGAGGTCGACGACCCGCTCGCTCCGGTGCAGGTGCTCGGACAGGCCACAGGAGTGACCGGTCCGGTCATGTGGGCTCGCGACGGCGCGTCGCTGCTCGCCGTGGGATCACCCGCGATGGTGGCAGGTCATGCCCGGCTTCTCCGGCTGTACGGCGACGGCAGGCCCGACACCGACATCACGGCTGGGCTGGACCGCAATGTGCTGCCGGGCGCGACGGGCTACCCAGGTGGCCACCCGGCGCAAAGCCACGACGGCAGCGAGATCGTCTTCTGCCTGCGTGACCGTGGCTGGACCCATCTGTACGGGGTCGGTCCGGATGGCGGAGAGGGCAGGCCGATCGTCGCGGAGCCGCATCAGGTCGTCTCCGCGCTCTCGGTGGCCGCCGAGACACCCCGTGCCGCGATCGTCCTGACCACTCCTGAGTCGTTCGCCGAGGTCGCGATCGTCGACCTCGCCACCGGCGAAGTCGAGGTCCTCACCTCGCTGATGGAAGAGAGCCTCCCCGGGGTCCAGCTCTGTCGACCGGAGCCACGAGAGTTCACGATCAGCGATGGCGTCGTCGTCCACGGGTGGCTGATGGCGGCACCGGACACGACCGGAACCGCTCCGCTCCTGCTCGACATCCACGGTGGGCCGCACAACGCCTGGGCCGGTGTGGCCGACGAGATCCATCTGTACCAACAGCTCCTCGCCGCACGCGGGTGGCGTGTCCTCACGCTCAACCCCCGTGGATCCGACGGGTACGGCGAGGAGTTCTACCGAGCCGTCGACGGCGGCTGGGGACGAGCTGATCTGGCGGACTTCATCGAGCCGATCGACCAGTTGATCGCCGAGGGGATCGCCGACCCCGAGCGACTCGCTGTCGCTGGCTATAGCTACGGCGGCGTCGCGACCTGTGCCCTCACCGCCCACACCGACCGGTTCGCGGCCGCGGTGGCCGGCGGCCTGATCTGCGACTTCGCCTCCATCGCCGGTCAGCGACTGCTGCCGGAAGGCTTCTTCGCCTCGGCGACCGCAGGTGCCGCGCCGACAGACGTGGTCCGGCTCATCGAGAGCTCTCCGATCGCACGCGTCGAGCAGGTGAAGACACCCACGCTCGTGCTGCACGGCGAGAACGACAACACCTGCCCGATCGGACAGGCGCAGCAGTGGTTCTCGGCACTGCGGATCCAGGGTGTGCCGACTCGCCTGGTGGTCTATCCAGGAGGCAGCCACCTCTTCATCGCCGACGGCGAGGTCGATCACCGCGTCGACTACCACGCCCGGGTCGTGGAATGGGTCGAGCTGCACACCCGCGCCGCCGCACGGCCGGCCGCGCTGTCGCCGGCCCCACGTGGGGAGCACTACTGGCGCCGCCGTCTGGACCTCCTCCGAGAACGGCACGGAGTCGTCGGGGCGCAACTCGGGATCGTGCAGCTCGATCGGAGCGGAACGGTCTTCGACCGCATCACGGTCAGCTCCGGGGTCCTGAACGTCTCGACCCGGGAACCCGTCATCGACGACGCCGTCTTTCAGATCGGGTCGATCACGAAGGTCTGGACGACGATGCTCGTCATGCAGCTCGTCGACGAGGGGCTGCTCGATCTCGACGCTCCCGTGCGCGAAATCCTGCCGGACTTCAGGCTGGCCGATGACGAGTCGCCCTCGGTGACGGTACGGGCGTTGCTCAACCACACCAGCGGCATCGACGGGGACGTCTTCACCGACACCGGGAGGGGAGACGACTGCGTCGCGCGGTACGTGGAGCACCTCGCCGCCGTCTCCCACATCCACCCGCTTGGAGAGAGGTTCTCCTACTGCAATGCCGGCTTCGTCGTCGCGGGCCGCATCGTCGAGGTGCTCCGCGACATGACGTGGGACGAGGCGCTGCTCCACTATTTGATCAAGCCGATGGGCCTGCGGCACACCATCACCCTGAGCGAGGACGCACCCAAGTTCGCCACGGCGACCGGCCACGCCGGCTTCGGCGACGAGTCGGCCCCGGTGCCCCAGTGGTCGATCACCCGATCCATGGGACCCGCGGGCCTGATCGTGGCGAGCGTCGGCGACCTGCTGACGTTCGCGGAGATGTCACTGCGCGGAGGGGTGACCCGGGAAGGCGTTCGTCTGCTGTCAGCCGGCAGCGCTCGCCTGATGACCATCGAGCATGTCGATCTGAGACAGAGCGTCGCCACCGTCCAAGGCTGGGGACTGGGCTGGTTCCTCGAGGACTGGCGGGGAACCTTCGTATACGGCCATGACGGCGGCACGATCGGCCAACGTTCATACCTGCGCTTGATCCCCGGTACGAACTACGCGGTGGCGTTGCTGACCAGCGGTGGTCAACCGGATGGTCTCTTCTACGAGCTGTTCGCGGACGTCACGTCGTCGATCGACGGCAGTCTGCCCCCGGTCCGGGTCCGGGCCGACATGACACGTCCGCCCGAACCGCTGGAGGGCGCCTGGGAGTGCGCTGGCTATCGCGCGGAGGTGGCCCCCGACGCGGACGGTCTCAGACTGACACTGTGGGAGCGGAAGGGGCATCTGCGCGACGGCACGGCAGCAGAGCCGGAGTTCGTCGCGCTGCATGCCTCGAACATCCCGGGCGGCTACGCCTACACCACCGCTGAGCTCGCGGGGGAGAAGCAGTTCCGGCCCGTCGCCGGCGGCGTCTACAACGGATCCCGCTTCCTGCGGCAGGAGTGCTCATGACGACCCAGGCGCCGAGCTCGACCTCCATGGAGTTGCGGCTGCTTCACCGCCCGGAGGAGATGTCTGCCGCCTCCGAGCTCGTGGCGCAGATCTGGAAGGTCCAAAACACCCAGTCGCATGTCAGCCCGGAGCTCCTCACGGCGTTCGCGCACGCGGGCAACTACGTCGCCGGTGGTTTCCGCGGCCATGAGCTCATGGCGGTCTGCGTCGGGTTCTTCTACCCGCCCCGGGAGAATGCCCTGCACTCCCACATCGCCGGCGTGCGACCAGACGCGGCGGGCACAGGATGGGGCAGAGCCCTCAAGCACCACCAGCGCGACTGGTGCCTGGCCCGCGGTGTCACTCGCGTGACGTGGACCTATGACCCCCTGGTGGCCCGGAACGCGTACTTCAACCTCCACAAGCTCGGCTGTGAGGTCGAGGTCTACCTGCCCGACTTCTACGGACCGATGGGTGACGGGCTCAACCAGGGCCAGCACAGCGACCGGATCATGGTGGCCTGGCACATCGGGCAGGCCACGGCGCCCTCACGAGCCGAGAAGAAGCACGGCCCCGCCGTACTGAGGTCCGTGGACCGGCGACCCCAGCTCGACCTCGGCCGGGCGGAGTCGCTGACCCGATGCGTCGTGGAGATCCCCTCGGACATCGAGGCTCTACGGCGCCACGAACCCGAGCTCGCGATCTCATGGCGGCTCGCGCTACGACGGGCGCTGGGTGGGCTGCTGGAAGAAGGCTGGGTCGTCGTCGATTTCGACCGCCGGGGTCACTACTGCCTCACGAGGAGCACCTGAGGATGCACATCGAGCGTGTCGAGCTCATCACGGTCCGGATGCCGCTGATCCACCCGTTCACCACCTCGTTCTCCACCCAGACGGAGCGCCTTCCGCTCCTGATCCGGGTCACGGCCTCAGACCACGGCGGCACCGTGACAGGGTGGGGTGAGTGCGTCGCCCTCGCCGAGCCGTTCTACTCGCCGGAATACCTTGAGGGAGCACGAGAGGTCCTGCGGCGATTCCTCGTGCCCGCGCTGTTCGAGTGGCAGGCCGCGGGTCACGCCGTGTCGGCATCGACGGTCGGCGCGGCACTTGAGCACGTGGTCGGCCACCGCATGGCCAAGGGCGCTCTGGAGATGGCGATCCTGGATGCCCAGCTGCGGCTTCGGAACATGTCGTTCGCAGCGCAGCTCGGTGTGACCCGCGTCTCGGTGCCCTCGGGGGTCAGCGTCGGCATCGAGAAGTCGATTCCCGACCTGCTCGGCCGGGTGGCCGACTTCGTCGACCAGGGCTACGCGCGCATCAAACTCAAGATCCAGCCCGGGTGGGACCTCGAGCCGGTCAAGGCGGTGCGCGAGCGGTTCGGCGACATCGCGCTGCAGGTTGACGCGAACACCGCCTACCGTCTCTCCGATGCCCAGCGGCTGCGCAGACTCGACCCCTTCGATCTGCTGCTGATCGAACAGCCGCTGGGCGAGGAGGACCTGCGGCAACACGCTCTGCTCGCGGGCCTGCTCACCACGCCGATCTGCCTGGACGAGTCGATCGTTGACGCGCGGTCGGCCGCCGACGCGATCGCGCTGGGGGCGGCGAGTGTCATCAACATCAAGCCTGGAAGAGTGGGGGGATACCTCGAGGCGGCACGCATCCACGACCTCGCGCTGGCGCACGGCGTCGCAGTCTGGTGCGGCGGCATGCTCGAAACCGGCATCGGCCGAGCCGCCAACGCGGCGTTGGCCGGGCTCCCGGGCTTCACGCTGCCCGGCGACATCTCGGGCTCGGATCGGTTCTACGCCCAGGACATCACCGAGCCGATCGTCATGAAGGACGGCGCGGTGTCGATCCCCGGCGGACCCGGGTTCGGCGTCGAACCCCTTCCCGCGGCACTCGGCGAGATGACCGTTCACACGCTCGACCTCACCGCCTAGCGACGAGACCAAGGATCAGGCCAGATGGGATCAGCAGGCAGCTACGACACCATCGTCGTCGGAGCGGGCTCGTCCGGCTCGGCACTCGCGGCACGGCTCGCCGACGCGGGACAGCGGGTGCTGCTGCTCGAGGCCGGCCGGGACTACGCGGCCTCGCAGCTTCCGGAGGCATGGAGGTCGCCGAATCCGTTGAACGCGATCCTGAACTCCGACTACAACGCGTTCTTGTGGGACGGGCATCTGGCCACCAGGACCGAGGCCCAGGAGCCCTACCTGTACTGGCGAGGCAAGGGCCTCGGCGGAAGCTCGACGGTGAACGGGCAGATCGCGATCCGGCCGCCCATCGAGGACTTCGACGAGTGGGCGGCCTCCGGTTGCACCGGATGGTCGTCCGCGGAGGTCATGGCGGACTTCATCGCCCTGGAGTCCGACGCCGGCTTCGGCGACGAGGACTACCACGGCACCGCCGGCCCGATCCCCGTCTACCGGGCCCCGGTCGACACGTGGGGCTCGGTCGACCAGGCGCTCCGCGCGGCAGCGCTCGCCTCGGGTTTCGGGTGGGCCCCGGACGTCAACGCACCCGGCGCGACCGGCGTCTCTCCCTACCCCATCAACTCGATCGACCGTCGACGGGTCTCGTGCCACGACGCCTACCTGGAGCCACGTCGCGACAACCCGGGCCTCACCATCCGCGGCGACAGTCTGGTCGACGTGGTTCTCTTCGAACGTGCTCGGGCAGTCGGCGTCCGGCTGGCCAACGGATCGGCCTTCCACGCGAACCAGGTCGCGCTCAGCGCGGGCGCCACGGCCTCGCCCTCGATCCTCATGCGCTCGGGCATCGGCCCCGCCGATGACCTCCGACGGCTGGGCATCGAGGTCCGTGCCGATCTGCCGGTGGGCCGTGGGCTCCAGGACCATCCGATGGCCCTGATAGGCATCCCGCTCACCGAAGCGGCCTCGGCCGGCCCCGCCGACCGGCACACGAACTGCTGCGTGCGCTACAGCAGCGGCACCGTGCCCGGCGGGAACGACATGATGCTGGCCGCCCTCAACCAGAACGCGCTGGCCATGGCGGCGGCCGAAGTGCGCGCCGGCGCCGGTGCCGTCGGGGTGTTCGTCAACCGGACCTACTCGCGCGGAACGCTGAAGCTTCGAAGCGCCGACCCGAGCACGCAGCCCCGGGTGGCGCTGAACATGTTGTCGGACGAGCGCGACATCGACCGCCTGGAAGCGGGCATCAGGCTCCTCGGCGACCTGGTGGCCCACTCCAGCTTCGCGGAGATCGCCGACGGCGATCTCTGGCGGGTCAATTCGTCGCTGCGCGATGCCCTGGACACACCAGGGCGACTGCGCGACTACCTGCGCGCCAGCGTGGTCGACACGCAGCACGCGACGAGCACGTGCCGGATGGGAGATCCGAACGCGCCGGAGACGGTCGTCGACCCCCGGTGCGAGGTCCTCGGTTTCGAGGGTCTCCGAGTCGTCGATGCCTCCGTCTTCCCCTTTGTCCCACGCGCCAACACCCATCTCGCCTGCGTGATGTTCGGCGAGCATATGGCCCGCAGGCTCCACTGAAGCCGGCTTCGATCCAGAAGGAATGAGCAGATGAAGCGCCTGAGCAACATCATCGACGGCACCCCGGTCGAAGCCGCGGACCCGGAACTCCGCAGCGTCGTCAACCCGGCCACCGAACAGGTCGTCGCACTGATTCCGGCCGGATCGGCCGCCGACGCCGCGGCGGCGGTGGAGTCGGCGCAGGCCGCGCACGCGGGCTGGGCGAGGCTCGACCTCGAGGACCGCCTCGGCCGGCTGAGCCGCACCGCCGACCTCCTCGAACGGCATGTGCGTGAGCTGGCGGAACTCGAGAACCGGGAGATGGGCAAGCCTGTCCCGCTCGCCGAGCAGTTCATCGCGGGCGGAATCGCCTCGTTCCGGCTCGGCATCGAGCGGGCGCGGTCCTATCCGTTCGTCGCCGACGTCACAGCTCCGGGCGAGTCCGGACGGACAGTGGTCATCCGTGAGCCGCTGGGCGTGCTGGCACTCATCGTGCCCTGGAACTTCACGGTGACCTCGATCCTGGGAGCCCTGGGCCCCCTCCTCGCCGCCGGCAACACAGTGGTGATCAAGCCCTCGGAGAAGGCGCCGCTGTCCGCGGCCCGGCTCGTCGAGCTGTGCGACCTTCCGGCAGGCGTGGTGAACCTTCTCCTGGGCGACGCGCGCGCCGGCAAGCCCTTGGCCGAGCATGAGGCGGTCAAGCTGGTGCACTTCACCGGGTCTGTCGAGGCGGGCCGCAGCGTCGCCGTCGCCGCGGCCAAGCGCCTTCAGCGAACGATCCTGGAACTGGGAGGGAACGACCCCGTCCTCGTCGACGCCGACGTCGACGTGGCCGCCACCGCCAAGGCGGTCGCGACGTCGACGTTCCTCAACAGCGGACAGATCTGCACATCGTCGGAGCGGATCTACGTGCACCGCGCGGTCGCGGACGAGTTCATCGCCGCCCTCGTGGCCGAAGCCGAAGGCTGGACGATGAGCGACGACCCCTACTCCCCGGGCCTGGGACCACTGGTCGACGACACCCAGAGGAGGATCGTGCACGACCACGTCCACGAAGCCGTCGACCGCGGGGCGACGCTGCTCTGCGGTGGCGGGCAACCAGACCGGCCCGGATACTTCTACCCCGCGACGGTGCTGACCGAGGTCACCTCGGACATGCGCATCATGAAAGAGGAGACCTTCGGGCCGGTCGCCCCCGTCACCGTGGTCGACTCCTTCGCCGAAGCCATCGACCTGGCCAACACCACAAGCTTCGGACTCGCGGCGACGGTCTATTCCTCGACCCCCGAGAACCTGCGGCGCTGCAGGGAGATCAACGCCGCTCTCGTGTGGATCAACGAGTGGCAACACGGTGGCGTCAACATGGTCTACGAGCCGTGGGGGGTCAGCGGGATGGGTGCGACCGGGGCAGCGGCGTCGTTCGACGCCGCCACCCGCCCGGTGTCGATGCTCTACTCGCCGTCCACGAACCACGGGTAGTACAGGGCCGTGCTCCAGGCAGGGGTCGCGCCGGTCGTGGCGGCCTGAGCAAGGGCCCACTCCGGAGAGCCGAATATGAGTAGGGGCTACTCATGTCCGGCGGTGGGCCGCGGGACAGGATGCGATCACGGGGCTGGGAGTGCCCGCCCGCGATCCGTTCCTTGATCTCTCCCAGAGGAAGAACATGCTCACACGTTCCGGCAAGCTCGCGGCGATGACCGCGTCGGGATGCCTGGCGATGTCGGTGCTCGGGGTCACGGGAGCCGCCGCCGAGACGGCGTTCGCCCCTGACACCTGCGCCAGCGGGTACGTCTGGCGCGGCGCGCGGCCCAGCGACCACGTCTGCGTGGACCCGTCCGTACGCGACCGTACGCGGTCGGAGAACGCCTCCGGCGTCTGGCACGCGTGCACGACCGGGTTCGTCTGGCGGGAGGCGTACACCGGTGACTACCGGTGCGTGGTCCCCAGCTCCCGCTCCCAGGCGCGGCAGGACAACGGCAGCGCGGCCCGCAGGCTCGCCTGGGTCGTCATGGTGAAGCGCAACCACGCCGGTAACGGGCCCTCGTGCGACGGTGAAAGCTGCTCCACCACCAACGAGGGGCCGTACCAGACCGTGGGCGTCCGCGGCTACTACCTGACGCCGGGCACCCAGGTCGCCGTCCAGGTCAGGCGCGCCTCGGATGACCGGGTGCTGTGGCAGGGCCGGGCCACGGCGCAGCCGGGCGGTAACGGACCGGCGGGCAACTACTCGGTCGACACGGGGCGGGTCCTGTGCGGTGGCAGCTCGTTCGCGGCGCCGCTCACCGCGTACGTGGTGGTGCGCGGCGACGGCGGGCAGTGGTCGCCGCGCGTGCCGATCGCCTGGCGGTCCTGCGGACTGGTGTGATCAGCGTGCCAGGGGTTCCGGCCGGGGCCCGGTGAGGATCCTCGCGTTGAGCACCGTGGTGACCTTGAGGGCCCATTCGCTCGGCTCTCGTACGAAGGTTCCGTGTCCCGGCCGTCCCGGGCCGTCGTCACGCGATGCGGGGCGCGTTACCGTGGCGTGGTCGGGGAGCAGCGCGAGGCGGTCGGCGTTCAGCAGGTTCCGGGTCTCGGGCAGCGACGGCGCGTGCAGGGGCACGATGTCGCTGCGGTGCAGCAGGTCAGGCAGCGGAACGAGGGTCGTGCCGAGGGCCTGGGCGTCCGCCTCGGTGGCGTAGGGGTCGCTCGCGAGCACGGTGAGGTCGAAGGACCGCAGCAGGTGTGCCACCCGCCGGCCGGTATGCGACAGGCCGACGATGCCGACGACGCGACCGTAGTTGGACCGACCACCCCCCCCACAACTGCTTGGCTGCGACGCAGGTCAGAGACGGATTCGTTGTTTTTTCCGCGATTGCTACCGGGACCCCCGTTACCGACACCCGATGTTCGAGGTGGAGGAGAACTTGGGCGGCTTTGAGGATGGCACCGATCCGCCGAAGGTCGAGACTGACTCGGCGGAGCGCCCTGGAGGTGGGCTTCAGCAGGGAGTTCGTTCGCTCGGCGACCCCGTGGACGCCACGTATGAGCCCCTCCCTGCCAAATGGACAGAGGTAGCAAACGGCGCGATCGGCCGCCCGTCGCAGAAGACGGGCCACAGGTCCGCTACATCTTGCCGGTACGGGTCGGTCAGTGTTGCGTCTCGTCTCCCGCCCCGCTTGGCTGGATGGCGAAGTCAAAGCGCGGCGTGGAGCGGCTCAACGTCGCGGTCGGCATCGAGATCGGCCAGACGCTGCTCAACGCGTCCGTCAGCGCGGCAATGAGGTCCGGGACGTCCTTGGCCGCCGAGGAGTGCAGCCCCTCCGCGATGATCAAGGCCGTATGGGTCTTGTCGCGAACGGCCGAGTGGCCGCTCTGCCGGTTCGTCCATCGCCGGGCGTGGGCGTGCTCCGCGGCGTCGACGAAGGTCACCTCTCCCGGTTCTGGGTTTTCCAGCTCTCCCGACAGTGTCAGGTACTTCTCGTCGCCAGCCGCACGCCGGACTTCGAGGTGCCCGGAGATCCTGGCGACGTCCAGCGCGGCCACCGGGATCGCGAAGGCGAGTGAGGCGGCGTTGCAGAGGTCGACCAACGGGTGGATCCGCGGCAGTGCGCCTTCTTTGCGGAAGCGCCGCAGCAGTGACTCCGAGGCGCATCGATACCGCGTTGGCTTGAGTCCCATCTTCGAAAAGGTGCGCCGCCAGGCCTGGATCTCGGGCAGGTCGGCCTCCGTGCCCGCCGCGAGCCGCGCCTTGGCGAGCAGGTTGAACGCCTCGATCCGGGGCTCGACGACCGCGTCGGCGGTGATCCCCGTGGCGACGAGCACGCCGGCGACGAGCTCGGGGTGCTCAGACCAGATCTCGTCCGAATGCTGGAAGTACATGTTCGGCTCCGTCGTGGGCTCGGCGGTCATCGGACGGCGAGCGCGAGCTTGGCGCCGAGGGCGACGAATGATCCGGCGAAGCCCCTGCGCAGCCAGGCCATCAGCCGCGGCCGCGCGATCACGCGGTCCCGTACCGAGGCAGCAAAGACGCCATAAACGGCGAAGATCGCGAGTGTGGCCAGCATGAACACGGCGCTGAGTTCCAGCATCCGCAGCACGTACCCCGGCTCGCCGGTGTCGACGAACTGCGGCAGGAAGGCGAAGAAGAAGATGGTTAGCTTCGGGTTGAGAAGGTTGATCAAGATGCCGGAGGCGATCACGCGTCCGGCTGGGAGCGGCGTGGTTTCCTCCTCGGCGACGATCGGATCTGTGTCCTTCAGCGTGGCCCACGCCATGTACAGCAGGTAGGCCACGCCCAGGTACTTGACGAGCTGGAACGCCGCCTCGCTGGTGTGCAGCAGCGCCGCCATGCCGGTGATCGCCGCCACCATGTGGGGAACGATGCCCAGCGTGCATCCGATCGCGGCGACGACGCTCGCGCGACGGCCGTGCGATAGCCCCGCCGACAGTGTGTAGATCGCCCCGGTGCCAGGCGTGGCGACCACGATGAGCGTGGTGACCAGGAACGCGATGCTCAAGGTGGTCCTCCTGATGGGCTCTGGTGATGGCCGTTCTCGTGACCGGAACTCTGCCGCCACAATGGCCTCATGAACAGGTCCAATGAAGACCTCGTCGAGAGGGCCATAAAGGCCGGCTCCGATTTCCTCCAGCTGAACGTCGAGGACGCGCCCGTCGGTGGGCTGTCCGAATGGCTCGCCGACCGATTGCGGTCGGCGATCTGCGACGGCCGCCTGACCGTGGGGAGCAGGTTGCCTGCGAGCAGGGTGCTCGCGCGGGATCTCAGCGTGTCCCGCGGCGTCGTCACCGAGGCCTACCAGCGTTTGAACGAGGAAGGCTATGTCGCAGGGCGCCGCCGGAAGGGGACGATCGTCGTCGGCGCTCCGGGCCGGACGCCACCGGCGCGGCCGCCGTCCCTTCCGGCGGACGTGGTGCCGGAGGACGCGGTGTTCACGGCGTCGCCCGGCGTCGAGGTCTTCGACTTGCTGCGGGCGGCCGCAGCGCGGATCGACCTGTCACCGGGCGTGCCCGACCTGGCCGCCTTCCCGCGGTCAGCGTGGCTGCGTGCCGAACGCTCACTGCTCGCCGACCTGGCATTCTCCGCCCTTGGATACGGAGATCCGCGCGGAACCCCGGCGTTGCGCGTCGCCGTGGCGAACTGGCTGGCCCGCAACCGCGGGATCCTCGTCAACCCGGCAGATGTGATCATCACCGCCGGCACCGCTCAGGCGCTCGGACTGTTCGCCGAGATGCTCGCCGAGGCCGGGATCCGCGAGGTGGCGGTGGAGGATCCCGGATCGCTGGGCGCCCGCCAGCACCTGCACAACCGGCGGCTGGTCACCCCACCGGTGCCGGTCGATGCCGACGGGATAGAGGTCGGCGCGCTGCGCGCGACAGGCGCACCGGCTGTCCTGCTCACGCCGGCGCATCAGTTCCCGACAGGCGTGGTGCTCGGCGGCGATCGGCGCCGCGAGCTGATGCGGTGGGTCGATGACGGCGGCCTGATCATCGAGGACGACTACGACGCCGAGCACCGTTATGACCGGCCTCCGGTTCCGGCGCTACGGTCGGCGCTCGGCGAGCGCGTCTGCTACGCCGGGAGCGTGTCCAAGCTACTGGCGCCGGCGCTGAGGATCGGATGGGTCCTCGCGCCGCCGCGGTATCGGGACGCCGTCGTGGCCGCCAAGCGGTTTGCCGACCTCGGCAACGCAACATTGCCGCAACTGATACTGGCCCGCCTGATGGAGTCGGGGGAGATGGAACGCCATCTGCGACTGCTGCGCGGACGCCACCGCCGCCGTCGGGACGCCATGATCGACGCGATCAGAGCACAGCTACCGGACGCGGCGGTCCACGGCGCCGCAGCGGGCCTGCACCTGACGATCACATTCGACGCCGGGTTTTCCGACGTTGACCTCGCCGCCGCGTCGCTCGCGTGCGGGGTGAAGGTGCAGCCGCTCTCGTGGCACCGGCAATGCCCGGGCCGCCCGGGGCTCGTGCTCGGCTACGCCGCGAGCACCCCGACCGCCATCGGCGAAGCCGTGGCGATCATCGGCGAGGCACTGCGCCGTGTGCGCTGACGCTGCTCCGCAGGGCACCCAGTGCAGCTGATCACACCCTGCCGGTCCACATCCACACTCACACCCTGGACCCGACCGCATCGGAACGGCCAGTATTGGTAACCCGAGCCCCGACGGCTCGCTGACGCGACTGGTCGTTCGGTTCCTGCTCAAGGGCCTGGAAGTCCCAGAGTTCACTGAATTGACGGTTCGTCGGACGGAACCGATGGATCTTCATGCCTCATGACCCATTTCGACCCCTGGGTTCGCCGCGACTGGCGGGGTCTTGCTCTTCAGCTGCGGTGGCCAGCAGGGCGCGGGCGTTCTCGGCACAGCGGATAGCGGATAGCGGTCTTGGGGTTGAGACTGAACACCGCAGCGAGGGGGAGCGGGTCCGGGCCATGCGCGAGGGCTTCTTCGAGCTGCTGATCAACGTGAAGGCGTTCAAGTGCCGCAGCCTGACCGCGCAGCTTCTAAGCGGAATAGATCTTGGATACGAGACCGACGCCGTGGGCGCTCATCTGGTCGATCCACAGGTGAGGATTGACTGTGCTCGGCCAGCGGGTGCGACGGTAGTCGAGCCATTTGAGCAGGATCTGATGGGTGAACTCGTCAATGGGGCACGCGGCGCAGCAGGTCCTCCAGGCCCGTCGCGAGCCATCGTGGCTCCGGCGCGCCGATCACACCAGATGAGCTCCTCGGGAATGCACCGGTGGGACGACGCCCTCTAGCTCATGACCACTCCGCTTGCCCCGCCGACGGATCACGGCTTGACTAACCGGACCGCAGTCCGATAACTTGCGACCATATTCGGACCATAGTCCGCTTCTCGGATTCTCGCAGCAGAGGGTAAGTCATGCTCAAGAAACTGATTCTGGCCAGCATGGCCAGTTCACTGGCCATGCTGGCGAGCGGAACGGCTAGTTCGCTCGCCGAGTCGCGCCCCGCACAGGCCGCCGGCCAAGTCATCTACCACTCTCACAAGGAGGATGGATCGCCCTGCGAAGGACTGAAGGGATGCACATTCGTCCAATTGAAGGGCGATCCGAAGACCGGCCCTTCGGAGGCGATGTTCACTCTCAAGGCCGGCACTCCCTTCTCCCCGCACTGGCACACCAGCCCAGAGCGCGTCGTCGGAGTCTCGGGGGTCATGCTGTGGCACGTGGAGGGACGCAAGACCTATCGGGTCGGTGCAGGCGATTACCTGTATTACCCATCGAAGGCGGTGCACTGGGGCAAGTGTGCTCCGGGTGCCGACTGCGTCTACTACGTGTACGACTCCAAGCCCTACGACTTCCATCCCGCCGAACGCTGAAGTGGCGTTGCGTCGACCGACGCCGACTCAGCCGCAAGGAAGCTCAGGCAGAAGCCCGCCGTACAGGAGGGGTGGCCGTTCAGCACACCTGGCGATCACGGGCACAGCCCGACTGATCGGCGACTCCGGCACCGGCAAGTCGCACCTGCTCATCACCTTAGGCACCGAAGCGGCGATGCCTGGATTCCAAGTGAAATAGACCCTGGCCACCTGGCTGGTCAGGGTGGCAGTGGACTCGGCATCGAGGCCCACATCGATGTCGGCTATCAGCGCGGTTCCGGCTGATCAAGGATACGCGGCTGGACTCTCCCATATTGGAAGAGTCCATGCTGGGGCATAGACGAGGAACTGCTGCCGATCGGGCAGTTCGCCAGGCTCGGTCGGCTGAGCGTCAAACGGCCTCGCTGTAGTCCCGGGGAAATTTCCAACAGATTTGCCTGACCTGCGGCGATACACAGGGCCTGGACGGCAGTCGCGAGGCGTCTACGGTGGGATCATGGGCGATGACGAGCCGAGGTTCGGCTACGGCCAAGGACGGCGGCCGCTGTGGAGCCAGCGCGAGCGCGATGCCGAGCAGGTTCTGCGGGTGTGGCCGGCCAGCAGGCGGGGCAGCAGCCGGGCGGTGGGGGTGGCCCAGTGCACGTACTCGATCGCGCCGCCCTTGGACACGACCCGGGCGCGGCGGAACTCCAGGTCGAGGTCTTCGACGTTGAGGGTGAGGACTTCCTCGGCGCGGGCGGCCGTGTCGTACAGGAGCCGCCACAGCAGGCGTTCCCGCAGGGCGTGCGCGGCGACCGGATACTGAGGCCCGGTCACGGCGGTCAGGCGGGCGAGGGTCTCGGCGTAGCCGGCGCGGGTGGTGGCCGCCTGCACCGACTCCAGGAAGCGCTCGACCGCGGCCGTCATCGACGAGGCGGGCGGGGGCCCGGCGGCCGGGGAAGGACGACGGACACGGACGTCCTCCGGGCAGGCGATGTGACACATAATGTAGCCGAGTCGCCGTCGTGGCGGCAGACGCCGAGCTGGGCGGACACGGCCCTAAGGCCGCCCACGTGACAGATAATGCAAGTTCTGTGTCACAGATGTGGCGGCGCCATGGGCAGAGACTAGGTGGTCGTTCGCAACCGGGCCTCGGCGGCCCAATGAGGTGCGTTCCACCGGTCGGCGATGGTGGCGGCCTGAGCGAAGTGGGCGGCGGCCTCGTCGTCGTGGCCGAGGAAGACGGCCAGCTCGCCGAGGGTGTGGGCGACCGGGCGCAGCTCCACGGACAGGCTCGTGGCGTCCGGCGGGGGGCCGTCGCAGCGCGCAAGCAGCGTCGCGTAGATCTCCTCGGCCGCGGCGCGGTCGTCCAGGGCGATGGCGGCCATCGCGCGGACGGTCGTGAGGAAGGTGAAGAAGTAGTCGGGCCGGATCGGGTCCGAGGTGCGTACCCGGCGGGCTTCGTCGATCAGGCCGTTGGCGTGCAGGGCGAGGACCAGCAGGTCGGAGGCGATCGGGCCGAACGCCTCGTGGAAGGCACGCACCTCCTCCAGGTGCTCGCCGAGCGTGCCGTTGTTCACCCAGATCGCGGCCAGCGCGAGGCGGAGGAAGCCGACGGCGTGCAGGGATCCGGCGCGCCGCATGCCGTCGGCGGCCTCGGTGTAGAGCCGTTCGGCGTCGGCGAACCGGCCCTCGATGAGGGCCAGGGTCGCCAGCACCACCTCGGCGACGCCGATCGCTTCGGGCAGCCGGTAGGTGCGCGCGAGGTCGAGGGCCTCGGCAGCCGCGCGGCGCATGGTGGCCGGGTCGTTGGCCCCGGCGGCGGCGCTGGCCTGGTTGAGCAGCCCGGTGACGCGATAGACGGGCAGGTCGTGCTCGGTGCCGATCGCCACCAGTTCGCGGCAGAGGTTGTCGCGTTCGGGCAAGCCGCGGTGGCCGCGGGTAATGACCTGGAGGGCCGCCGCCCGCAGGCGGGGTGAGGTGGCGAGGTCGAGCGCCTCGCGGGCCGCCGCCAGGGCGGTGGGGTCGTCCTCGCCGACCAGTTCTTCGGCGTAGGCGGCGAGGAGGTGGCTGCGTGCCTCCGGGGCCAGGTCGGTGCGCTTGAGCAGGCGGCTCAGCCTGTCGACGATGGGCCGGTCCACCGTGCCGTACTCGCGGGACTGCCATGGTGTCGGCTCGGTCCAGGCCGTGAACGCGGCGATCATCAAGTCGTCGCGTCCCAGGGACTCGGCGTACTCGACGGCCTGCAGGCGGGTCTGGCGCGCGGCAAGCAAGGCGCCGGCCCGGATCTGCGCCCGCAGCAGCCTGCCATGCAGGTCTATGCGCTCCTCCGGGCCGGTCGAGTTCGCGACCGCGTCGGTGAGGAGATCGGCTGCGACGTCGTGGGCGTAGCGTGCTTCGGCCAGTTCGGCGGCCCGGAGGCAGTAGCCGACGGCCTTGGGGGATCCGGCTCGCGCGTAGTGGTGCGCGAGCGCCGGGATGTCGCCGGTGGCTTCCAGTGCGGCGGCGATGCGGGCGTGCATGCGGGATGCCCGCAGGCGGCTGACGCCGGCGATGAGGGTGTCGCGGACGAGGGCGTGGACGAACCGCACCCGTCCGGGGCCGGGCTCGCTCAGCAGCCCGGCGATCACGCCTGCGTCCAGTGCGTTCAGCACGCCTTCCTCGTCGGTGTCGGCGGCGTCCACGAGGACGTCCACCGAGCTCTCGCGGCCTGCGACCGCGGCCAGTCGCAGCACGGCCACGCCGGCCTCGGGCAGCCGTGCGAGGCGCCGCCGCAGCACGTCCCGTACGCCTTCGGGGACCTCGGAGAGGGCGACCAGCGCGCCCTCTCCGTTCAGCAGTCGCGCGCTCTCCCGCACATAGAACGGGTTGCCGCCGGTGCGCTCGGCGATTCCGGCGACGGTCTCGTCATCGGCCTCACACTCATTCCGTACGATCTGCGCGACAGCCACGTCGTCCAGGCCGGGCAGGGGGAGCCGCAGCGGCGTGGCGCGCGCCAGCGAGGCCAGCGTTTCGGCGAGGTGCCCGCTCTCGTCCGCCCGGTAAGCCGCCACGACCAGAACGGGGGCCCGAATGCCGAGGCAGCCGCCGAGCAGCTCCAGCGTGACGGCGTCCGCCCAGTGCAGGTCGTCCAGCACGACGGCGACCGGGCGTTCCGCGGCGACGGCCGCGAGCCACTTCCACACGGCCTGACGCAGGCGGAACCGTCCCGCGGTGGCGTCGACGTTCACCGGCTCGGTGTCGGTGAGCAGCGGCGCGAGGTCGTCCGCGAACTCGCCCGGGGACCTGGTCGCGGCAACGCCTCTCAGCGCCTCAGTCCAGGCCCACGCGGGCGGCGCGCTGTCGACCTCCGAGCAGTGGCCGACGGCGACCAGCCATCCGTCACGTTCGAGCCGCCTGCCGAGGCGTTCCAGAAGCGTCGACTTGCCGAGTCCGGCCTCGCCGGTGACAAGGGCGATGCGCGCTCCGTCGGCGGCGGCCTCGGCAGCGGCCGCGACCAGTGCCGCCAGCTCCTCCTGGCGTCCGACGAACGGCGCCTCGGTGATCGGAACCGTCTGCGGCAGCGGGACAACAGGCGGTGGCAGGAACACGGACGCGTGAAGGACGTCCGTGCGCTGGGTGAGGATCGCCTCCTCCAACGCCGTCAGGTCCGGGCCGGGGTCGAGCCCGAGCTCCTCGGCGAAGATCCCGCGAACGCGGCGGAGCGTCGCCAGCGCGTCGGCTTGGCGGCCACTGCTCCACAAGGCCAGGGCGTGCAGCCGCCAGCCCTCCTCACGCAGAGGCTCGTCGCGGGTGAGCCGCTCAGCCTCGGGAACCACCGCGGCGGGGTCGCCGATGCGCAGACCGGCCGCGACGTGCAGTTCGGTGGCGACCAGGCGCAGCTCGTTCAGCCGGGCCGTCTCCGCGGCGGCCCACGGCTCGTCGGCGACCTCGGCGAACGCCGGTCCCTGCCACAGGCCCAATGCCTCGGCGAGCCGGGCCCGGGCGGCGCGCGGGTCGGTGTCCGTACGGGCCTGGTCGAGCAGGTCCTCGAACCGCCACGCGTCCACCGACTCGCGGGGCAGCCGCAGCGCATAGCCGGGCGCCGCGCTCACCAGCAGCCGGGCCGGCGTGCGTGACGGGCGGCCGGGCTCCAGCAGCCGGCGCAGGTTGGACACGTACGCCTGCAAGGACATCAGCGCCCGCGCGGGCGGCTCCCCGCGCCACAGGTCCTCGATCATCCGGTCGACCGGCACGACCTGCCCGCGCGCCGCCACCAGCAGGGCCAGTACGCCGCGCTGCCGCGGCCCGCCGAGGTGGACGGGCTCACCGTTCACCTCGGCGGCGAATGAGCCCAGTACGCGGATGAAAACCATGATCCGGACATAGTACTTGGGCTGTTCCAAATCGGCTCCAAGCCCCCTCCAAACACCCGAGAGCAACCTGAACACGTCGCAACCGATGAAGGACAGGAACAGATGAGCGTCAATACCCAGGACATGGAGATCGTGCACCGCGTCTTCCGCCGTGAAACACGGCTGCTGGTGGACCTCGTCGCGGCGGTCGCCCCGGGTGACACTGCTCGCGCCAAGGTGATCGCCGACCACTTCCGCATCTACCGGCTGGGCCTGCACCACCATCACGAGGGCGAGGACGAGCTGCTGTGGCCGCCGCTGCTCGCCCGGGTGGACCTGGAGGCCGACATCGTCCTGCGCATGCAGGCCCAGCACGAACGCATCGCGGCCACCCTGACCAGACTGGCCGCCGCGGTCCCCGCCTGGGAGGCCACCGCGGGCGCCGACGAACGCGACACCCTGGTGGCCGCCCTCGCCGAGCACCGCGCGGTCCTGCTGGAACACCTCGACGACGAGGAGGCCACTCTCCTCCCGCTCGCGGCCAAGCACATCACCCAACAGGAGTGGGCCTCCCTGGGCGACCACCTGGTGAACAACACTCCCAAGCTCACCCTGCTCACGCTCTTCGGCGCCGTCCTGGAAGACGCGAACCCGGCCGAGCGCGCCATCGTCCTCAGCGGCCTGCCCGCCCCGGTCCGCGTCATCTGGCACGTTATCGGCCGCCCCCGCTACGCCCGCCACATCCGCCGTGTCCGCGGCTGAACCCTGCTCCGACCCCGTCTGAACATCAAAGGAGAACAACCATGTCGCAGAAGAAGCTCAACACCGTCCTGGCCGCCGCCGTCGTCCTGTTCACCCTCTACCTCGGGTTGTCCTTCGTCCTGCCCCTCGGGACGTCCTTCCCGGGCCTGCCGAACTGGCCCTCTGGCGACAGCGGCTTTCCTATCGTGAAGGGCAGCCGCGAAATCGCGATGGGCCTGGCCATGGGCATCCTGCTGGTGACGGGCCACCGCCGCGCCCTGGGCTGGGTCCTGCTGATGGTGGCCGTCGCCCCGTTCGGCGACATGGTCAACGTGCTGGCCCACCACGGCTCCATGGCCGCCGCGTTCGGCATCCACGGCCTGACCTCGGCGCTGATCGCGGTCACGGGGTTGCTGATCCTCCGCGAGACCAGCAAGGCGCGCAAGGCCCAAGAGACCGCCACCCCAGCGCCCGCCGCGCAGCCCGCCTGACGTTCCCGCAGTGCGGCACGGTGTTCCTTCGCATTTTCTGAGAACTCGAAAAGGGAGACGACGATGACGATCAACGATTTGCGCGGTGTCCTCAAGGGGCGCGTGCTCCTGCCCGGTGACGACGGCTTTGAACAGGCGGCCACCGCGTGGAATCTGACCGTCAGGCAGCCGGTGGCGGCCGTGGCGGAGGCCGTGGATGCCGATGACGTGGCGGCGCTCGTGCGTTACGCGCGGCGGGCGGGTCTGACGGTGACCGCGCAGCCGAGCGGGCATGGCGCCTCGGGTGATGTGGAAGGCCTGATCCTGTTGCGTACCGGCCTGCTGAACGAGGTGGAGGTACGCGCCAAGGAGCGCGTGGTCCGGGTGGGCGCGGGCGTGAAGTGGGGGCAGGTGCTGGCGGCGGCCGGTCCGCTGGGTCTGACCGGCCTGTCCGGCAGCGCGCCGGGGGTCAGCGTGACCGGCTACACCCTGGGCGGTGGGGTCGGCTGGTTCAGCCGCAAGTACGGCTTCGCCTCCGACAGCGTGCGGGCTATCGACATCGTGGACGCCGATGGCGAGCCGGGCCGGGTGAGCGCCGAGTCCGATCCCGAGCTGTTCTGGGCGCTGCGCGGCGGTGGCGGGGACTTCGCGGTGGTGACCGCCCTCGAACTCGAGCTGTATCCCGTGCCAGTCCTGTACGGCGGGCGTGTGATCTGGCCGGAGCACCGGACCAGGGAGGTGTACGACGCGTTCCTGGAGATCACCGCCGAGGCGCCGCGTGAACTCAGTGTCTGGATCAACCGGCTCCAGCCACCCGGCGCGTCGCCGATGGTGACGCTGGATCTGGCTTACCTGGGTGAGGCGGTTCAGGGGGAGGACCTGCTGGCGCGCCTCGACAAGATCGAGGGCGCGATCTCCGACAGCCGCGGCGTCGTCCCGGTTGCCGACCTGGGCGGCATCACCGCCGAGCCCACCGATCCGGCCCCGTCCATCGCTCGTGCGGAGCTGCTCACCGGCCTGGACGCGGACGCGGTGGAGCTCCTGCTGGCCAAGCCGGTCGAACCGCTTATCAACCTGCAGATCAGGCACCTGGGCGGGGCGCTCGCCGAGCCGGAGGGCGGGGCCGGTGCGAGCGGCGCGGTGGCCGAGCCGTACCTGCTCGGCCTGCTGGGTCTCGGCCTGCCGCACGCGGCCGACGCGACGCGCGCCAAGCAGGCCGAGGTCGTGGCCGACCTGGAGGCCTACATCAGCGGCCACAAGCCGTACACCCTGCTGTCCCCCGGTGACACGGCGGCCAAGTCCTTCTCCGGCAGCGCGCTCGCGCGGCTGCGGGAGATCAAGCGGGCCCGTGACCCGCACAACGTGTTCCGCGCCAACTACCCGGTGCACGGATAGATCGGTTCCCACTGCGCGCACGGCACCGCAGATGCGACGGCGACTCGACCGCAGCCCGCGCCCGCCAGGAGCCAGCACCTTCGGTGCCACGTCCGCGAACAGGTTCTCGGATAGCCCCGATCGCGCGGATCGCGGTCAGCTTGTCGATCTCACGCAGCATCGACTCCAGGCTGATGTTGCCCGGCATCGCCTTGATCAGCGCCAGCACCGAATCGCCCGTCCGCAGTGACCGGGCCCCGCACAAGGCTGGGCGGGGGACACCGGCGCGGCGCGCAGGCCAGGCCCCGGGAAGCGGCGATCACATCAGAGCCATCTCCGTAGCCACCGGACGCAGTGGCCGCCAGCCGCCGCCATCCAGCTTGGCCAATTCCGCCTCCACGTCGACATTGATCACGCCGAAGAAGTCGATGTTCTCGCTGTGCGCCGGAGAGATGTGGGCCGGCAACTCATCCGGCACGTCCCGGCTGGTCGCCCGCAGCTGCCGCACGGCGAGCGAGTAGTACTCTGTGGTCCAGGTGGTGACGGCGTTGGTCAACACGGTCAAACACCACGCCTGATCGGTCTGATCGGCCAAGGCCGGCTTGGTGACGGTGCCCTGCTGGGCGTAGTGCAGGTCCCGGCGCAGCGCATGCAAGGTGCGGCGCAGCATGCCCCACTCCTTCAAGGCAGCGGCCAGGGTGTTCTGCCGGGAGGCCGCCGACCACTTGCCCACCACCAGCGACGCGGTGGCCTGGCCATACTTCAGCGACCCGGCCATGCGCAGCAGATCGGGCCAGCACTCGGTGATCAGGTCTTCATTCCAGCGCGCTCAGCAGCGGCCCGGCATGTGCCTCACGCAGCGTCTCCTCCCGCACGTACCACTCCTGCGTCCAGCGCAGCACGTCATAGCCGATGCCGCAGGCCTCCGACATCCTGGACAACCCCAGATTCGTGGCGTTGGCGATGAGCACGCTGAGGATATTGCGCTTGAGATCGGCCGAGCGGGCCTGGTTACGGCCGCCGGCGTGAGTGAAGCAGTCCAGAAAGTGCGTGCGCACGTCAAGCTCGATCAGCAGGGAGGCGATCGGCGCGAACGGCAGCATCCCGGCCGGCTCCGCCCTCAGCTCCTTGGCCTCGCCTGGCACGTCTTCGGCCGACAGCGGCGGGATGACGAGCTTGTCGTCGTCATCGAGCCGGACCGCGCCGGTGTCGTCCGGCAACGCCTTGGCCAGCGTCTGGTCGAGCTGCGTCAGCGCGGCGTGCAGTTCCTCCTTGCCCTGTTCGATCGCCTCGGCCGCATCGGCGGGCTTGCCGACCAGCTTGCAGAAGTCGGCCCGCCGCGGCGCCCACTGCTCGGGCGAGTACAGGTAGGTGGCCGGGTCGGCGTAGCGGCGCGAGCCGGGCACGAACACGTCCCGAGCGCAGCCCGTCACGCAGCGCCAGCACCACGCACAGCTCCCAGTAGTGGCGGTAGGCGGTCTCGTCGCCGTCCTTGCGCGCTTTGGCCAGGTACTCGGCGTAGCGGGCCGGGACGAACGAGGTGGATGCGCCCTCGGGCACCTTGCGGCCGCCGCCCTCGTTCAGCCGCTTCAAGATGGCCACCGCCTCCATCAACTCCGCCGTGCCGGTCCCGCCCTGGAAGTCGATCGCCGCCAGCACCTCGGGGTGAACTGGCGCAGGTAGGTGTAGGAGGCGTGCAGCGCCGAGAGCCGGCCGTGATCGCGTGGCAGCTTCTTCCAGCCTTCGGTGACGACCTCGCGCAGCTTGCTCATCCCGATCGTGTTGCGCAGCCCGCTGGCAGGAGAGCCGGACGCCCTTCCACCTGTCCGCCCGCACGGTCCGCCTGCGCGTCCTCGTCGACCGCACGTCCGTCGAGATGTTCGTCGACGACGGCCGGTACGCGCACTCGACCGAGGTCTTCCCCGACCCGTCCGACACCGGGCTGGCCCTGTTCACCATCGACGGGCAGGCGGTGTTCCGGAACATGGTGATCCGGGAGTTCGCGGTCTGATCCGACGGGGGGTGGCCGGTGGGATGGCCGCGACGGACGAGGTCGGCGGCGGCGCCCGGCGCGCCGGGGCTCTCGTCGAGGAACAAGCGCGAGGGCCGCACCGGGCGCGCTCGGTTCCGCGTCGGCCGAGCTTCGGGCCACGAGGTGGGGCCGGTCCCGCGTGAGGCAGCGGCCGGTGGGGCGTGATACGGGGGCTTCGGCTCGGCGTGACAAAATGGGGGGCCGTTCGTCCGTCCTTTGATGCTGCGAGGTTCTCCGTGAGCAAGCCCGTGGCCCGCGAGCCCCTGCGCCGTAATTCGCGGTCCAACCGGGCGCGCATCCTGGCCACGGCCCGTGAGGAGCTGGGGCGGAACCCCGATGTCACGCTGGAGGAGCTGGCGCGGGCCGCCGGGGTCGTCCGGCGCACCCTCTTCGGGCACTTCCCGGGGCGGGCGGCGCTGCTGGAGGCGCTCGCCGAGGAAGCCGCCGAGACGTTGCGGAGCACGGTGCAGGCCGGGCCGGAGTCGGGGGAGCCGGCGGAGTCGGCCGAGTGGGCGTTGGCGCGGTTCGTACTCCGGATGTGGCCCGTGGGCGACCGCTACCGCATGCTGCTGGCGCTCACCCGGCGGGACCTCGGCTCCGAGCGCCTCGACGAGGTGCTCGCGCCGGCCCGGGAGGCCGCCATCGGGATCCTGGATCGCGGGCAGCGGGACGGCGTCTTCCACTCCCATCTGCCGCCGGCCGTGCAGAGCGCAGGCCTGATGGCGTTGATCGTAGCTCTGGTGGAGTCCGTCAACACCGGCGCGCTGGAGGACGACGGGCACCGGATCGCCACGGCCACCCTCATCGCGGCCGGCGTGCCGGAGGATCGGGCGAGCGCGGTGGTCGAGGAGGTTGCGTCGGCGATGGCTACGGCTCTTCCGGCCCACGGCACCTGATTTCTCTCCGGCCGACCCGTTCGACGAGGTGTCCCGGGCGTCGTCGCGGCCCGCGACCTTGAAGTCCTTGAAGGTGACGCGGTCGCCGGAGGCCGCCGAGACGGTCGTCGTCGCGGTGACCTCGAAGCCGAGGGTGGTCAGGACACGGGCGCGGATCCGGTCGGAACCGTAGCCCCGGGTCAGTTCCAGGCCCAGGGCGTCGGACAGGTCCACGTACGACAGGAAGACGGTCGCCTCCGACGAGCGGGTCCGAGCCTCGCTGTCGTCGTCCGGCTTCGTCAACCCGTCCATCCGCAGGGCGAGTTCGGTCACCGGCAGCGGGCGGTCGGAGCCGTCGGCGGGTTCGTGCGAGTACGAGTACGAAAACTCGCCCTCCTGGTCACGGTCGTGCTCGGGGCGGGGGCGGTACATCGGCCCTCCTCCAAAGGGCTTCGGGGGACAGGGAGTTGGGGGCGGACATGTGTGAGTGCGAGGGGGGTGCGGGCACGGGTTTCAGACGGGACTCGGGGGCGACCCGGTCTTCCGTACGTGATCGACCTTCGCGGCGGCGGTGTCCGGGGCGACTCCGGCGGCGATGAGGGCGGCGGTTGCGGCGCCGGTGCCGTCGTCGGGGCACAGGCCGCGGTCGACGCAGTCGAGCAGGGCCAGCAGTTGGGCCTCGATGGCTCGGGCGAGCGGGTCGGGCGGGACGGTGATCTGGAAGACGCCCTGTCGGCGGCCGTGGGCGAAGACTCTCGTGGCCATGTCGCGGGCGGGGGTCAGCAGTTCGTCGACGCGTGCGGGGGCGAGGTCCTGGCCGCGGGCCAGCCGGATGAGGGTGCGGTAGCGGTCGCCGACGGGCCACATCATGAGGACGAATCGCGCCAGGTCCGCGACGGCGTCGGGGGTCGGGGCCGGGGCACCCGCGACGGCGCGCCGGATCGCCTCTGCGGCCTCGGCGGCCAGGCACTCGACGAGCGCGGTCCGGCCGGCGAAGTGGACGTACACGGTGCGCCGGGCCACACCGGCGGCGGCGGCGATGTCCTCCAGGCGGCTGTCGGGGTCGCGGGTCAGTTCCCGCCGAGCGGCGTCGAGGATCCGGGCACGGGTGGCCCGCGCGTCCCGACGCTGCGCCGAAGTCGAGGTCGAAGTCGGAGCAGGAGGGGGCGGCGTCTCGTGGGGCCGGGCCGGAGACCGCCTCGGCCTCGTCGTCGGTGTTCGTGCTGGTCGGCTGGTCACGTCGGTACCTCGAAGGCGGGTGGGAGGAGGGAGTCATCGCGATATTTGCACATCGACGGGCAACAAACTAGTCTGCACATCGATGGGCAATTAAGCGATTCCGCTCAAACATGGTCCAGCAGATCGGCTCCGTGATCGGCGTCAGCGTCCTGGTCGCCGTCAGCCGTACTTGCTGCTTGGTCCGGGCTTGCCGGACCGCGACGCCGCGAAGGCGGCTTGGGGGTTGAACTCATGACACAGGTGACCCAGCGACCGTCGTCTGGCGCGGACTCCCCGGCCAGGGGTCCCAGGCGACCGACCGCGTCCGTCATCGGACGGTTCAGGCAGGCGGGCTGGAGGTTCCGATCCTTGAGGCCGGCAGCGGGCCGCTCGTGGTGTGCCTCCACGGGTTTCCCGACCATGCCGCCAGCTGGGCGGGGATCCTCGACCGCCTTGCGCAGGAAGGGTACTGGGCGGTCGCGCCCGCACAGCGCGGATACTGGCCCGGCGGCGCGGCTCCCGACGGCTCCTATCGCATTGCCTCGACCGGCCAGGACGTCCTGGCCCTGATCGAAGCGCTCGGGCGCGAGCAGGCGGATCTCATCGGCCACGACTTCGGAGCCGCGGCGGCGTACGCGGCTACGAGCCTCGACGCGAGGCGTGTCCGCAAGCTTGTCACCATGGCGGCTCCCCATGGCCGTCAACTGCTGACCGCATTGGTCACTGACGGTGACCAGCAGCGGCGCAGCTGGTACATGTTCTTCTTCCAGACAGCCATGGCGGAGGCGGCCGTCGAGCTCGACGACTTCGCCTTCATCGACCGGCTCTGGCGGGAGTGGTCGCCCGGCTACGAGCTGCCGGATGCGGAGCGTGCCGCGCTCAAGGAAACCCTGGGTGCTCCGGGAGTCCTGACCGAGATCCTGGGCTACTACCGCCAGTTGTTCACGCCGCCGCCCGCGGACGAGGCGGCCCAAGCCCTGGAAGCCCGGGCGTTCGGTGCCATCACCGTCCCGTCGCTCTACCTCCACGGTGCCGGCGACAACTGCTTTTCCGTGGAGGTGAGCGAGGGCATGGACGACCTGTTCACGAACGGCTTCGAACGCATCGTCGTACCCGGCGCAGGGCACTTCCCGCACCTGGAGCAGCCCAAGACAGTCGCCGACCACATCCTGGGCTTCCTGAACAGCTGACCCCCTCCCACCACCCAGAACTCGAAGGGTTGACCGAACCATGACTGACAAGGAAAGGCAGGAGGCCATGGCTGTGACGACTTCTCCGTACGCGAGCGACGCACTGGCCAAGGGGACCGTCGACGCGGTGGTGATCGGCGGGGGCGCCGCGGGGCTGAACGGTGCACTGATCCTCGCCCGCTCCCGCCGCTCGGTCGTCGTGATCGACAGCGGCTCCCCGCGCAACGCGCCCGCGGAGGCTGTGCACGGCCTGATCGCCCTGGACGGCACCCCGCCGCCCGAGATCCTTCGACGGGGCCGGGAGCAGGTGCGCCAGTACGGCGGACGCGTCGTGCTCGGCGAGGTGGTCTCGGCCGAGTCCGCCGCCCCGTCGGCGGACGGGGACCTGCGGTTCACCGTCACCCTGGCCGACGGCCGCCGCATCACCGCCCGCCGCATCCTGGTGGCCACCGGCCTCACGGATGTGCTGCCCCAGGTGCCCGGGCTCGCCGAGCACTGGGGGCACAGTGTGGTGCACTGCCCGTACTGCCACGGCTGGGAGGTGCGCGACGAGCCCATCGGTATCCTCGCCACCGGTCCGGTCTCCATCGACCACGCGTACCTGTTCCGTCAGCTGACCGAGGACCTGACCTACTTCACCCACGGCACCGACCTGGACGAGGACAGCCGCGCCCGCTTCGCCGCCCGCGGCATCCGCGTCATCGACACCCCGGTCACCGAGGTCGTCGAGGACGGTGCCCTCGCCGGGGTGCGCCTGGCCGACGGCCAGGTCGTGGCCCGCCGCGTCCTCGCGGTCGCCGCGCAACTGCAGGCCCGCACCCAGGGCCTGGAAGGTCTGGGCCTGCCGGTGCAGGACCTGCCGAAGGGCCGCGGTTTCGCCTCCGGCACGGCCGGCACCACCGAGGTGCCGGGTGTGTGGGTGGCCGGCAACGTCACCGATCTGGTCGCCCAGGTCGGGGCCTCCGCAGCGGCCGGCGCACTGGCCGGCGCCGACATCAACAGGATGCTGGCCATCGCGGACACCGACGCGGCCCTCCAGGGGATCGCCGAGGCAAGCCCACAAGGGGTCACAGGATGATCTTGAAGCCCTGAGATCTCAGCCCGCCACCCGCCCGCCTCACCTTCATCGGCGAGGGCCCAGCAAGCAGGCAGCAGGAGCGTCCCGCCGAGGTCAACGCCACCCTCCTCGGCTTCCTCGCCCGCCTCGACGACTTCACATCCTCGGCTTCCTGAACGGCCGACCCACCCCAACCAGATGGAGGACACGACAATGTCGGACCGCAATCCCATGGACAAGAACACGACATCGCGACAGCGGGCCCTGGTGGTCGGCCTCGGGATCAGCGGGACCGCCTCCGCGCTGCGACTGCATCGCGCGGGCTGGGACGTGGTGGTGCTGGAGAAGGCCCCCGAGCGGCGCCGCGGCGGATACTTCATCGCCCTGTTCGGGACCGGGCTCGCCGCCGCCGAACGGCTGGGCATCGCCGATGCGGTGCCGAATCGCTTCGCTCCGGAAGGCGTGAGCTACGACGTCGACCGCACGGGCCGGCGCCGCCGCGGTGTGGGCTACGCCGATGTGTTCGGCGGGTCTCGAATGGTGATGCGGGGCGACATCGAAGACGCGGCCTTCACCGCCCTGCCCGACGAGGTCGAGATCCGGTACTCGACCGTGCCGATCGCGCTGGACCAGTACCTCGACGGGGTGGACGTCGAGATCCGCGATCTGACGACGGAGACGACGACCCTCGAACGGTTCGACCTGGTGGTCGGGGCAGACGGACTGCGCTCGACGGTGCGCCGGCTTGCGTTCGAGCCCGAGCAGAGCCCGATCCGTCGGCTGAACTACATGATCGCCGTGTACAGCCTGCCCGAGCCGGTACCCGGCTACCGCCTACAGGACGGGCTGTACATGGGCGAGGCGGGCCGATCGGTGTGGGTGTTCTCGTTCGCCGACCGTCCGCCGTCGGTGCTGTTCTCCTACCGCACCGACGACGTGGACGCCGAGTTCACCCGGCCGGCCATCGACTCGCTGCGCGCCGCCTACGGCCCCGAGCCCACCGGCTCCACGCTCGGTTGGCTGCTCGACCAGTTCGAGAAGGCCCCGGACCACCTGTTCGACTCCGCCGAGCAGGTGCACCTCGACCACTGGCACCGCGGCCGAGTCGTGCTCGTCGGCGACGCCGCGTGGTGCCTGACCGTTTACTCCGGCATGGGGGCATCCACCGGCCTGGCCGGGGCGGACCTGCTCGGCACCATGCTGGAACGCCACCCGCACGACGTGCCACGAGCGCTGCAGGACTGGGAGGACCACCTGCGCCCGTTCATCGACCACCACCTCGGCAGCGGTGTGAGCATGCGCGGTTTCTTCACCCCAGGCAACCGCGCCGAGTTGCTGCTTCGGTCCACGATGATCCGCCTCGCCCGGCTGCCGATCGCCGGCCGGCTGCTCGCCAAGATGATGACCAACAGGGCGCGGATGAAAAGTCTGGATATCGCCGCCGCTGCAGCGTGAGTGGAGTTCCTCGAATGCGAGCGGGAGAACGAGGTCGTCTGGGCCCGCAACTTCGTCGAACGAATGCTCGTACGCAGGTCGCGGGGATGGCCGGGAGGGTCATGTACCGGAGAATAGGCTGTTATCCGGTGCATCGGGGTTCACCCGAGCTGCTTGCTCCACGCGTCGTAGCAGCCGCGGTCGACGAGCCTGGTCCAGTCTGCGTCGGGGGTGGCGACTACCGTGGTCTGGCTGCGGGTGCCGCACCGGCTGCACGCGATCCCGGTCTTGCGGTCGAGGCGGTGCAGCTGCAGCGGACCCTGGGCGGGTTCAGAGCGCACGACGCGGTTGGCGAGGCGGGTCATCGGCACCGCGGCTTGGTCGTGGAATCGCCGCCACCGCGGCGGCCGCGGACGACGAAGGAGCCGGGTCCGATGCTGGTGCGTGCGTTGTTGAGGAACGAAGGTGACACCACGCCATGCGCTACCGGAAGAACGCCAGCAGGCCCTGAGCGCGGCCTCGCAGCTGGTTGACCTGCTCGCCGTAGGCCACAACATCCCCGCGACGCGCAGACTCTGCCCTGCGGGGTCGTCGTGCGCCACGTACTCGACCACCACCTGCGGCACGTCGGCCGGGCCGGAGCCGCTCGAGGGGATCTCACCCTTGGGCGGCCCCGGCCCCGGCAAACAGGGCCAAGCCCAGGCCGCGCGGAAACGTCGACGGTTCTCCCCGGCAATGGCTGACCGTTGTGTGCCGTGGGTTGAGGTCGAGGCCCACCCGGCGCCGGCTCGGTGTCAGTCGTCGATCGCCTGGTACAGCGTGGTCCAGAAGTCGTGGATGAGCCGCGCCGAATCCGGGGTGGACATCCCGACCTGGGTGAGCAGGATTCCGGTGAGCTGGTTGTCCGGGTCGGCGTAGGTCGCGGTACCGGTTCCGCCGTCCCAGCCGAACTGGCCGATGGGCGCGTAGTCGCCACGGTAGGTGCGCACCGCCATCCCAAAGCCCCAGCCGCCGTGCTGGCCTTGGCCGAACCCCACATGGACGTTGGCGCGGGCCATGGCGGTGCGGGCGGCGTTCTGCTCGGGGGTCAGGCTGTTGGTGGTCATCAGCTCGACGGCGGGCCGCGACAAGATCCGTTCGCCGTCGTGCATCCCGCCGGTGAGCAGCATCCGGAAGTAGGCGTGGTAGTCGTCGGCGGTGGAGACCAGCCCGCCGCCGCCGTCCTGGAACACCGGAGGCCGGCTCCACCGCCCCTCCTTGGCGTCGTCCCATACGTTGAACTCGCCGGTCTGCGGGTCGGGGACGTAGCTCGGCGGCAGCCGGTCGATCTTGTCGGCGGGCACGTGGAAGGCGGTGTCGGTCATCCCCAGCGGATCGAGAACACGCTCGCGCAAAAATGTCGCGAACGACTGGCCGGTGACCCTGGCGACCAGCACGCCGAGCAGATCGCTGCTGGTGTGGTATTGCCAGCGCTCGCCGGGCTGGTGCATCAACGGAAGCGCGCCAAGGCGGCGCATCCACTCATCCGGCTCGAGCATCGGATTGGGGGTGAGCCCCTGCTCGAAGATCGCGTCCATGATCGGAGTGCCCAGCGACGTCAGGTCCATGCCGATCCCGAACGTGCTGGTGAGCAGATCCCGGACGGTGATCGGCCGCCGCGCCGGCACGGTGTCGTCCAACGGGCCGTCGACCCGCTTGAGCACCCGCCGGTCGGCGAGCTCGGGCAACCACGGCTCCACCAGGTCATCCAGCCGCAGCCGGCACTCATCCAGCAACACCATCGCCGCCGCGATCGTGACCGGCTTGGACGTGGACGCCATCCGGAAGATCGTGTCCCGGCGCATCGGCGCGCCGCCGTCATGCCGCATCGTGCCAAGCGCCTCGACGTGCGTCTGGCCGCACCGGCCGACCAGGGCGACCAGCCCGGGGATCTTCCCGGACTCGACATGCCGGGTCAGCACGTCATGCAGCCTGCGCAGCCCACTCGCGGACAAGCCGCTGTCGCTGTTTCCCATGGTGAATCTCCTCACATACAGTGTTCGATTTGTCCGAGCCGCCCCCGGCGTGGCGATCACCGGGCGCGGCATGACTACGCATTCGCCCTGCTCAAGGACGGAGCAGGGGCGAATTGCGCAACGTGTTCTCAACCCGACGGTTCGTAAGGGCTTCGATGAGCCACGTACGGGTGAGCTCGGCGTGGCCCGAGGCCGCGGCCGCCACCGCTCTGATATCGGGTCGTCGCCGTCGTGATGCCGCAGCTGACCTGCGGCGGGAAGGAGCCGGCCGAGCGTGCCCCCATGGCCGGGCAGTGCTCGGGCACTGCGGGCCGAGCTGTGGATCAGAGGCTGCGGGCGGTGATGTCGCCGTTGAAGGTGGTGGCCTGGATGTCGAGTTCGGCGGTGCCGTTGTTCTTGAGGGCGTTGTTGATGCGGCCGTTGGAGGTGCCGGCGTCCAGGGAGGCCGAGACGCCCGCGGCGGCGGTGACCAAGATGTCGCCGGACTGGGTGCGGAGCACGAGCTTGCCGCCGGTGGCCTCGGCGATCCGGATGTCGCCCCGTGCGGTGCTGATCTCCGCGGCGCCGCCCAACCGGCCGACCTCGACGTCACCGTCGGTCGCGGTGAGGCGCAGGCTTGCGGTCTCCTCCAGCTTGATCTGGCGGTACGCGCCTTCGAAGGTGACGTCACCGAGGCGGCCGACGGTCCGGAGTTCGGCGCTCTCCGTCTTCGCCTCGACGCGGGAACCGGTGGGCAGCTGGATCGTCACCTCGATGGCTCCGGTGGGGCCGAGGTACTGGTTCTTCTGCGCGGTCTCGATCCGCAGGACGCCGTCGGCGTAGTCGACCGTGGTCTGCTCGGCGGCCTTGACGTCGCGGCCCTTAGCGGCGCTCGCGGGCAGGACCTCGACGGTGGTGTCGGCCCGGTCGGCCGCGATGAACTGAACGCGTCCGGCGGGGATGTTCAGGACAGTGGTGATCGGGGCGGCGGTGTTGAACTTACGCATGGTGTGCTCCCTGTGCTGCAAAATGTCGTTTTCCTGTATGACCACTCAGGCGTTGCGTCCCGTCCCGGGCCGCGATCGCTGAACCGTTCGTGGCTCCACCATCGCCGAACGCTCTGACGCCGGACCGTCGCCGTCCTGACGCAGCCGCTGACACGGCCCCGTAGGGCGATGACGTTCGTGGAGGCAGCGGCCGGCGCTGCTGTCAGCTCAAATCCGGGGGCCGAGAAAGCAGCCGCCGGAAGCGTCGATGATCTGCCCGGTCACCCAGCGGCCCGCCTCGGAGGCCAGGAAGGCCACCACGTCGGCGATGTCGGCGGGGTGCCCAACCCGGGGATGGCGTTGCCGCTGCCCACCACCTGCTGCACCTCGGGGTCATCCAGCATCCACGGGTTCATGTCGGTGACCGTCGGCCCGGGCGCCACGGCGTTGACCGTGATACCGCGCCCGCCGACCAACTGAGCGAGGGAGCGGCTGAGCACCTCGACGGCGGCCTTGCTCATCGCGTACGGCTGCTCGGGCATCGCGATCCTGGTCGCCGCCGTGGACAGGTTGATGATCCGGCCGCCGTCGTTCAGCAGCGGCAGAGCCCGCTGGATGATGAACAGCGGCGCCTTGGTGTTGACCGCGATCAGCCGGTCAAACGTCTCCGGGGTGATCGTCTCGATCGAGTCGGCGGTGATGGCGGCGTTGTTGACCAGGATGTCCAGCCGTCCGTCCCCCCGGTCGTTCCACCGGCAGCTACTGGGCCCACCACTCGGGTCGGCGCGACCAGCCCCAAAGTAGCTCTATGTAATCATCGCTACTCTTCGTGGTCCCAGAAATGAGGAGTTCTGATAGCGATCATCATCGGTTCCCGCGTCCCGAGCGGAACGCAGTAGTTCAGGCCCCCGTCGTTGTCCGACAACAAGCTCAGCGACCGCACCACTCCATCCATCCCGGTCGGGCGCCGCTGCTCCTTACGGAGGAGCTGGACTCGAAGCTGCTGATTCGTCGCCGCTGTTTCGAGTGCGTTGGGTGATGGTGTGTTCGAGGCCGTCGAGGAGGGTGTGCAGGCCGAATTCCTGGGTCGTGGTGGCCGAGGGGATGGCCATGGTGGTGGCCAGCAGCGGGAAACGGTCGGCGTTGCGGAGTAGCAGGTCGCGCATGATGGGGGCGGCCCTGCCGTCCGTCCAGGTCTGAGTGCCTTGGGTGGCGGCTGGGTGGGTGGCGCGGATGTGGTGGGAGACCAGCATGACCGCGTCCAGCCGTTCGCGTTCGGTCAGGGGCGTGTCGGCCAGAGCGCTGAGGGCTCTTTCGGGCCATCCAGTTTCGCATGGACCCATGACGCGGTCGCCCACGGTGATCGACGGCAGCCAGGGGTGGCGTCGCCAGGCGGCGGACAGTTGGCGGGCGTACTCTTCCAGCTTGGTCCGCCAGCTGGTCACGCCGCTCAAGTCGGGGGGTGTGCCGACCGCCGCCTCGATCATGATTGCACTCAGCTCAGATTTGCCGTTGACATAGCGGTACAGGGCCATTTTGGTGAGGCCGAGCTCGGCGGCTACCCGATGCATCGAGACCGCCTCCAGTCCCTCGGTATCGGCGACCTTGACAGCGGCGTCGGCCACCTGAGCGAGGTCGAAGGCGGGCCTGGGGCCCCTGGTGCGCGGCTTCCGCAGGCCCCACAACAGTTCGGCCAGTGCCATCGGATCCTCGTTAGCCGACATCGCAGCCTCCCACTAGCCCACCCTAAAAAACTGTATCTATGATACACAGTGTTATGGAGACACAGTTAGTCGCCGAACTCGGGAGCAGGCGGCGTGGCTGAGGAGTTGCACCGTCGCAGACAGGGAGCGGACTATGTCCAAATCAGTGCTCGACATGTCAATGTCGCTCGACGGGTACGTCGCCGATCCCAACGACTATCTCGGGGGCGACGATGGCGAGCGGCTGCACAAGTGGGCTGACGCGGGCCCGCAGACCGGTCCATCGTCCGGGCCGATCCAGCAGTTCCAAGGCGAATGGAAGGCGGCCGGTGCGGTCCTCGCAGGGCGGCGGACCGCCGAACTCATGGATCACTGGGGAGGCGACCACGACGGTCTCCCGATCTTCGTCCCCAGTCACCGGCCGCCCAGCCCGGCCGCCCGTTGGGGTCATCCGCTGGTGACATATGTGAACGACGGGATCGAAAGCGCGATGGCGCAGGCGAAGGCCGCCGCCGGGGGCCGGGACGTTCAGGTGCGTGGCGGCGCCTACACGGTGCAACAGGCACTCGAGGCCGGGGTACTGGATGAGGTGCAGATCCATCACATCCCGGTGCTGCTGGGCGCCGGCCGCCGGCTGTTCGACGTCTTGCCGTCGGAGATCGAACTGGAGATCGATCAGGTGATCGACACACCGGAGGCCACCCACATCCGCTACCGCATCCGCCGCTGAGCCGATCGGTCACCGACCCAGGCCAGCGCTGAGGCCAGCGGCGCTCCGCCTCTCCTTCCCGGAGATGGGCACCGAGTACGAACTGGTGCGGTTACCTGTCAATCTCTTTGAGGTGACTTCGGCTAATCCTGTGTGGTGTTCGGTGGCTCTTCTCGGCCGACGGGCGTGTTGATCCGTAGGCGGCCCGGGCGACATAGCGGCTCCCTTGCAGCCAAGCCTCAACAGCCCCTCAACTCAAGATTAACCTCTGAGCTGGGACTCTTCTCTCGCGGCGCGGTTCTGGTTCGTCTTGTTCTCGGGGGACGGGTGACGTGGGTTGGGCCGGAGCGTGATTCGACGTAGTGGGTGTGCTCGCGCAGCATGACGGCGATTTGCTCGGCGAGCTTGGCCTTGCCGCCGTAGTAGGTGATGGGGGGCAGCACCGTGCTCCTCCTACGCCGAGACCGGCTTGTCGGGGTCAAGGTGGTGGTAGATCGTGGCACGACTGACGCCGAGCCGGTCGGCGATCTGCTGGACGGTGTAGCGCCGCTTACCGTCCTCGCCTTTCACCTCGTACAGCGCGCGGCCATCTCCACGCCGTGCTCATCCAGGGCGGGGGGACGTCCGCCGACGCGGCCGCGTGCCCGCGCCGAAGCCAGCCCTTCAAGGGTGCCCTCCACGATGAGCTCGCGGAGGAACTCGTCGAACGCGCCGAACATGTGGAACTGCAGCCGCCCCGACGGTGTCGAGGTGTCGATGCCCTGTTTCAGTACCAAGAGATCGACCTCGCGCGCGCCGAGCTGGGCCGCCAGGTCCAGTAGATGGCGCAGCGAACGGGCCGCCCGGGAAAGGCGGGTGATGACGAAGGTGTCACCGGGCCGGAGGTAGTCCAGCGCCTTGTCGAACTCGGGACGGCGGTCGATCTTCCCTGAGGCCTTGTCGACGAAGATCCGGTCACAGCCTGCTGTCGTGAGGGCATCGCGTTGGCTGTCGGGGTTTTCCTCAACCCCGAGGAAGTCCCAGAGTTCATGCGAACTGAAGGTTCATCGGATTGAACCGAAGGGTCTTCATCCCTCATGGACCGTTTCGACCCTTGGGTTCGTCGCGACTGGCGGGGTCTTGCTCTTCGGCTGCGGTGGCCAGTAGGACGCCGGCGTTCTCGGCATAGCGGATGGCGGTCTTGGGATCGAGGCCGAACACTGCGGCGAGGCGGAGCGGGTCCGGGCCGTGCGTGAGGGCTTCTTCGAGCTGCCGATCAACGCGGAGGCGTTCGAGCGTCGCAGCCTGACCGCGGAGACTCTTGGCGAAGTAGATCTTGGAGACCGGACCGGTGCCGAGGGCACTCAGCTGATTGATCAACAGGTGAGGATTGGCTGTGTTCGGCCAGCGGGTGCGCCGGTAATCGAGCCATTCGAGCGGGATCTGATGGGTGAACTCATCGATGGGGCGGGTGCGGCCGGCGATGGTGAGCCGTCGGTTGCCGAGGTCGACGTCATCGAGCAGCAGGAAGCGGATGGCGCCGGTGCGGGCGGCGTGAACGGCGGCGAGCATGAGCACGAGCCCGGGCGGCCGGGGTAGTGGCGGCTTCGGTCGCCCGGTCGATGTCGTCCTGGTCGGGCCGCTGGACAAGCCCGTAAGGATGCTGGCCCATGCGGATGCCGCGGATCGGGTTGCGGAAGATACTGCGCCGCTTGCGGCAGAACGCGAACAGCGATCGGGCCGCAACCAGGAAGTTCGAGCGGTGAAATCCCTGCATGCCGTCGAGGACCTCGGCGAGGTCCTCCCGGGTGACTTCCACCAGGTGTTCGTATCGGTCTGACCAGTGCAGCAGTGTGGAGCGCAGCCGGTTCATCTGGATCCAGACCGACTTGATGTTGCGGGGCTTGATCCGCGGTGCGCCGTCGCGCAGCGCCCGCGCCCAGGCCTCGACGTCGTCTCGGATGCCTGGGGCGAGTCCTTTGAGCTTGGCTTCCAGCCACCCGTCGAAGGCCTGCGGCCGGTCATCGACGAACATCCCCATCTCCTGGAGCACCTCGAGGGTCCGCTCGACGGTGATGCCGAGCGCGCGCAGCGCGGGGAAGACCTCCGAGTAGTAGACGACGTCGAGGCAGCTGTGCCGGGACAACACGATGATCAGGGCGCGCCGGACGGCGAATCGAACACCACGTCGCCACCCGCGCGCCTCGCCCCGCCGATAGGCAAGATAGAGCGCCCAGCTCAGCCACGGATTGGCGAGATCGACATCGGCGCTCTCGTCGAACCGAGTGAAGTCCCGGCGTGCTTCGAACAGTCTCAGCTGGGTCCACCGCTCGGTGGGCCGGACCGCAGGCGGCGGAGGCGGCTTGGGCCGCGACCGCCATCCCTGTTCATGGACTGGGCTTTCGGGGCGGCGTCGTTTCATCCGGTCGAAGAACGGCTGCTGGAACGGCAGTCTTTCCCCGGATTCCAGGACCGAGACCGCGCCGCGGGGCAGGCCGCCTGCGGCCTTCGACTCATAAGCGGCCTGCTGCCAGCACAACCTGCAGTAGCCCTTCTTTAGCGCGACCGTTCGGTTGCATCCGGCGCATTCGCCCTCGCTGCCCGGGTAACAGTGTCGAAGCACGGTGCAGGCCGAGCATCGGCGAGCGCCGAGGACTCCCCAGGCCAGGCAGTCCATGCAGCTCTGTGGACCATGCAGAACCCGTCGCGGCGGCATGTCACGCAGGCGGCAGAGAACGACCGTCCTTCCGCTTCGGAACCACGGGTGGGCCACCCGCGGCTGCTGCCGTGACCTGCTTGTCCTGCCCGCCATCGACGCGTCTGACCTTGTCGGGCTCGGGGATGAGGAGCTCTTCGACCCCGCAGCCCAGCACGGCGCAGAGGACGTTGAGGTCGTCGAGCTTGATGCTGGCCGGCTCGCCCGACCACAGGCCGGATATCTTTCCAGCGCTGATCGTCAGGCCGTGCTCGGCGAGCATCCGCTGCAGCTCAGAGGCTTTCCAGATGCCGCGGGTGGCGGCGGCCAGCCGCAGGTTCCATCTCATCGCCGTAGTCCTTCCAGCCGGGCGGCGGCGCGCTGCTGGCCCGCTGCCCAGGCGTCTTCGATGTGAGTGCCGGTGACGTGCACATACTTCATCGTGGTCGCGATCCACGCGTGGCCGAGCAGCTGCTGGACGGCGATGAGGTCCATGCCCTGCTGATAGAGCTGGGAGGCGCAAAAGTGCCGCAGCACGTGCGGGGTCAGGGCATCGGCCCATTCCGGCAGGTGCGCGGCGGCGGCCTTGGCGAGCGCGGCCCGCAGCGTTTCATCGCCGACCCGGGCCACCGATCCGTCAGCGTTCTTGCGCTCCGACAGCAGCAGCGCCACACCGGGCCGGGTGTGGTCGTCACCGAAGTGCCCCCACACGTCTTCGACGAACCACCGCAGTGTCGCCGCGGCGTTGTTGATCAACGGCACCATGCGCTCGCGTGGCCCGGAGCCACGGGCGCCCTTGCCGTGGCGGACGTGCAGTTTGCCGATGCGGCCCAGGTCCCACTTGATGTCGGCCAGGTCGAGCTTCCAGGTCGAGCTTGCAGGCCTCGTTCACGCGCGGCCCGACCTCGGCCATCAACCGGCAGGCGGTGTAGTTGCGGGCGGTCGGGGCGAACTTCCGGCAGGTTGTCAGCTCCTGCCGCCATCCGGCGAACAGCCGATCGACCTGGTCAGTGGTGGGCGGGATGCGCAGCTTGCCCTGCGTCCCGCCGCGTGGCCGGTTCATCTCGTCGATCGGGCACTCGATGACGCGGCCGGTCATCTGGTGGATTTCGACCTTGTGACGCAGCTCCAGGAACGCAAAGAACGTCTTGATCGCCTGGGCCCGAGCCAGCCGGGTGCCCCTGGCGGTGGCGCGTAGCACCTTGCCGAAGTACGTATCGGCGTCGGCCGGTTCCATCTCCCACAACGGCTGGCCGAACCAGACCCGCACCTGCTCCAGATGCACCACGTCGGAGGAGATCGTCCCGTCCGACAGCCCCGCTGCCGTCCGGGCCGGCACGAACCCGGCCAGCACGTCGGTCTCCAGCGCCTCCAGGTCCTCCGCAGTGGCCGGGGCACGCGCCACCCGCAGATCCTTCACCACCGCCAGCGCCAACTCCGGCCACCTCGCCTTCACTCTCACAGCAAGACGAACGACCAGGACGATAGACCTTCAGAATCCCCGAAATCTCATCAACCTCTGCAGAAGCCGGAGCACGCCGCGACCAGGGCATTTGCACTCAGGGGCAAACATGTACCCCCCAACCGGGCTCACGCCGAAAATGGTGCCGTTTCGAGATTCCGACTGACGGCCTGTGACGGCCGAGGTGACAAGGGAGCACAGTGAAGAAGTCTCGAGGGGTACGCGGCCATCCAGCGAGCAGTCGGGCCGTGAGGGAGCGCCGTGGTGGCGCCGTCGCCGGCCTGGCGGTGTTCATGGTCGCCGCGTCGTTGACCGGGCAGGTCGCGATCTCGCAGGCCGCGCTGGCGGACGATGCCACGCTTCGACCCGGTCAGGTTGCCACCATGCCTCAGCCCGCCCTGACGGCCGCCACGTTCAAGCCCGACGACCGGGCGGTGGCCACGCGGACGGCGAAGGCACAGGGAAGGCGGGTGGAGGTGGAGAGCGAGAAGACCGAGAGTTCCTCGCTCTGGGCCAACCCCGACGGCACGTTCACCTTGGAGACCTTCCCAGGGCCGGTGCGGGTCAAGGACGGCGACACGTGGCGCCCGATCGACACCTCCCTCGTCCGCGACGGTCAGGCGGGCCTGCACCCGAAGCGCACCGCCTCGGACGTTCAGGTGTCAGACGGCGGCGGCGAGCCGTTCGCCAAGGTCCAGCGGGCGGATCGCTCGTTCGCCGTCTCCTGGGGCAAGGCCCTGCCCGCGCCGCAGGTCAAGGGGGACACCGCGACCTACAAGGACGTCGTGCCCGGCGGCGACCTTATGGTAAAGGCGCTGCCGAACGGGTTCAGTCATTCGATCGTCTTACGCAAGCCCCCCACCCATCCCCTGGAGATCACCTTGCCGGTGGCCACCAAGGGCCTGAAGCTCTCGGAGGCCGCCGACAAGGGCCTGAACCTGCAGGACGCCTCCGGCGAACTGCTGGCATCCGCTCCGGCCCCGCGCATGTGGGACGCCACGACCGATCCGCGCTCCGGCGAACCCGCCCACCAGGCCGCAATCGACATGACGATCAAGCAGACCGGCCAGGGCACCGTCCTGGTGCTGAAGCCCGACGCGAAATTCCTCTCCGACCCCGCGGTGAAGTACCCCGTGACCGTGGACCCCACCAGCACGCTCACCGTCGAGACCGACACGTGGGTACAGAGTGACATTCCCGACTCGCAGCGCGGTTCGACCGAGCTGAAGGCCGGCACCTACGACGGCACCCACATCGCCCGCTCCTACCTGAAGTTCCGGCACGTCGACGATTTGCTCGGCACCCAGATCGTCGACACTGACCTGCGCCTGTGGACGTTCTGGTCGTCGGTCTGCGTTGACCCGAGCGCCGGCGTGCAGGCGCGCCGGATCACCTCGGCCTGGGACCCCGACACCATCAGGTACGGCTCGGAGCCGGCCACCACCACCACAGGCGCCGTCACCACCAAGACGGCCTACGGCGCGGCGAGCTGCCCGCAGGACTTCATGCACTGGGACACCGACGCCATCGTCCAGGCGTGGGCCGACGGCCAGCCGAACTACGGCATCCAGCTGCGCGGCGCCGACGAGAAGGACGCCTCAACCTGGCGGCGCTACTACTCGTCCAACTACGTCTCGGGCGCTCAGGGCGACAAGGAACCTGCTCTCACCGTCACCTTTTCCTATAAGCTCGCCACCCCCACCGGTCTGGACGTGACCCCGAGAGCCTCCACGGACCCGGCGGTCACCACGGTTGCGAGCCTCACGCCGACCCTGTGGGCCAAGGCGACCGATCCCTCCGGGAAGCCGCTGGACTACACCTTCGAGGTGACCGAGGCCGGCAACGGCGACGTGATCGCCACGGGCGGCCCCAAGGGCGTGGCCTCAGGAACGACGGCGACCTGGAAGGTGTCGGGGAACGCCTTGCGCAACCCCGGGTCGTACCGGTTCCGTGCCAGGGTGACGAGCCAGACCGGCGCGAGCGGCTGGTCGTCCTGGACGCCGTTCGCGACGGACGTGCCCAGGGTGCCCACCGGCCTGGCCACCGGCGCGAGCGACCCGTCGGCCGTGGTGCTGTCTGGTCTGCTCTCACGCCCCTCAGGCGAATGGCTGACCGCGAGGTTCTACCTCTTCGACAGCGCCGGCGCGGCGGTGGGGACCAGTCCGCTGGGAACCGCCGACGCTCAGGGCGGGCAGCGGGCGTCCTTGAAAGTCTCTCCCGAGCTGCTCACACCCGGCGCTTCCTACAAATGGCAGATGGAGGCATGCGTCGTGGCGGCCTGCGGCGCCCGCACCGCTCCCGTCACCTTCATCGCGCCGCAGGCTGCGGCGGAGAAGCCCACCCAGACCAAGACCTTCGACGCCGACGTGCTCAGCGTCCGCGCGGCCAGAACGGCGTCCGACGCCTGCGACGGGAACCCGTGCACGCTTGAGGAGGCCTCCGCGTTGCAGGTGGGAGGAGGCCGGATCTCCACGTTCGAGGCCGACCTCGGCGCGATCCCGGCGGGTGCGGAGATCGCCTCGGCGACACTCGACCTCGGCACCCCCATGTGCGCCATGGCCTGCCCCACCGGTGGGAAGGTGTCTGCGTACGAGCTGAAGGGCGCCCTCGCCGCCGACGCCTCGGGCGCCGACGTCTCCGCCAGGCTGCTGGAGGAGCCGTTCGCCGAGGTTGACCAGACCGACCCGAAGATCGACATCACCGGTTCCGTGCAGGGGGACCGCCAGGACGGCCAGGGCTTCGCCGAGCTCGCGCTGCGGGCCACCGACCCGGCGGCGCCGGAGATGGCCTTCGGCTCGGCGAGGATCACCGTCACCTATGTCCCGCCCGGCGTGCCGGGAGCTCTGCAGAACGTCAGCGTGCGCGCCGGAGACGGCGGAGCGCTCGTCACCTGGGGGCCTCCGTCCGAGGCGACCGGTGACACGCGGACCACGGGGTTCGACCTGGAGGTCCTCGACGGCTCGGGGAACGTCGTTCAGACGCTGACGCCGTCCGAGGCGAGGGCGATCGTCCCTGGGCTGGCCAACGGATCGGCCTACGTGTTCCGGGTGCGCGGGAAGAACGAGCAAGGTGCCGGAGCCTGGAGCACGACCGCGGCGGTCAAGCCGCAGGCCGTGCCCGACCGGCAGGAATACGTCGACGCGGTGGCCCAGTATCTGGACAGCCGGGAGGGCATCGTCGAGGGACGTTTCGCGAGCGCCGCAGAGGCGATCGGGAAACACGACCAAGGCTACCGGTTCGAGTCGCTGCTCCAGGCGGACGAGCAGGAGCTGCTGACCGCGAAATCCAAGGCCGAGGTCGGCGGAGGGGCCCAGGAAAGCTCAATCACCACGCTGGGAGACCCGCTCGTGTCCCTGTCGGCCGACAGCGCTACCGTGACCGTTCGGGCAACTGTGCACCAGAACCGTGTCGTGCGTGACGAAACCGGCGAGAAGACCACCGAGGAGGAGGAGAATGCCACGGACTATTCCTTCAACCTGGTGGTAGCGGGGCAGGGACAGCGTACGGACGGCTCCGCCGACGGCCTGATCGATCGGACGGACGGCGACTCGGTCGACTCCCAGGCTCACCCGGAGGGATGGGTCAGCGCGGATACGAGCGAAGACCTCACCGTGCCCGTACCGGACGACACCCCCAGCGACACGGTCTCGGCCAACTCCGTGAGCCAGTCGGGCATCGCCAACTGGGCCAGGAGGAACGTCAACAGCCACGTGGAATACACCAACAACGACTGCACCAACTTCGCCTCCAAGGCGCTTCGGTTCGGGGGCGGCGCCTGGGAGATCCGGAACTACGGGAGAACTGCCAAGCAGAAGCGCGAGAACCTGAACAACTGGTTCTGGGCGGCTCCCACCGGCAAGGATTCGCAGACGTTCGTCCTGGTCCACAAGAGCATGTACCACATGGCCAACCGGCACCGGATCCAGTGGCGCTCCACGTTCTCACAGGTGCAGGTCGGCGACATCATGTACTGGGACTTCGACCCGTGGCTGCACGACGGACCCGAGCACATGTCGATCGTCACCAAGAAGACCGCCAACAACGAAAGAGGGATCTTCTACACCGCGCACAGCTACAAGAGGCTGGACGCCAGAGTCTCCGACGCGAAGAAGAACGGCTATACGATCGGCTACGCGAGGCTCGTCGTCTGACGAGGAAGAGGCGCCGAAACCCCCAGCGTGCTCGTCCTGCCGCCTTCCGGGGTCACGGAAAACGATAATTGATCTTTAAAAGAGGGCGTCCGGCCGGAAGTCCGGGCGCCCTGCCCGTCCGACGTCCATGACCAGGGCATGGACGTCGGGCCGTGCGTCGTAGGCCTCGGGGTCGAGGAACGAGAGGACAGCCATTAGCGGTGAGATGGATCATGGTGCAGATGGTCACGGTGGGACGAGGAGTCGTCGCCAGAAGGGGTGGGCGAGGAGTTTCCAGGACAACCCGGACGATCCCCAACCCCTGGCATCGCGGACGAATTGAGGTAGTCCTGAGGCAGTCTTGAGGATTGCTGAATGTTTTAGTGCGAATTGTCGTTTTATGTGCTCTTCAACGAGGCTCGTGGGCACCGGGCGTGCGGGGTCGGGCGTACGTCGCGTCATGGTGGTGTACGGCACGCGGCCCGAGGCGATCAAGATGGCTCCCCTGGTCATTGGTCTGACCGAGGCGGCGCTCTTCGAGCCGGTGGTGGTCGTGACAGGGCAGCATCGGGAAATGCTCGACCAGGTCCATGAGACGTTCGGCATCGAACCGGACGTCGATCTCGGGATCATGCGGCCGGGACAGACCCTCGCCGAGCTGACGAGCCGGGCGGTCTGCGGGCTGGACGGTCTCGTGGCCGCGTACCGTCCCGACGCGGTGGTCGTGCAGGGGGACACGACGACCACGCTGGCCGGAGCGCTAGCGGCCTTCTACCACCGGGTGCGGGTCGTGCATCTGGAGGCCGGGTTGCGCAGCGGCGACCTGTACTCGCCGTTCCCGGAGGAGGCGAACCGCAGCCTGACGAGCCGGATCGCCACCCTCCATCTGGCGCCGACCTCAGGCAGCGCGGACAACCTCCTTCGTGAGGGCGTGTCCGCCGAGTCGATCGTCGTCACCGGAAACACGGTGATCGACGCGCTCCTGCAGAGCACCTGTACGGGTCACGGGTACAGGGAACCGAGGCTGGCCGCGCTGGAGCAGGACGGCCGGCGCGTCATCGTGGTCACCGCGCATCGCCGGGAGTCCTGGGGGGACCGGATGGAGGGCATCGCCCGGGCCCTGTCGCGGCTGGCGGCGGCCGGTGAAAGGGACGTGCACCTCGTCTTCCCCATGCATCCGAACCCGGAGGTGAGGCGCGCCCTGCTCCCGCGTCTCGACCGGCATCCGAACATCACGGTCACCGAGCCGCTCCGCTACGGCGACTTCGCCCGCCTGCTGCGCCGCTCGTACCTCGTGCTCACCGACAGCGGCGGGATCCAGGAGGAGGCGCCGAGCCTGAACAAGCCGGTGCTCGTGATGCGCGACACCACCGAACGGCCCGAGGCGCTCCGCACCGGGGCGGCACGGCTGGTGGGGACCGAGGAGGACGGCATCGTGGCCGGTGTCAGCGGCCTGCTCCACTCGCCCGAGGACTACCGGCGCATGGCGCGGGCGCGCAATCCCTACGGCGACGGGCGGGCCACCGAGCGGGTGCTGGCGGCGCTGGCCCACCTGTTCGGCCTCGGTCCGCGCCCCGTCCCGTTCGGAGCGCTGCCCGAACAGGGCGTGCCCCGACAGGACTACCGGGTCGTGGTCGAGGTCGAGGCGGCGAGCCATGGCGTGAGGCCGGTGATCGTGCGATGAGCGACGGCGAGCGCGCGGGCGGGCTCCGGCGGCACGCCGGGCTCAGGTGGCTGGCGGCTCTGCTGCTGAGCGCTCTCGTCGTGTCGGGCGCCAGCCTGGGGATCTTCTCCAGGAAGGAGCCGGTGACCTTGCCCGCGCCCCGTACGTGGCCGGCGTGCAGCACGAACGGCCCGGACGCGCCGGACGGACGGTCCGCGAACCCGGCGGCGACAGCACGCGCGGGCATGGACCAGAACGGCACGCACCATAACGGCAGGGACCAGAAGAGCACGCCTCAAAACGGCACGGACAAAGGCGGCACGAACGCGAACGCGACGCTGATCGCCGTCGACGACGCCGACGGGCCGGCCGCGTTCCAGGTGTACGCGGCCCGCGCCGCCAACCTGGTCTCGCACTTCGGGCCGGTACGGGTGATCCGGACGAGCACCTACCGGGCCGGCATGCTGGCCGGCCACCGGGCCCTGGTGTACGTGGGCATGTCGAGCACCCAGCGGCTTCCGGCGGCCCTGCGCGGCGACGTGCTCGCCGGCCGGCGCCCCGTTCTCTGGCTGGGCGGCAACATCGGCACGCTCACCACGGCGGACGACTTCGTGCGGCGCTACGGCTGGCGATGGGGCGGCGAGGGCCTGGCGCCCCGCCGGGTTCCGCGCCAGGGAACCGACGCCCAGCCGCCGATCCCGCAGTCCGGGCAGGTCGTCCAGCGCGGCGCGGGCCTGGAGCGCGTCACTGGCGTCCAGTACAAGGGGGTGCTGCTGAGCCGCGACCCCGGCCAGGGACCGATCAGCACGTTCGCCGCTCTCGACCCCAGCAGAGCCCGGGTGCTGGCCACGGCGGTCACGACGGATCGCCGGACGGGTCCCTGGGCCGTCAGGTCCGGGAACCTCACCTACGTCGCCGAGGTCGCGTTGAACATCGACGAGGACGACGACCGCTTCCTGGCCGTGTCCGACCTGCTGTTCGACCTGCTCGCTCCCGGAACGCCTGCCCGCCACCGCGCCCTGGTCCGCCTGGAGGACCTCGGACCGCAGGCCGATCCCGAGGCCATCCGCGCGGCGGGGGAGACGCTGTCCCGGCTCGGCGTCCCGTTCAGCTTCGGCGTCATCCCGGTCTACCGCGGCCCGCTGAAGGACGGTCAGGAGCGGGCGACCATCCGCCTGCGGGACCGGCCGGAGCTGGTGCGGGCCCTGGTCTACCTTCTGGAGCACGGCGGCACGATGGTCCTGCACGGCTACACCCACCAGTCGGACGGCCCGCCCAATCCCACGAACGGGGAGAGCGGGCAGGACTTCGAGTTCTTCCGCACCCACTTCGACGCCCAGCAGCGGCTCATCTACGACGGAGCGATCCACGGCGACTCGGCCACCTGGATGGAACACCGTCTCGACCAGGCGGTGGCTGAGGTCCGCGCGGCCGGCCTGCCCGAGCCGCACGTCTTCGAGGTGCCGCACTACGCCGCCTCGCCGGACGACTACCGCGTCATCGCGCGCAAGTTCGCCGCCCGCTATGACCGCGGGGCCTACTTCACCCCCGGCTGGGAGGGCCACGCGCCGGTGTCGCCGTACATGGACGAGCAGTTCGCCCCGTACGTGATCCGCGACGTCTATGGCAGCGTCGTCGTCCCGGAGACCCTCGGCATGGTGGAGCTGCACCCGGTCATGGAGGACGAGGGGACCCCAGAGGCGATCGTGGAACACGCCCAGGCGCAGCTCGTGGTACGCGACAACGTCGCGGGGTTCTTCTACCACCCCTTCCTCGGCGCCGACCGGCTGAAGGACATCGTCGGCCGGCTCAAGTCGATGGGATACCGCTTCGTGGCGCCCTGTCAGCTAGGAGAGAGGAAAGGCAAGCGCCATGACTGAGCTCCTCGCGCGGGCCGTGGACGTCGGGGCGACGGCGTTCGGCGTGGCCCGGCTCGCCCTGGCGGTCGCCGGACTGCTGTTCGCGCTGTACGTCGTCGTCCTCGGCACGCTCGTGCTGGCCGCCCACAGGAGGCGCCGATGATCACCGTGCTGGTCCTGTGCGCGCTGTCGGCCGTGCTGCTGGTGTTCACCTACACGCTGGGGATGTACCTGGAATCGGCGGGCATCGCCGAGCACCCCGCCGGCGACGGCGGCGACTTCTCCGTCGTCTTCCTGGTGCCCTGCCTGAACGAGGAGCGGGTCATCGCCGCCACCCTGAGCGCCCTGCCCGGCGGCCAGGTCCTGGTCGTGGACGACGGCTCCGACGACGGGACGGCCGAAGTCGTCCGGCGGGTCGCCGGCCCGCTGGTCCGCCTGCTCAAGCGCGAGCCGCCGGACGCCCGCCAGGGCAAGGGCCGGGCGCTCAACCACGCCCTTCGCCACTTTCCGGAGGAACTGCTGGACGACGCCGACCGTGTCCTGGTCTGCCTGATGGACGCCGACGGCCGGCTCGACCCGCGGGCCCTGGACACGGCGCTGCCGTACTTCGCCGACCCCCGGGTCGGCGCCGTCCAGATGGGGGTGCGGATCGGCAACCGGACGCAGAGCCTCCTGACGCGGATGCAGGACATGGAGTTCGTCGTCTACACCTGGATGTTCCAGCGCACCCGCACCCGCATCGGCTCTGCGGGGCTCGGCGGCAACGGCCAGATCATGCGGCTGAGCGCCCTCCTGGACCTGGGTGACGACCCGTGGTCGCCCAGCCTGACCGAGGACCTGGACCTGGGCGTGCGGATGGTGCTGTCCGGCTGGCGTACCGCCTGCGTCCCGGACGCGACCGTGAGCCAGCAGGGGCTCGTCAGCGTGCGCGCCCTGGCGCGGCAGCGCTCACGCTGGTTCCAGGGGCACCTTCAGGCGCTGCGGCTCGTGCCGTCGGTGGTCGGGCGGGCGTCCGGCCGGGTGGCGACCGACCTGCTGAACGTGCTGCTCAGCCCGTTGCTGATCTTCGTGGGCGCCTTCATGACGATCTCGCTGGTCGCGTCCCTGGTGGGGGTGGCGTTCTCGCCGGTGGCGCGCGAGCAGCTCATCCAGCCGGTGCCGATCGCGTCGTGGTACGCGCTGACGTTCGGCGCGGCCTTCCTGCTCGGGCCGCTCTACGCGCGCATCAGCGGTGACATGGGGCGGTTGCGCGGGCTCTGCTACGGTCACCTGTTCATCGTCTACAACCTGGTCTGGCTCGTGGCGGCCTGCCGGGGGCTGTGGCGGGCGGCGCGCGGCCGGCGGGTCTGGATGAAGACCGAACGGCTGGCCGATCCGTCACCGGGACCCGCGTGAGAGCGCTCGCGGGCCCGGCACTGGCCGCTGTCGCGCTGCTCGCCCTCCCGGTGGCGCCCGCCGCGCCCGCCCCGTGCGTCCCGTGGCCGGAGGGGACCGTCCGGGCGGGGCTGTTCCTGACCTACGACGGGTACGGCAGGGCGTGCACGTACCAGGCCGGCGGCCGGTGGGTGTGGCGGCTGTCACCGCGGCCCGCGCGAGCCCCGGCCGAGACGCACGCCGCGCTGGCCCTGACCACCGGCCGCTACACGGACGTCCGGATCCGCGTACGGGCCAGGACCCTGCACCAGCTACGGCGCCCCACGCCCAACGCCTGGGAGGTCGCCTGGGTCGTGTGGCACTACACGGACGACGACCACTTCTACTACCTCGTGCCCAAACCCAACGGCTGGGAGCTCGGCAAGGTCACCCCCGGCTACCCGGGCAACCAGCGTTACCTCGCCACGGGCGCCCGGTCCTACGCGCTCGGCGTGTGGCACACGATCGAGATCCACCAGGTGGGCGCCACGATCACGGCCAAGGTGGACGGCCGTCACCTGGTCCGCTTCCACGACCGTGAACGGCCCTATCGGGGCGGCCACGCCGGCCTCTACAACGAGGACGCCACGACCTGCTTCACCGACCTGCGCGTCGCATCTGCGGCACGGCGGTTTCGCGGCGGCTCGCTGCGGTAAGTGAGGCCTTGAACGGGGGAGGGATCGCCGGGGTCACGGTCGTGCGACCGCGCCGCCACCGCGCTCGCCGGCGATCGGTGGCTGACTCGAGGTGATGGCGTGGTGGAACGGCCGGGGGCACTGGTCATCGAGGACACCGCGGAGATGCGCAGGCTGTTGTGCGAGGTCCTGCGGATGGCCGGTTTCGAGGTGTCGGAGGCGGCCACCGGGGCCGAGGGGCTGGACCTGGTCGCGCAGAGGCGGCCCGACCTGGTGACGCTCGACCTCATGCTGCCGGACATGGACGGCATCGAGGTGTGCCGGCGGCTGCGGGGGATGACGAGCGCGTACGTGATCATGGTGTCGGGCCGTACGGAGGAGGCCGACCGGCTCATCGGCCTGGAGGTGGGCGCCGACGACTACATGACCAAGCCGTTCTCGCCGCGGGAGCTGGCGGCGCGCGTCGCGGCGATGTTCCGGCGGCCCCGCCGCGAGCCGGAGAGCGCCTTCCCCGAACGGGCGGGGGTCCACGAGTTCGGCGACCTGGTCGTGGACGAAGAGAGCCGCGAGGTGCACCTGGCGGGCCGGCCCGTGCCGCTGACCCGCATCGAGTTCGACCTGCTGGCGCTGTTCGCCTCCAACCCGAGGCGGGTATGGCCTCGCGAGACGTTGACCCGGGCGATCTGGCACACCGACTGGCCGGGCAACGCCCACGTGATAGACGTCCACATCGCCAACCTGCGGCGCAAACTCGGTGACGACGCCCGGTCCGGCCACTGGGTGCGCACGGTGCACGGTGTGGGCTACAGGTTCGGAGACGGAGGGGACATGCGCGATGGTCCCGATTCACGTTCTGCTGTGCGGGAGCGGTGACGACACGGCGCCGCGCGACGCGCTCCGGCTGCTGCGCGAGGCCGCGACGCTCCCGGCCGCGCCGGATCTCGCTGGAACGGCCGGGCTTGGCGGAGGAGATCCAGATCAGGTTGCCGTTCTCGTCGGTGAGGGCGAGGAACAGCAGGCCGTGGACCTTGTGTTTGCCGTTGTAGTTGGTGCGGTTGGCTCGCCCGGTGCGGCGGCGGGTACGCACCAGCGTGCCGTCCAGCAACACGACCTGCCCGCCGGCCTTGGCGATCTTCTTCAGGGCGCGGTCCAGGCGTGGGGCGTGCCGCGAGCAGGTCGATGACCTCCAGCAGCCAGCGGCGGATGGTGGAGGCTGAGACGTTGTTGCCTGCGCACAGATCGTCTTGCAGGACAGCGGATCCTGGCCGGAGCACACCGCGGACAGCAGCGCCTGGTAGTCGGCGGGCAGCACGTGAACCCCGGCGGCCTCATGCCGGAAGCCGCTGGAGATGGCCATCTGGCGCCGCGACGGCTAGGCCGAAGAGCTGGAGGGACTGGTCCATCACTCCGATCGCGCCTGTTCATCCGCTACACCGACCGGCTCGCCGACGCCGGCGGGGTCACACACCTCTGGGCCGCACTCGGGTCGTCGCGGGCCGCCTGGGTGGTGCGGTGTCAGGCGTTCCTGGCCGTGAGGTGCCGGGCCAGCTCCTCGGCGAACTCGGCGGCGTGCGAGAGGAAACCGGTGTGGCCGCCCGGCAGCTCGATGACGCCCAGGCCCAGCCGTTCGCCGAGGCGCCCGATGGCCTCGTAGCAGGGATAGCCGTGGGATTCGCGCCCGGCGGCCGGGAGGATCCGGTCGGCGTGCTGTGTGAGGGCGTCCAGGTCGAGCTCGGCTGGCGGGTACTGACGCAGCTCGTGTTCGAACCAATAAGCGGCGTTGGCGTCGTTCCTGGGGGCGCGAGCCATGGTCCGCCGGTCGATCTCGGCGAACGTCCGCTCCCGGAACGCCTCAAACGCAGGCTCGATCCCCGACGATCGGTAGAGATCGTAGACGCCGCTGAAGAAGGTCTCCCACTCCTTCCCGTCGGGCAGTTGCCCCAGGGCGGGCGGCTCGTACGGGACAAGCGTGCGCACCGCTTCGGGGTGGCGGGCGAGCGTCTCCAGGCCGACGATGGCCCCCGAGCTGGCGCCGAACACGGTCGCAGAGTCGTCGCCGCCCAAATGCCCGATCAGCCTCCGTACGTCGTCGGCGTCGGTCTGGAGGCGGCGGTCGTAGTCCTGAGGCCCGGCGAGGCGACTGCGTGAGAAGCCGCGCCGGTCGTAGATGACCACGGTGTAGTGCGCGGCGAGGTGCGCCGCGACCATCCTGAACACGTCGGCCGTGCCGCCGGCTCCCGGGACCATGACGAGGAGCGGCCCGTCGCCGTGGGTCTCGTAGTAGAGCCGTGCTCCGGGGACCTCTACCTGGCCCGCCGCGACGGCCTGCCGCAAGGTCGACAGGTGTTCCGCCTGGTGTGAGAGGGCCACGCCGATCACCTGCTCCAGCGTCCGCTTCCCGTCGGAGAAACGGCTCGTGGCCGGGTCCAAGACGCTGTCGAGCCGCTCGTCTGTCAGGTCGCCGAGCCGGCTGATCTGATCGTTGGCGCGGGTCAGGTCGCCCAGGAGATCGGCCAGGTTCGCGGGCCCCGGCGCTCCGTCGTGGCCGCCCCCGTGCGTTACTGATCCATCGTGCTGTCCGGCCTGGTGTGCCGCCGGGCCGTCCGCAGCACCCCGGACGAGTCCGCCGAGCCGCCCGTAGCCGTCGGCCAGATGACGCCCGGCCGCGCCGACGGTGTCCCCCGCACCGTCGCCGCCCTCGTCGTGGCACGGTTTGCGCAGATCGGCCTCGGTCATGCGACCGAACAGGTCCATCGCTTCGCGCAGCTGGCGGGTCGCCGCCTCCATCAGTGCCTTACCGCGTTCGCTCACAGCAGTGCCCCTTCCTCCGTGGCATGTGAGGATTTTTCGATACACACTGTATGTATCATGAGCGGCATGTAGTGTTCAATTCGATGCTGTTCCACTGCATCACGGTGTATTGATCCACAAGGAAAGGACTCACGTATGAGCGACGCGCCCGTGCACCCGCACGGCCCTCCGGAGGACCTGTACGGCACCACGCCCCCATGGGACGTCGGGCGCCCCCAACCGGCGTTCGCCGCCCTGGCCGAGGCCGGCGAGTTTCGCGGCAGGGTGCTGGACGTCGGCTGCGGCACCGGCGAGCTCGCGCTGCTGTGTGCCGGCATGGGACTCGACGTCACCGGCGTCGACCTCGCGCCGAAAGGGCTCCAGGCCGCCGCGGAGAAGGCGCGCGAGCGGGGGCTCGCCGTCCGGTGGCTGCGCCATGACGTGCTGCGGTTGGGCGAGCTGGGCGAGACGTTCGACACCGTGCTCGACTCGCTGATCTTCCACATCTTCGGCGACGCCGACCGGGCCACGTATGTCGAGAGTCTGCGCGCCGCCCTGCGGCCGGGAGGCCGCTACTTCATGTTGTGCTTCAGCGAACGGCAGCCGGGCGCGGGTGAGTACGGTCCGCGCCGGGTGACGCGGGAGGAGATCGCGGCGGCGTTCTCCGACGGCTGGAAGATCGACTCGATCGACGCCGCCACCATCGACAGCAATCTCGGCCCGGAGGGCCTGGCGGCCTGGCTGGTCGCCCTCATCAGGATCTGACCCCGAGTCCGAACAAGCAGAAGGAGCACGATGCCGACCAGCGAAGCCACGGTCAAGATCGAACGGCCGAGCCGCTATCTCACCCAGCTCTGCCGCCACGCCCAGCAGATGGGCGGGCGCAAGGGCCACCAGATCCCCGGCCACCTCGGCCATCGGCCGCCTGCCGAGCGGCCGCAACGCGTCGAGGCCGAATGGAGCGACACCCACGGCACCATCACGTTCGACTGGGGCACCTGCACCGTGGACGCAACCGACGACACGCTGGAACTGCGGATCGAGGCGGACGACCAGGAGAACGTGCGCCGGATCGAGGAGCTCATCGCCAGGAACCTCACCCGGTTCACCGCCCGCGACCCCGTCAGCGTGGAGTGGCGCTCCAAGGACGGATCGACCACCACGGAGAGATCACGGACCCTGCACGGATCACAGGCTTCGGCGGGCGGTCGCAAGCGGGGACGCGGCCAGGCGATGCTCATCGCCGTGACCGTCGCGGTGGGCGTCGCCATACATGTGGGCGTGGGGGTAGGCCTGCTGGCCATGCCCCAATGGACGGGCATGATCGTCGACCTCCTGCTGCTGGCCGTCGCCGTCAAGCTCGTCTTCGTCGGCGTGCACCTCTACCGCCGCCGCAAGGTTGCCAGAACCCGCTCCTAAGGCCGCATCCCGGCCATGACGACCTCGAGCAGGCGCTGAACGGCCGCCTTAGACGGCATCGCGGCCGCCGCCTGAAGGGCGTGCCGGCAGTAGGCCGCCAGCTCGTCGGCCGGCACGTCCGCCCGCACGTGACCGGCTTCGGCGGCCCCTGCCAGCACGTCGCGGAGCAGCTCGTCGAGCTCCTGATGCGCCCGCGCGACGTACTCCCCTTTGTGCAGGGCGGCGAACACGTCCGCCCCGAAGCTCTCGTGCTCGCCGTGGTGCCCGCGCTCCCGCTGGATGTGCGCGTACGTCCGCAGCACGGCCTCGAGCCGCTGCTCCGCGCCGCCGGCGTGATCGCGGGCCGTGACGAGCTCCTTCAGATGCTCGGCGACCCGGCGGTCGTGCCAAACCAGCACGATCGTCTCGACGGCGGGGAAGTATTTATACAGGGTCGCCCGCCCGATGCCGGTCTGCTCGGCGATCTGCGACATGGTCACCCCGAGCAGGCCGCGCTCGGCCACCAGCGCGGCGGTGGTGTCGAGAATCGCGTCGCGCACCGTGCGGCGGTGCGCCTCGATCGTCTCGTTCCACAACTTCGGCACCCCACAAGCTTACTGCTACAAAACACTGTGCATAAGTAACGACATAGTGTCTCGCAAAATCCTCGCGAGCCGGCTGACCAGCCCTTGCGCTCGCCGTCGACCATGCGGTGTCGTGTCAGCGGCCGCGTCAGGAGCCGGCCAGGACAGCGGCGGGCACGACGGCTTTGGGCGCCGGGGCCATGAAGGTCACCCGGCGTGGGTCAGCTCCCGCACGTTGTCGTAAGAGATGGTCTTGGAATCGCCCAGCAGCAGTTCCCGCCGGTCGGCGATCTTCTGCAGTGCCCGCATCGCCCCGACGACCTGCGACACCTCCGCCGCGCCGCCATCGTAGACCCGGGAAAAGACCGGCACCCCGCCATCGGCGCTGGTGCCGATCCCGGCCGGATCTGCTTCAGATCCGGCCGCCGGTCCTTGGGATGGCCGTACTTGGACCGGGGGAACTCCTCCTCGGCCTGGTCATAATCGCCGAACAGGGAGATCGGTCGGGTAGCGGTGGCACGTTACCGCGCCACCGCCCCCTCAGAACCGGGCGAGCGGGCTTTCCCCGCACCTCGGCTCAAGCAAGCCACGAGGGCGTCACGGCGATGATGTCACCGGGTCCTGCGCGCGCGGGCCTGGTGGCTGCGGTTGCAGGAGGCGTGCACCAGGCGGGTTGTGGTTCTGTCCGGCTGGCCGTCCCGCCCGTGGTGGGTGAGGTAGAGGGCGGCTATCGCCCTGCGGGCGGTGCTCAGCCACCAGTTCTCCCATTCTCGGGGGGATTGCGGCGGTTGATCGGCGGCGAGAAGAGCCTCGCCGCAAAGCGGGCAGCGTCCGTCCTGCCTGGCGAGCAGGCGCAGGTTATAGCTGTCCAATGGGGGTTTGATTCTTTCGCCGCCGCTTGGCCCAGTACTCGGTCAGGTCCGGGTCGTCGGGAGAGGCCCGCCCCGTCACGAGCTGATGCCGGACGATGGTGGTCCAGGAGAACTTGGCCAGGTGGCGGACTCCCCCGTCAGAGACGGAGGTGCGGTCCCCGAACACCCACCGGTCGTTCCTGAACCGGTTGAACCGGCCGAAGTAGCGTCTGACGATCCACTTCTTCGGCTTGTTGGAGTGCGTGTGGCGTGCCCATCGGAAAGTGGGCCACCACACGTGATGGTCCAGCGCGGAGAAGATCTTGCTGGCCACCACTCCTCGGTAGTAGGCGGCCCAGCCCCGCATGATGGGGTTGAGCCTGGCGATGACCGCCCTCGCGTTCGAGCCGCGCAAGGCGCGGACCTCGTCGGTGAGCCTCTTCCGAAACCACCTGACCGCATCCTGGCTCGGTTTGATCAGCAGCTTGTCGCCTGGGTAGCGACGCAGGTTGAACCCCAGAAAGTCAAAACCCGCTTCGAGGCGCACGACTCTCGTCTTGTCCTCGTTGAAGATCAGCCCTCTAGGACCCAGCCACCGGGCGAGCCGCTCCTTGACCTGCGCCGCGTGCTGCTCGGAATGGCAGCACACGACCAGGTCGTCGGCATACCTCACCAAGATCGGAGAACCGTTCCACCGCCACCTCACCCTGATTGGTTATGGTGCGGTAGCGGACTCCAGCGGCCTCTTCCAGCCCGTGGAGCGCCACGTTCATCAGCAACGGGCAACTTCCAGAATTCCAGGGGAGGCAGCAGCACACTCGGCATATCCGGGGGTGAGGAACCAGCGGACAGCCGTTGGCGCTGAGAAGGATCTTGGCCGCAACGAGTGAGGTCGCTCTTGGCCGTGAAGGTTCTTCAGCGGGTTGCCCGGTCGCGGCGTCGGCGGGCGGCGCGGATCTCGAAGTCGGCGACCTTGTCGTCGAGCAACGCGTACAGCTGCGATCTCGACACCGGCGGCGGCGCAGTAGCTCTGCCGGCGATGGTGGGCGGCGTCGTAGGACAGAGGTCCGCCGCGGCCGTTGATGGAGGCGCGGAACAGCGGTCCGGCGGTGTAGCCGGCGCGGGTCAGGTAGAGCTTGAGTAGGGTGACGTAGCCGCGGTCGTCGAGCAGGACGGTGCGGACGCTGCCGCCCTTGCCGTGGATGCGGACGTGTTCGTCGTCCAGCCGCAGGTCCAGGTCTTCGACGTACAGCAGGTGCGTACAGCAACACGGCCTTACACCATCACACTCCACCAGCCGCTACCCACCGCCTGACCAGGCCGGGACGTCGTTGACAAGGTATCTGCCCTTCCCTACGGATCAGAAGGTTACGGGTTCGACTCCTGTCGGCCGCGCTTATGTGAAAGGCCCGTCACCAGGGGCTCCCTGGGACGGGCCTTCGTGTTTGTCTTGACCATCTCGCGATCTTGCTAACACCCCTGCTAACAGGCGCTCAGAGGATACTTCCGCCTACTCGCCGATCGCCTGAGTGAAGATCTCCGCAGCGGATGCTTCCGCCGTGAGTTTGTCACTTCACGAGTGATACCCCCCGGGTCTTTTTGTCGATCAGGTCGGCGAGGAGTTGGTCCCACATGGCTGCGATGGTGGTGGGGCGGTAGCGGGCCGAGGTGTTCAGGGCGCGGGCTCCGAGCTGCCGGCGTAGTTCCTCGTTCTCGATGAGTGTGCAGATCGCGTCGGCCATCGCGTGGATCTTGCCGGGTTCGACGAGTAACCCATCGAAGCCGTGGGTGATCAGCTCGGCCGGTCCGGTGGGGCAGTCGTAGCTGATCACCGGCAGCCCTTTGCTCATCGCTTCCAAGATGACCATCGGCATGCCCTCGCGGCGCGAGCCGAGCACGAATAGGGAGGCGGTGTCCAGTTCCGCGCCGACGTCCCTGGCAGCACCTTCCAAGAGCACCCGGTTCCTCAGCCCGCGCTTGTCGATCGCCATCTGGAGTTTGGCCGCGCGGGGGCCTGCGCCGACGATGCGCAAGCTCCAGTCCGGATGTCTGGCATGGACATGGACCCAGGCGCGGATCAGCAGGTCGTGGCCCTTGACATAGGCCAGACGACCCACGGTGACCGCGTTCTTGGTCGTGAGGGCGGCGGGGCCGCCGCTCAGCCGGGTGACGGCGTTGGGGATCTGGATCAACGTCTGCGGGCCGTTGCCGCCTCTTCGCCGGTAGGCGTGCTCGTAGCTGAGGAGGTCGGCCTGGGTGAGGGTGACGAGGGCGTCGAGCCTGCCGTAGCGGCGCAAGATCTGTGCGCGAATGGCCGGCCGGTGGCCGGACAGGTTGCCATGCTCCTGGGCGATCGTGATGACCTCGGGCGGGGCGAAGCGGGCGGCGATCAGGTTCAGGGACGCTCACGTTCCCTGAGCACGCTCATGATCTCGACGTCGCGCGTACGCGCGAGGTGTTCGGCGAGGTTGAAGACGGTCCTGATCGTGCCGCCCATACCGTTGGCGTGCAGCAACAAGATGCTCACCGTTTGGCCGTCGGCCGGAGGCGCCGAGCGGGCACGCTGGCGGTCGCGTATCTCCAATGCCCGAAGAAGCGTCGTCACGGCGGCGCGACGTACGAAGGACACGTCACATTTCCGTTCACGGTGATGGCGGCCCCTTGCGTGAAGCCGGAAGAAGGCGGCCGTAGCGGTGTGGCCCGGTCCGGGACCGGCGAGTGGCCTCGCCGGTCCCGGACCGGGCGCATGTCGTGCGCTTTGGTCCTGGGCAGGGCGCATGGCGTGGCGCCTGGCCGAAGCGCTTTGCCGGGGGTGAGGCCCCGGAGGTAGGAGCGTGGGCGTGTCGGCCGTGTTCGGGAGAAGGGCGGGCGTCTACCCGAGTGTGGAGTGCGTGGGCGGCGGCGGGATGCCGGCCAGAGCGCGGGTGAAGTCGCGGGAGGACAGCCAGAGTTTGTACATGATCGCGGCCTCGAAGACGAGTAGGAGGATCGCCGCGCCGATGGTGACCGCGACGATCTGGCCCAGCAGGGGGCCGACGATGAACACGGCCATCTGGAACTCGATGCCGCTGACCAGGTGGGTGCGGACACGATGGGCGCGCAACCATTCGCGGACGCGGAGGTACCAGTCGAAACGCGTGCGAAACTCCTGCTGAAGGTCAACAGTCCCGGCCGGGCGGACCGTGATCTCGTCGGCGTCAAGGTCGCCGTCTTCGAGCAGCAGATCTGCGGAGACGGTCGGCAGGCCGGCCGTGGCCGACTCCTGCGTCGCCTTCTTCAGCGTGCGGCGCATCTGCCGCCGGACCTTCGCGATTTGAAGGGCGTCGACATAGCGCAGCATGTCGAGAAAAACGATCATGACGCCGAGAACCAGATAGATCTCCTGCCCGCTCGCCGCGTATTGCCCCCAGGTCAGGGCGAGCGTGCAGGTGAGCACCCGAATCCGGTCGAAGACGTAGTCGAGCCAGCCGCCTAGGACGGTTCCGGTGCCCTTCAGACGCGCGACCTTGCCGTCCACGCAGTCCAGCACGAAGCTCAGATGATAGAGAACGGCTCCGGCGACCAACCACGCCCAGTCGGCCATTGCGAAGCAACCGGCCGACCCGAGCCCGAGAACGAAGGCGCCCCAGGTGATCTGATTCGGGGTGATCGAGGTCCGGTTCGCGGTCACGGCCACGAGCGGGCCCGCCAGGGGATCCACCAGGAACACCGTCCACCAGGCGTCTTTCGCCTTATAAGTGCGCGAGCGCACCTCCGCCACCGTGAACGTCATCGAGAGAACCTCCCTGGCCCGCTCCGTGACCCGCGATCCCCCCAACCCCGGCCCCGGCCTCTACCGGCACCGGAACTTCGGATGACGCCTCCTCGTCCCCGGGAGAACAGGACCGGTCTTTCAAAGATCATCATCAGCGTATTCCGAATCGCCTGTTTCTTCTTCGTCGTCGAGCGCATGCGTGTCATCTCCGAGATGCAATGCGTCGTCGGCCCCGAGAAATCTCGCCATCCGCTCTGAGAATTTTTTCAAAACTCCACTTCCATCTCCGATCGCTTATTCAGTCAGCCGATATCCGCTCGCCTGTCAAAGGTGGGCGGTCGCCCGCCTCGTCGACGATCGCGCCCTTGAGCTGGGCGTCCCAGCCGAGGATCTGGCCCTTGCGCACCGCGCTGAAGAGCTCCTTGTGGTCCCGGATCACGACGGTGCGGTAGCCGAGGTACGCGTACGTCTCCGGGTCGATGAAGATCTCGTCGCGCAGGTAGCCGTTGCCGACCCGGTAGAGGGTCACCCCGGGGCGCTTGGCGAGGTCCGACGCACCCTTCTCGTACCGGACGCCGGGGATCCTGGCCATGGCCCCGTACATCGCGGCGCGGATCCTGGCGGGCAGCACGGCGTCGCGCATGCCCTGGGCGATGTACTGGAACGCGTACATGTCCCGCTCGTCGCGGGTGAGCGGAGCGGGCGTGAAGCGGTGGCCGCCCTTGGCTGCCGGGCGGTCCTGCCGCTTCGCGGTCTCCTCGGCGTTGATCTGCTCGTACACGCGCTCCAGCAGCGCGCCGGGGTCCTCCGGCAGCGAGAGCAGGTACGGATACGTCACCTCGTACTCCGATCCCTCTTCCACCTTGAGCTGGCCGTGCTCCATGTAGGCGAAGCCCTTCTCGTCCAGGCGCCGCCAGCTCTCATGAGTCGTCTTCACCTTCGGAATGCCGAACAGTCCGGGGCCGCCGTCCACCCGCGTCTGGGCGGTGAGGCTCTTCAGGTACGCCCACTGGCCCGGCCGGGGCGTGACGTCCGGCTCTGCCGCGGCCTGGGCCGCCGCGTTGCCGGCCAGGTCTCGCGCGTCGGCGACGGGACGCAGCCGCAGGGTCGTGGGGGACGGGGCGCCGGTCGGAGTCGCGCCCGTGCGGGGGACCGCGCTCACGACCCCGGCACGGCCGCTGCCGGTCTCCGCGCCGTTCACCGTGGTCGTCACCAGGACGGCGGCGGCGGCCGCGCCGGCCAGGCCGAGCCCCCACACCGGCCGGGTGCGGCGGACGGTCACGAACCGGGCGGGCCTCCGGTTGCGGGACGCGCGCATGTGGGCCGCCAGCCGGGAACGCGCCTCCGAGACGACCTCCGCGGCCGGATCCGGCATCGCGTCGTGACGGTCGCGTAGCTGCCGCAGCTCATCCATGGTCGATTACCTCCTGTGCCGTGGGGCCTAATGTGGTGCGCAGCTGGCGCCTGGCCCGGTTGACCCGGGAGCCCACCGTGCCGACCGGAATGTTCAGGGCGCGTGCCACCTCCGCGTAACTGAGCTGGGCGCAGGCGACGAGCAGCAGCGCGTCGCGGTCGCCCTTGGACAGCGCCGCCAGCCCGCGCGCCAGCTCGGGGCTCAGCCGTTCGGCGAAGACGCGCTCCACCACCCGGTCGGCGTGCCCGGCGACGTCGTCCGGGCCGGCGGCACGGCTGAGCGCGCGGTACAGGCGGATCTCGCTGCGGCGGTGCCGGCCGATCAGGTTCGTGGCGATTCCGTACAGCCAGGCCCGCGCGTCGTCGAAGGCCGGGTCGTAGCGGTGCCGCTGGTCGAAGGCGGCGAGGAACGTCTCGGCGGCCACGTCGTCGGCCGCGCCCGGCCCGAGCCGGGCCGCCACGTACCGGTGGATGACCGGGAAATACCGATCGAAGATCATCGAGAACGCGTCGGCCTCGTGTAACGACCGTTCGATGATCGACGCGTCAGTCGTCGCCTCACTCATGCGTAAGACACGGACAGGGGACGAGCTCATGCATTTGGCGCCTTTCTGAAGAAGTGATCAGCGCTGATTGCCCGAACCCGCCCATCTTCTTCACGCCTTCTTCCGATACGGTCAGCCGGGCTACCGCTCCGTCGGCCGGAGCAGGAGCGTGACGAAGCCGAGCACATCGTGGTAGCCGCCGAGCCACAGGTCGCGGTGCTCGTCGGCGGCGGCCAGGGCCTCGAAGGCCCACGCGGCGTCCACGCGCAGCACCAGGTCGAACGGCACTGCGGCTTCGAACGAGTCGGCCGGGACACCTGGTGCAGCCGGAGCCGGTCAGCCACCCCGAGGCGGACCGCGCGCGACTCGGCCCACCGGCGGCTACGAGTCGGTGTTCCTCATCGGCATTGTGGACGACGGCGCGCACGTCGCAGCCCGCCGCCGAGGAGGACCGTGCAGGACCCAACGGTCAGTAGCCCCCCCGGCGAGGAAAGTGCCTCGTACCTCAGCGAGCGGCAGGACCAGTGCCCCAAGCGCGGCACCTGCCGCAATGCCGGCGTTGTAGGCGCCGGAGTTCGCCGCCAAGGCGATGTCCGTGCGGCCCGGCGCGCAGTGCAGCATCGCGTTCTGAGTGGACATGAACACCGGCCCGAGTGCACCGCCCATCAGCATCAGAAACACCACCGCCGCCACCTGATGAGCGCCGAACGCATACAGGCCGAGCATGCCTACCGCCTGCGTGGCCACGGCGGCGGCCAACGCGGACTGCGGAAAACGGTCCAGAAACGCACCAGTGATGCTCACCCCGGCCAGCTGGCCCAGCCACGTTCCAGCGGGAACACCAAGCGCGAGAGCGAGCGAACCAGCGACGGATAGCGCCCCGACCACCCGCCCCCGGACCTCGGGCGCGAACAGACCCACCGCGACCGGCCCCGTCACGGCCCAGAACAGCGCCTGGGCAAGCGCGGTCAGTAGCCGCGTCACGAGGAGCAGCCGGTAGGAGGCAGCCAGCGCCGCAACAAGACTCGACACCACGAGCGCAGCAAGCAGTCCCATAAGCACATAGCGTCGGGGTACAGCCCGCACGACGTGGGCGAGTGGCACGGATGCGATGGCCACCGTCACGCCGTAACCAGTAACCAGCAGGCCAACCGCTGACAGGGACATCCGTAGGTCGTCGGAGATGAGCTCCAAGAGGCCGACCGGCAGGTTCTCCGCGGTGTTGAAGGTAAGAGCGGCCAGCATCAGGGCCCCGAGCACCGCCAGCCTGTGTCATGGAGCCGGTTGCCGCGTGATCGTACTGTCTTTTCCTGCCCTCGCGCGTTGTACCTGCTCAGTAGCAGCGTCCATGCAGGTACCCCACCAGGCACACCAGTCCCGCCGCAACCGGATTCATGTGGCTACGCGGTCTTGCGCCCGTTTCTGCCGTATTCCGGTGATACCCGTAGTTGATCTTCTTGTCCTTCGCGGTAGGGCTTGCGGATCTGGCCGCTGGCGCCGTGGCGGATCTTGCGGGCGAGCCGGTGCCGGGACTCCTGGACGGTGAGCTGCTTGTTCAGCTTGCGGCGGTAGGTGTCGTCGATCGGGTCCAGGATGGACAGCAGGTGCAGGGTCTTGTCGATCCGGCCGTACTCGGCGAACGCCTCCCCGAGCGGGGTCGGGGAGCCGTTGCGGGCGAACATGCGCAGCAGGTCATAGGCACGGACCTGGTTGTTCACCAGCGATCCGGCGACCCGAGTCATATCCGACCCCTGGGTGTGAATCCTCATCCGGTTGATCTTGTTGCGGGCAATCGCCTCCAGCGGCCCGTACGCCGGCGCCGTCCCGTCGGGCAGCTCGGCGCGTCAAAACCGCTGATCGCCCAGATCGGCGAAGCGGGGCGCGAACCGGTAGCCCAGCATGGAGAAGATCCCGAAGACCACGTCCGAGTCGGATGCCTGGTCGGTCGTGACGACCTCGGGTTGCGGCCCCGCGTCGATGTTGATCAGGGTGTCGAGGATGTACAGCGAGTCGCGCGGCGTGCCGGGCACGACCATCTGCCCGATCCCCATCACTTGATCATTGACTGCGTTCAAAAGCGTCAGGCCGCGCTTGTAACCGAAGTACTCCGGGGAGGGGGCGGCGTTGAGCCTCCAACAAAGCCGGAGCGCTTCATTGTCCCCGGGCCTGCCGGCTTGAGGTGGGCATGTCAGGGCTCTGACAGCTCGAACCAGACGGCCTTGCCGGTAGGGGTAGGTGTGGTGCCCCAGCAGCAGGCGAACTGGTTGATCAGGCTCAGCCAATGGCCTTGTTCGTCGTCCTGGCCGGCGTGGCGCGTGTGGG